>JAFGCO010000036.1 GCA_016932575.1 bacterium
TAAATTAGTTACCTGTTTTGTCTTAAAGGAGTATAAAACAATGTAACATTTTATAGGACTTTATCAATGACTTTTGATACAGCCCCAAGGCCTGTTCCGGCATGCTTTTAAGCCGGGATGGACTTCGATCCGCTCTCCGGCTCGGGAAGGGAATTCTGTCCCTCTGACAAAACCTGTAACAAATTTGATCCGGAAATTTACCCGATGCTCTTTTTTAGCGGGCCCCTTCCGGACCTGATCCGGAAGCCTACTCTGATTCTTCAAGGCAACCTTCAATCCGAAAAGATTCAGGAAATTATGTAAACACACATATTTCAAAGAAAGATAACAATCATGAACCATCGATGGATTCAGTGGCTGTTCATTCATTTATATCTTTCCATTTATCTAATGGGTCAATTCCCTTCAGTGAATCAAATTGTCGAGGCGGAAGACGCGTTTCTTCAGGACAGCATTGTGGTAAAAAGAGATCCTTCTGCACGCAATAAACATTTTGTTTACATGCCTGAAAAGCAGGGATCTGTAACATTTCAGGTAGAGGTAGGCACCACTGCAAGATATGCCCTGTATATTGCCTACAGATCATCCGATGCTGACAATGCACAGCACATTCTGATCAATGGTAAAGAATATGCACCGGAAATCGGTTTTTCCGTCAGCCGGAATTGGACCGAAATCCGGCATTCAGCGGGTTTAAAAACAGGACAAAACAACATCGAACTCAGGGCATCCTGGGGAAACATGGATATCGATTATCTCCGGATTACAGGCCCTGTCTTTGACCCTCCGGAAATCACACCTGTACAGAACTTTTATTATAAATATCAAAACGATACAGACCTGGTCATCCAGCTGGAAAAAAATCACAATGCATTCGCCAATATCACACACAACAATCGTACAGTACCGTTTCAATCTGATTCAGTTTGGTATCTTGAAGATGCAGTGACAATCACCATCCCTTCACGTTTTCTCGATACCTTACAGGATGGCAGGACAGAATTCGTTTTCAATTTTAATCATACAGAGTCCATTCCTTTTCATCTCAACGTTTGTGAATCTGCCCCTGAACCTGACTGGACAATCATTTCACTTGACGTGCGACACGGGACTGCTGTTCTCATGTGTTTACCGAATGAGAAAACATTACTGATCGACACCGGAACAGAAGCAATGTGCAAAAAAAATGTCCTTCCGTTTCTGGACCGGCATTATATTATCCTCGATTATCTCTGGATCACCCACCATCATGCCGACCATGACGGTGGTGTTCCGCTGCTTCAACAAAAATATCCGGATCTTGTCATGACCGATTATCATGACTACCAGACAGATGAGCGGTTCGATTTTGAAGGGATTGATGTGTTGATACTCAACTCGCACTCGGACGGAAACGACACGGCAGGCGAAAATTCACGTTCGCTTTCATTCCGCATGGCATACCAGGGCTTTGTGTATACCCATGGCGGAGACATCTACGGAGAAAATCAGCAGAGAATTCTGAAAAGTTACACCCGAAAAAACAGGCTGGATCTTTTAAAAACCCATGTTTATCATGCCAATCATCATTTTCATGGGTCTGTAAATATATCCTATTTAAAAACAATCGATCCCTGTCTGTTTCTGGTATCCGGAGAGGAGCATATTTACGGCCGCGCCGCTTATACCCATCATGTCAAGCAAACCGTGCTTCCGTTTTTACGTGACAACAATCATCGGCTCATTGAAGATTTACTGCCTTTTGAGGTGGGACATGTGGTGATTCGGGTACAGAATAATAAAAACTGGCAATATGAAACCTATTATCATCTTGATAAAAAAATTCCATTTTTAAACCCCCAATCTCAATCAAGGAGAGATCATTATGATATCAACCCATAAACATGTCAGGCGGTCATTATTGATTCCAATATTATTAGCACTCATATTCTGGAGAGTCATAGCGGCAGGGCAGGAACTGATTCCTTCGAAACTGTCAATTCAATTAAAAAATAATTATCCGTTGATAAAAATAGAAAATCCTACGGGTGAACCGGTAATTATCAGGCCGATATCTTCGGGAGCCGGCAGCATCGGTTTTAGAAAAAATGGAAAAATCCGATGGTTGACCGGAGCGCCGGACTGCACACATGCGCCCGAAACATATACCTGGATTATGAATACATCGGAAAAAATCTCTCTTCATATAGACTGTGATAAAATAAACATCCATTTGCGTTTCGCCTGGACGGGTAACAGGGATTCAGAGCCGGATCAATGGATCTTAAATATCGGGGCAGAGACGGATGAATACTTCACTGGTATTTTTGAGCGGGTCATAGACGGGCGTCAAAACCGTTCCTGGGAACCTGGCATCGAAACCGCGATGGATCTGCATGGAGAACGTGTGGAAATGAAACTGAAACCCACGGTATCCGCGTATGCACCATTCTATCTGTCTTCAAAATTGTATGGAATTTTTATCAAGGGAATCTGGCCAGGAGTCTTCGATTTTTGCAAAGAAAACGATCACACGGTTCAGATTGCATTCGAGGGCCCCGAATTCAATTTAAAACTCTATTTTGGTACGCCCATGCAAATCGTGCGATGTCACGCACTTGAAACCGGTCCGTCCTTTTGTCCCCCGGATTGGGCTTTCGGTCCCTGGCGCTGGCGCGACGACCACCAAAACAACACGCGATATTATGACAGCACCGAAGTTAAGTCTCCTTACAATAGTCAGCTGGTTGAGGACGTGTTAATGATGAAAGCCTTTGATATCCCGTGTACTGCTTACTGGGTGGACAGGCCATGGGCCAAGGGCCCGCGGGGATTTGATGATTATGAATTCGATCCGGACCGATTCCCCAGCCACGAAAAGATGATTCGGTGGATAAACCGACATGGTATGGAATTTATGATTTGGATCGCCCCCTGGGTCATGGGAAACATGGCAAATGAAGCAGTGAGAAACGGATACACGCTTAAAAGCCGGTCAAGAGGAAAATATCAGCAGGAATTGATCGATTTTACCCACCCGGAAGCAAGAAAATGGTGGTCGGAAAAAGGCCCATCCAAACTCGCCCGGCTGGGAATCCGGGGCTATAAACTGGACCGGGCAGACGGTGAGAAACTGATTGACTCGCTTCACTTGAAAACCTATTCCGGGAAATCCTACAGGGAAAATTACAATGATTATCCCCGTCAATATGTTAAAGCGGCATTTGAAGCCGTTCAGCCGGTTCTCGGAGACAACTTCATTTTGTATCCTCGGGCCCAATACACCGGAAGCGCAAAATACGGCGGTCTATGGGCCGGTGATACGAACGGACGCCCTGAGGGTCTGCGTTCAGCGATTATTGGATTACAGCGCTGTGCTGTAATGGGATACCCTGTATGGGGATCGGATACCGGCGGATACTGGGGAGATTTTTCTCACGAAACCTGCAAACGCTGGCTGGCGTTCAGTTGTTTCTCCCCGATTATGGAAGTGGGACCAACCAATAACCATGGATTCTGGGACAATCCTGAAGAGCCGCATTATGATGTGGAATTGATCGCCACATGGCGTCTCTACTCAATTATTAGAATGCGAATTCAGAAGTATTTATACTCACTGGCCAAAGAAGCATCGAAAACGGGAATCCCCATTGTCCGGCCGTTGTTTCTGGTATATCCGGATCAGAAGGAAGCCTGGAGGGACTGGCAGACATTTATGGTAGGACCGGATATTCTGGTTTCAGCAATCTGGGAATCGGGGATTACAATGCATCGTCTTTATCTTCCCGACGGAGAGGTCTGGCTAAATGCATGGAATCATCAACCGCAGTCCGGCGGAGAATATGTGTCCGTCCCGGCTTCAATTCCCAGAATACCCGTTTTCATTCGCCAGGGATCAAAAATAGAGCTGGAAGACCTGGAGAAATTGTATCAGGAATCCCTGCAAATCGCATCTGAAAGACCCGATCTGGCCGAATTGGAAAAAGCCGAAGGCTGGCGATAGTCATAAATAAAAATTCCCGGGGAGAAATCAGCTCCCCGGGGCTTTCATACGGCTTAATTCATTTCATCAATATCATTTTAATGACACGTTCAAAGGTCTGGGGTTCTTCTTTAGGCCCGGCTTTCATTTTACAGAAATAGACACCGGAGCTTAATGATTCATCATGAAAAACAAGAAGGTGACTTCCTGGAGAATAACTTCCCTTCTTAATCTCCCTGACCTGCCTGCCCAGAATATCATATAAAACAAACGTAACATCACTTGAATAAGGAACTGAAAATTTCAATGTCGTTTTTCCATTAAACGGATTCGGATAATTCTTTTCCAATTGATATCGTTCAGGCTTTACTGCTTTTGTTTCATCAACAGAAGTCATGACCTGCTTCAGCGATACATTATCGACATACAGTGTGCCCGTATTTTCTCCCATTAAAAAACCTGCAATCGCTTCGGAGGTACTTGAAGAGCGTTTTGTGAATTCATAAGCATAATGTTTCGAGCTGGTACCCATTGGAACGTTGCCGATACGGGAGTAATCCCGACTCGCCGTATTATTGGCTACCATGGGAAGTATATTCAGTTTTTGATCGGCCCAGGCATCAAATTCGAAACGGTAGGTTTGATCTTCTAAAAGTTCGACCGGATATTGAAAAACATAGGCACCACCGTTATTGCCGGATATCGAACCGACATGAAGATGATACACACCGTCATTCACTTCCCCCTCTGCATTGGTAGAATAACCGTACATCCCAAAAATCCAGAAATCATCCCCGCCTGAAAAATCCCCGTTCAGTATTTGCTCATCCCCCGGCCCGATCCGTTTTATCATCGTCGCCTCTTCATTGGAAAAATCGGACTCCACTCCGGTTTTACTGACGGAAGTGACCCTGAAATAATGATACTGTATATTTTCCAGATTTTCGAATGATTTCATGGTCAGCCGGCTCGAATCAAGGATCGCTGTCGGATGCGGATCTGTTCCATGATATATATTATAATAATCCACATCCGGATCACCGAATTGATTAAACAGCAAAGTGGGACCTGCCGGTCTGGATTCAATGATCAGATAGGGTCTGACAGCGGGTACGTTCCAGTCAAATTTGTAGGTTCGGTAACAATCATAATGGTTGATAAAATTCATTTCATACACTTTTGTTCCGTCCGGAGTCACTTCCGTGGCTTTAGGCCGTCCGCCTTCGGCCCAGTTAATCAGTGTGTTGCCATTGGGCAGCCGCTGGGCATTCCCCATATAATGAGAAAATTGAGCATCAGGATCCTGCCTGTATTCCCACACCAGGGTAGCGGTCATGGCATCTAAGTCCAGCTCATATTCGACTGCGCGTGAGGTTTTCGGATTATGATTGTTCCCGTTGTCAAACAGAAGATACCGGTTGTTTCCCAGAACACTGACAGCATGCTGACCCGAGAATCCATTGAAGGGATCATTGACAAAAGTAAAATTCCCATTGATTCCGCCCAGTTTCCAGATAATCTCACCAGTTTGCCGCTGAATTTTATAGACTGCGCTCAAATGGCGGCATGAAAAAATCAGATTATTGTCCTCGTCCACATCAATGGCATTCATATGGGGAAAGCGTCCGCCGTATTTTACATGTTCTTCGATTTGTGTGAATTCCCCGATATTCAAATTTTCCTGAGTGTCAAAATGTAATATCAGATTGCCTTCACTGTCAAATTCCTGAAGATGTGAAAAAGCCACTCCGGCATTGGTTTTGCCATCTTCAAAAAATTCGCTCATATCGACTTGACGGTAATCCAGTGCAACCAGCAGATAACCGCCATCTTCAAGTACCACAAGTTCGTGTTCATCAACTTCATAAAACCGTCCTTGATTGTCAGGGGCTGCAAGAAATGTATCGACCACTGCATAAGTGGAATCATAGGCTATAAACGCGCCGCCCGGAATTCCGTTTATACTCGGTATGTATCTTGCAGTCAGCAGGCCGTTGCGCTGCACTTTAAAATCACGCTGCCGTGCTATTGTTTTATTATACCAGTATGGGGTTCCGTCGGAATTGAACATGACATTGTAGGGTGACGAGTCGCTCCAGTTGTTCAGAAAAATTTTTCCAGGAGCAGGATTTTCATTCACCATTACCTCGATGTAGGGAAAATCGCTGGGTACGGATACACCATTTGCCAGAATAGTCGGTTCTCCAACGACCATCGGAGATCGCTTTTGGGATTCGGAGGATGGTTCGGAGAGCTGTGATGAATTAATCATTGGTTTTCCAAGAGAAATCCCGGCAACCAGTGATACCCAGAAACTCAACAATATAAAAACTCCGATAAAACGCTTAACCATTGTTATCTCCTTGGATCCTTCGGTCCGTTTATTTATGATACACCTTTCATGATGACAATACTCTGTGAAAAACCGGATTGCTTCTATTTCAGGCAGATTATCTTCCGAACCCGTTGATAAACCATTTCCCTCTGCGCCGACCGGGCTTCCATCCTGAAAAAATACACACCGGAACTTAACAATTCATCCTGAAATATAACTCGATGCTCGCCCGGATCATAGACGCCTTTGTGAATTGAGCTTATCTGCTTTCCCTGTATGTCATACAAGGTGATCACGACTTCACTCGTTTCTGACAGGGTAAAGGGCAGTGTTGTTATGCTGTTGAACGGATTGGGATAATTGTTACCCAGCTGAAATGACACTGGAATATCCTTATGTTTATCACTCACTGATGTTACAACCTGCTTCAGTGAAACATAATCGATATATAATGTCCCCGTATTGGTCTCAATAAGGAATCCGGCCAATGCAGTTGTTGTGCTGGCTCTACTTTTGGTAAATTCAAAAGAATAAACTTTATTTTCTTCGGTCACCTGAACAGAACCAATTCTTGAATAATCCGTACTGGCATTTCCAGACATCACATAAGGCTGGATTTGAAGTTTCTGATCGGACCAGGCGGCAAATTCAAAAATATAAGTTGCATTTTCCAGCAACTCGACAGGAGACTGAAACACATTTGCTCCGCCGTATCCCATAACATCTGTGACACGGAGACGATACACTCCGTCAACAACTGCACCGGAGGCGCTGATATCCCCATAGGTTCCGAAGGTCCAGAACGTATCACCTTCTGTAAAATCAGGATTGATTATCTGATTTTCTCCGGGAGCAATATTTTTCACAAACACGGCTTCTTCGTTGGAAAAGCCGGATTCTTTACCTGACTGATCAACAGAGGTTACCCGGAAATAGTGATTTTTTTTGTTTTCAAGTTGATCGAAATTTTTCATCGTCAAACGACTCGTATCCAGAAGTGTTGTCGGATGGGGTGATGTGTCATGGTAAATGTTAAAATAATCAACATCGGGATCGTTGAATTGATTGAAAATAAGAAAAACGGCATCCCGGTGATTCTCCGCAATCAATTCAGGCTTTAAAGCTTTTCCCTCCCACTCGCACCGGTAGGACCGGTATCCGGATACTCCATCAACCTCAATTTCAAAAAGAAGGTTGTTGTTCGAGTCAACTTCGCAGGCACGCATGGGCGGCCGTGTGGACCAGTCGATATAGGTATTGCCATTCGAAAGCCGCTGCACACTGCCCATCATAAAAGCGTAATTGACTTTATCGTACCGATATTCCCAGACTTTTTCGGCTGTCATGGCTACCGGATCGATTTTATATTCTACAGCGCGTGTAAAAGGAGGTGTATGGGAATCTCCATTATCATAAATGGTATAATGGTTGGGTTTGCCGGGCACCGGCCGGGCGTGATGCTGGCTGGAAATCTGTGTATTTTCATTGATAAATGTGAACTGATTATTCTCACCTCCCAGGCGCCATATGAAGTTGCCGGTGCTGCTATTGATTTTGGCCACCTCATTATAATATCGCAATGAAATAATATAATGCCCGTCATAGTCTTTGGCGATAGAATTAACATGGACATAATCGATCAGTCCCCATCCAGTCGCAAGATTTGCTTCAACGGCATCTTCAATATCAAGACGGTCTGCACTGCTCCATTCCCAGTACAGACGGCCGTCACTGTCCAGTTCCTGAATATAATTATGAATCACCCTTGCATTGGAATGTCCTCCAGGGATATTACTGAGATCTTCGGTCTTTATCTCCTCGGCAATGAGCAAAGCGTGTCCATTGGGCAGAATGAGAAACTCATGGTTGTCTGTCCAGTACTGATCACCGCATATGAATGTATCGATATGCGTGAAGGTCTGATCCATGATATAAAAAATACCGCTCTCCACCTTCAGATACTGATGGAACGTCAGGAGTCCATTTTCCTGAACCCTGAAATCTGCCGTACCTTTATCTGAATCCGGTGAACGATCATATCTTCGGTAAAAATAAGGAGTGCCGTCATTCTCACAAATCACAAGATAATTGCCCCGTCCGCTTCCGTCAAAAAATGTGCTTGAAAAAAAAATACGACCCGGTGCTGTTTGGCCATATTGACATGTATGGATTTCCGGAAAATCACTGGGCACTGCGACGCCATTTGAAAGTATCCGGGGGTTGCGTCCAGCAGATTGAAACCATCGATTTACGGACCGATCAAAGTAAATATTATTTTGAAATTGTAAAGGCTCTTTAAAACAGTTTGATATTTGTAAGTCGGAGGCAAATATATTTGCTGACAATAATAAGCTGACAATAATGATCACGGATATCCATTGTTGCATAAAAAACCTCATATTGAGATCACAAATCGATACAAAAATAATTTTTATATTGACAATATACTACCCATTACGAATGGCTTTTGACAATGTTCCCGCAGAATACTGAATGAAGCCGCTTGATGACATTTTTTTACAAATTGCCGGATACCGGTGATTATTTCCTTTCCAATCCGGAGAAAATTTTATATTTATTGACCTTTTAATTGTAAAAATGGTCATGGATTACTTGAGATAAATCATTTTGACAATTTGATGATAAAGCTGCCGGCCGTTCGCAGTTTCAGCCGCCACATGAAAAAAGTAAATCCCGGAGCTGAGAGACGGATTCTGAAAAGAAAGCTGATGATCGCCGGGAAGGTAATTGCCTTTTCTGACGGTTCCGGTCTGTCTTCCCAATACATCATAGAGCGTCATACAGATACGACATTCGACAGGAACATTCAATGTCATCACTGTCTGATCATTGAACGGATTGGGATAGTTTTGACTTAATTGAAAATCCAGTGGCAGATCATCTGCTGTGAAATATACGGCAGAGGCGACCTGCTGTTTAAAACTCACATGATCAAAGTAAACATCACAGCCGGGTTGGTCGGTTATAATAAAAGCCAGAACTGCTTCACTGTTGGCAGATCCGGATATAAATTCATACGAATAGGATTTTCTCTCCTGAGTAATCTGTATCTTGCCTATTTTTGAATAATCAGAGCCGCTGTTGTTATTGATTACTGCTGGTTGAATTCTCATGGTTTTACTGGCCCATGCATCAAATTGCATGATATAAGATTTTTTCTGTTTTAATTCCATAGGCATTTGTCCGAGATATACGAGCCAGGATGAACCAGCATTCTCCTGAATACGCACGTGATACACTTCATTTTCTACACTGCCGGAAGCAGTCACTTCACCATTTACACCAAACTCCCAGTATTCATCCTGATCTGCAAAATCCGGATTCAGCACCTGATTGCCACCCGGCTTGATCAGTTTCACCAGCACGTATGCTTCATTTGAAAAATCCGATTCCTCTCCCGATTGGTTAACCGAAGTAATCCTGAAATAATGCTCTTCTTTATTTTCCAGATCCGTCAGTGTTTTCATGGTCAGCCGGCTTGTATCAAGCACTGCGGAAGGCGCCGGATTCAATCCGTGATAGATATTGTAATAGTCGACCTGACCGTCTCCGAATTGATTGAAAATCAGTGTGATTCCTGCAGTTCCGGATTCCACAATCAAATAGGGCTTGACCGCGGGTGCATCCCATGATTCGCGATGAACCCGGTAACACTTTTCACGATCCTCGAATTTCATTTCATAGGCAATGGTTCCATCCGGACGCACTTCCGTTACATTCGGGTGTCTGTCCGATCCCCAGTTGATGAGTTTGTTGCCGTTGGGCAGCTGCTGAACATTGCCGAACTGTCCTGAATATCTTCCGGGCTGGCTTCGGTATTCCCAGACCAGGGTTGCGGTCATCGCCTGCGTATCAAGCACGTACTCCACACCGCGGGATTCCTGGGGCCAGCGTCCATTGCCGTTGTCGAATATCGAATAATGTCCGTTGCCGAGGCACCGGGCGTCATGCTGCGCGGAAAAACCATCAAACGGATCGTCAATAAAGACAAAATCGCTTCTCAAACCGCCCAGCCTCCATATGATCTCCTTGGTCTCACGGTTGATTTTGGTCACTTCCGACAGATGCCGGCTCGATATTACCAGATGGCCGTCCTCGTCGATATCTATAGAATTGATGTGAGGAAAATCAATGAAACTGTCAGTGAGATGCCAAAGAGCCGGATCTATGTCTGTATATTCAAAATGATTCAGAGAACGCCATTCCCAGACAACGGAATCCCTTTCATTCAATTCCCGCAGATTAGTCAAATCGATATTGGCATCCGGATCGCCGCCTTGGACAATAGTGCGCATATCCACGCCAAACAGTTTTTCTTCAGCGATGATCAGATAGTGACCGTTCGGCAGTACCCGCAGTTCGTGTTCATCTACATAGGCATTCGGACCTGCATAAAAGGTGTCCACTACGGTATATGTGTTATCCATCCCGATATAACTGTGGGGAATGGTACCAAAAACAGGATGATTATATGTCGTCAATGCGGTCAGGAGTCCAGTCGGCTGTTTCGTAAATTGGCGTAAAATAGCATCGAGTTTTTGATACCAGAAAGGCGTGCCGTCATTATTGAGAATCAGAATATATGGAGCATTAGAATCACGATAGCTCAGAACAATCCTGCCCGAAGCCGGATTTTCGTTGGTCAAAACATTCGAATATGGAAAATCGCTCGGCACCGAAACCCCGTTGGCAAGAATCGCAGGTTCGCCGAAAACAGTGAATGCTCTAGAATCTGAATTGCCTTTTTCCTCCGTAAAAACTGAAGGATCGGAACCGGATTGTTCCTCTTTAAAGTAAATGGCATTGAATGAAGCATGAAGCGAAATTGAAAGGGTGGATAAAAATATAAGAAAAATAAGCGTTCTTAAATGTAGATATCTCATCTAATATATAACTCCCGCATTTATTTATTGATAATTTTCCCATTGAACATATGAATTAATTTGATATTTAAAAATTTTAAAGCCTCTGTCAATTTAATGAAAAATATACTATTGGACGATCAACGAAACCAAGTTGTTGACAACAATATTGTCATTTTTCACTGCTGCATCACATCAAATAAAGCCCGCCCCAGCTCTGCATTATCCAGATACGGTCCGCGGACCGGATCGTGTTCATCCGCCAGAGTTTGAAAGCGTTGTGCCCCCATGCCTTTGGCGTAAAACGGAACCAGGCTGTTCGTATGCTCTTCTGAATACCATTTCATTCCGGGAACCTGGTTTTTGCCCCGATTCTCGATTGGTCTCCAGCGGGGTTCGGCTCCCGTTAACCAGCCAAAGAGACCGCTTCCCGATTTTTTTCCCAAAAGGTATCCCGTCTCATGGTCAGCAGTAACAATTAGCAGCGTTTCCTCCCAGCTGCTGTGAGACTCTATCCAGTTGACCACTGTCTGAGTCGCCAGGTTGAAATCCAGCATTTCTTCGATCATTCGCCCGGATTGATTGTCATGACTCGCCCAATCCACTGCGCCGCCCTCAACCATCAGAAAAAATCCATCCGGATTAAAGTCAAGCATGCAAAGTGCACCCTCAGTCATTTCATGCAGCATGGGGACTGTTTCTATCCATGTCTCCTTAAAGGGGGGAGCTTTTTCATGACCCGGACGTCCCTGCTCCAAGGTCTTGAAAACTTTGGGTATACCTAAAACACGCATGAATTCGGACGCGTCTTTTAGCGCAAGAAAATCTTCCCGATCTTCAATCAGCGTCCAGGGATCATCCACACCGTCTCCATTCCTGTCGGCGCCGATAATACCCTGCCGAATCAACTGCCATAAATGTGGATCCACATATTCATAATCGCATTGTCTATTTAAAACAGACTGTCCTGAACAATCATATTCCGGATGGCCGCATCCCATGATCAGATCGATGGCGCTTTCCTGAATCATCTGTTCTGCAATCCGGTGGTATTCATCACGGTTGTTATGATGTGAAGCGAATGCGGCAGGCGTGGCATGACTGAAGGGCACTGTTGTGACCAGGCCTGTGGCCCTGCCCAGACTTTCACAGTGCTCTACAATATTTGCAATGGATTTTTTTAAAGGAGTCATACCCAGAAATTTACTATTCGTTTTTATTCCGCAAGCCATGGCGGTTGCAGCGGCAGCAGAATCCGTGGGCTTTTTCTTGACAAACTTAAAATCATGCCAGGCTTTTTCCGGATCATATTTATTTCCTGATGCAGAATAGGTGCTCATGGCACAGCATACCGGGAATTGCTCATAAACTTGGGTGCCGGACTCTCCGAACTCATAATAACTGGAGGCATCCACATGATTATATCCGCCTCCGTCACAAATCATAAAAATAATATTTTTTGGGTTTTTCGCGTATATGGCTCCCAGCGAAACTGCAATAAGAGCCAATATGCCTTTTACGATTTTTAAATTCGCTTTATTATTTTTCGGGTGCATATCGCTCACCTCATGATTTGGTTCTTGACAATCATTATATGATTTTGTACGATAAAGAGTTCTATGAAAAAGGTATAAATTTGAAATATCGAGCATATCGACATTTTTTTAAAACTTTTGGTTTATTTGGTTATTTATTATTTCAAATCACCCAGGCACAAATCCGTATTCAACGGGTGGACAGCTGCAACATCGCAGCTGTTGGAGATATCATGGTGCATGACAGCCAGATTGCCTCTGCCTGGAATGAAAATAAAAAAATCTATGATTTTACCCCTTCTTTTCAGTATGTCAAACACCAGTTATCCCGTGCAGACTTAACCATCGGCAATCTGGAAACTACAACGCCCGGACAGAAGAAAGCATATTCCGGATATCCTCTTTTCGGCGCGCCTGATGCTTTGATCGAGGCATTGAAATATGCCGGATTTGACCTGCTCTCAACGGCCAATAATCATGCTTGCGATAAAGGCAGGCAGGGCCTGATTCGGACTCTGAATGTGCTGGATACCCATAAAATTGCTCACTGTGGCACCTATCGAAATAAAAAAGAATACGAAGACAACCGAATATTGGTCCTCGATTGTCAGCATATCAGGCTGGCCTTTTTAAATTATACGTATGGCACAAACGGCCTTCGCATTCCGAGCGGAGTGGTTGTCAATCTGATTGATTCTGTGCAGATTGCTCAGGATATGTCACTGGCCCGGGCAAAACAGCCCGATGTTATATGCGTGCTCCTTCATGCAGGGGCTGAATATCGTTCAACGCCTGATGATTTTCAAAAAAAATGGATCCATTTACTCCTGGATGAAGGCGCCGACATCGTTCTTGGAACCCATCCCCATGTGGTTCAACCCTTTTTACTGGAACGTCGACGGGATAAATACGGCAGGATTAAACCGAGACTGGTGATCTATTCTCTGGGCAACTTCATTTCAAATCAAAAAAGACCGCACACAGACTGCGGGATTATTTTCTCCTTTACGATTAAAAAATATACAACGGATCTTGACCGGACCCATATCACAATGGAACACATCCATTACTCACCCCTGATGGTCTATGAAGCAAAAACATCCTCGCATCATGCGCATTACCTTCTGCCTGTTCATGATTTCATTCAAAATCAGTCATCCTTGAATCTTCCCTTTTCCGTGCATCGCAAGCTGTTGAAGATCAGTGCCTATTATAAAAATCATTTGAAATCCAGTTCGGAGCAAATAAAAAAATTCGTGCAATCGCAGAAATTCGGCCGATCATCGACCGCCGTATTTTAAATAAATAAAAATAATTAAAATAACTCACCAAACCAAGAAATTTTTCAATGAACAGTGAATCCAAATCGAAATTATAACAAGAGGCAATATATGATTAATGAAAAGCTGAATCAGGCTGTTCGTATCCTGAAAGAAAAAAAAGTGGATCTCTGGCTAAACTTTGTACGGGAGACATCCAGTTCTCCGGACCCGGTTTTAGACCTGATTTTGGGAACCCATGTCGTATGGTCCTCTGCGTTCTGTTTAACCAGACAGGGAGAAAAGATAGCGCTCGTCGGCAGTCTGGATGTGCAGAATGTAAAGGACCACGCCGATTATGAGGTGGTGGGTTATGTGGATTCGATTAAACCGTCTTTGCTCAAATTATTGGACCGGTTGAATCCAAAGCGCATTGCGATCAATTATTCCACAAATGATGTAACGGCAGACGGCCTGAGTCACGGCATGTATCTTATTCTGATGGAATATTTAAAAGAAACCGATTTCGCGGATCGGCTCGAATCCAGTGAAATGATTATATCCGCTTTGCGCGGGCGAAAATCAAAAACCGAAATTGAATATATTCAAGGTGCCATTCGTGAAACCCTGTTGATTTTTAATGCGGTTACCGCGGTCGTACGGCCCGGTATGACCGAATTCGAAGTGGCTGATTTTATCAAAAACCAAATGAAAGATAAAGGACTGGAGCCCGCCTGGGATCCGGATCAGTGTCCGGCCGTATTTACCGGTCCGGACAGCGCCGGCGCCCATGCCATGCCCACCGGAAGAAAAATTGAACCGGGTCATATCATGAATATTGACTTCGGGGTCAGATACAAAGACTATGTTTCGGATCTTCAGAGAACCTGGTACTTTATGCGTGAGGGTGAAATCGCTCCGCCCGAAGCCGTTCAGCGGGGATTCCAGGTTATTCGGGATTCAATAAAAAAAGCGGCGGATTGTATGAAACCAGGTGTGGAGGGCCGGAAAGTCGACGAAGTGGCCCGAAAACACATAACGGATGCTGGATATACGGAATATCCGCATGCCCTGGGCCATCAGGTCGGACGAAAAGCCCATGACGGCTCTACCCTGCTCTGCCCGCAGTGGGAGCGCTATGGAAAGCTCCCCTTCTCAAAAGTCGAAGCCGGTCAGGTATTTACACTGGAACCTCGGCTGACTGTACCCGGCCACGGTGTGGCCACCATCGAAGAAATTGTGGTTGTGAACAATGATGGCTGTGAATTCCTGTCTGATCCGCAGGAGGAGCTGTATCTGATTGCGTTTGAAGCATAGACGGATGAAATGAATGAATAGTGGTTTTCATTGAATAATAGAAATATGAAAAACACTCTCCCCCCGCTGGATTCCCGCTTTCGCGGGAATGACAAAAAAGGAGTAGTTATTCCTGACCTGTTTCATTCCGTCATCATGAAAATTTCATTAAGAAATTCCGGAAAATGTTTTACTATAAAAAATAGTCACCTAATAGCTCCAAAGGCAGTAGATTTTAATATTCTGCCATAAAGATTAAAGGTTTACTTTTTTTTATAACTCATGTCAGGATGCAACGCTTTTAGGACTGGGTAGTGTTTCTGGCATTCGGAAAAATTTCCGTTAAGAATTCGGATAACGCGAACGATCAGAAGGACTGATGTTTGACTCCGTTAGATAAGCTTTACTATCTTACGGGGGAGTTTCAGTCCTTCTGTTAGCGGAATCCGCATTTGGGAGATTTTTCGGCAGCCAAAAGTTTCTTTGCCCACTTTCTTTCAACGGCTTGTCCCGGAAGCGAAGCTATCCGGGACAAGTGGGATTCTAATTTTACATACTGAATGGCTATTTAACAATTATCATAACCCATTCAACAAATCCTGTGAACATAATACGTAGCCTGCTGTAAGGATTCTGCCTACTTCAAATAAATCACCTGCTGCGCCATTATCCGGCCGTCCCGGGTGGTTGCCTGTATCAGATATTCGCCGCTTCCCAGGATCCCGTCCGGCTGCCAGAGAAAACCATTCGTGAACACATCGGAAGCATCAAACCTTGCAACCCTGCGGCCGGTGACATCGAATATTTCGATCCGGCTCTCATGGGAGGTAAAGATCCTGCATACTGAATTGAAAGGATTGGGATAAACTGACAGCATATAGTCCGAAGGCCGACTCCGGTTGTCACGCGGAACGCTCACCGATCCTGCTGCCTCTCCGGAACAGCCAATCATCACCCAGGACGTATCTGAATAATTTTCCTCTATGGAAACCACGATCATCACGGAATCCGCATCCTCTGACGTGGCATCCGAAGGAACTGTGAAGGCGACATCCGCGCTGTCAAATTCAAACGGATCGAGCGCAGTCGTGCTGCCGGAAGCCGGCATTACCCAGCCATTCATTGAACTCACCGCATAATCGAGCGTTCTCGAAGCCGTGCTCTGATTTTGAAAAAGAATGGGCAGGCTGCCGGTTTCGCCGATGTCTCCGATTTGATCGAGTCCGATTGCCGATGCCCGGACAAAATCGGGATCTGCGGGATTGATATGGGGATCCGGCTTACAAATATAATCCATGCCTTCTGCGGGCGGGATAAGATTGTTTGTATAGATATAAATCTCGCCTATCAAAGGATCATTTTGCTCCAATGCCGTCACACCCAAAGCATTCTGCGCATGCGTGCCGGAAAAATCCGCATCGCCCTCGGGGGTTGTATAAATTTTCATGTCATCCCCGAAAAAAACCTCCCAACAGGCATTCACCTCGCATACGAAATGATTGGCAATCGCTTCAACCTTCCCAAAACTTTGTATATCGTCATTCACAATCACACTGTCTCCCACAAGAAAAACGGAGCCGTTTTGATAAGTCTCAGCGGCAATTTTACCTAAGCCGGGCTCCCCGGATTCGTCCCAATATCCGCAATATGATCCGGCTGCTGTTATTCCTGAAATCAAGGTACCGAAAGAATTGAGAAATATATCACCGCCATGTACACCACTGCCGCTGACCATAAGGCCGTACATGTTGTCAATTTCGCTCTCATTCTGTATCAAAATGTCACCTCCGTCGCCGCTGTGGCCGAATCCGCCTATTCCTCCATTTCCACTATACATTTGTCCTTCATTGATGAATTTATTAAGCTTTGTAATATAAATACTTCCTCCGTCTCCTGTTTTACCTAATATATTCATGTCTCCTCCATCGCCTGCCAGAATTTTTCCGGATGAATAATTCTTCATATATTGCACAACTTGAATTGAGATATCACCGCCATGATATCCTGTTTCGCCATCCGCCGCTTGGATTTTTCCCCAGTTGTAAACATAGGTGGCCGCTATCATAATACCGGACATACTATTAAAAGTTGTATTTTCGTTGGCCCCCTTACTTTCAATCGTTCCTTCATTCGCAAGCTCATTTGCTGAAATCATTATTCCTTGTTCTGATGTGCTTATAATCGTAGCTCCATTCGCATTCCCCATATTTTCTGCGGACAAATCCAAACTGCTCGCTTCGATACTTCCATTATTCAACATATCCTTACAGGAAATAGCGAGGTTTTTACAATCCATGCTGCCATTATTGACCAGATCTCCCTTGACTTGAAGGTTAGAATCATCTTCAGACAATAATATACCGTTATTTGTCAAACTATTCACATGGACAAAACCACCAGGCAGACGACAATGATTGGGTGCATTATCGGAGATGGTTACATTATCATTTTCACCCGGCACTTTTCCGCCGCTCCAGTTGCCCGGATTGTTCCATTCACCGCTTTCTGATCCGGTCCAGGTAATGTTATCGGCAAAAATAACTGCTGAAAATACAACAAGGCTCAATATCATCGTAACTGCACATCTCATGACGATCCTCCCTTCCTGAATTAAATGATTATAACAGTCACAAATTGACATCCAATATTTCAAATTGTTAGAAACGATCATCATGATGTTTTTAAGGTTCAATACGCTGACCGAAAGGAAAACTGAAGTCAATCTGAATGATGAGAATAAAAAAAATTATAGGCGGACAATGATCACACAGGTTTGAAAAAATCTTAACAGATACCAGACAGGATAACCCTCCAAAAATCGGTCCCGGTCCTTCTCATCAGACAAACATCTTGATTCATGATCACGAAATAAAAATATTAATTAAAGAATTATAATGTTTTTATCATTAAAAATCAATAAAAAACCGGATATTCCTGTTCATCGTGACACTATGGCAGCCCATCCTGTCATACCCTCACAAAAACCCGGTGCACGTACAAGATTGCCATCAGGCCTGTCCAGAGAAGCACATAGAGTATCGCGAATACGAGTGAACCGAGCATGTCTCCAAAAACCGGCGTACACACGAACTGATATATCAGGGATGCGAGAGATGTGCCGCCAACCTTGATCATCGACAGCACCCGCCCGCCCAGAGACGACAGAAAATAGACCAGAATCGCGTTGCTGCCCAGCACCTGAAACGACTTGGACCAGCGTGTCCAGCCCTTCACATCCACCAGCCACATGCAAATCCCCAGCACTCCCAATGCTAATCCAGAGGTGAGAAATACATATGACGGTGTCCACAGATTTTTATTGATGGGAACAATCAAGCTCAGCAGATAGCCTAAAAGAACGCCTGCCGTGCCTGCCACAAAAAGCATCATCAGTTTTTGCATCCGGTTCTGATGCTGCAGCCTCAGCCACCAGGCACAAATCAAGCCTGAAATAGTGGTTGCCAGGGCAGGCAGTGTGCTCAGAAGCCCTTCAGGATCCCAGGTTTTCGAGAAACGCCACAGATGCGGTCCGAAGACCCACCGGTCCACATAGGCGGCCAGATTCCCTTCTTTTGAATCCCATAATCCCGCGCCGTATCCGGGAACCGGCACAAAACGCATCAGGCCACAGTACAGCACCATGAATCCCAACCCCAACCACATTATAAACCTGGGCGAAAAATACAGCCGGTCTCCCGCCATCCGGACACGGGCCAGGTAGATTAATGAAATGATGAGATAACAACCGGCGATTCGCTGCAGCACTCCCGGAATCCGCAATGTATTGAAATTATAATCCGGAAATCCGTTTAAAATCAGTCCGAACAAAAACAGGAGTATTGTGCGACGAAAAATCCTTGGCAGCAAAGACGCTTTCGGTTTTCCGGATTTTAAATACTTATCCATAGAAAGCTTGATGGATGCCCCCATGATAAACAGAAAAAACGGAAACACCAGATCCGTGGGCGTCCATCCGTGCCATTCGGCATGACGAAGCGGTGCGTATACATGTTGCCAGCTCCCGGGATGATTTACGAGAATCATGGCCGCAATGGTCAATCCCCGAAATACATCCAGCGAAACCAGCCGTCCGGAATTTGTTTTCATAAGCCCTCTTTTATTTTTTCCTGTTCAAGTGAATGAATCATTAACAGGACAATATTTTTTACATGAACGATTTAAAATCCCAAACAACAAATCAAAAATTCCAAACACACTTTTCTTTGTTTGTTATTTTGGTCATTGGAATTTGAAATTTATTTGAAATTTGGATTTTGTTATTTGGAATTTTTTCACCACCAATCCTTATATTCTCTTTGTCTTTAATTATTTATCCTGTTTCTTGATTCTTATTTCTTGATTCTTTCTTTCTCCGCTTCTCCGTCTCTCCCACGCTCTGTCTCCGTCACTCAACCATCGACACAATGACTCAATGACCCTGCGACTCTACGACCCAATGACTTCTTTCTTATCTCTCCGGCACACCATCGACCAGCTGCTTGATGGCCGAGACAATCATCAATTCTGTCTGACCATGCGGATCGTGCATTTTTTTCAAAGTCTTCAGATGATTTTTTTTCCACTTCTTTTTCACCGGATCCCCTTTACGTATTTTATTCAGGGCTTCAAGGCCAATCTGAGCACAAATAAACAGATGTTCTGCATGGGGTTTGATTTCATCAAGGGCCGGTATCTGCCGGATCAGCGCCGTCAGTTCTGAATGATTTTCCTTCCATACGGACATCTGCTCCTCGATCATCTGAGCGGTTCCTGGTTCTAAATTAACTTCCAGGAATGCCTTGACATTCCATCTGAATTTCCTGGCCACTGATGCGTCCGGCCGTGCAATATCCACCATACGTGTCATGGGCGAATAGGAAGTATATTCACGAAGCGCACCACGTTGATATCCCTTGACCGGTTCCAGCACATCCACCAGCACTTCCAGAGGATGGATTTCACGACTGCAAATCAGGCGCCGCAGCATCATTCCCCGGTTTTTCTCATGGGTCAATCCTAATTCCTCCAATTGGAGTGTAATCGCTTCTAAACGGCTGTACATATCATGCACGTCTTTCACGGATTCCGGAGACCAGAACCTCTCGGCGATAGCAGCAGTTCTGGGCCAGATCCGGGAATCGATTGTCTCAGGGGTCACAAATTCCGCCCACATGGTCGTTTCACCTCCCAGGATGAATTTCCTCTGTTCTTCGGTCAGCTTAACATCTGCAGGCGACGGATCATTGAGATAATGGATATCTGCAGGATGAATAAGATCAATATAATATCCGTTTGATAAAATTGTATAAACACTGTCTTTGGCGCATTGAATCATCGCTTCCTTGCCCCGCCAGGATTGGATCAGAATGGACTTGGGAAGCTCCGGATGTAAAATCTCATCCCATCCCATCATTTTTTTACCATAATAACTCAGAATCTGATTGACCCGCCGGTTGAAATATGCCTGCAGCTCATGAAAATCACGGATATCATTGGCTTCCATAAATCTGCGGATCGTCCTGTTTTTCTTCCAATGGATATAATTGGCTTCGTCGCCGCCGATATGCATGTACTCATCCGGAAAAAGTGCGCACATCTCATTAAAAAATCCATCCAAAAATGCATAGGTCTGTTCCCGGGTTGGATCCATGACCGCTTCATGGATGCCCCATCCACGACTGATTTCATAAGGTCCGGGAGCACTGGCAAGATCCGGATATCCCGCAAACCAACTGGTCGTGTGACCTGGAATGTCAAATTCGGGCACCACCCGAATTCCCCGATCATCTGCATAGGCAATAATTTCTTTTATCTGAGCATGGGTATAATACAGGCCGTCCGAACCCATTTCATGCAGTTTGGGATAGGTTTTACATTCAATCCTAAATCCCTGATCTTCGGATAAATGCAAATGCAGCACATTCATTTTCACGGCAGCCATTCCGTCCAGATTTCTCTTAATAACTTCCGAAGGCATGAAATGCCGGCACACATCGATCAGTAAACCCCGCCAAGGGAAACGCGGTTTGTCCTGAATCGTAACACATGGAAAATAATAGCCCGACGAATTTACTTTCAGTAACTGGAGAAGGGTCTCAAATCCCCTTAAAGCGCCTATGTCCGTATCGGCAGTCAGTGTAACTGATTTTGGCCGGATTGTAAGTGTATAGGATTCATCCTGATGCAGTGCCACTTTTCCTGGTAAAACCACATGAACCTGCATGGCAGCCGCATGTTCCAATTGGCCGGGTCTGATGAAATCCTGAGTAAAAAATAATCCCGTACGGGCGGACAACTGTCGCAGCATCCGCGTGGCAGCCCGGTACCCCCTTTCATGGGGATTCCCTGTCACGGAAATTCGGAATGAATCATCAAGAAGAAATTTTCCTCTTTGAACTTCAATATCAGCAGGATACGGCATCAGATCGAATACCTGCACATCCTGAGAAGCATATGCACAAACACCAACAGAGAAACAAATAAATAATATAATCCCCCAATTCATTATTCACCTTCCTTCTTTTAATGACCAGAAAATCCATCCACCCGTCAATAAAATAGCCGCCAGACAAATAAGTGAATGCCTATATTCACCAAACAACAACGATCCCATTCCAAATAGTGCTCCATACACCATAATGATTCCGCAGATCCATTGAAATGTCATACGAATGACAGGCTGGTTTGATTGATGGAATTCAGGAGGAAACATTCTCCATCCCGGCCCTCCGGGCTTGACCTTTTGATAAAATTCATATAAAACATGGGTCTCAACAGGGCGGGTTAAATAGGTCACCAAAAGCCATATGGCTGTACTGCCAATCACGACCGGATAAAGCGTCATAGGAAATTCCAAGTCCAGTACAAAAACAGCCAGAGGGTAAAAAATAAAAGGGGCGATCATGGCCGCCAGTTCAGACCAGGCGTTGATCCGCCACCAGTACCAGCGTAAAATTAATACCCCGCCCAAACCAGCGCTGGCATTGATGATAAATTTCCAGGCTCCCGATATCGTAGTCAGCAATGTCCCGGCGATTACCAGAGAAACCAATGTTAAACAGACAATACATATTCGCGACATAAAAATCAGCTGACCTTCCGAGGCCCCGGGATAAAGAAACCGTTTGTATAAATCGTTAATTAAATATGAAGCACCCCAATTCAACTGCGCAGCAATGGTTGACATATAGGCAGCCAGAAATACTGCAATCAATAATCCGAGCATGCCTTTCGGAAGACATCGAACCATAAGTTTCGGATACATGACGCCTGGATCAATGGTATTTTCATAATTTTCATAAAATTGGATCAAATCAGGATCACCGGCAGATTCAATCTCATGCCGACGGGGATAGGCCTGGGCCACCAATGCATATTTTTCAGGATCACGATTTCTCAGGTTTTCAGGCGAAACCGATCTGGGAAGAATAACCAATGCGGATAATGCCACGAGGATCCAGGGCCAGGGACGTACGGTATAATGGGCGATTGTAAACCAGAGTGTGGCCAGAAAACTATGACGCTCATCTTTGGCAGACAGCATTCGCTGGGCAATATATCCGCCACCTCCCGGATCCGCTCCAGGATACCAACTGGACCACCATTGTAGTCCCACATGAGCGACCAGGGCCCCTGTAGTGAACGCCATTGCTCCTCCGGTGATTCTGGGTACAGTGGTATTGGTGATTTTTGGTAAAAAGCTCGTGATATGAGGCGCCAGTTGTTTTTTTAAATGAATTAATCCTCCGATTTCCGGAGACCGGATCACAATCACTGCCAGAATAATACAGCCGGCCATGGCAAACACAAATTGCAAACTGTCTGTCCGTGCCGTTCCTAACAGACCTGAAGCAGCGGTGTACAAAGTAATGAGCCCCGCAATGAATATAACCAGCAAAAACGGATCCGTTTCAGGAAGTACAACTCTGAAAATTTTCTCCATGGCCTTATGTACCCAGGCGAGCACAATGACATTCATCAACAGCCCCAGATAAATGGCTTTGAAACCTCGTAAAAACGCAGCGGGTTTTCCCGAATATCGAAACTCAAGAAAGGCCACATCTGTTATAATGCCTGAACGGCGCCACAATCTGGAAAAAAAGAAAACCGTCAGCACAGCACCCAAAGCCATATTCCACCACAACCAATTACCGGCAATTCCGTTTTGAGCAACCAGTTCAGTGACTGCCAGCGGTGTATCTGCGGCAAAAGTGGTGGCCACCATAGCCGTGCCTGCCAAATACCAGGGCAAATTCCGGCCGGATAAAAAGAATTGCTGCGTATCTTTTCCTGCCTGTCGAGTGTAACGAAAAGCAACAGTCAGGATTCCGCCTAAAAAAACCAGAATGATCATCCCGTCAAGCCAATGAAGATTAGTCATTATTGAATTTCCAATCGTTCATTTCATTGAAATACCAGATGAGTTGAAATTCTGTATCAAATGCAGATATCGGGATATCGTGATTAAAACTTATTATCCGGGACTGATTTTACATTGACTGTCTGATACAGACAATGATTGACCCTATCTTGTGTATCGTATCCTTGATAAATAACCGGATTGATTCTAATGCACTTTCAGTACTTTGGCTCCCCGGATTCTGCTTTGTTTTAAATCCATCAAAGCCTCATTGACTGATAAAAATGGATAGATTTGGACTTCAGGTTGAATAGGAATTTCTGCAGCAATCCCCAGGAATTCAGCGATATCCCGCCTTGACACATTGGCAACACTTTTGATTTCCTTCTCCATCCATAAATGTTCGGGATAATCCAGTTTCAGTAAATAATCCTGATCAACGGATTCTTTCCTAATTGCATTAACCACAAGCCGTCCTCCCGGTTCAAGACAGCGAAGGGCTTCCACAATCGGTTTCCATACAGGGGTGGTGTCTATGATCGCATGACAGAATCGGGGAGGTGTATCCATGGTATCACCTGCCCAGGCAGCACCCAGTTCCAGAGCAAATTGCCGCTCTTTTGTACTTCTGGCGAATACATAGATGTCCGAATGGGGATATTGAAACCGGGTCAACATCAGAACAAGATGCCCGGAAGCGCCGAATCCTGTCAATCCCAGGCGCTGACCGTCCGTCAAGCCGGTTAAACGAAGTGACCGGTAACCGATAGCGCCTGCGCATAACAGAGGCGCCGCTTGTTCATCTTGAAAGATATCGGGTATATGAAACGCATAATTTTCCGGAACAGTCATAAAATCCGCATAACCACCAGGCCGGTCCTGTCCCGTGGCTTTAAAATCACGGCACAGATTATCATTCCCTGTCCGGCAATACTCACATGAACCGCAGGAGGAATAAATCCATCCGATCCCCACGCGGTCTCCGATTTTAAACCGGGTCACCGCTTTTCCAAGAGATGAGACGCGCCCTACGACCTGATGCCCGAGAATCATGGGCAAATTTTCAGGTGGCGTTCTGCCTTCTATCTCATCGAGTTCCGTATGGCAGATACCGCAAACCGATACCTCGACAAGGATCTCATGCTGAACAGGCCTCGGATTCGGTATATTCTGAAGTACCAATGGAGATGGCTGTTCATCCAGGGATACCATTTTGTGAAGCATCCACGCTCGCATATCATCTTCCGCTGACTTAAAAAACCAAAATAAAAAAACCCGCTCGATCATCGAAAAAAGAGCAGGTCTGTTTGTAAATGATGTTGCAATGAATCCTCATCGATCGGGCAACAGATATCCGTATATTTTCAGTACATTTATTTTTTACTGTTGCGTTCCAGCATTTTGGGAATCCGGGACAGCCAAACATCAATGGGATTGGTTTTGCTGATAAAAAGATCAGCACCGCATTGTCTTGCCAGATTCGCTTCTTTATCCAGATCTCTGGATGTAAGAATAATGACCGGAATATGGGCCAAGGTCTTGTCAAATTTAATCATGCGGCATATTCTATGTCCATCCATGCCCGGCAAAAGTAAATCTGTAATGATAAGATCGGGTTTGAGTTTTCGCACAGAATTTAAAGCTTTTAATCCGTCGTTAACGACAAATACTTCATAACCAAGCTGCTTTAATCGTACTTGCAGCAGCTTGATAAATGCAGGATCATCTTCTATCGCCAATATACGTTTTGTCTGACCAGCTTTCATACGAGCCCTTCACTCACAAATATTTGCCACGATAATCCCATGTCGATTGCCATTATGCGCTTTCATATGATTGTAATACAAATAAAATCAATTTTACAAAGCCTCATTATTGGCGTTTTCCCACAACACGATAATTAAATTCATAGGCGAGGCTATGACTCCAGGAAGAGTCAAACATTGTATTGAATCGCGTGCCGTCATCAGGTCCAACTGGCTTCCCATAAGTAAAAAACCAGTTGACAACAGGGCTGCCTGTATACGCCAGAGCAATCCAGTAACGACCCGGTTGTAAGATAAGCAATTCTTTTTGAAAATCAAAATTAATCCATTGGTATCCATAATTTTTTGGCAGCGTTTTCAAAGATTTTATTGCACTGCCGGTTTTGTATTCTCCAGGTTTACCGTGACCATCATCCGAATACAATTCAATCCACAATTGTCCTTCCCCTCCAAATTTCTGCAGTGCAAGACTGACAGTATCAAGGACGATGGGATCCTCTAATATAAAGGTTTGTGCAAACTTTTTTCCTTCTGTAGTGACAAATTCGGCGGTTTCAACCATAAAATTCTTTTTAAGAAGCATTGCACCTCCGCCGGTATCTTCAATCTCTCCCATGATTTCGAAAAAATTCAGATTTTCTGGAAATTCAAGATTTCCATAAATAAACCGCTTCTCTTTTGAAACAGGCCGCGGTTTTTCGATTTCAAAAAATACAGGTCCTGCAGACATGGCTTCAAAAGCCACCTGGGCAAACACTGTTTCCACTTTTGGCGTAAAAAGCATTTTTCTCGGACCATAATTCTGTTTTGCAGCCATGAATTGACCATGATCCTGCTGGAACTGTGCGTTGATCATCTCCTTATATTTCGGACTTCCCGTACTCCCCCGGATTTTTGTCCATCGCACAGTGCCGTCATTCACCGTTTCATCATTATCCAGGCCAACTTCAACACGAATAAACCGATTGCTGACAAATAATTGCATCTGCTGAGGATCAAAGGGTACCCACCCGAGGTCGGGAAAATACACTTCTATCCAGGAATGCCTTCCCTGCGCCATACGCATGGAGAGGGTTCCGCCGGAAACCTGAATCTGGTAGGGCTCTTTTAATGTGACGCCATTCACAATGCGAACAGGAATCCCCACAGCGCGCATAAAGGTCGCCGCCAGGTGGGAATAATTTTGACAATTGCCTCTTCCCGTTTTTAAAGAATAGATCGCACTGTAATCTTCAGGGCTCTGAACATATCGAATTCTGTCTACAATCCAGGTCAGGATTTTCTGAACCGCATCGAATTCTGTTGTGGCATCCCATGTCAGCGCCTGTGCTTTTTGAATAATCTGAGGATGGTTGGAAAAAACAAATTTGCTGGGCTGTGTATACGGAGTAACTTCACCGGGAAGAGAGAGAATCGGAAATTCCGCGTCGGTCTCCAAAATATCCAAATCTGTCTGATTATGTGTGTCGATGAACAAATCCACCTTCAGCGGTTTTACCGGATTTTCCCATGAAGCCTGAATGATGACATTTCCCCGCGCATCTTCAGAGCGTTGAATATCTTCCGGAGGGTATGAGTAATCAATATGAAATTTTTGGATCTGTTGTTTGTAACTGGGGGAATAAAAAGACTGCGGCTCAACATAACTTAAAACCAATCGCTTCGTTCCCCGGACCGGTTTAATCTGCTGTTCCATTTGATATACGATATTTGACGATTGATTGCCATTTAATATATAATTCTCAGCAAACAAAGGAGAGTATAAAAAATATGAAATCAGAATAAAAATAAACAGATATAATCGGTGGGACATTGCATTGATCAATCGAATTCTAAAAAATATCGACATCATATTCCCTTGATCAAGTAATTATTTTTACAAAATCAACGCAAATTGAGGCATGATATTTTCGGAATGACCTTCACTCCCGAAGTCATCAGTGTATCAATTAGACCCTTGAAGACAAAATACAGCCGCTCAGACTTTACATAAATAAAATTCTATTTATTTTACAGTTTTTTTTTGTTTGAGTCAATGTTTTTTTTTATTCAGCAGAAGGAAAGTTAAAGTTTTAAATAATTATTCCGGAGCCGCTATTGTTATTGATGCATTATGCATTCATCAATGTCTGTAATTTTTTCAGAACATCGGTCAATGTATATGGTTTTTGAAGGTAGATAAAATTATTTGCCAGCACACTGGAAGATTGTATCTTTTTATCCGCATATCCGCTGCACAAAAGCACCTTGACATTCGACTTTTTCTTTTTCAGCCGCTCACTCAGTGTAATCCCGCTCGTATCCGGTAAAACAATATCGCTGAAAATTACATCGAAATCGCCAAGTTCGTGATCAAACAGCTTCTCTGCTTCAGAACCATTTCTGGCTGAATAGACCTGATAGCCGTTCATCTGCAGGCCCTTGCAGGTGAATTCACGTACTTTATCTTCATCTTCGATAATCAGAATACGTTTGCCGTTTCCCTGATATTGATCAAACGAAATCATTCTATGATCTTTCAGTGCAGGCGGTTCATAAATGGCCGGCAGATAAATTTCGAAAACGGTACCGGTGCCCAACTGACTTCTCACTTGAATAAATCCTTCATGTTCCTTAATAATCCCATACACCACAGAGAGCCCCAGCCCTGTTCCCTTTCCCGGAGACTTGGTACTGTAAAATGGCTCAAAAACATGGGTTAAAATGTCCTTTGACATTCCGACGCCGGTATCTTTTATTGTTAATTTTACATACTTGCCGGGTCTGGATTCAGGGATTTGCTTACAAAGTGTCTTATTTAAACGAACATTCTCTGTATGAATAGTCAATTCACCACCCAGTTGCATCGCATCTTTGGCATTCATTGCCAAATTCATAATCACTTGTTCAATTGTTCCCAGATCTGCCCATACATACCAAAGTCTGGAATCATATTCATTTTTAATTGTAATTTTTTCTCCTATTAGCCTGCTGAGCATTTTTTGCAGATGCCTGATCACATCATTCAGATTTAATGAATCAGGCTCCATGGGATGTTTGCGACTGAACAGCAAAAGCTGTCTGGCCAGATCAGAAGCATGATTGGCAACCTGATGTATTTCATTCAATTCCCTTACAACCGGGGAAGCCTCATCAACCTCCATCATGGCCAAATCCACACTTACCTGAATTGCCGTCAGCAAATTATTGAAATCATGAGCGACTCCACCTGCCAGTACACCCACTGCTTCCATTTTCTGAGATTGAAACAACTGGGCACGAATCTGTTTCTTTTCTTCTTCGTTTTTTTCATGCTCATGACGGACCTTCAATGCGATAAAGCCGAAAGCCATATCATTTGCCAGTTCCTTGAGTAAATTGAGTTCTTCCTGATCAAACGGTTTCTGATGCTGTCCCAATATATTAATCACTCCGAATGATTGATTTTTATGAATCAACGGGATACTGATCCATGCGCCATAATTTTTCTCCCGGAGTATTTGCAAATCAGTCGGGGTGAACGGCAGCCTGGTGAAATCATCCAAAATCACAGGCTGGACAGACTCAATCGCTTCAAATAGAGGTAAATCCTTACTATATCCTTCGTTATAAAACCACTTGACGATCTTTTCGTCTTCAGGATGCGCCATGGCTTTTGCTTGCAGTTTGAAGCGATATTCACTTTTACTATCCACTGAATCGACCCATACCAGTGGATATCCGCCAATATCCACCAATTTTTGACAAATATCCTGAAGCAGTGCCGATTCATCAGTCGCTCTAACCAATGCCTCATTGCATTTACTGAGCGTTTTAAGGGCCCGATTCACTCTCAACAATTCTTCTTCCGTATGAATACGCTCGGCAACTTCTTTTTTCAACTGCTCATTGGATTGTTTCAGTGCATCCGTCCGTTCATCCACCAGTTGTTCCAGCCGTTTCTGTGTTTCCTTTAAGGCTTGCTCCGCCCGCTTTCGGTCATCATTCAGCATCTGTGTATAGGCACTGAATAATAAAATCACGCAAATCGCCATCAGCCTCATGGCAATGTCAAACACGTCAGACGTGAACATACAGTCAAAATACGAACCCTTACCAAATGTCCACGCATCACGGACAGATTCCAAACACCAGTAAACAACACTGAAACCCAGACCGGCCCAAATCATTCTGCCAGTTAAAAAACGACGCACAGGTATTTTTAATTGATGCGTTCTCCCATAAAGCATTTGCGCGACAGTTCCGAATCCAATCAAGAGCAAGACAACCAGCATTCGAGACAAAAAGACCAATAACCCCGGTTGAAACATCTGTTTCAGGAAGGTTCCGTTTCCAAGACCAATGACATCACGAACCGATTCGATAATCCAGTAGAACGCACTGAACAACAAGCCCATCACGATCAGATTGACCTTTTTATTCAAGATGCGATTTAACTCTTTGTAGATCATTTGATTACCCGCTGTATTCAAATGCTTCTTCAACACTTCTGAGAAGCTCATTAAGTTCAAAAGGCTTTTTCAGGAAAGGGAATCCATGCTTCTTGATTGCAGACCATTGGGATTTTGTGTCATTATGACCGCTGCATAAAAGTACAGCCAGGCCCGGAAAATCGGTCCTGCATTTCAACGCCAGCTCCACACCGCTTTTATCCGGAAGCACAACATCCGAAAGCAAAAGATCGAAACCGCCCTGTTGTCCTTTGAATAAACGCCGGGCTTCTTTTGCGGATTTCGCCGTCTTCACAATATAACCCTGACGTCCTAAAGCACGGCTTGTAAACTCACGGACGCCCTCTTCGTCTTCCACAAGAAGTATTCGTTTTCCGTGACCCGGTTGATTTTTAAAAGTCGATGACTGATTCTCAGACGTGGATATCCGGCTCGTAATGATCGGCAGAAAAACTGAGAATACCGTCCCCTGACCGGGTACGCTGTCAATATGTGCCCATCCTTTGTGCTTTCGGATGATTTGATCCACGACTGACAATCCCAGACCGGTTCCCGTGCCCGGTGATTTTGTAGTAAAAAAGGGCTCGAAAATTTTCTCCCGAATCTGAGAAGACATTCCCAGGCCATTGTCCGAAACCCGTAAGAGGAGATAATGTCCGGGTTTTCCACAAGGATATCGGCGACATGTTTTACTGTCCAGTGAAACAGTTCTGGTTTGAATAGAAATTTGACCGCCATGGAGCATTGCGTCCCGTCCGTTTACAACCAGATTGATGATCATCTGCTCTAAACTGCCTTTATCTCCGGAAACAAATCGGGATAAATTTTCCAAATCCAATTTTAGCTGAATATCTTCGCCGATTAAACTTTTAAGAATTTTTCTAAGCTCGAATATGGTACGATTGATATCAACAGCTGCAAATTTCGCAGGCTGTTCCCGACTGAAGAGTAAAAGCTGCCGGGTCAAATCAGCCGCCCGGCTGGCAGCTACTTTGATTTCCTGGAGATCATGATGCAGTGTGCTCTCCGAAGCCGTTTCTTTCAGAGCAAGTGTGCTGACTCCCAGAATCGCCGTCATGAGGTTGTTGAAATCATGCGCGATCCCGCCGGCCACCACGCCGATGGCCTCGATTTTTTGGGCTTGAATCAGCTGTTCCTGAATCATGACATTTTCATTTTCGAGCCATTTGCGTTTTTGGATCTCCTGTCCGAGACGACGGATGAGCACTCTGGCTTCCTTTAATTCTGTGGATCTTGAATGCAGTAATTTCTCAAGACGCAGGTGTTCATTCTGAAGCAGTTTTTCTTCATCCCGCAGTTCATTCACCTGTATCTGTACAAACAGACCGAACAGTACAATAAAGAAAACAGCCATGATCCGCATCCATAAAAATATGTGGGAGGGAGAAAAGGCAGATTCTAAAAAAGAATCAGAGTGATAAATGAATACTTCACGGAATGCTTCGAACAGCCAGTAGAGAAAAGAAAAAACCACCGAAATATAAAAAATTCCCCAGTCGCTCTTGAACAGAACCTTCCATTTGGATATCTTTCGTTTATCCCGCAGATTATCTGCCATGATGCCGAATATTAAAATGACGCAAATCACCAGAACACGCATCCACAGTGCTTTGGCATCCGGCACAAAAAACCGTTCCAGAAACGTTCCCTGATCAAAAGCAATGACATCACGAACCGCTTCCATGGCCCAATAGCAAAGTCCAAAAATAACACTGTATTTTAAAAATAGAACGCGTGAAGATCGAGTTGAATACGTTTTTTGGTTTTCCATGATGGCAAATTTTTAATAACGGCTCTGAATTCCTCTTTTAACTGAATTGATACCCTATGTCTTGATCTGCTTTAAGCCTGCAGCCGGTATCAGCACTCTGAAATATCTAATACAAATGACATGCCAGAATATGTCTTTTTCACAATAAATTTACCCTTTTATTTTTTAAGGAGTTATGACTTGTGAAAAACAATGAATATTATTGGATTCCTGTTTTCAAGGCAATATTGATTTCATTTTGCAACCGGGCAGGGTTTCAATATTGAACATGGGTTTTGATTCTAATTGATTCCTCAGCTATAATCCGGCAATCGTATATACAATCGTGGTTCGATAATAATTGGCGGGAATCCCCCCCGCACTGGTCAGCAAATACTGGATATCCATGCCGTTCCTGTTTTTGTTTCCCTGAAAAAAGAGGAAAAAAACACAAAGAAAAATTTCATTTTGAAATGTTTTTTCTTGATACGGCCGCAATTCGTGGTAAAAGAAATAGTTGCCAGATATTATATTTATTAAAGTTAAATATTTCTGTAAAAGGACGAATCCATAAAACCTATCAAAGGATTTCAGACAGGCAGCTCGATGAATCACTTCTGTGATACATGGGTCATTTTTTCCTGTCTTCCCGGTCCATCACTGCCTGATTAAAATATAAAACACGAATTTCATCGACTCAAAGATTCTTCAGCTTTTTTCAGCCCGAACACCGCAGAAACCGATTTCCGGGGAATCATCAGCGAGGTTTCGGTCACCTGAATTCCAATCTGATCACCCCGGCAGCACTTTAAAATATCGTTCTGCACTGTGATCGGCCAGTCCCCGTACCCGGCGCTGAATCGGGGTGTCACACCGTATTCCGCAGTAATAATTTTCTGAATGTATTGTCTGTGCAGATAATCGGCCACCGCATCGGCTGTTTCAGAGGCGATGGCATCCAGCATAAACCCCAGCGTTACATCACCCTGTTGTGACAGTTCCGCGATCCGCTCTTCGAGCGCCTTTCCAATGGTGGTCATGAACAGCACACACAAGGAACAGGATTTGAGCAATTTTGCCACCTGGCGGCTGTGAATTTCAAATGGACAATCCTGAAACGCCACAAATTCTTTCGAGTCAGACGCTTTTTCTAAAAACAGATACGCGCCTTTGGGATAAATTAAAGGCTTCGCGATTTGCAGGGCCTGCTCCAGCAATTGAGACACGCCTGTATGTTTTTGCACCTCATGGATCGGCATTCCTATTCTTCGATAGATATCATTCATGGGAAACGGAACCGGGGGCAAATCGAGATGAACGGGTTTGTTGAAGTCAAATTTCATTAACATTTCCCTGTCAAATCAATCATTTCTTCCAGAGTTTACCTTGACCGAAAACGGATTTTCAATAATCCGGTCAATCCCTGCTTTACCTTTTGTATCTCCTGTGGATGCCAGAAACGGACCAGCCATAAACATACAGGAAGAGCCAATATACATAAAAACCGAAAACGAACGGGTGCCCGGATTCCGAGAAAGAAAACAGCACCGACCAGAAAGATCAGTTTGATCAGTCTGCGCCACTCATAGGCAATTGGATATAAACGCCGGGACACAAAATACACAGAAACGGCCATAATCAAATAAGCCCCCAGCCGTGCCCACGATGCCCCCATCATGCCGATGGAAGGAATCAGCAATATATTCAGCAGAATATTTCCCAGCATTCCCGCTCCGGTAATATAAGAAAGGTATATGGTCTTTTTTTTCAGGTAAATTCCGATTAAGAAATTGATATAAACGGCATAGAATATATAGGCCAGCATAACAACAGGCGCAACCACTGCGCTATCCCAAAATTCGGAACCGATAATGGAATATCCGAAAAAATCAAATCTCACAATTGGGTCAATATAAAAGGAAATCAGTAAAAAAACGCTGAGACAGGCCAAAAGCACATAGGTTAATACCCTGGAGAATGTGACCTTTGCATTTTCAACTTTCGCATGGCTCATAAAAAACGGAAACCAGGCAAATCGAAAAGCAGAAACAAAAATAGCCATAAACATACCCAGTTTCACGCCTGCATTGAACAGGCCTGCTTCTTCAATGGATGCCAGACGCTTGAGCAGGGGCCGGTCGATTGTATCCATAACGATCACAGACGCATTGACCATGATGTAGGGCAGGCCGAAAGCAAGCAGTTCCTGAAACAGGGCGGGTGAAAACATTTTTCGAAGGTGTTTCAGCATCACAGGCAGAACCGACAGCATGCAAAAACAGGAGGCAATGGCATTGGCCATAAATATGCCCTCAACGCCCATTTTCAGCACCACCACCAGCAGGATATTACAGCCAACATTCATCAGCACAAACAATAATTTAAGAACAGCATATAAAACGGATTTTTCTTTCGAAAGCAGAACCAGAAAACCCAGCAGACCAATCGCATCGAAAAATAATATCACAGCAGCCATACGAACAACAAAAGGCACCGAAACAGTACCATTCTGAATCGAGCCGCTGAAAAGGATCTGTGACAATGGATTGGCAAACAGAATCAAAAGGGCCGAAAAGAGACCGGATGTAATAAGAAGTGCAAAGAACGCCGTAGAAAAAACCCGGTCCCTTTCTGATTTTTCTTCCTTTGCCAGATAGAATCGAAAGAATGCCGAGCTCAGCCCGTATGTATAGAGAATTGAAAGGATGGCAATATAAGTAAAAAAGATGCCCACCATACCATATTCTTCGCGTGTAAGCACATGTGTATACAGGGGCAAAAGTAAAAAATTGATAAACCGGCTTAATATGTGACCGATACCGTAAATCGCAGAATTTTTAAATAACCGTTTGATGCTCAGAAATACCGACACAGCTTCTCCCGTGTAAAATGCATTCTGCACCAATATACTCATTCATGAAAAAGAAAACAAAAAAAATCCGGGCTCTCAATGAACAAACCCGGATTTTGGTTTCAATGCGTATTCAGGCTCTTGAGTATGTTATTTTTTCTTTCCTGATGACGCTTAACATTTTAAATTTAAGGTAACAAATCATTCGGAAGGGAATTTTCTATTCAAGCCATCGCTCCCAGCCCGCATCATACAATTCTCCGCGCGCCGTTGAATGAACCAGCTCCATGTCACCTAATTCCTGTTTGTCTACAAAAACAAAGATGACTCCACCCTCCAGAGAATGATAATGCCATATTTCATGACTCTTTGAACCCATTCCGAATGTCGAGCGTTCAATATCATCCGGTTTTCCGTAAATAAGCAGTACACGCCCTCTGTCGGTCTTCCAGCCGTCACGAAATGAACCGCGGAACATCTGGTTCGCCATTTCCACCCGGGCCAGGTAATTATCCCGAAAATTTTCTCCTACTTCCAGATCCTGCGATACCATGGTACGCCTGTTCCAGAATTGTTTTAAAAATTCGCGCTTGCCTTCGAGATTGGCTTTTTTAAATGTCTTTTTTTCATCTGAAGCCGCCAGATACCGGGCATAATCAAATTCCTGATTTAGTTCCTGTTCGAGCATCCCGTCTATTTCAGTATCTCCATGAATATATTGATCACCGCTTTTTTCACTTAAGGCACCGCCTTCTTCATAATCAGGCTGCCGATAGACCAGAAATTTTCGATAATTCGATGTCTCAGCACCGGTCTCCAGGTCAATGACCTCCATCACCAAAGTATAAACACCGGAAACAAGACTCACCACATTCAGCTGAATAATATTCACAGCCGATTCTCCGGGTTTCCATTTATCCTGGGTCTGCGTACGCGTCACCTCGCCCTGTGCATCTAAAATATGATAATTCACGCGAAAAATCCTCCCTGAATCACTCTCCGACGAAACGAGATGGTACACCTCGGAATATCCGAGAAGCACAGGCAGACCGATACCATACAATGCAGAAGGATTGGGTATAATCAGGTAACCGTTTTTCGAATAAAGACTCTTTGTGGTGTCCTTTTTAATATCGCTGGCCAGCTGAATATCACTGATACTGAGAGAGCCGGTTTTAAACGGTCTGACAGACAATTCTGATTCCCAGGTTCCAATTCTGCCGGAATTGGCATCCTCCACTTCTATCCGGAAAATATAGTCCCCTTCGGGAAGCAAAAAATAGTTTTTATTATAAAGATGCTGGGTAGGAGTAATGTCATCCCTCGAAGCGCAATGGTCCACATTCCTCCAGTGTTTCCGCTGAATAACCGAATCATCCTGAATAATCTCGGCAGTCACCAGATATTCGGCTTTGTATTCAGCATCTTCATCCTCAACAAATTCCAGTTGATCGCGCATGAGATCAATGGGATATTCCACATAGGTCAGACTGTCTGAATATTTAAATCTCGAATAATTCACATAAAAATTCAGTTTTTTCTCATTCAGCTGAATATGGGTTCCATCATCCGATAAAGCCGGCAAACCGGTACATACAATTATAATGACCGGTAAAATCAGGAAATAACGGCTGAGTACTTTCTGCATAATACCTTCCTCTCTGTATATAGACATTTATAATTTACATAAAATTTTGACGGTTATTACCATCATCCTGTTTACATGGATCAGGCAATGTGGTATAATATCAATTGATCCTGATATAATATATCCGATCATCAGTAATATAACCAAACATTCAAATCAATGTAAAGTCTTTTCAGACAAAATGAATACAGTAATGCCATATACTTTGAAATAAAGCCATTCAACAGTAATGCTCAATTTCAGAAAGGGATATGCCTGTTCGTTTGGCAATAGCGCCTGGCGAAAAGCCCTGTTCATGGTAACGCCTGATCACCGCTGACATAGGTTCACTGATTTCAATAATCGTCCCATCCGGATCACAGACACGGATACCCCGCTGTCCCCAGTCATGTTCATATAATTCATGGATAAATGATACGCGATTCGCCTTCAGCGCCTGAAGTGTTTCATCCAGACGATCCGATTCAAAATAGAGCTCTGTCTGGGGGTGATCCGCTGATGGCGTTTTATTCTGATCCGGATAAATAACTGACATGGCATATGCAGTCTCCCAGATGCCAAATCCGCATTCGAAACCGACATAGCGTCCGTAATCATGAATCACCTTCTGTTCCAGAATCTCTGTGTAGAATTGCTTTGATCGGTGAATATCCCTGACAAAAATAACACAGTTTTTATATTTCAAGGTCATAACTAAACACCCTCTGAACAAAAACAGTCAAGTTTCCTTCTATTCCTTCGGAATCAGCGCCTCAAGCAAATCGGCTCTCCATATCTTTTTGTCCCGGTCATAAACACCGAAACCGGCTCCAAATTCCCAGTAGGCCCAGCCGAATCCAAAAGCTTCTGCCTGTCGTGCCACATAATCTGTCCAAGCCACTCGGCTGGTCATGTCCGCTGCACTGTAAGCGCCAAACTCACCCATGTACACCGGCCGGTAATTTTGTTCACTCCAGGTTCTGGCCTTATTAAAATCCGCAGCCACCCGGCTCCTCTGTGAAGCGGTGGCAGTCCATGTGGTCCCCAGCCACGCTTCCGAACCATCCACCCAGTCGGCGCCCTGATGCGTAAAAGTAAAGGGTTCATAATAATGAAAAGTGGCAATCAAATGATGGTCGTCTTCCGGAAAAACCAAATTGGGAATTTCATTAATACTGTTCCAGCCTCCGGGTCCAATAATGATATTCCGGGTTGGATTGCTTACACGAATGGTGTCCAGAATTTCCGGAAAATAATCGTTCCAGACCCCTGTTGCATTGATTTTATCGTGAGGTTCGTTCAGTATTTCAAAAATCAGATCTTCATGATAGCCCTGATAATGCCCGGCGATTTGCGCCCAGATATGCTTGAATCGTGTTTTTTGGGTCTGGGGATCTTCAAAAAGTTCCTCGTAATGATGTACATTGATTACAGCGATCATGCCAAGTTCCAATGTTTTCAAGACAATCCCGTCGATGCGGTCAAAAAACGACTCTGAAATGTTGTATGGCGCGGATTCCAGGGCATGCGAGGACCATCGGATGGGAATCCGGATCGATCGAAATCCGGCACCTGAAAGCAGATAAAAATAATTCCATTCAATGGTCATGCCCCAGTCTCCTTCATTCGGGGCCTCCAATGCATTCCCGAAATTGACGCCGGGAGCCAGCCTTTCGGTTTGTTCAAACGCATCGGCCGTCTGAAAATTATTTTTATCATGACTTTTGACAGCGTGATCTGAATCTGAAGAACATCGGATAAAACTGAAGAAAAGCAGACAGATCAGCCCAGACTTGAAAAATTGCATGATAAACCTTCCTTATATAAGCGATACGACATTAAAGTAACACCGGTCGATTCAGAAAAACAAATCATTTTTTTCTTAAAATAAAAATATTCTTTTTATTGCTTTTTAATTCTCTTTTTTGTAACATCCAGTAAGGGATTCTTTATTTCTTTAAATCACCATCACTATCTGACTCTTCAACCGTACTTTGAAAATATATGCCCCTATTTTCCTTCGCCTTTTCGTATACTATAACACAGGTTCTTTTCAACTTCGATTTCGGGGAATCGGCCGACTGCTTATCATGGTGATAATACCGGGTTTCATGTATTCATCCGTATTCCATTTTCATGATGAATTATGGATGGGAGGGTGCTATGTTTAACCATTTATTTCAGCAGTGTACAAATAGCCGATGGATCTCAATGCGTGCCATGTGGCTGATCATGATCTTCGGTCTGCAGCTCAATGCGCAAAATGCCTGGGCCGGCCAGAAAAACAATCAAACCGACAGTCAGAATGCCAGGCGTAAAATGGTGGCGCTGACCCTTCGATTCGGTCAGGGAGGCTTCACAGACCACCGGTCTCCCCTGAACCAGCTGGGAGGAGGACAGATCGCCCTGGATGTGAAACCGGCCGGACTTCCGATCGCCTTATCGCTGTCCGGTGAATACTACACCAACGGTCCGGAACCGACCCATTCGTATGAAATCAGCGATCTGACCTCTCTGAATTGTCTCTATGTGAAAAATTTCAGCAAAACAATCCTGTTTGCCGGAGGGGGTTTCGGACAATTGAAGGTCCCCAGGGGAAAAGACAAACCCAATCAAACCGAGAGCGGCCCTCTCTTCAATCTTGAAGTTGGCGTGAACCGTGTGCTGCTCTGGAAAATCGGATTGTACGCTGTCGGTAAATATCTCTATGCGCAAAAAAGCCGAAACGGGGAAAAAGTCATTGCTTTTAATGAAGCGATTCTGCTGATCGGCCTGACCCTGAACTTTAAGATATAAAAGAGCCGGCACACGATTTTTATCATCCGGAAAGACCATTTTATATCGTGAAGATAATTTCGTCCATTGAACCATTGAAAATTTCTCTTCATGGCTTGGTCAACAGAAATACGTGAGCAAAATACGGCATCTTGGCACGAATCTATCATTTCAACAAAAGGAGGCAGGCATGTTTATGTTCATGGGGGACAATCGTGGAAAATTAAAGTGGTGCTGTTTGATTGGAATCATTCTGATACTTTCAGGCAGTTACAGGGCGGACGCGCATACCATCACATTTGATGAAGACCGCTATAAGGCGGTTTATAATGCCTATCTCTGGCGGGGAGGGAGTAACACGCTGACTGACACATGGTTTGGATTGAATTTTTTTGTGGCCTATGGGGAAATGTATGTCACAAGGCTGGCGCACGTGGGCTGGTACAATTATATGCTGTTTTTCTCTCCCAAAATACCCAGCGGCTGGGATCCGCGCGGAAGGGTGGTGATCACGTTTGATGAACAACAGCGGTATGTCCGAATAGATGCAAGCTCTGATTTTCATCCGGTCGGTGATCCTGCTACTGCTTATTTTAGGATTTCATTTTATCGTAATACGAATCCGGTCAATCCCTTATATACTGGCGGCAACGACGATACTGGTGTTGAATATACGAATACCGATGTCGGCATTAAAATGCTGATCGTGGATACACATTATACAGAAAACAATATAGAAGAGCTGGAATTCTACGCGCTGGACGCAGCCCTTCCGGATATCATTGTCACAAATATTGAGGCCATGGATGCCACGGGCCCGGATCTCTCTTATCGCGTGACTGTGAAAAACATTGGGGATGGTGCTACAACCGGTAAATTCAAGAACAGAATCTATCTGTCCCCGGATGCAACCATCACCCCAGATGATCATCAGATCAACGACTGGAACTGCTACGATATTCTGAATGCCAACCAGTCCAAAATCAGTTATGATCTGACTTCCACTGTAACCGAACTATCACCGGGCGAGTACTATATGGGCGTGATAGCCGACGCCAAGGAAGTCATTGAGGAATCGGATGAAACCAACAACATCCTGGCAAATCTGACAACCAAAATTACGATTCCGGATGAAGGTGGTGGCGGGGGCGGCGGCAGCATGACAGACGGCTTCGTTCTCGAAGTGCCCATGACACACACGCCTCCTACGATCGATGGAAACATGGATCCGGTCTGGTACAGCGTCTGTTCCGTGCCTTTGGAAAAATCGAGTCTGGACGATGATGTGCAGACCGACGACTGGCTGGATACCTTCGCCAGCTTCAAAGCGATGTATGACGATCATTATTTTTATATTCTCATTCGGGCGCAGGATGATATCATCAATACGTCAAATGGCTCTGCCTGGGAGAACGATTCCTTTGAAATCTACTTTGACGGAGACAACAGCAAGAACGACCTGGCCACAGGGTATGACGGCAATGACAAGCAGCTGCGATACGTGTACGGCCAGACTTCTGAAAATAACGGGACCGCGCCCCATTCAAACTGCAAATTCATGAACACGGCTTACGGATACAACTGTGAGGTCCGAATTCCCGCTCAGGACATGACCTTCGGCCTGAATCCCGGCCATGACTTCGGATTTGAGGTGCAGTTTAATGATGATGACAGCGGCACACGCGATCATCTGCTGAAATGGTGGTCCGCGAGCAATAACTCCTGGCAGGATGCCAGTCTGTTCGGCACGGCCGTGACCACGGATTATATAGCCGCCAGCCCCGCTTACGTGCTTCGTGCTGCGAACACGCCGGTGATTGACGGTGTGCCTGAGGAATCGGCATGGGAAGACATCCCCTGGTTCAGTATTAACAAATTCGCGGACCGGGATAACGGCGCACTTTTCAGTCCCCCGCTCGATCTGGCCGATGTGGACGGCTGGTCAGACTGCTGGTTCACTTATAAGATGATGTGGCGGGGCAGCAGGCTTTATCTGTATGCGCAGGTTTATGATAATGTCATTGACACATCTCATCCGGACTGGTATATGAACGACTGCGTCGAAGTCCAGATCGACGGTAATAATGACAAGGGTCAGGCCGAAGACGGCAATGACTACAATTATAATATGGTTTACTCCACCACACCGACGGGAGATGCGGTTTTCACTCAGCAAAGTTACGGGTGGTCAATGGAAGCGCAGATGGATCTCGCCGCGGACCTGGGTATTTCACCGTCCATCGGTCATCAAATGGGCATCGAAGTGCAGATCGATGACAATGACGGCGGCGGACGCGACCTGATCGGGCGGTGGTGGTCCAACGACAATATCACCTGGACAAAACCGAGCTATCGGGGAACTGTAGAGCTGACTGACTATGCCGTGGTGGAGGTCGATGTGCCTGGCAATGAAACATCGGTCAATACATATCACCTGGACCAGAACTATCCGAATCCTTTCAATCCATCCACGACAATTCGATATGCAGTGCCGAAATCCTGTCACGTCAGCCTGACCATCTATGATCTGCTTGGCAAACAGGTCGCCCAACTGGTCAATGAAACCCAATCGCAGGGTGAATATTCGGTAATATGGAACGGGCAGGACAGGGCTGCAGGTATCTATCTGTATCAGCTCAGGGCCGGGGATTACATTGAAACCAGAAAACTGATTCTGCAGAAGTAAAATCCGGTGGTTTGTAAGCGAAGGCCAACCGGATAAAATGAAGTACGTTCTTTATTTAAAAAGAGTGTTTCGCGGCGATTGTTTAACCTGAAATGATTAAGAAAAAAAAGCCGGAAAGGTCATCGGTATCCTCCAAATCTTTCGATAGCAAAACATTGGAGTTGACGATGGCCTTTGCTCTTTTTATAGCAACCAAGTTGCTAATAATTATTGACTCAACTCATTTGGAATTCAGAGTGATATTTGAGACGGCAAAAGCGAGGTTGTTGTACGCACGGACAGGCCGTATCACCCGGATAAAAGTTCAGTGGGATCAATAAAATCCTTTTGCGGGAGTGATACAAATTTCATGAAACCGATCGCTTTTCTATGCCTTCTTCTGTTTTTCCTTCACCTCGGCATCACAGCTCAGGAAAATTGGATCTGGCAGAATCCGCGGCCTCAGGGCAATACCCTGAATGATGTGTTTGTCCTGGATCCCGGTACAGCCGTGGCAGTCGGGAATAATGGAACCATTCTGAAAACCACAGATGGCGGCCTCACCTGGCATCAGCAGAACAGCGGCACCTCACAATATCTGTACGATGTCTTTTTTCAGGATCACAATACAGGATGGTCCCTCGGATACTCCGCATTTTTAAAGACCGAAGACGGCGGCGCCAACTGGTCGCAGGTGTGGGATAATCCGAACGACAATCTCTTCTCCATCAGTTTCGCGGATGCGGATCACGGATGGGCGGTCGGTCATTACGGGGTTATTCTTTATACGGATGACGGCGGAAAGAGCTGGCAATATCAGACATTCGATCCGGATTTGCATTTTATTTCCGTCTGTTTTGCGGACCGGAATACCGGCTGGGCGGTCGGCTCCGGCAGTTCGATATTCAAAACAACCGATGGCGGAGAGAACTGGCTGCCTCAGGACAGCGTCACCGATCAGCCGTTGAGACAGGTTGTTTTCAGGGATATCAATACAGGCTGGATCATAGGCGCCTTTGGCTCATTGTTATCCACAACGGACGGCGGCGAACACTGGCGGTACAGCGGTCTGGGTTCAGACTCGTTTCAGTCGATTTTCTTTGTGAACGACACAACAGGCTGGATCGTAGGGCAATGGGAAGGTGAAATTATAAAAACCATAGATGCAGGCTGGTCCTGGGTACATCAGGCCAGCAATACATTGAATGGACTGCGGGCGATTCATTTCTGCGATATGGATCATGGATGGATCGTCGGTGTGGACGGAACGATTCTGAAAACAATGGACAGCGGGCAGCATTGGATACCGCAATTTGAGAGCATCACGTCTGATTGCATCCTGTCTATGGTCTTTCTGGATGATAACACAGGCTGGGCATCGGGCCGCAACGGACTGATCATGAAGACCATGAACGGCGGCACAGACTGGATCCTGCAGGACAGCGGGGCCATGAGCGGCCTGCGGTCAATCTGCTTTATCGACGATCAGACCGGATGGGCAGCTGGATATTATCAGATCCTGCATACTGCGGATGGGGGCGTCACCTGGACTTCGCAGACCAACGGATCGGCTCATGATCTGTGGTCTGTCGATTTCCATGATACTCAAAACGGATGGGCGGTCGGCCGATGGGGCAAAGTGCTGCATACGTCGGACGGCGGTCTGAACTGGTCAGCCATGAAAAGTCCCACGGAAAAAATCCTTTATGATGTCTGCGCAGTCAATATAAATACAGGATGGGCAGTCGGTGAAAACGGCGCACTTCTGAGACTGATGGATGAAAGCATCGAGTTGATTGAAATGCCCGATATCTGGCAGGATCTAAATGATATCTTTTTTCTTAATCCGCAGACTGGATGGATTGTAGGCGCATATGTCATTCTGAAGACCGTAGACGGGGGATCCTCATGGACCGATCAAACCGTCAGCCTGGACAATCCTCTGAATTCAGTTTACTTCATAAATGAACTTAATGGATGGGCTGCAGGTGACCGCGGAACAGTCATCCGGACAATCGACGGTGGCGTTACCTGGAATGAAGAGCCGATCCGGGCAGTCCGGGATCTGCATGCGCTCTGGTTATCGGAGTCCGGGAACGGATGGGTAGCGGGTGAGGACGGCATCATTCTCAAAACCACGGCTGGACCGTCCACTGCAATTGAAATTATGCCGGCATCCGAATATCATCATCCGGAGCACCCGGTCCTCCTTCAGAATTATCCGAATCCCTTTAATTCGACCACCTCGATCCGGTTTAAATTATCAAAATCCGGATTCGTTCATTTGGCGATATACAACCTGATGGGGGAAAAAATCGAAGTCCTGATCGATCAACAGTTGTCCGAAGGTGTTCATCAAATAGTCTGGGAGGTGGAACGTTATTCAAGCGGGATTTACCTGTGCTGCCTGAAAACAATAACAGCCGCAGGTTCATTCCGTCAGACCCGAAAACTGATTTTGCAGAAGTAGCCCTGAACAATGAAAAATCATATTGAAAAAATACTCATTCCCTTTATAATCATTCTTGTACTCATCACAGGGCAATGCGGCAAAAAACAATCCACCGAATCCCCCCAGCCGACGACAGGAACAATAACAGGAACCGTAAGAAGTACGGAAGATCAATCTTTACTTGAGAATGCACAGATCCGGGCCGTACCGGGAGAATATATCGGAATTTCCGACAGTGCCGGGATATACACCATACCGGATTGCCCGGAAGGTGAATATCTGCTGATCGCCTCCAAAGAAGCTTTCGAAAATGACAGTGCCGATGTATTGGTAACGGCCGGCCATACAACCAATACGGACTTTTATCTGACGCCTGAATTCAACCCGTTGATATGGGAATATATCACGGATAAACCCATTTACTATTCGGTACCGGCAATCGATAATGAGGGCACCATCTATGTCGGTACAGGAGTCTATCTCGGCACCACTTCAGGCAGTTTGTACGCCATTCATCCTGATGGTTCTTTGAAATGGAAACAGGATTTGGAAAACAATGTGTTCTCACCCGTCATCGGAGCGGACGGAACCATTTATGTTATGGACACGGGGAATGCGCTGTACGCTTTCGACAACACCGGTGCGCTTCAATGGCGGTATGAGAACTGGATCGATGCTGATTTTACAGAAGTCGGACAGAGATGCGTGGCCATCGGACCCGATCAGACCCTGTATGTGTACGTGGCATTCGATCTCTACGCGATCAATCCGGACGGCTCACTCCTTTGGGTATTCGATCCCCGGGTCGGCGGAACACCCTGCGGCGCTTCCCCGGTGGTTGGAAAAGACAGTACGATTTATATTATCCCGGGCGGAGAAATTTTGTATGCATTGAGATCGAACGGCACGCTTAAGTGGCAATTTTATCTGGAGGCCTATGATGCACATTCCTATACATCTCCCTCCCTGGACTCTGAGGATGTTATTTATTTCGGTGTGGAGAACGGGGATGGCGGATATGTATATGCCGTATATCCTGACGGCACCCTGAAGTGGCGGGTGCTCGCAGGCCGGGATCGCGCTGTACGCGCTTCTCCTGTCATCGACGAGGACGGCACCGTATATACAGCGACCAAAGCATACAGCCACAACCGTCCCGCCGAAGTAATCGCCATCAGTCCGGAAGGAAAAATAGAGTGGCGGTTTACTGTGGAATCAGTGCACTTTACACCCGATGATGTGTATGCCACACCAACCATCGGTGCTGATGGATTGATTTACATGGCGGCCGAAACCGGATTTGTCTATGCCCTGAACAGAGACGGAACACTCAATTGGACATTCGACTCGCATGGAGGGATTAACTGGTCCTCCCCCACAATGATTGAGGACGGCACTTTATATATCGGTGCCATGAAAAATGAAGGCGGTGCCCTGCTTGCACTGAAAACAGAAAGCATGGGACTTGCCGATACTCCCTGGCCCACATTTCGTCAGAACAATCAGAATAACGGACGGTCTTCCAAATACTGATCATCCACTTCATAGAATTTATTTTTTTCATAAGTTATGCAAAACGGATAACCCGGAAAGGTAAAAATGACAAACCTGAAAAACAATAATTTCGAAAAATGGCAGAGAGCTGCTGTTTGTACAAGCATGGCCGTACTTCTATGTTTGTTGGGATGTGATTCTGAACCAACTTTCCGTGACATAGAAAAGGGAAAGATAGTTATGAAAACGGCCGAAGCAGAGGCTGTAAAGCAGTTGCTGACCGATGCCGATGTCCCTGCAAAAAAATGCCCGGTCTTTGTCGGGCAGAACGCCTTTGATAACGCTATCGAGAACCATAAAATACTCGTTCAGAATGAGCATGTCCTTGCGCTGAAGATAACCTGGGCAGCACTGAAAAATATGGAACCGGTAGCGGCTCTGACAGAATGCCGCCTGCTTGATTTCTCACTGAATGAGCTCACTGAAATCAGAGGATTAAAAAACGCCAAAAAGCTCGAAAAACTCATTCTGGTGAATAATGCCATAAAATCTCCCGAAGGCATTGAGTCGTGTACGGCCCTTAAAGTACTTGAACTGCCGGCCAATGAATTAACCGTCATGCCGGATATATCACAGATGCGGCATCTGGAGCGGCTCGTACTGACCAACAATCAGATCCAATCCGTTCAGAATTTTCATGGCAGTGACAAACTGGAGCATCTGGATCTTTCAATAAACCAGCTTGCGTCCCTGTCCGGTCTTCCGGACCTGCCGAACCTCACCTACCTCGGACTTGAGAACAATTCGCTTGGTTCTCTGGAAGGACTCGGTGAATGTCCCAGATTGCAAACAATAAAATTAAGTCAGAATCAGCTCACATCCGCGGACCGGCTGGCTTCATACACTGCCCTGGAATCTGTGGACCTGAGATCCAATCAGATCACTACACTGCCCCTTTTTGAGCATGAAATTACATTGCATACTGGGGGGAATCCTGTGGCTGCCGTCATCGATACAAGACCCAAACCAAAACTGGTATTAGCCGCAGATGCAGGCAGGGTTGCGGTTCTGCCTGATCTGGATGGGCACCTGTCCGGAGGCGGATCCGTACATCACGCCGTCACCACCTATTCAAAAAATCCCCTGGCAACCCCGTCGTCATTTCGTTACAGCCGGAAAGATCTGTCCCTGACGGGCACGGCCGGGCTGAATTTCATTCGCGGTTTATTCACACTCTATATGGCCCGGGTGACTATTTACACAGAAGAAGGCCGGGTGCGTGTCTATCTGAAGCACCCAGGGGATATCAAATTTATGGAGGACGAATATGGCAAGCAGAAACTGACGGAAATTAAAAATGAGGACTTCATGTATACAGACGCCTCTCCTGACCAGCCCTGCACACTTCAGGGTCTGATCATGCGGCCCAATTATTTCAGATATGAAGTGGTACTGCAGGCGCTGGACGGTAAAGCCCGGGGTGTCTCATATATAATTACAGATGTGGAGCAACAGATACAGAAATAAAAAGATCTTGACAATATTGGCCCTTGACATTCATTAGAATTTTCTGTAAGGTATTTTATCAATTAAAATTGAAATCAACAGAATCGTTCTGGCTGGACGTTTCCCCCTGCTCTATTGACAATACAACAGAAATTCTACCTCGCATGTCAGTCATCCATTCTCATCTCTGGCGAACAGCGATTGGCACTCTGCTCTCATCAGGAAATCCGCTAAATGATTATAAAAATCAACCATCAGGAGGCATGTCATGAAGAAAAACATCCCCATCTGCCTGGCCATCATTGGTTTTTTATCTCTCAGTTATCAAAATCTCGCGCAGCAAAACCAGCCGCTGGTTCAAATCGATGTGGATAAGAATGGTCATGTTGAATTCCTCAATCATGCGACCACTCAAAAACAAACCATCCGGAAAATCCAGCAATCATCTGATATGGTTTCAGACAACCCGGCCACCCTGGCTTCCGTGGGTGATATGTGGATCATTGCCATGACCTATAACTTTGTGGACCCAAATATCATCATCAATACGACTATCGGATATGATCTCAACATCATACTGGGCAATATTTCTCTGGATTATTACTTATCAGAGAATGCCTCAATAACCACATCCGATACGCACATCAAACAAGAATATATCGCCATATTACCCTGCGGCGTAGGAACAACGCAAAAATCGGCAATCATTGACATCAGCCCGTATCAGGGCACATGGTACGTCGGAGTCCTCCTTGATAAAGCGAATCACTTTGAGGAAACCAATGAGTACAACAATGATTGGGCAGCTCCTAATCCCCTGACCATTTACATAGACCTGCAATTTTGTCAGTGGGAAATCAATTATACCTATCCCAATATGCAGCTGCTTGCAGGAATCTATAACAGTGGAACCCTATCATCGGATCAGATATCGCTTGATGTTTACCTTTCCTTAGACAACACGATACAATCCAATGATACCCATATTGCATTCAGCCTGTATCCTGCCTTGTCTCCGGAGGAACAAATACTAAGAGAATTCTCAATCGATCTCTCCGGTCATGAGGGATTTGAATGGTTCGTTGGCGGCATCATTGATGAAGACAATGACATCCCGGAGTTGAACGACAACAATAATACAACCGATGATCCTGAACCGCTCCCTCTTTTATCAGATTTAACTTACGTTTCATCACATTGCAGCTACAGTTATTCAGATCCGGATTTAACCTTGAATAGTCGCATCACCAACTGTGGCAACGTGCCTTCCGGTTCATTCCCTGTGGATTATTATTTATCTCTTGATGACAATATTCGGACCTCGGATCCGCATTTGGGGTCAACATCGATTCCCGGTTTGGACGTTAATGGACATACCGACAAAACAAAAACATTCAATGTGTCCGCCTATATGGGTTCCAACTGGTATGTGGGTTTTATTATCAATAAGGATGACACCGAGCCTGAAATCAACGGAGAACCCAATATCTTTTATTTTCAGGACATGATTGTTCTGGATACCTCGAATCCGCTTCCGGATCTGATCATTTCAGCCCTCCATGTGATTGACAGCGAAGGCCCCCAAATCACATATAAAGCGACTGTGCAGAATACCGGAGGGGCTGTCGTCGATCAGGATTTTAAAAACCATTTTTACCTGTCCGCCGATCCAGACATCACCGCGTCCGATTATTACGTGAATGACTGGAATGTGTCCCAATCCCTGGATGCCGGTGAATCAAAACAAAGCTGGGACATTAATTCAACCATCAGCGGCGTGCCGCCAGGTACCTATTATCTGGGAGTAATCGCGGACGGGAACCATGTGATCGCTGAATCCAATGAAAACAACAACACTGCTTACGCAGCTTCTTCCAGGATTTCCATTGACGGGGGGAGCAGCGGAAGCGAACCTGATTTTATCCTTGAGGTACCCGTGGCAGGTATCGCGCCGGTCATCGACGGAATCCTGGATCCGGTCTGGACCAGTGTCTGTTCATGGCCTATGGAAAAAATCAGTCTGAACGAAGATGTGGCACCTGCTGACTGGCTGGATACATTTTCAAGCTTTAAAATGATGTATGATGAAAATAATGTCTACGTATTCATCGAGGCAAATGATGATATTGTCAATACCTTAAACGGACTTGCCTGGGAAAACGATGCCTTTGAGCTCTACTTTGACGGGGATAACAGCAAGAATGATCAGGTCACAGGGTATGATGTAAATGACAGACAATTAAGATATGTGTACAATCAGACCTCTGAAAACATAGGCAATGCCCCCAATTCCACATGCAGTTTTATCACTACGGATCATGGATACAACTGTGAGATTCAAATTCCGGCACAGGATATGACATTTGCTTTAGTTTCTGATCACACATTCGGTTTTGATATCCAGTTTGATGACAATGATACCGGCATCCGCAATCATCAGCTGAAATGGTGGTCAGCCAGCAACGATTCATGGCATGACGCCAGCCTCTTCGGCACGGCCCGGACCACTAACTACGTGGCTTCGGATCCCATGCAAATTCTTCAGGCATCAGGCACACCTGTCATAGACGGTATTGCGGATGAAACCGTCTGGAAGGATATCCCCTGGTTCAGTGACAACACCTTTGTGACCCAGACGGACGGAAACCCGCTTTCTCCCCCGTTTGACATCACCCAGGTGAAAAACTGGAACGACTGCCGGTTCAACTGCAAGATGATGTGGCAGGGCAACATGCTCTATCTATACGCAAATGTATTCGATGATATCATCGACACGGGCCACAACAATTCCTGGATGAATGACGGATTCCAGATTTTCATAGACGGCAACAATGACAAAAACGTTTCAGATCCCAATGACGGAGACTTCTCGTTTGTATACAGCACCACACCGACTTCAGACGCGGCATTCGCAGTTACAGGCTCGGGTTATACATTTGAGTGTCAGTTGAACCTGAATTCAGAACTCGGTATTGGGATGTATCAGGGTAAATTGATTGGTTTTGAGATTTCGCTCAATGACAATGATGGCGGAGGCCGCGATTTATGGACCCACTGGTGGTCCAATGATGATATTTCCTGGTCAGATCCCGGCACGCTTGGCACCATTCAATTGGCCGGATCCACCGTGAAGGTGGATGATCCGGAACATCAACCGGTCGTGCAAACCTGTCACCTGGCTCAGAATATTCCCAATCCATTTAATCCATCAACGACGATTCGATATACAGTGCCGAAATCCTGTCATGTGACACTGACGATCTATGATCTGCTCGGTAAAGAGATCGCCACACTGGTGAATGAGACTCAGAGTCCCGGGGAGTATGCTGTTAAATGGAACGGACAGAATCATGCAAATGCGATCTATCTGTATCAGATCAAGACCGGAGATTACATTGAAACGAAAAAGATGATTCTGCAAAAATAAATCAGTAAAATCACAGTCCGAGAGAATTCTCAAACCTGCCGGGTTTTGAAAACCCGGCAGGTTTTTCAGTACTCTCTCCTGCTCCTGATTCCAATGATGTCATCCCGAGCCCTTCGACAAGCTCAGGACAGGCTCCGCCGGTTTCCCTACTAAAACATCCGGCGGGTAAAGATCTGTAATCTGCACTGGGGTTCGAATCCGTCAATCTGTTTATTACACGCACATATGATCTATACAAATCAAACGCTTCTCTTTCAGGGATATGGCAGCATGATTATGATCTTATAAGCTATTTTTACCATCCATTCCTTCTCATCTGCTGCCCTCTGATTGCAGGCATCTTATACCGAAAACCAGTTGCATTTTTATTCGCATTTTTGTAACATAATCACACCCGATTTTGATTTTAATCTAATCAAGAACTTAGATAATCAGGAAAACTTATTATGATCTCAAAGAAATCATCTTTCATCATCAGCGCAATCTGTATCATTTTATTGTGTACAATTTTATTATTCATCAACAGCTGCGGTCCCATCGATTCAATGATGGCCAAATCCCTGATTTACCCCAGGCGTCAGCCTCTGGTGAAAAATCCTGCGGACTACGGCATGCCGTATGAAGACGTTGAATTCATCACGCAGGACAGTGTGACCCTCAAAGCCTGGTGGATTCCCGGCGACGATGAAAAAATCATTGTCATGACCCATCCCATGCCGTTTACCCGGTATGGATTCTCCCCGAAACATCAGGGATTTTTCAAAGTGACAAAACTTGAAGTGGAACTCTTGAAAACAGTGAGGCATCTGCATGATCAAGGATACAATGTGCTGACATTTGATTTCAGAAACCACGGCGAAAGCGCCGAGGGCGATGGCGGTGTATGCTGCGTGGGATTGAACGAATGGCAGGATGTGGCCGGTGCCCTGGATTATATCGCCGGACAGCCGGACCTGAGTTCTATGCCGGTTGCGTTCGTCAGCCACTGCATGGGCGCGAACGCGACCATCATCGCCATGAGCAAAGCAAGTGATAAGTTTGCGAATGTCAAATGCCTGGTGGCGGTTCAGCCGGTTTCCATGGATGTCCTGGTCCCCTGCATGATTCAAGACAAGTATCCCCTGTTTTCATCCCGCGTGAACGCCATCAATAAAAAAGTGATGCACTATACCGGACACACCCTGGATGAAATGTCGCCGGAAAATTATGTCGGGGACATCCGGGTGCCGGTCCTTTATGTTCAGGTGAAAAACGATCCATGGACCCGCCCGTCGGATATTCAGAGCATCTTTGATAAGACACACGAACCCAAAAAGCTGCTTTGGATCGAGGGCAATGAACGGTTTGACGGGTATAACTATTTCGGTGACCATCCGGAAAAATTACTTCAGTTTTTGGATTCGAATTTTTGATATGATGATGGGTGCGTCTTAATAAAACCAGGTATTAATGAGAAAATTTTTAAACCTGCCGGGTTTCTAAAACCTGGCAGGTTTTTCAGCACTCTCTCCTGCTCCTGATCCCAATGATGTCATCCCGAGTCCTTCGACAAGCTCAGGACAGGCTCCGCCGAGGGATCTGTGATCTGAACTGAGGTTCAAATCCACCCATTTGATTATTGATTCCTGTTTCTTGATTTTTGATTCTTTCTCTCTCCGTTTCTCCCCTTCTCCGTTTCACCGTCTCAGCCTCTCGACCAACGATTCTACGACTCTATGACTCAAGGATCCTATATCCATTATATCCCCTATTTCTCCTTGATTCTTTGTATCTGCAGATCACAGGTCTCTCTCCGCCGGCAAACGGATCTAGACGACCGCTTTTTTTGATTGTCATTCCAAGCGAACAATCTGAACCTGCAATTTACAGATCTTTCCCTTATCCTTATCTTGCCAAGCCGAATGGAGAAATACCATAAAAAAGTTTTTTCCCGCGGCAAATTTATATTGATCATTTTAACACTGACAATTATATTAAAATGGAAAGTGAATTTTACAAAGACAGATCCGTTGATTTGGATTCACCGAATAACAGAATCGCGTTCTTTATTAAGGAGGAGACTCATGTTTAATCAATCTCATTGCAATAGCCTGTCTCTCTGGCTCTCCATAACTGCTCTTTTAATCCTCCAGACACCGGGTTTAACAAATTCCTGGACGTATTCTGACCTGAAAGGCTTAGATCCTTGGGGAGACGCTGCCGTGGAATATGCTGATCTGATTGCAGTTTATGGCAGGCGAAGCCCGGAAGGATTCGCTTTTCGTGCCGACCTCATGAATCTGAAAACAGGTCCGGAAGACCTGCTTTTTATTGCAATTGGCTTTACTGAAGGAGGGCGGAAAGATTATTCCCGGAAGAATCACGCTCTTGAATTTGATATCGCATGGGATCTGTTAATCAGATTCTCACTGAACGGGGACAATACATTAATGGATACGAACTTTCAGGAGCTGCCCCAACACATCCTGGAAGCAGCGCTGAATTCCAGACTCGATTTTGTCTTTATGGATATTGATTCAGCCCTTTTCCAGAATATGGACGGCTTATGGCAGATCCAGGCGTCAACCCTGAATAAAGATGGCAACAGTCTGCTGGATAAAACAAAAGTCTTCTCGTCCCTCGATTCAGCGGGCCTGGGCAAACTGGTTCTGACCGTATCGAACGTTTTTACAGGATATGGTCCCCATGCGGTGAGCTGGTATGACGGATTCGGCATCCGCTCCTGGGAGCGTCCCGGTGAACGGCGGGGATTTAAATATCTTCTGGATTCTTTTGAAAATCACAATATCCCCATGGTCCTTGGTGACATGCGGCTGGAGACTTTTCCTGCCAATGAGTATCTGGAAATAAACGACCGGATTCGGCAGCTTCATAATAATGGGCTGTGCGATCCCCTTTCCACCTTGACTTACGGTCATTTCATGTGCTGGCAGCCTGAAGATGTCAACACAAAAGCCCTGGAAATGATGGCCGAGCTGCGTGACCGTATGAATCTCCCGGTTTCGGATATTTTCTTTCCCTATGAATCGATGCTGACCGCCGGAGATGTGAAGACCATTTCCGATGCCGGATATTCGGCCATCTACGGACTGGACCAGTACCGTTACTGGTTCGGCTGGCTGGATGACTGGAGTGATATCACGGCTGTGAGGGAAAGCATTGAATCATTAAGAAAAATTCACCGGATCAACGGAATTGATTTTTTCTTTCACACTTCGATAAATAACTATCAGGGATTTTTGACGGATGAAAGATGGGAAACCATAGACTGGAATACCTGGAGTGAATATGCCATGTATGAAGGCACAGATGAAGGCCTGCACCTCTGGTGGCGGCGTATCCTGCTGGATATGGCACTGGATCCGGATCAGGAACAGTTTTTCACCCTGGGGACAGATTTACTGCTGACTCCCTGGCTCTACCCTGACGTGATCGAGTGGAACATCGCCTGGATTGCGGCTCATCCCTGGATCGAGGCGGTCACCTTTACTGGTCTTTTAACCCGCGGCTGGGAAGTGATTGATCACGGCGACCTGGGTCTGAGTGACGATGAGCTTTTAATTCGATATGCTCCTCAGGGAGACATGCACTACAACGCTTACTTTCCATGGTTTTATCATGGCGGTGTATCGGATGGTCACTCGCCGAATATTCCGGCGGGGACCGCCATCGAAGCGTATTCCGATTTTGTTCCCTATCTCCGGGAGGGAGAAAAAATTCCCTCCGGCCGGATGATGGGCGATGACAATACGCCTGAATCACTGATTGACGAAACTCTGAATCATCTTCGTGCGGCGCCGGACAATGCCGTTACAGACCTGGCCTGGCTGGCGTGGTTTCTTGGAATAGCCGAACAGACGTTTCACGCCCAGACGAACTATGCCGGGGGCGAGGAAGCAGGCAATGACTGGGGAGGTCAATTCCTGCATCCGGCGGCCAGACTGCGTGCCAATTATATCAACCAGATCAATAAATTGACAACCGCCGCGGCATGGGCAGATTCAGCGGCTTCGGGGACGCTACCATCATCCTCTCAATACCGGGCGGGTGATTATGATCTTGACGGCGAAGATGAAGCCGTGATTTATAATGATCAGGTCTGGTGCCTGTTTGAAAACGACGGAGGGCGCCTGGAGTACGCATTTTCATGGTCCGGGACCGGGGGCCCTGTCCAGCTCGTCGCTCCCACGCATCAGCATCAGCTTATCTTTGACGGTCTGGGCCGTAACTATGAATCCGGTGAAATTTCGGCCCTCCAGACATGGAACCGTGCTGCAGACGGGTGTTTTGTCGAGGATTTTTCTTACCCGGTTTACACCATGGATGTTCAGAATGATCAGTTAATTGCAGCCTCGCCTGACGGCTCCGTTCAGAAAACCATCACACTGGAAGGATCACAGGTACATGCCGACTATGAACTCCATGGCATTTCGCAGGTGAATCCGGGATTCGGTTTTACTGTGAATCTGATGCAGACATACAGTCCTGACTGGCCTCAGCTTTTCCAAAAGATTGAAGAAACTGATCAGGTCGGCTGGCAGTGTACTGCCGGCGGACAGGTGACTGTCGATCTGTCTGATCCGAATGTCGGATTGATTTCCATGGACGCCTTCAGTGATTCACCCGCCAATCAGGAAATGCAGGAGCGGATTTCTTATGACGACTACCCGAACGGTCACTGGTTTAATTTTCCTTATCATACCATCTCCACCATTGGGGTGAGTCCTTTCCGAATCACCCTTTCATTCTCAGCCGGTTCAAGTGTCTCTGTGGATGATCAGGGCAGAATACCTGAAAATTTCATGATGGCTGAAGCCTTTCCCAATCCCTTCAATCCGTTCACAACCATCCGATATACAGTACCTAAGGTCTGCCATGTGAACCTGATCATTTATGATCTTCTTGGCAGAGAGATCACAACACTGGTGAATGAGATTAAAACGCCTGGCAAGTATCTGGTGAAGTGGAATGGACAAAACCGTGCGGCAGGCATTTATCTGGCCCATCTGACCGCCGGAGAGTTTACAAACACGAAAAAGCTGATTTTGCAGAAATAAAAGAGAAGAATCAAAGACCAATTTGCAAACCCGCCAGGTCTCGAAGACCTGGCGGGTTTGTCTGTGCTCTCTCTTACCATAATCCCAATTCTGTCATCCCGCGCCCTTCGACAATCTCAGGACAGGCTCTGCCGATGGATCTGTGATCTGAACTGAGGTTCAAATCCACCCATTTGATTATTGATTCCTGTTTCTTGATTCTTTCTCTCTCCGTTTCACCGTCTCAGCCTCTCGACCAATGACTCTACGACTCTATGACTCAAGAACCCTATTTCCCTTATATCCCCTATTTCCCCTTGATTCTTTGTATCTGCAGATTACAGCTCTTGATCCACCAGCTGGCGGATCAAGACGACAGCATTTTTCTTTTATCATTATTCCCTTGTTTTCCGTGAATCACTGAACGGTCACAACTGATCTTAAAAGTCACTTCACCTTCCCCAGACAATTTTTACAAAAAAGTCAAAAATGCCTTAAAAATCCCTTGACAAATAAAATTCCTTTTTGTATAATGGAACTGTTGGAAGCGCTTCCAGAACTTCCATTTTTTTTGATCATTATATGGAAGGGCTTCCATGAAGAGGATTTTATGAAACCAACCATTTATGATGTCGCAAAAAAAGCCGGCGTAGGAATCGGCACAGTTTCACGGGTGATCAACAACAGTTCGCAGATTACTCCGGAGACCAAGAGCCGGGTGCTGAAGGTCATTCGTGATTTGCGATATCAGCCTCATGCTATGGCCAGAGGTCTGGCGCAAAATAAATCCCTCATGGTCGCCATCATCCTGCCTTCTTTTACCGGATATTTCTATCTGGAATTGCTTCGCGGCATCCAGCAGGAAATTTCTGAGCATTCATATGATATTGTTCTCTATAATGTAGACAATCCTGAACGGATCGATATTTTCATGAACCGGATACTGCGTGAACGCCGGGTCGATGGCATGCTGCTGGTATCCATGTCGATCAGCGAAAAATACAAAGATCGGTTTCTAAGGGCTAATTTTCCTATTGTGCTCGTGGACAGCTTCCATAAGGAACTGGATTCTGTATCCGTTGAAAATGAACAGGGCGCCTATCTGGCCACAAAGCATCTGATCGATCAGGGGCATAACAAGATCGGGATGATCGATGCACAGTTAAAAAGCACACCGGCAAAAATCCGTCTGCAGGGATATAAAAAAGCCTTAAAAGACCATCACCTGCCGTTCAATAAAAATTATCTGCTGATCAGTGATGCGGATACGGATAAAGACGGCTTTAACCGCCAGGCCGGATATGAAGCCATGAAACAGATGCTGGCTATGCCGGATCGCCCGACAGCAGTGTTTATTTCCAGCGATGTTCAGGCAGCAGGCGCCATACGCGCTTTGCAGGAAGCCGGATTAACAATCCCCCGTGATATGGCGATCGTTGGTTTTGATGACATTGAATTGGCTCAATACCTGGGATTAACAACCATTCATCAGCCTTTGTATGAAATGGGCCGACTGGCTGTTCATCGGCTCATGGAACGTATCAAGGGAAAACTTCCGGAGCATCTGGATAAACATTTTTCAACGCATCTGGTGATTCGTGACAGCTGCGGTGCAAAAGCATCTTCTAACAGCAATACATCGGCTGGCAACCGATGAAATCTGTTCATGAGCTGAAAAAATTAGAGCGATAAAATTGATCTTCTGCACTTTATAAAAAGTATAATTTTGGAGTCCCATATGGCGAGAAAAACACATTGGATATTTTGGGCGACCTTCCTGTTTTTCACCATTGTCATTCAGGCCGGCAATACCGGAAAAGTACGGGGAGTGGTCACCGATGCCAATACCGGAGATCCTTTGATCGGCGCCAATATTGTCATTGAAAACACCATATTCGGTGCAGCGGCCGACATGGACGGGAAATACATCATATTGAACATTCCTCCCGGCAATTATGCTGTCCGTGCAACCATGATTGGGTACAACAGCCTTCGCGTCGAAAATGTCAATGTATCTGTAGATTTTACCACTGACCTCGATATCGAATTAACCACAACCATATTGGAGAGCGGTGAAACAGTTACAGTGACAGCTGAGCGTCCCATGGTGGTCAGAGACCTGACTGCGACGACTGCTGTCGTTGGTGCCGAAGAAATCGAAGCCCTGCCGGTCACTGAAGTCGGAGAAGCCATTGAACTGCAGGCAGGTCTGGTAAAAGATGCCGGCGGAGGTATTCATGTACGCGGGGGTCGAAGCGGTGAAATCAGCTACTGGATCGACGGGATTCCGGTGACAGATGTCTATGACGGCGGTACTGTGGTGGATGTGAATAAAAATATGGTTCAGGAACTTCAGGTTGTCAGCGGTGCATTCAATGCGGAGTACGGACAGGCCATGTCCGGAATAGTGAATATTACAACCAAGGAAGGGAGCAATGCTTTCGGCGGTTCATTCTCCACATATTTCGGGGATTATCTGAGCAGACACAATCATATTTTTACAGGCATCGATGAATTCAGCCCCACGGCCATTCGAAATGTTGAAGGTGGCCTGCACGGCCCCATCATCCCAGGCAAACTCTTTTTCTATGTCAATGCCCGCGACATTTACTTTGACGGATGGCTGCATGGCCGACGTAATTACAATCCCGGTGCAGTCACCACGTCATTCAGTATGATTCCTGAATATGAAATAGAAAAACAATATCCAGATCGTGTATTAAGAGATTATGAAAGCTTCGCTAATTTTACAGGATATTATGACGATCTGTTTAAGGTACAATGGAACGATACCAGTTATTCATTCATTGAAACAAAAAATCTTGAAGAATATATGCTGACAAATGGATTAAAAAGGGAACAAATCGACTCGGTCAAGCATTACAGCCTCGCCTATATCCATGGTTCAGAAGCCCTGTTGGATTCATTTATTACCATGTTTAATACCGATGAACTGGATTCTGCGGATTTCAGTGAGGCATACCAACAATTAAGAAACAATCATAAAGATGGCAAGGGTGATCAGAAAATTATTCCCATGAACTGGAACCGGAAACGCTATTTTCAGGGCAAGCTGATTTACAGACTGACCCCTGCGATCAAGCTCTCATACAATTATATCATGGACAATGTGGAATATGAGGATTATGATTTTAATTACTCGTTGAATCCTGACGGCAATCTGAACCGTTTCCGCGACGGCCAGACCCACATTTTTCAGATCACACACACCCTGAGTGCGAGCACGTTTTATAATCTGGGTATTTCACAATTCACCAAGGAATACAGCCACCATACTTATGATAAAATGAATGATTCACTGTATGTTCATCCCTTTCTAGAGCTTCAATTGCCCTACAGCTTTAAAACAGGCGGCACCAACAATTCCTGGTTTCACAGAAAAACCAATACACTTTTAACAAAACTCGACATCACCAGCCAGATAACAAAAACGCACCAAGTCAAAGCCGGAGCAGAATGGCGTCAATACAAGGTCTCTCAGAAAGATATCACATTAAGACCGGTGGAGATACAATCCAGTATAAACCTGATATTCGACAGTCCGTATATCGACACCCGAATTATGGATGAAAGCACCATTTACAACAGCGCCTATCAGCATGAACCCGCTGAAATTTCAGCATATATCCAGGACAAAATGGAATTTAAGAACATGATTGTAAACCTCGGTGTTCGTGCGGATTATTTTAATCCGGATGGTATCGTCCTGAATGACGAAAGCGATCCCAGCATCTATAATCCCATCAAGCCTTCAAATCTGTACCGTGATATTGGATCGGACGGTATACCGGGCACCTTCGATCCGGACGGCACGGAAGGAAACGGGCGCATGGATCCGGGTGAGCCGGGGGTCACTCTGCAGGAACGACAGACTTACTGGTACAAAAAGGCTTCCTCAAAACTGCAGATCAGCCCCAGGCTGGGTATCAGTTTTCCGGTGACCGAAAGAGGCATTTTTCACTTTTCATATGGTCACTTTTTCCAGATTCCCCGATTTGAACGACTCTATCAGAATCCGGATTTCGAACTGGAAGACGGAACCGGAAACGTGGGCGTCATTGGCAACGCCGATCTGAAACCGGAACAGACCATAAGCGGAGAAATCGGATTGCAGCAACAGCTCACCGAAGACATTGCCGTATCTTTAACGGGATATTTCCGGGACATCCGGGATCTGGCCGGAACCCGTGCCGAAGAAATCGAGCTTTTCGGAGGATCCGCCCGTTACAGTAAAATGGTGAACAGTGATTTCGGAATGATCAAAGGATTGACCTTTGCCGTGAACAAGCGTTTATCCCAAAACTGGGCAGCTACTCTGGATTATACGCTTCAGACCGCATCGGGCAGCAACTCAGATCCTGAAGCCGCGAGAAACGCTCTGGAAGGCGGTTCTTTACCGGAAGTCCAGTTTACACCGCTGGACTGGGACCAGAAACATACAGTGAACGCGTCCTTTACCTACGCAAGCAAAACATGGGGCACCAGCATCATTGCCCAGTGGGGCAGCGGTCTCCCCTATACGCCGCGTCGCTCAGAAGATATTTCTGCCCTTTTAACAAACAGCCAGAGAAAGCCTGCTTCCTTTAACATGGATTTACGCGCCTATAAAGACTTTAATATTGGTCCGGGGAAGCTCACTTTCTTCTGCCGTATTCTGAATGTATTTGACAATTTAAATGAAATCAATGTCTACGAAGATACAGGACGCGCTGGCTTTACCACGGATCAGCGAGTCGCTGAAGCCACCAATCCGACTGAGTCAATCAACACATTAAAGGCGTGGTATACCAATCCCACCCACTATTCGGAGCCCCGTCGTATTGAAGCGGGTCTTTCATATACCATTGATTCAATTTCCTTTGCAAAGAGGTGAACAATGCGTTTGCTGAAAAATATCTTATTGAATAAAAAAATCAATAAAAGGGGATTCCCGTTCAGGCAGAAATTGAAATACGGTTCATTGGGATTCCTGATCTGTTTTTTGACCTCGTCGGTGCTGATTTTTGCTCAAAGCGGCCGGGAGTACCGCCGGTCTGCCATTATGCGGGGCAACCTGGTAAAAACCGTATTTGGTAACTGGGGTGTGATCGGACAGCCTGCTTCAGCAGGTGCCCGGGGAGCCTGGATTTATGAAAACAATGGATATATCGGTGACGTAAGCCCGATGGTAGGCGCAGAAATTTTAACAGAAGACGATCTGGAATTTCATTCTGTGGTTGTGTGCCCGGTCAGCCGGCCGACCCGTCAGTCTGAAGTATCCCCCGAAGGAAAGGCCTGGGGATTTGAGCCTATCGCCGGTTATTTCGATGAAACCCAGGAAAGCATCGCTTTATACAGCGATCCCAAATCATGGCCTCCGTACTGGCCCGACCGTCAGGATGATCCGGAAGATCCGGGCTGGTCCGGTTCCTGGAATGGATTTCGGGGAAAACTGACAACTGCCTCGGAGGAATGCTATTTTCTCATGAACGATCAGAATGACACTGAATTTAATGTCGCCAATAACAATCAATGGGGTGTTGCATTCAAGCCGGACTCCACAGACTTGAGCCGAAATGGTCTGGGTCTTGAGGTCAAGGTGCGTGGCATGCAGTGGCCCGATTTTCTGGCCCAGGATTGTATTTTCTGGCTTTATGAAATTACCAATACCAGCACGACCGACTACAGCAAAGTGGTTTTTGGTATGCTTGTCGGTACTTACCTGGGCGTCACTTCAACCGAAGATTATCGCGAATATGATGATGACTATTCCTTTTTTGATGTGGAAAAAGATCTCACCTACACCGGTGACTTTGATGATAACGCTGCCCGAAATCCTTTGTGGCAGGGAGAAGTCGGGGTGGTCGGATATGCATTTTTGGAAAGCCCGGGCAACCCGTATGATGGTATCGACAATGATGGTGATGCGGATGAAAATCCTCTGTTTCCTTCAACAGCGCCTTTTTTTGTGGAAGAAGATTTTCTTCCAAGAATCCTGAAATCCGGCGACAAGCTGGTGTTAATCAATCAGGATTATGAAAGGCAAGTGGTCACTTTATCTGCCCGGGACAGCACGGCATTCACCACACTGGGCATGCGTCAGCCGATCTGGATTAAACCAGATGAAACCGAAGTGGCAGAGGGCAATGTATTGACAGAGGATGGTTCGGAATATATTAATCCAAATGCCTATGACGGTATAGATAACGATTTCGACGGTTTGATTGATGAAAATTTCTATCTGCATTACCGTCAAATCAGAAAGGATCAGGACGGCAATGTACTGATTGACAAGCTGGCGCCGGTCCGGTACATAAATTATATTGATGGATTGGGAATGAGCGACCTTCTGATCGATGAGAAACGCAACGACGGCATTGACAATGACGGAGACTGGAATCCCGAATTTGACGATATCGGAGCCGATGGACTGATCGGGACCAATGACCGGGGTGAAGGAGACGGCGTGCCTACGACCGGTGAACCGAATTTCGATGCCACGGATGTTGATGAATCGGATCAGATTGGTTTAACCAGCTTTGAATATTTCACACCGGCAGGTGAATTTGCTATGGCCGATGATGAAGAATTATGGGGACGTCTGTCTCCGGGATTTTTTGATGTGCCTGCGTCTATCGTTAACAACAAACCGATCCAGGGGGAAGATGGTGATTTTATTTACGGTTCAGGCTACTTTCCCCTGCCCGCCGGCGAGAAACAGCGATTTTCTCTGGCTCTGGTTTATGGTGAAGGGGGCGGCCCGGAAGTGGATATCGACGACCTGCTGAAAAACCGTGAGACCGTGCAACAGATTTATGACAGTGACTATAATTTTCCTCCACCGCCTGACCGGCCGACATTGACTGCAGTACCCGGAGACGGCCGGGTGACATTATACTGGGATCGTAAAGCAGAAGACTCATTTGATCCGGTATTGAAAGAATACGATTTCGAAGGATATAAAATCTACAAAGCCACGGATCAAAACTTTAATGAGGTCTTTAAAATCACAGATGCGGATGGTAGATCCATCGCCTATCAGCCGTTGAAACAATTTGACATTAAAAATGAAGTGGAAGGTTATTTCAGAGCCGGAGACGACCTTTACCAGGACAGCCGAGGTGCCAGTTTTTACCTGGGGAACAATTCAGGACTCAAGCATACATTTGTGGATGAAGATGTGGAAAACGGACACCGGTATTTTTACGCACTGGTTGCCTATGACCGCGGAAACGCAGATATGGATATATTTCCCAAGGAAAACAGCAAACGGATCGATATCATGCCTACCGGTGAAATCCGGACATTTCAAAACACGGCACAGGTGATACCCAATGGCCAGGTATTGGGATATGAACCGCCCGAAGGAAGCGTCCTGCTCTTTGCAGACGGAACAGCCATGGGAACCGGCAGGGTGTATTCCCTGGTCGTAGACGAAACTGCCCAAACCGGACATCAATATCAGCTGGAATTTTGGGACACCTCCAATGATGGTGTGGATAATAACAACAATTGGGATGTGTTTACAGACGACGTAGGGAGTGATGGAAAGCCGGACACCAATGACCCGGATGGATCAGAACAAAACGGCCTGCCTGATTCCGGCGAACCGAATCTGGATGCGAATGATCCTGAAGAATACTTTGTGCCCATCACCACATCTTATTCGGTTCGGGATATCAGCGGCACACTTGAAACTTTCACTGCACGGGATACAATCGTTGTAACCCTGAATAATCAGCACCTCATTGAAGGAACTGTGATCGTAGAAGACGCTATGGGCAATACTGTGGATCCGTCGGATTATATTCTGAATCTGGAAAACGGCAAGATTCAGGGCAGCAGATCCGGATCGCTCCGATATGGAGATACCTATTCAATCCGTTATCAATATTATCCCGTATTCTGCAGTAAAAACATAGAAAAAAATCCATATAAAAATGAGACGGTAGATACGGATATTTTTGACGGACTCAGTATTTCATTTAACAATCACTGGAATATTGAAATTGACACGCTGAATTCCGGCTGGACCGATTCTGAGCGGATTTACAGCTATACCTTCCGGATTATCGACACCAAAGTCGGCGCTGATCGTCTTTTGGGTCTGAAACATCCCTCGGATTACCGCATTGAATTTTGCGATAATATATGTGATACTTCACTGGCCAAACCTGAATTTTTTGTTCCGGCTGTTCCTGTGAATTTTAAAATTTATAATATCACCGATAGCCGCTATCTGGATTTCTTCTTTATTGATCTGGACAACAACCGAAAATTGTCTCCCTATGATGAAATTATTCTGCTGGAACCGGGCAATAACAGTGAAATGATCTATACGTGGGATATCTTTTTCACGGAACGTAAGGATCGGACTTTTAATTTTCATACAGGAGATACCCTGACCATTGCCATGAAAAAACCGTTCAGACGGGGGGATGTGTTCACATTTCAATCATATAAACCGACTGTAACGACCGTAGAAAAAAATGAACTGGACAATATACGTGTGGTTCCAAATCCCTATGTGGTGGCGACAAGTCATGAACTGCCGCTGCCCCCCGCCATTACGAGCGGCAGAGGCACGCGAAAAATTGATTTTATCCATCTTCCTGTGGATGCGACTGTTCGGATTTTTACAGTACGGGGAGAGCATGTCCGGACTCTTGAAACGGTCACGGATATACATAATGGAACCGTATCCTGGGATATGAAAACAAAAGAAAATCTTGATATAGCGGCGGGTATTTATTTTTATGTGGTTGAATCAAAAATCGGGAACAAGAGCGGTAAAATTGCTATTATCAAGTAATCGTTGTGGAGTCAATCATGAAAAAAATGAATACATTAAAAAGCCTGATTCTTATTCTGACTGCATTCGCCGGCCTTCATGCACAGTCGAAGGTGGGAACCACAGCTGTTCCGTTTCTCGGAATCAGTGTCGGACCCCGGGCCACAGCGATGGGCAGTGCATTTACCGCCATGACTTCAGACGCAACATCGATTTATTATAATCCCGGCAGTTTTGTACAGAATCCGAAATCCCAGGTTTATGTGGCCCATACAGACTGGCTGGTTAACACTTCGCTCAACTGGGCAGGCCTGTCGTTTAAACTCAATCCATCGAACGCAATCGGTATCAGTGTCACTCAGCTCAATTACGGTGAGGATGAACGTGTGACTACTGTCACCCAGCCCGAAGGCACTGGAGAAAAATGGGGTGCATCCGATTTGTGCGCTGCCCTTTCATACAGCCGCCTTTTGACAGACCGTTTTTCTATCGGCGGAAGTGTGAAATATATACAGCAGACCATATGGAATGAACACGCCACGGCATTCGCTTTGGATGTCGGATTGCTGTTTGTGACGCAGTTCAATGATATGCGTCTCGGGATGAGTATTTCAAATTTCGGCACTGATATGCAGATGGAGGGAAAGGATCTGTTAAAACAGGTGGATCTGGACCCGGAAACCATCGGGCATAATGAAACCATTGTCTCCAGACTGAAAACCGAAACCTGGCCCCTGCCCCTGCTTTTCCGGGTGGGTTTGGCCATGGATATTTTTAGTATGGGCCAGACCAAATTAACTCTGGCGGCTGATGCTCTGCGCCCGAGTGATAATACCGAAATCATCAATACAGGAGCTGAACTTGGGCTGGCCAAAATGGTTTTTTTCCGGGCAGGATATAAATCCCTGTTACGCAAAGAAAGTGAAGAAGGCCTGACGTTTGGGGCAGGTTTCCGTGTCAATGTTCCGAATATGATGGTTATGGATATCGATTATACATGGGCGGACTTCGGACTCTTTGAAACCATTCAGATGTTTGCAGTTGGCATTCAATTTTAAATATTAAAAATATTTAAGGAGGTCATTAATGAAAAAAATGATTTTTGCGCTGTTGATGCTGGTCATTCCTCTCTCTACAGCATATTCCCAGAATCAGGCCACATGGGAACCATCCGATCCTGATTTCGGAGACACATTGACAATCACGTTTGATCCGTCTTTGAGTGCTCTGATCGGAACGGATGCCCAGAATGTCAAGTTGCACTGGGGTATCAATGAGGGAAGTCACGGGGATTGGAATCCCCCTCCCGAAACCATCTGGCCCGAAGGAAGCGTACTGTGGAATGACGCCAAGGCGATCCAGTCCCCTATGGTTAAAACCGAAGACGGCAAATGGACGCTGGTAATTGCTACAGAAGACACAATTCGGACGATCCATTTTGTAGTGACTGATGGCACCCACTGGGACAATAACAGCGGCTCCAACTGGGATGTCTATTTCGGAGGTCTCGGCCCGCCACCCAAAGTCCATTCGCATACAGTGACACTGGAGATTTTAGTGGATATGAGCCAGGCTATTCGAACGCGTGGATTCTCCTACGGAGACACACTTGAAATGCAGTGCGGTTTTTTTGATACGGCCAGTGAGGTTTTTATTATTCCTCTCGAACGACAAGGTTTCTCAAGCGTCTACGCCGGAAGCGACACGATTCGAACCACGCTTCAGGACACGCTCGACTATTCGTACTTCGCCATCAAAAACGGAACACGCAACTGGGAAGTCTTTTTCAATTTCGATTATCATGATCCGACCAATTCCGAAGCGCAGCGCCGCAGGATAAAACTCCGAAGATGGACCCAGGCTGTTGTGGACACCGCTAAAAACAATACAGATCCGCATCGCGTGCCTTTCTTCAGGAATCTGAATGTATTGGCCCGGGATGTCCTTGTGACCCTGGAATGTGATGTCCGCCCCGCATATTACCATTTGATGCTCGGCGGCGATCCTCTGGAGGACATTCAGCCGGGCGGAAGCGGCGATGGTCTGACCATTATCAATCCTGAAGAAGTGCTTGATCTGGGACTGGCCGTGAACGGACCGATTACAGGCTCCTGGAGTAATGATGTGGGGCCCGACTGGGGCGCTCATCTTATGGATCTGGATAATAAACGCATGTATGATGACGGCACACATGGAGACGCTTTCGCCGGCGATACAATCTTCACTGCACAATTTCAGTTTTACAAAGACAGTGCGGATGTCGTGGGACAGGAATTCAAATTTGGCATAGGCGGCGGTGATAATGAAAGCGGTTTCGGTAACAATCACGTTGAAAATATCGACGATTTTGAACCCACTGCCACGATCGAAGCCCAGTTCGGGAGTATATATCCTGTTTTTTATTCGGAATGGGATTACGACAACCGCACGATTACTTCAGTTGAATTTGAGCACGGATCGCCTTATACACATATCCTCAACCAGAACTATCCCAATCCGTTTAATCCAGGCACCACGCTGAAATTTACTTTGCCCAAAGCAGAAAAAGTCTCTCTGCGTATCTATAATGCACGCGGTGAAGTCATTGCCTCGTTATTGGATCACCGGATGCCGGCCGGTTCTCACACCGTGAGCTGGAATGGGCTCAGCGATTACGGACAGCAGGTCAGTACTGGTATTTATCTATGCCGGTTCCAGGCAGGCAAATTTACAAAAACCATGAAAATGATGATGATGAAATAACCCCTCTCAAGTTATCCCATCCTCCACATCTTCATTTTTACAGGGGAGAAGTGATAATTTGCTTCTCCCCTTCTTTTTTTTATTTTTGAATTTTAAAATGAACTTTAAGTACATGCGTAGTATCGAATATTCTTCACCCAGGGAGGGATACAAACAGCTATCTTGCCAGCCATCCTCCATCCACTGCGACCGTATATCCATTCATATAATCCGATGCGGATGATGCCAGAAATACACAGATTCCCTGCAAATCCTCGGGCTTACCCCACCGTCCGGCAGGTATCCGGTCCACAATTGCCTTATTCCTGACCGGATCTTCACGCAGTGGACGCGTGTTTTCTGTGGCCATATATCCCGGTGCAATGGCATTGGCATTGATATTATGCGGTGCAAGTTCATTGGCCATCAATCGTGTCATTCCCATGACCGCACTCTTTGAGGCTGTGTAGGATGGCACCAGAATACCTCCTTGAAAGGACAGCATAGAAGCCGTGTTGATGATCTTGCCGCCTTTGCCTTGACTGATCATAACCTTTGCTGCACCCTGGGTTAAAAAGAACAGGGTCTTCTGATTGATATTGATCACATCATCCCAGTCTTTTTCTGTAAATTCCTGAATCGGAGCCCGTCGTATAATTCCGGCATTATTAACCAGAATATCGATCCGGTTCAAGGCACCCAATGTGGATTGAATAATATCATCCACACAATCAATGGATATCAGATTCGCTTTGATACCAATCGCTTTTTTCCCCAGTGCTTGAATGGCTTTGACAGTATCTGAAGTATCCAGGATATCCACCACAGCCACATCCGCCCCTGCCTGAGCCAATCCTTCGGCCATGGCTCTTCCAAGCCCTCTGGCTGCACCGGTAACAATCGCTGCTTTTCCATCCAGTTTAAATTGATCTAAAATCATCTGTGTTTTCTCCTTTATTTAATTATAACTCTTTCCTAAAAAGATCACCGAATACACAATCCAGCCAATAGCCGCAGGCGCTACAAACCGAAGCAGAAAAATCCATAGGCCATGCAGGTGAAACGAACCATGTCCCTTTTCCACTTCTTTTCTGGAAAAGACCTTCGGTAAAACCCAACCCACAAAAATCGCGATCAATATCCCGCCCACAGGCAGAAACCAGTTGGAGGCCAGGTAATCCAATGTATCGAACACCCCTTTAGATTTATCTCCAAGAGGCTGCCATGCACTAAGACCGGTCAATGCTCCCAGAGACAATGCGGATAAAATACCGAATGCAAAAATCGTCAATCCCATCACAAGAGTGGCATACACACGATGCCAGTTCAACTGGTCGATAAAAAAGGCAACCACCACTTCCAGCAGGGAAATCGTGGAGGTCAAAGCCGCAAAAGCCACCAGAATATAAAAGAGGGGCGCAAGAAAAATGCCTCCGGGAAGTCCGTAAAAAAGTTTCGGCAGCGTTGTAAACATTACGCCGATGCTGGAAGAAAACTGTTCCCGCTCGACCGCTGGAACACTGTATATCAGCGAAAACATAACCACACAGGCCATCAGGGCAATTAGGGTGTCCATCAGACAGACCATAGCCGCAGACCGCGGGATTGACTCTTTCTTCGTCATATAGCTGCCATAGGTAATAATCGCCCCCATTCCAAGACTCAGGGTGAAAAAAGCATGGCCAACGGCTTCCAGCAGACTGTCAGGAGAAATTTTACTGGGCCTGAACAGAAAACCCATGGCTTCGGTAAAACCTTCAGACCACATACTGACAATAACGAGAGACAGCAGGATCAACAAAAGAACCGGCATGAGTATTTTCGTTAATCGCTCAATACCGCCTTTAACACCAAAAATAACCACCATCACAGAAAAACCCATAAACAGAGCATGATAGCCAATCTGCGCGGACGGATTGGAAATAAAGGCACCGAACTGGTCACCGAGCGTTGCTGCCTCAGCGGATGTGAAACCCTGAACAGACCAGTAAACACCCTTAATAAAATAATGAACGGTCCATCCGGCTACAACACTGTAATAAGATAAAATCACAAATCCTGTGACAACACCCAGCCAGCCAATAATACTGAAAGCAGGATGATGAAGCTGCAGAAAGGCACTGACCGGACTTTTATTTGTTGAGCGTCCGATCACTATTTCCGCCATCATGATAGGCAATCCCACAATGATCACTGCCAGAAGATAAACCAGGACAAACGATCCGCCCTGATTATCATATGTCATATATGGAAATTTCCAGATATTTCCCAATCCAATCGCCGAACCTGCCGCTGCAAGCACAAATCCAAGCCGTCCAAAGCTGCCTCTGTCCTGACTCATGTATAAGGAACCTCCATAGGAATTACAATTAATTTTTATTTTTCATCTTTGGTCTTCTTTCCTCTCCGTTTTGCCATTTTGTGGCTTTGCGCCTTGGCCTTTTTTTTTCTTGTTTCTTATTTCTTGATTCTTATTTCTTGTCTCTTGATTCTTATTTCTTGATTTCTCGACTCTTTAAAATATTCCCGACCCAGTTCAACAACTTTTGGCGACAGCAGCAAAACAGCAATCAGATTTGGCACAGTCATCAATCCCAGAGCCATATCTCCATAGGCCCAGACGGTTTCCAGGGCAAGGATTGCACCCAGATACACGAAAATTACATAAACAATACGGTAAACAATCACAACTCTTGCACCAGCCAGATATTCCACACACCTGTCGCCATAATACGACCACGAGATCATTGTGGAAAGTGCAAAAAGGAAAACACAAATAGTCACAATCAAATTGCCCAGACTGCCAAACCTGCCGAAACCCTCGTGAAATGCCAAGGCTGTCAGAGCCGAGCTGTTCTGCAGCATATGACCATGCAGGTCCAGATGCAATGTCTGCCCTGTCTCGCCCGTCAATTTCTGATCCTGAATATGGATCGTGCCGATATAGGGTCTGCCGTTTTTAAAAAGCCGGGGCATTTCCACAATGGCATCGTTCACAATATAAACAAGATTGGTTTTCCCGTTGACCACTTCCCGCTTCCCCTGAAACGGGATCATGGCGGCAATTTTCTCATGTTCGTCTTCAGAGCCATAAAAATCACTGATTTTTGCCTGCAGCACTTCCACCTTATTCAAATCCAACGGCACCTGGTCCGGTTTCTTTTCATCCCACACGCCCGTGATGAGAATCACAAGACCGGTCAGCGTACAGATCATCATTGTGTCCACAAAAGGCCCCAGCATGGCGACCACACCCTCCCTGACCGGCTCCTTGGTTTTCGCAGCCGCGTGGGCGATTGGCGCGCTCCCCATACCGGCTTCATTTGAGAAAAGCGCCCGTTTAATGCCCCACATCATAGTTAAATGCCAGACGCCGGCTGCGGTACCGCCAAAAGCGGCTTTGGGTTTAGCAGCCTCGGTAACAATGGAAAGAAAAACACCCGGCAATTGCTCAATATTGGAAACGAGAATTGTCAATGCTCCCATGATATAGATCACCGCCATAGTAGGCATCAGTCGGGATGACACAGCCGCGATGCGCTTTATTCCCCCCAGAATGACCAGTCCGACAAGAATTGCGAGAAGCAGGCCAATCATCCATCCCGGCACGCCGAATTCACTGGCTGCGCTTACAGCCACTGTATTGGACTGATTCATACAGCCAATCCCGAAAGAACTGACAATGGCCAGGGAAGCAAACATCCATGCCATCCACTTCCACTGAGGTCCCAGTCCGCGCTCAATATAATACATGGGTCCGCCGGAGACTCTCCCCTGCTCGTCAAATTTCCGAAAATGCAGGGACAAGGTACATTCTGTATATTTCAGAGTCATACCAAATAATCCGGAAATCCAGAGCCAGAGCAGCACACCAGGTCCGGCGTAATGGATGGCCAGAGCCACACCCGCGATATTGCCGATACCAATTGTCGCGGAAAGCGCTGTGGCTAATGCCTGAAAATGATTGATATCCCCGGCATCATCGGGATTGTCGTATTTTCCGCGAATGACATTCACCGCATGACGAAATTCCCGGATATTAATCCATTTCATCCTGAATGTGATAAAAATCCCGGTAACCAATAAAAGAGCGACCATCCACGGAAATGTGGAGGGAAACGACCAGATATAATTATTGGCCGTATCAACAAACGACCGCAGAATCGATTCGGGCATAAATGTTAATCTCCGCGTCTCAAAAGACAAGCGTGAATCGCATTCGTTATATCAATGGTATTAATAAACGTACAAATGCAATATATTGAAGCCGGACAATCGTTCTATACAGCTTATTAGATTAAAAAAATATAAAAATTTCATATAAAATGAAAGGAATTTTTATTATTCAGCAATAGCAGATTAAAATCAATATTTATACAAAAGAATCAGGATTCATGTTTTTAATCTGACGATTTGAGGAGAAAAGAGTGTTAATGGAATCATTGTATCATATTATTCTGCATTTTCCGTGAACATTGAAAATTTGCTCATGGATAAACAGACATCTGGATCTTTATTGAAAATGATATTTTCTAATCTTAGGTTTGCTACTTAACCATTGGCTTTTTCTTTTGGCCCAGACGCGACAGTAACTGTCTGACATGCTTATGGTTCAGCACATAAAATTTCGCTTTTGAAAGCCCGACACCCACCTTAATCGAAAATGCCCAATCCGGTATCCCTTCGAATAAATCTTCATCGGTCCAGTCATCTCCAACCGCCATAATAAAATCCCAGCGCTTTTCCATGGTCCAGAACTGAGAAGCCCTTCCCTTATTCACACCCCCGTGTTTTACTTCTAAAACCTTGCTGCCTTCACTGACAACCAGATTTAGATTTGCCGTTAATCCTAAAAGTGTATCCTTAAGTTCCCTGGCCCTTATCAGTCCCAGTTCCGGATCTGATCTGCGGTAATGCCAGACCAGTGAAAATGATTTTTCTTCGACCAAGGATCCGGGTGTACGATCCACATATCTTTCCATAACCGGTCGTATTTCATCCTTCCACGCATCCTGAATCGGCTCAAGCATATGCCAGTGTCCCGATTTTTCTTTTACCCATACTCCATGCTCAGCAGACATTCCCACATTGAAATTTCCCAGCCAGCGCTTCAGTGTCTGGCGGTCTCGGCCGCTGATAATCACCACGGTATTTTTTATATCTTCTGTTAAATATTGCAATAACCCGCTCAATTCCTCGTCGGGCACGGCCATCTCGGGCTGAGAAGTAAAAGGGACCAGCGTACCGTCATAATCTAAAAAGATCAGCCTGTTTTCGCTCTTTAGGTATTCATTCTCAATATATTGCTGAGTATCTTCTGTCAGAATTCGCGCTCCCAGTTCATCCCGCAGTGTTCTTGCGTGTGAAAGCCGATCCATAAAATCTTCCGCCCAGGTGACAACATTATACCTTTTCAACCGGTTTTTCATCACTTTATTACGTTCCCTCTGTTCCTGTTCTGTCATTGTCAAGGCTAACTCAAGAGCGTCGGCCACCTCTTCCATGTTATTGGGATTCACAATAATGGATTCGGACAGTTCACAGGCTGCCCCGGCCATCTCGCTTAATACCAGTACACCTTCATTGTCTTGCCGAGAGGCCAGATACTCTTTGGCCACCAGGTTCATACCATCTCTTAGTGGTGTCACCATTGCGACATCGCCCATTCGATAAAGCGCAACCAAATGTTTAAACGGCATAGACCGGTAAAAATACCAGACAGGCATCCAGCCGATAGTTCCATACTGACCATTGATCCGGCCAACCAGTTCGTCAATCTGCTGCTTTTGCAATTGATAGGTTTTCACACTGGTTCGCGAAGGGACAGCGATTAAAATTAAAGTCACTTTTTCCTGATAATCCGGATATTTATCTAAAAAATACTGAAATGTTTTCAATCGCTGAATGATGCCCTTGGTGTAATCCAGACGGTCAATCGAAAGAATCACTTTACATACATTCTCCTGACGGCATCTCTCATGAAGATCGTACACCCATTTGGCATCCGCCTTGGCCTTGGCAAATCGGTTGAAATCAATTCCCATGGGAAAGGCATCCACCTTCGCAAGCCTATGCTCCAGTGATATTTGCCCGAATGTATGCTCGAATCCCAGAAGACGCCGCACAGAACTCGTAAAGTGGCGCACATAATCATAGGTATGAAATCCAATCAGATCTGCGCCTAAAACTCCTTTAAGAATCTGCAAACGCCAGGGCAACAGACGAAATATTTCATAAGAGGGAAACGGAATATGAAGGAAAAATCCAATTTGTGTACCAGGCAGCTTTTCCCGTAACATTTCCGGAAGCAGCATTAAATGATAATCATGAATCCAGATAATGTCTTCCGGTTGTGCTATTTCCAGCACTTTAGAGCAAAAAAGCCGGTTGACACGCAGATAAGACTGCCATAAATCGTTGTTAAATTCAGCATAATCAGTAAAATAGTGATACAAAGGCCAGATAGTTTTATTGCAGAATCCTGAATAGAAAAGACGCTGATCGTTTTTAGACAGAAAAAGTGTATAGCTGTTATAATTTTCGCGAAGATGCTTTTCAATTTTTTTTCTTTCAACACCTTTGGTATTGTTGGAAGGCAATCCGCACCACCCAAACCAGATACTGTTATATGTCTGGTAAAAAGAAGATAGTCCTGTGGCCAATCCGCCGATGCTCTGCTTATATGAAATTTCACCTTTTCTTTTTTCTACAGTGACCGGCAATCGGTTGGATATCAGTAAAAGTCTTTGCATAGGTTCTCATATAAATTGTTGAAAGGATTATGTCAAATCCAATGAATTTTAGAAACTTAAAAATGTGAAAAGATTATGGAAGAATTCCCGTTTTTCACCTGATTCTAAAACAGATTGACATGACTCAATAAATTTCTGAAAAAATGAACAGCCTCGGGATCTTGACGGGTCATACTCCAAAGATATTTAGCAAAACCTATCTGGCACCGGGCAAAATAACCAACTGCAATTTGTCCTACAGCTGCGTAAGCAATGGCAAATTGCCCTAAAGCAAAATAAAGTGCTCCGGCAAATTGCGCTATTGCTGTAAATGCCAAAATAAACTGACCCAGTCCGAAAATGAATCCAATACCAAATTGAGCAACAGTGATCATGCCGATCGCAAACTGGCCGACAGCAATAATCCCCTTGGCAACCCTGAGTTTTCCACGTGCATCTCGCCCGAAAGCCACATGAATTAACGGATATCCGAAATATGTGGTTCGGGATTTCCATTCGAATCCCCATCCGTTCCATATTTGCCGGGCCGGAAACGGTGCTCCGCACTCCGGGCACGACCGCGCATTGCGACTCACTGAATGACGGCATTCTCTGCAGGGGACTAAATTCATTCAGATCACCTGCTATATTTTTATGGTTATCGCGAAAAAAAACGTATTAAAATTCTATAAAAGCGGAAATATTTAAAAATCCGATTTCAATAATAAAAAATGATCACTTCCATTTAAAATATAACAAGCATGGTTAAAATGTCAAGAAAAATATATTTTTACCGGAATTTGGATTAAACTGAATTTATAATGATTGCTGTGTATTTAATCTGAACTTTCTCATCCCCGACTGATAGAGATCGCCACCATAACAGTCATTGACCACAACCGCCGGAAAATTCTTTACTTCCAGTTTTAAAATGGCTTCTGGCCCCAAATCTTCATAGGCGGCCAATTCAGCAGACCTGACACATCTGGCCATTAAAGCCGCAGCTCCGCCGATTGCAGCGAAATAAACCGCTTTGTGCTTCTGTATGATCCGTTTGACATTTTCAGAACGGTTGCCTTTCCCGATCATTCCTTTTAATCCCGATTCAATCAGACGCGGCGTAAAACGATCCATCCGGCCGCTGGTGGTTGGTCCGATTGAACCAATCGGATCTCCCGGTTTGGCCGGAGCCGGGCCCGCATAGTAGATAATTTGTCCTTCGAGATTAAAAGGAAGCGGCCCATCCATATCCATTGTTTCAATCATTCTTTGATGTGCCGAATCCCGTGCTGTATATATAATACCATCAATCAAAACTGAATCACCGGCTCTCAGCTCTTGAATGACCTCGTCCGTCAAAGGTGGGGCTATCTTTTTTGTATCTGCCATAATTTTTTCACCACCAATCCATATGTTTTCTTTGTCTTTAATACTACCCTCTCAACTCTTATTTCTTGATTCAATATTTTATTACCATATTACCCAATTACCCTATTACTATCTTTGTCTTGTTTCTTATTTCTTGTTTCTTGACTCTTGACATCTTGAATCTTGTTTCTTTCTCTCCGTTTCTCCCCTTCTCCCCTTCTCCGTATCAGCATCTCGACCAACGACACTACGACCCAAAGACTCTATGACACAGCGACACTTTTATAAAATCACAGACTTGTGTCTCGCTGAATGACACTGCATATTCACAGCAACCGGAAGGCTGGCAATATGGCATGGATGCACTTCAATCAGGACATCCAGCGCAGTGCAGCGTCCGCCAAATCCCTGTGGTCCGATCCCTAATTCGTTAATACTTTCCAGCAGTTCTTCTTCCAGCTTTTGATAAAACGGATCGGGATGTCTCGATCCCACCGGCCTGAGCAATGCCCGTTTCGCTATCTCAGCACATTTTTCAAATGTTCCGCCAATACCAACTCCCACAATGACCGGCGGGCATGGATTGGCACCGGACCGGCATACCCTGTCCACGACAAATTTTTTGACACCCTCGACTCCGGCTGCCGGCGCCATCATACTCACCTCACTCATGTTTTCACTGCCTCCACCCTTTGATGCCACGGTTAATTTTATCCGATGCCCCGGAACGATCTCTGTATGGATAACAGCGGGCGTATTGTCATTGGTGTTGGTTCGCCTGATCGGATCTCTGACAATAGACTTTCTCAGAAATCCGTGCTCATACCCCTGCCGTACACCTTCATGTATGGCATCATTCAAATCACCGCCGGTAACATGAGCGTCCTGCCCCAGATCCACAAACACCACGGCAAATCCTGTATCCTGACATAACGGCATTTTCTCGCTTCCGGCTATCTCTGCATTTTCAATAATCTTTTGAAGTGTTTCCCTGCCTGCAGAAGACGTCTCTGTTTCAAGACAATACTCCAGACGTTTCAGCACATCTTGTCCGAGATAATAATTGGCACTGATGCATAATTCTTTCACAGCCTTCGTAATTTCAGAGACGGCGACCTCTCTCATAAAAAATCTCCTCGGGCAATATCAAGAAATCGGGATACTGGAACATATTTGCTGTAAAAGTGAACGGTTACGATCAATGCATTTGCTCAAGTTTATCTTTCAGTTTTTTGATGTACTCATCCGGATCTATGGGGCATTGGGCCACACCGGATTCCACAGCTGCTTTAGCCACAGCAGGTGCTTCCCAGAGCAGAACGCGGGGATCCAATGGTTTGGGAATAATATAATCCGGTCCAAATTGAAAATTTTGATGATCATAAGCCTGACATACGGACTCAGGAACCGATTCTTTTGCAAGCCCAGCCAGTGAATGGCAGGCTGCAATTTTCATTTCTTCGTTGATCGTAACTGCCCGTACATCCAATGCACCCCGAAAAATGAAAGGAAATCCGAGAACATTATTGATCTGATTCGGATAATCACTGCGCCCGGTGGCAACAATGGCATCCGGACGGACCTTTCTGGCTGTTTCAGGTTGAATCTCGGGATCAGGATTGGCCATTGCAAAAATCAGGGGATTCGGTCCCATTTTTTTTAGCATGGATTCTGTTAATATATCGGCTTTTGAAAGACCGATAAATATTTCAGCTTCCTCAATGGCCTCTTCAATTGTACGGCAGGATTGAGTGGTCGCGAACAGCGCTTTATATGGATTCATACCTGTTTCCCGCCCTTGGTAGATCACACCCTGACTGTCGACCATAATGATATTTTCTTTTTGTATTCCCAATTTGATAAATATTTTCGAACATGCAATGCCTGCCGCCCCCGCACCCACAACCACCATTTTGGCTTTGGATAAATCCTTTCGGGTCAGTTCGGCTCCGTTCAGTAAGCCGGCTCCTGCAATAATGGCTGTTCCGTGCTGATCATCGTGAAATACCGGAATGGAAAGGGTTTTTTTCAAGGTCTCTTCAATATAAAAGCATTCCGGTGCTTTAATGTCTTCCAGATTGATACCGCCGAATGTGGGTTCCAAAATCTGTACAGTCCGAATGATCTCATCAGGATCTTCTGTACTGATCTCAAGATCATACACGTCGACATCCGCAAATCGTTTAAAAAGTACTCCCTTGCCTTCCATAACCGGCTTCCCGGCCAATGGCCCAATGTTTCCCAATCCAAGCACAGCACTGCCATTCGAGACCACGGCAACCAGATTGCCTCGATTGGTAAACCTGTACGCAGCGAGCGGATCATCAGCAATAATCCTGCAGGGAGCGGCCACACCCGGAGTATAGGCCAGCGAAAGGTCATGCTGGGTTTCACAGGGCTTGGTTGGAACGACAGATAATTTTCCGCAAGGGATTTTCTCATGGTACTCCAAAGCAGCTTCATCGTATGACATAGGATTTTGCTCCTCGTAAGATCCTGATTATGCTATTATTCGGATTGATTATCAAAGAAAAATGCGATTTCCCTGACAGCGCTTTCTGAACTGTCAGAAGCATGAACCGCGTTTCTGCGGCCATTCGTGGCAAAATCCTTTCTAATCGTGCCTTCTGCTGCTTCATTCGGATCGGTTGCCCCCACCATCTCCCGAAGGCCACTAATTGCATATTGCCCCTCAACCACCACCGGCACGCAGGGACCTGATATCATAAAATCAATCAGAGGCTTAAAAAAATATTTATCCTGATGGATCTTATAAAAAGCTTCAGCCCTCTGTTCTTCCAAAGTAAGCATACGGATATTTTTAATTTCATATCCTGCATTTTCCACACGGCGAATGATTTCTCCAATCAGTTTTTTCTCAACAGCATCCGGTTTTACAATGAGTAATGTCTGTTCTGTCATGAATATCCTTTCCCCTTAAGAAGCTTCGGATGAATCGCAGATACGGTAAATCTGAATGATATTACAGTTTTAACAGGTACAATCGTCAAGGGATTCAGATGATTTTTTTTTGTTCTAATACATCCTTTAATCCGGGTTTTCCTTCCTCTTTCAACTGGTACTGAATTCTGACCATTGGTTTATCTGTCTGAATCAGACGTGCTAGATTAATGGGTGTTCCGATCACCACAGAATCACAATCCACAGCCTGAATAGTGGACTGCAAATCCTGAATTTGCTTATCGCCATAACCCATGGCAGGCAAAAGATGACCGATATTCGGGTATTTCTTGAAAGTGTCTGCAATGGTTCCGGTAATCCACGGTCGGGGATCTACCATTTCTTTGGCACCGTATTGTCCGGCAGCAACCATGCCGGCTCCATAGGCCATCCCACCATGCGTCAACGTAGGGCCATCTTCCACCACCAGTACACGTTTTCCCTGAATAAGAGACGGATCGCTGACTGAAATCGGTGAAGCCGCATGAATGATCATTGCCCTTGGATTTGTGGCAGCGATATTTTTTTGAACATTATTAACATCTTCAGGAATGGCTGTATCGATCTTATTCATAATGACAACATCCGCAGACAAAAGATTGGTTTCACCGGGAAAATACCGTATTTCGTGTCCCGGTCTGTGCGGATCAACCACTGTGATCCATAAATCCGGCTGATAAAAAGGTGTGTCATTGTTTCCGCCGTCCCATAGAATGATATCCGCTTCCTGTTCAGCTTCCTGAAGAATCGCTGCATAATCCACGCCTGCATACACGATTGTGCCCCTCTCCAGATGTGGTTCGTATTCCTCACGCTCTTCAATCGTGCAAGCATGCTTATCCAGGTCTGAAAGATTGGCAAACCGCTGAACCCGCTGTTTCATTAAATCGCCGTAAGGCATGGGATGCCTCACCACTACAACCTGCTTACCCGCTGCCTTTAAAATTTCACTGATCCGTCGCGTGGTCTGACTTTTTCCGCAACCTGTTCTGACCGCACAGACCGCCACGACCGGTTTCCGGGATTTCAGCATGGTTTGATGATTGCCCAAAAGCACAAAATTAGCACCAGCGTGATTAACCAGAGAGGCTTTATGCATTACGATTTCGTGACTTACATCGCTGTATGAAAATACAACTTCATCAACATGCCGACTTTTGATTAAATCAAACAAACCATCTTCAGGCTCTATGGAAATTCCTTGAGGATACAGGTCACCCGCCAATCCTGACGGATAAGTACGATCATCGATATTCGGTATTTGTGTGGCAGTAAATGCCACAACTTCAAATCGATTATTATCACGATAGTAAACATTAAAATTATGAAAATCGCGCCCGGCTGCGCCCATGATAATTACACGATTTTTTCGCATCATTCCTCCTGTTTGAATATCATTGGATTCACATCAGAAGAAATGGAGATTACTCAAAACCGTGAAGCCATCTGCAAAAAAGATATTTTCGAATATACAATAACATAATATGGTTTTACTTAACAACTCGGACAAAGACTTTTTCTTTACAGGCCTGTATATATTCCTTAAATAAATTCACCCGGATTGAATTATTTTAATTGGATATGACTTGATAATCAATATCATATCAACTTACTCTTTTCTTCTCCGGTGTCAATGTTAACGCATATACCTCATTCAGCCATTCCACAAAATGAAAAGTCATCTTTTCACAAAGATAGTCCGGTATTTCCTCGAGGTCTTTTTCATTGAGTTTAGGAAGAATCACAGTAAGGATTCCTGCCCTTTTGGCAGCCAGCACCTTTTCTTTGATTCCGCCGACAGGGAGCACCTTGCCCCGAAGTGTAATTTCACCGGTCATGGCGATATCCCGACGAACCCGCCTCTTCGATAACAATGAAACCAGCGCTGTTGACATGGTAACACCTGCAGAGGGCCCATCCTTTGGGGTGGCTCCTTCGGGAATATGGATATGTATATCATGTTTCTGAAAATAATCTTCTTCAACCTGAAAATCTCTTGCCCGGCTGCGTATATATGATAATGCCGCCTGTGCGGATTCTTTCATCACATCGCCCAGTTGTCCGGTCAGAACCAGTCCCTTGCTTCCTGGCATCGCAGTGGCTTCCACAAAAAGAATGACTCCCCCCACTGGTGTCCACGCCAGTCCCGTGGCGATACCGATTTCATTTTTCCTTCCGGCCATTTCAGAAAAGAACTTTCGGGGACCCAGCAACTCTGTTACTTTATCAGGTGTCATAGACACTTTGGTGGTTTTTCCTTCTGCGACCATCCTGGCCACTTTCCTGCAGCAAGATCCGATTTCACGCTCCAGATTCCTGACACCGGCCTCCCGCGTATAATCTGCGATGAGCCTCCGAATGGCCCGGTCAGTGAACCGAATCTGAGATTTTTTTAAACCGTTCTCTTCGCGCTGCCGCGGAACCAGGTAATTCTTGGCAATCATCAGTTTTTCATCTTCAATATATCCGGCCAACCGAATCACCTCCATGCGGTCCAGAAGGGGCCGGGGAATCGTATCCAGCATATTGGCTGTGGTAATAAACATGACTCTTGAAAGATCAAACGACACTTCCAGATAATGGTCTGAAAAAGCAATATTCTGTTCCGGATCGAGGACCTCCAAAAGTGCTGACGCCGGATCACCCCGAAAATCCGTACCCACCTTGTCAATTTCATCCAGCATAAAAACCGGATTGTTGGACTTAACCCTTTTAATCCCCTGAATAATACGGCCAGGAAGGGATCCGATGTAAGTCCGGCGGTGCCCCCGTATTTCCGCTTCATCCCGCATTCCCCCAAGTGAGTAGCGGACGAATTTCCGCCCCATGGCACGGGCGATACTTCGTCCCAATGATGTTTTACCGACACCGGGAGGCCCTACAAAACAAAGGATGGGTCCTTTGCTGCTCTCTTTTAATTTCCGGACAGCCAGGAATTCTAAAATTCGGTCTTTCACGTCATCCAGACCATAATGATCGGCATCTAAAATGGCTTTCGCCTGAGGAATATCAATCCGATCCTCGGTTTGGTCTTGCCACGGCAGACTGATAAGCCAGTCAAGATAAGTTCTCGAGACCGTATATTCAGCGGCTTGCGGCGGCATTTTTGAAAGCCGATCCAATTCTTTCTCAGCGGTTTCTTTTGCTTCAGCAGACATCCCCGATTTTTCAATTTTTTCTTTCAGATCATCCAGTTCGGCAGTTCGGTCATCCTTTTCGCCCAATTCATTCTGGATGGCTTTCATCTGTTCTCTTAAAAAATATTCCCTCTGGCTGTCTTCAATCTTATTTTTTACTTCAGAATGGATTTTATTGCCTAATTTAAGCAATTCCAGTTCACGGTTAAGATAGTTTAACAATTTGGTGAGACGATCTTCCACATCCAATGCTTCAAGAATGTCCTGACGTTCTTTAATGGGTATTTTTAAATTGGAGATAATCAAATCAGCCAACCGTCCGGGATTATCGACATTATCAATCGCCTGACCCAACTCTTCAGGGAGAAGAGGCGATAAATCCACAATTTCCTGAAAAATATCCAGCACCTCCCGACGCAGGGCTTCTGTTTTGACAGAATGCGCAGTGTCTTCAGGAATAGGCAAAATCTTGCCCCTGGGATAAGGATTCTCCTGAATCAGTGAATTCAGACGAATTCTTGACAATCCCTGCACCATTAATCCCATGCTGCCGTCAGGAATGCGAAACATCTTTAAAATAAATACAGCTGTGCCGATATCGAACATTTGTTCTTTATCCTGGTCGTCGGAAGAGCGAATACCAAACAAGCCGACAATCTTTCGATCGCTTAAAGCATCATTAATCGCTGCCATTCGTTTTTCATCAGAGATAATGATAGGTGCCACAACATAGGGAAATACTAAAATATTTGCCATAGGGAGGAGGGGTAATTCCTGAGGAATTTCGGGCATTTCATTAAAATCGCTTGGATGATGTAATAAATTTGTATTCATAAATGAATCATTCCACTTTAATATTTACTGAATCACTGAAAGAGATATCTATTTTGGGGAGCCGAATTTCCAAAAAACCATCCTGATAATTTGCTGATAATTTTTCAAGATCGATTTCTCCGGGAAGAGAAACACGCTGTTCAAAGGGTCCGTAATGGATTTCCATCTTGTGATACCGTCTTCGCTCGGCGGGAGGAACAGCCTTACGGATCCCTCGAATGGATAAGACACCCTGCTGATATGTAATTGAAACATCTTTTACATTTACCTGGGGCAATTCCAAAATAACCACATACTCATTATCGGTTTCAAAAAAATCGGTCGGGGGCTTCCAGTGAATTCCTTTCCGATATAAAGACGGATAAGCAGATCCGAAAAAATTACTGAAAACAAAATCAAATTCTTCTTCAACCAAACTCATCAACTCTCTTTCAGACTCTCTCGTCAGTTTGGAGTGAGCCATTTTCTACTCCTTTATATAAATGATACGGTCTAAAATCATGTTTTATCGTTCATTTGAAATACGTACCGGCACCTGAAAAAACGCAGACACTGCATATAGAATTCATTTGTCTGCAAAAGGTTCCAGCCTGCTTAAAAACACCATTTTAATATAGGATTTTTAATGCAAGAAATCAACCGGGGATATTGATTTTCAGCGGTGTAAAATTTTATGATGATGTCATTACAGATGTCCCGATCATTGCTTTTTATTTTATATGGATGCGACTGCAGTCGTTTTTAAACACTTTTCGTCGAACCATACTGCTCCCTCTTCCTGGTAATCGGTTGTTGGAATATCTCGGATAGGTAAGTGATTTGATATAAAAAAATCGGGATATTTAATCCCGAATAAACTCAATATCATCATCAATCTCTGAAGCGTCGTCTTCCTGATCTGAATCTGTTTCTTCAGATTCATTCATATCCGACGTTTGTTCCATTTCCTGAGAGAATTGCGTCTTTTTCAACAGCTTATAAATCATCTGCAGCAGCTTCTCAGGCGAATCCTTGCCTTTGACACTGTAATAGTTGGCTCCGAGATTGATGGCCCGCTGAACATCATAAATATCTTTCAAACTGGTCAATACAAGCACCGGAATATGTTTGGTCAAGTCATCGCCACGAATCTTTTTTAGAATACTCAATCCATGGCAATCCGGCAGCATCATATCGAGAATGATAATATCAGGAACCCGTTGATGAGCCAATTTCCACCCATCAGCGCCGGTACCTGCTTCAAATACATGAAACCCCTTCATTTCGAAGGTACGTTTATAAAGGGTGCGTACCGTGGGTGAATCTTCGATTAATAAAATCGCGATTTTCCGCACCGGCATGTGCATTCTCCTTTCACGAGAACCTTTTCAATGAAATCGAATCTTAAATTATTCATTATCTAAATAAAGCCAATTTTTTAATAAAAGGCAAGTTTTTTCAACCTATTATTTGTCAATATTACTTCAATTGAATCCGATTAATTTTTTTTAACCTGTCAGCTTCAGTATAAATGCTTTACCTTTAAAAAAGATTCCGTCTTTGCTTTACCATTTTAAATCCATAGAAGCTCGGTGCATAGAACGTGCCAAATCAAATTAATTCTTAAGAATACCATCTCTGCTCCCCGGCATTGGTCACAAAAATTCCCTTATCCGCAGAAAGGGGGCAAACAGAGGCACATATTCCGCATCCCACGCACAGTGATTCATCCACATACGGCAGAAGAACTTTATTTTTACGGCCATCGATGGTTGTCACGATTGACTCTCTGAATTTGATTGCTTTATTTTCCAGAGGACAGTGCTCTTCGCACACCAGGCACGTCTCTCCATAATACCAGGGAATACATCTTGTTTTATCAAACTGCGCGGTCCCCATTTTCATTTGATGCTTTTCTTCAAGATCAAGCGGATGAATCGCACCTGTTGGACAAACCTGACCGCACATGTTGCAATGATATTCGCAATAACCTGCCGGAGTTAAAAGCCTGGGAGTTCCAAGCCCGCCGATTCCGCTTTCAAATCCGGTAAAATGAAGCCCCTTCCCTGCAGTAGAACAAACACGAATGCATTCACCACATCGGATGCAGCGATCCAGGAAACGGTCTTCATCCAAAGCGCCTGGCGGACGGATCACTTTTCCTTTCTCAACCGGATATGAAAAGCCTATACTGATCAGTCCCGCGGATGCCAGTCCGGCCAATCCCGCCCCCAACAGGCGCCGCCTGGATAAATCCACAGGTTCGATTGCCGGTTTGCCTTTTAAATTAAATGAAATGGCCTGTGTGGGGCAAATCGCCTGACAATCCATACAATTAATACACTCTGTATGGTCCGTTTTACGGGGATCCTGCGGAATCGCCCCCATCCGGCACAGAAGCTGACATTTACCGCATTCGATGCATGCATCCGAAACACGGCGCCGGTACCATCGCAGCCTGGAAAAAATGCCCAGCAATGCCCCCAGCGGACAGAGATTGCGGCACCAGAAACGGCGGGTGATAAATGAGAGGCTCAAAATGGCTATAAACATCAAGCCTGTCAGTATCATGCCTCTGAATACAGTCATGGATATCGGAAGAATAAATCCGGTCAAACTGTCCTGCAGATTAAACATCGCATCTTCAAGAAATGTGATATTGTAAAAAACACCGAACATTCCGAAAAAGATAAAAACAAAAAGAGGATAGAGTACAGTCACCGCGGTTCGCGTAAAAAGAGGAATGGGAGAAAACCATCCGGCAATTTCAGTTGAAAAAACGGATGTGACTAAAAATAATATTAGGAGAAAATATTTGATCCATCGATATCGGTATTTTTTAGGATTATCATGATTTCCATATTTTGTTCTGGCTGCGGCATCAAATCCATCCAGAGCACAACCCATAGGGCACACCCATCCGCAAAAAAAACGGCCGAAAAATATTGTTATGAACAGCATGATCAGAGCGGGGATAAATTTCCATAGAAAAAATCGTTCTGCAATCCCGGCCGAAGCCATTGCAAGAGCGTCCATACGTAAAAAAAGATCAACAGGTATCCAGTCATTTAACGGATAAGAAGCAGCCAAAAATAAAATGAAAAATAAAATGATAAAAACGATTTGTGTCATCCGGCGTACAAGTCGCATATCAGCCTCAAAATATAAAATAAGTGGTCGATTTAAAAATTGATAATCCTTACGTATAATTTCTAAAATCAACCAATTAAAATCAACCCAATTTTTTCATTTATTGCAGATAAAAATACCATCCGTATCCTGATCAATTGTTGCTTTATTTAAGACCGGGCTCTGCTCTCAATATCATCCATCAGTTTGTACCAGACCTGGACCGTGTTTTCGAGATAAAAATAATGACTGATATACGGAACAAGCAAAATTAAAAACAATCCTATCAGGATAACGGACTGAAGATTCGGTTTGATTAATACAATTGCCAGTGCTGTCAGCAGAAAAACACCAAACGCAAGTGTAACTATGAGATGTATCAGCCTTTCTTGCTGCATATACTGAATCATTCTTTGATGCTTCGTTTTTAAGATATCCAAGGTCTGTCTGCTTCCTTTTAAGAGCAGCTGTTCCCTGAGTGATGACTCATGTTCTTTCATATACTTTTTAATATTCATGGCTGTACTCCGTAATACTGAGATTGGTGTAATATAAGAGAATTTAAACGCAAATCGCCTGAAAATCTGAAATTGCATATCACAATAAACAGGTGTTTAAATTTTTATCTGAAAATGATGCTGTATCAATCAGTCATCCGGCCGGGTACTAATCAGACAGACACACTATATTCCCTTTCTCTGTAAAAAAAGGGAATATTTCATTCAATATTGGACTATAATGAAAGTTGAATCGTTTTTATCTGTTTTTTAGAAAGATCCAGTTCTCCCAGACCCCTGGATTTCGCTTCGCGTAAAAATCTCACAGTCTCAGGATCAATATTAAAAAACCGCATCCCATAGGCATCCACAGCCACCGGATCAGTGCCTGCGATAAGCATTTTCTTCTCTGAAACATCAGCCAGATTCCCGCCACTTGGTCCGTTCCGGAGCAGCACTCGGTAAGCATCCAGAATGATAAGGTCTGCCTTGATTTTTGTATTTATATCCACAATTTTTACAGGATAATCACGATGCAGGCTTCCCCGATTTCCGCCCAGAAAGCCCATAAAATTCTTCATGCCCAGAGATGCTCCCCCCACACTGTGATGTTTGGCTATAGGAATATTAATAATTTTATCCGCCTCCAATACATCGTCATAAATTTGCCACTGTTTTAGAAGTATGCCTTCCGGAATACTCACCATTTTGAATTTTCTGTCATATACATGCTGAACATCCGCGCCGACCGCTTCTGCGGCTTCTTGAATACCGCTGCGTTTATAACATCTTCGGGGTTCATTAAGTGTGCGGTCGAACAGTTTGACCTTTCTGGCTCCTGATTCAAAACAAAGTTTAACCACCTCAGCAACCACATCAGGATTGGTAGTAGCCGCTTGTTTTGGGACCCGGTCCCAGGACATATTGGCTTTTATAACCACCTCGTCACCCCGGCTGACAAATCGGGACATCCCCCCCAACGCATTCACAGCATGCTGCACCAGGGCAGCCGGCTCTCCCTTTTCCGCGATAATCAGGTCCGGAATATCAACAGCTAACAATTGTTTAGGTGGTTGAAAAACCGTAGCGGCAGCCACACCGGCTGCAGTCTTAAAAAAATCACGCCTTTTCATACAACACTCCTCAGCTCAAAAACAAATCATCCATTTATTTTCTCGACATTTTCTGTGCCTTTACACTCCATACAAATCAGACAAGAACTCCAAATACCCTCGTCGCCTTACCCGGTTTTTCCACGATGGGTATCCCCGGGGACATACGCTTTCACAGATCCGGCAGAAACCGCAGTCCAAATCTCCCCTGCGGCTCTGAACGTTCGCATTATAGGTTAAACGGGCCATACCCAGATCGTGTTCCTGTTCAACGTGGTAATCCACGGATCAAATGATGAATGATTGAAAGCCCCGTACAATTGTCGAAACACCCGGATTGATCAGTATCTGTTTTACAGGGATTAGTATTCATTGTTAATGCTCCGCATTGAATCGTCTCTGTTTTACTTCAAATCTGTAAAAGCGAAATTTAAAAAACAAACAAAAACAAACGATTCCTGTCAAAAATTGTCATCCTGCAGTCAATGGAGAAATCCCGCCTCTCACAGAGGAGAGACGGGATTTTGGGAGGGAGAGAATATTTTCTGGAAGTTAATTAGACAGGTATTGATTAATGCCTTCTGCCGCTTTACGTCCCTGATCAATGGCCCGCACAACCAGAGACGCTCCCGTGACAGAATCACCGGCGGCAAATACACCTTCGGTTGATGTCATAAACTGATCATTCACTATAATATTTCCCCGTTGATCCAGTTTCAGGTTAAAATCCTTGACAATAGGGCCATGTTCCACATGCATAAAACCGGCGGCCAGAAGTACAAGATCCGCTTCCAGAGTAAATTCCGAACCGGAGATTTCTTGAAAGGACAATCCGCCCTGCGCATCGGCTTCAGACCATTCCAGCTTTATACATGCCAGTTTTTCTATCCATCGTTCCCCAATAAATTTTTGTGTTTGTATGCTCCATAACCGTTTGCAGCCTTCTTCATGCGAGGATGAAGTCCGTATTATCTTCGGCCATGTCGGCCATGGATTTTCTACGGATCTTTGATCCGGAGGCCTTGGCATGAGCTCAATCTGCGTTACAGAGGCCGCCCCCTGCCGTTTGGCCGTGCCCACGCAGTCCGCTCCTGTATCTCCCCCTCCAATCACAACCACACTCTTCCCCTGTGCATCAATGACATCATCCGGAGAAATTTTTTCGTTTGCGAGCACTTGATTTTGCTGTGTCAGATATTCCATTGCAAAAACAATCCCATTGAGTTCTCTTCCCGGAATTTTCAGATCTCTGGGGACAGTCGCACCGGCTGTGACCAGAATAGCATTAAAAGACCGTTTCATAAACCTGGGTGAAAGATCGCGTCCCGCATCCACTTCCGTTTCAAATTCAACACCTTCCGCTTCCATCTGCTGGATCCGGCGGTCCAAAACCCATTTTTCCATCTTGAAATCCGGGATACCATATCGCAGCAAGCCGCCAATACGGTCGGATTTTTCGAACACAACAGCTTCATATCCTTTCCTGGCTAACTGCTGAGCAGCTGCCAGTCCGGCGGGACCCGAACCGATCACTGCCACACGCTGGTTTCTTCGATCAGGAGCCGATTCCGGATGGATCCATCCCATCTCAAATCCCTTTTCAATGATCTGCCGTTCAATGTGCCGAATGGTCACTGCCGGCTGATTGATTGATAACGTACAGGCGGCTTCACAAGGTGCCGGACAAATACGTCCGGTAATCTCAGGAAAATTATTGGTGCTGTGAAGCAGATCCAGGGCTTTTTTCCACTGACCGCGGTAAACCATATCATTCCAGTCAGGAATCCGGTTATTCAGCGGACATCCATAGGTATGACAGCTGGGCACACCGCAATCCATGCATCGGTTGGCCTGCCGCTGCAGATCCTCAAGAGAAAGCACCTGCTCTACTTCCCGGTAATCCTTGATCCTCTCCTGAACCGGGCGTTTGGGCGGGTCCATGCGATTATATTCTAAAAATCCGGTATGTTTTGCCACGATGATCCCTTGTATTAATTTTCATTATCGACGATTTTTCTCAAAGCAATTTGGGATCAGAATTTAAAATTTCCCACATTCCGTCAATGATAAACCTCTTCAGTCGCCGACACTGTATCTTTACTTGTATCTTCCTTCAGCCGCATCCGCTCCAGGGCAGATTTGTAATCAATGGGCATCACTTTGACAAACAACGGCAGATGTGCTTCCCAATGATCCAGGATTTCTTTGGCCCGCTGACTGTTTGTATATTCATAATGCTTTGTAATCATTCCCCTCAACCGTTTCACGTCTTCCTTCATCCAGACCGTTTCCAAATCAACCATATCAAGATTGCATTTGGTATCAAAAAGCTCTGTAGGATCATACACATAGGCAATACCGCCGCTCATTCCGGCGGCAAAATTCTTGCCCGTACTGCCAAGCACCACGACCACCCCCCCTGTCATATATTCACAGCCATGATCCCCAACGCCTTCCACCACTGCGCAGGCACCGCTGTTCCGTACTGCAAACCGTTCCCCGGCAATCCCGTTAACATACAATTCACCTCTGGTCGCGCCATACAGGACAACATTGCCGACAATAATATTTTCATGGGGCGTAAATGTGGCATCCGACGGCGGTTTCAATATCACCCGGCCACCGGACATGCCTTTACATGTATAATCATTGCAGTCTCCCTGTAATTGAAAAGTCACTCCGGGGGCAAGAAACGCCCCAAAACTCTGGCCGGCCGATCCTTTGAATAACAGATGGATGGTATTATCCGGCAGACCTTTGGCACCGTGCTTTGCCACAATTTCACCGCTTAACCGGCCGCCAACAGTACGATTCACATTCCGGATCTCAAGCTCTAGCGTTACCGGACTTTTGTTTTTTATGGATTTTGCTGTCTCTTTCTGGATAACAAGCTCTAAGTCGGAAGGAAGCAGAGCCGCCGGCAGACGCCGGCAATGAAGCGGTGTTTTTTTGAGATCAAAATCAGAATTCAGAATAGACGATAAATCCAGGTTCCTGGCCTTCCAGTGATCCACGGCGGGTTTGAAATCAATCACGTCAACCCTTCCCACCATCTCATCGACTGTTTTAAATCCCAGTTCGGCCATCACCTCTCGAAATTCCTCGGCAATAAATCTCAAAAATCGTTCGACATATTCCGGTTTGCCTGTAAACCGGGATCGCAGGGTTTTATTCTGGGTAGCCACACCTACGGGACAGGTGTTGAGGTGACATTTTCGCATCATCACACAACCCAGTGTAATCAGGATTGACGTGCCGAATCCGTATTCTTCAGCGCCTAACAAAGCGGCGATTGCCAGATCGCGTCCGGTCTTGAGCTGTCCGTCGACCTGAACGACAATCCGGTTTCTGAGGTGATTTCCGATGAGTGACTGCTGCGTCTCAGCCAGCCCCAGCTCCCAGGGGAGACCGCAGTGTTTGATGGCCGTAAGAGGAGAGGCGCCTGTCCCCCCGTCATGTCCTGAAATCAGCACACTGTCCGCCATGGCCTTGGCCACGCCGGCAGCAATCGTACCAACTCCGACTTCTGAAACAAGTTTCACGGAAACACGGGCGCCGCTGCTGACTGTTTTTAAATCAAAAATCAGCTGGGCCAGATCTTCAATAGAATAAATATCGTGATGAGGCGGCGGTGAAATGAGTGTCACTCCCGGCGTTGTATGACGAACCCGGGCAATTTCATCACTGACCTTGTGACCCGGCAATTGACCGCCTTCACCGGGTTTGGCTCCCTGAGCCATTTTAATCTGCAATTCATCCGCATTGATCAGATATTCTGTCGTTACACCAAAACGACCGGAAGCAATTTGCTTGATGCTGGAACGTTTGCTGTCCCCATTCGGTAAAGGTATGTATCGCGCAGGATCTTCTCCGCCCTCTCCGGAATTGCTGCGTGCTCCGATCCGGTTCATACCGATGGCTATGGCTTCATGTGCTTCCCGGCTGATCGATCCAAAAGACATGGCCGCAGAAACAAATCGTTTTACAATATTTTCAACAGGCTCCACCTGGTCAATGGGAACGGACTTGCGTTTTTTAAATTCAAAAAGTCCGCGTAGTGTGGCATAACGTTTGGATTTATCATTCATCATGCCGGTATAAGATTTGAACACCTGATAATCATCGGTCCGGACTGCCTGCTGCAATTGAAAAATCGCCTGTGTGTCCCACTGATGACGTTCGCCGCCTGTACGAATATGATAGTTACCGCCCACATCCAGCATTTTCTGTGGTTTTCCGATTTCAGGATATCCATGCCGATGACGGCACAGGCTTTCTTCTGCGATTGCTTCCAAACCGATGCCTCCGACCCGTGAAGCTGTTCCACAGAAATACTGATCCACAACCTGAGAGTCTATGCCCACGCATTCAAAAGTCTGCGCGCCAAAAAAGCTGTGAACTGTAGAAATTCCCATTCTGCTGAATGTCTTCAGCAATCCCTTTTTAATGGCCGTAATATACCGGTCCATGGCTTCTTCATGTGATATTTGCTCTTCCAGCAAGCCGGCTTCGGCCAGATCGCGAACAGTTTGAAAAGCCACGTAGGGACAAACAGCATCCACACCATATCCAATTAACAGTGCAAAATGCATAATCTCACGTGTTTCTCCGGATTCGACAATAATTCCGGCTGAATTCCGAATGCCTTTTTGAATCATATAGTGATGAAGTCCCGAAGCCGCTAATAAGGCAGGAATCGGCGCCCGATTTTCATCAACATTATGGTCTGTCAATATCAGAAGATTTGCCCCTTCTTTCACACTCTTTTCCGCTTGTTGGAACAGATGGTCCAACGCCTGTTTCAGAGATGCCGGACCTTGCTGAACAGGAAACAGCATATCCAGATCAACCGATTTAAGATTCGAATGATTGGCCTCACGCAAACGCATCATATCACGGATGGTCAGAATGGGATGGGCCAATTTCAAGCCCCGGTACTGATCCGCTGTTTCTGCTAAAAAATTTTCTTCTCCTCCAAGAAAACTCTCTAATGACATCACCAGTTCTTCCCGGAGAGGATCAATAGGCGGATTGGTGACCTGAGCAAAAAGCTGTTTAAAATAATGAAACACGAGCTGGGGTCGGTTCGAAAAAACGGCCAACGCGGCATCATTGCCCATGGATCCGATGGGTTCCTGCCCCCGGGATGCCATAGGCGTGATGAGCATTTTTAACTCTTCTTCAGTATATCCAAACACATGCTGTTTACGCAGTAACGCTTCGGCATCCATCCGGGGAATGCGGGAAGGCATAAACAATCCCCGCAATTCAATTCGTTTCTCCTTGATCCATCTCCGGTAGGGTTTCTGCCTGGATATCTTTGATTTAATCTCATTGTCCGGTACAATTCGATGCTGTTCCAAATCGACCAGAAACATTTTTCCGGGCTGCAGCCGACCCCGGCTTCGTATTTGATTTCCTGGTATATCCAGAACACCGGTCTCCGATGCCATAACAATGAGACCATCTGTCGTAACGGAATAACGTGCCGGTCGTAATCCATTGCGATCTAATGTGGCACCGATATACCGGCCGTCAGTGAAAACCAGAGCAGCCGGGCCATCCCAGGGTTCCATGATACTTGAATGAAATTCATAAAAGGCACGTTTGTCTTCACTCATGGCAATATTCGGAGAGCAGGCCTCCGGGATCATCATCATTATGGCATGAGACAATGAACGGCCGGCCATGGTGACCAGTTCCAGAGCATTGTCCAGAATAGCGGAATCACTTCCGTTTTCAAACAATACGGGCTTGATTTTATGAATATCCCCGCCAAAGAGCGGACTGGCCATAGTCGATTCTCTGGCCCGCATGCGATTAATATTTCCGCGCAAAGTATTGATTTCACCATTATGTGCAAGCATGCGAAAGGGCTGGGCCAATGGCCAGGTCGGCAGGGTATTTGTGCTGTATCTTTGATGAACCAGCGCAAATGCACTGGTAAATCTTTCATTTTTCAGATCCGGATAGTAAAGCGGCAGTTGTGTCCCCGTAAGCAGACCTTTATATACGACGGTTCTTGACGACAGGCTGCAAATATAAAATTGACTGGTATCCGGCTCCCTCCATGAACTGATCTCGTTCTCGATGATCCGCCGAATCACATAAAGCTTTCTCTCGAATTGAATAATCGGCACACGCCCGAAACTGATAAAAATCTGCTGAACCATGGGTTCATGTTCCAAAGCCAATCGGCCCAGATGGCTGTTGTTGACCGGAACTTCCCGCCAACCAAGCACATCGCATCCCTCCTGGCTTACAATTTTCTCAACCGCGGCCCGGCACTGGTTCGCTAAATTCTGATCCGACGGTAAAAAAATCATTCCCACACCATAAGCGCTGAAAGCGGGCAATGTAAACGGGACTTCGTTTCGAAAAAACAGATCAGGAATTTGCAATAGCAACCCGGCACCGTCGCCTGTCGATTTATCGCCTCCTATGGCGCCACGGTGTTCCAAATTCATTAAAATCCTGATGCCATTTTCTATGATAAAATGTGACGGTCTTGCATCAGTATGCACGACAAATCCCACACCGCAGCTGTCATGTTCATTTTGAGGATTATACAATCCTTTGGCTGCCGGTATTCCCGCTGCGTTTCGTTGAAAAAATTCCTTTTGATCCATCTTGTTCAATTCCATTTCTTTTCCGGGACGCCTCTTATCCTGTGGGAACAAATCTGTCTCAATAGCCACATGTTGTATTCACAAAATCGGAGTACATGCAATTCCTTCATGGATTTCATTTCTAACAAGGGTGTTTCTTAGAATAAAAATAATTCATGCTCCATGATGAAAAAGCCTGTTTATCTCAGCTTTTATACGAGGACTTCATGGTACTTCAGTCAACAGTCAAGATCAACAGGCTTGTTTTAATGATAAAAAAATCATGTTCAGATTCATCCGGCCAAGTCATATATCCGATTCAATAAATAATCACAGTCATTACATAACGAACAACATTTCAGAATACTTGGGAAGCGGCCAGAGTTCATCATCAATCAGCTCTTCCAGAATGTCGGCAGGTTCTCGAATGCTTTCAATCAAATCAACCACATGATCGGCAAAAAATTTGGCGGCTTTGGGAAGATCGTCCTCAATGGCCAGACCCTCGGCGACTTTGCCCTGCAGCCGGGTACAACCATTCTGTAAGTTCTGAATATTCTGGGTAATTCTATCCAGCAGCCCGATCACTGTTTCAGGTACTGATATTTTGGCTGTGCCTGTCAGGCTGTTGAGTGCATTGATACTATTCGCCAGCTGAGTCTGATAAGTGATTGCCGCCGGTAAAATCTTTGTGTGAACCAATTCACAGAACGTATCAGCTTCGATTTCGAGTATTTTAACATACTGTTCCAGTTTGGTAATATACCGGGATTCCAGTTCCTCTTCTGAATACACGCCTGTTGAAACCAGCATTTTTCTATTCTTTGGAGCAATCAAGGCATCCAATGCATAACCGGTTCGTTTCACATTCGGCAGGTGCCGTCTGGCAGCCTCTTTTTCCCAATCGTCACTGTAATTGTTCCCTTCAAAACGAACGGCTTCAGTTTCGATAATATACTTTTGAAGTACGGACAGCACTGCCTGGTTCATCGATTCGCCGTTACTTTTTTTCTCCGCAATATCACTGATGATTAAATCAATACTTTCTGAGACCGCCGCACTTAGGACCGTATTTGCCATACTTACGGATTCAGAACTTCCAATGGCTCGAAATTCAAATTTCGAACCTGTAAACGCAAACGGGGATGTCCGGTTACGATCCGTATTGTCCCGCATGATCTTCGGAAGTGCACTGATCCCCAAATCGATCACAAAATCTTTCACTGCTTTGGACTTGCGCCCTGCTTTGATATCATCGAGAATCGTGCTCAGTTGTTTTCCCAAAAAAACCGACATAACAGCCGGAGGCGCTTCATTGGCTCCCAGGCGATGATCGTTGCCTGCAGAAGCAACAGTCGCCCGAAGCAAGTCTCCGTACCGATGAACAGCGCGTAAAACCGATACCAGAAATACGAGAAACTGCAAATTTTCTTCCGGAGTTTTGCCCGGATCAAGCAGATTATTGCCCTCTGAGTCTTCCATGGACCAATTATTGTGCTTTCCGCTTCCGTTGACACCGGCAAAGGGTTTCTCATGAAGAAGAAGCGCCAATCCGTAACGGATCGCTGTTTTTTTCAATACTTCCATAATTAACTGATTCCGGTCCGAGCCGACATTGGCTTCACCGTAAATCGGTGCAATTTCGTACTGATGAGGTGCCACTTCATTATGCCGGGTTTTCGCAGGCACACCAAGTTTATAAAGCTCGTATTCTGCATCCTGCATAAACGCCAATGCACGCTGTTTGATGGATCCGAAATAATGATCTTCCATCTGCTGACCCTTGGGTGGTCTGGCCCCGACCAGGGTTCGGCCTGTGATCTGCAAATCCGGACGTAAAGTAAAAAACAATTGATCGATTAAAAAGTATTCCTGCTCAGTTCCGATCGTGGTGAGCACCCGGCTGGCTTTTTTGTTCCCAAAAAGATGCAGCACTTTTAATGCAGATGTGCTGATGGCTTCCATGGACCGTAAAAGCGGTGTCTTTTTATCAAGGGCCTCTCCATGGTAGCTGATGAATACTGAGGGAATACATAAAATTCCCCCTTTGGGGCCTTCCATAATAAATGCAGGACTCGAAGGATCCCACATGGTATACCCCCGGGCTTCGAAAGTCGTTCTTCTGCCGCCGCTGGGAAACGAAGAGGCATCCGGTTCACCCTGGACAAGCTGATTTCCGCGAAAGCGTTCTAACACCATACCGTCATGATCCAACTCCAGAAAGGCATCATGCTTTTCGGCCGTTAATCCCGTTTGCGGTTGAAACCAATGGGTAAAATGAGAAGCGCCCTTGCTCAGAGCCCATTCTTTCATGGCATGTGCCACTTCATTGGCAACACCCATATCCAGCTTGGCTCCGGATTTTATGGTGTCCCGAAGCTTTAAATAAACATCCTTGGGAAGACGCTCACGCATGACCTGGTCGTTAAACGTATTACAACCAAATACCTGAGAGGAAGCACCATTCCGTTCCGCCTTGCCTGTATGATTTCGTTCAGCAATTCGTAATAATGCCATTTTTCTGGGATTAATGATATTCACATTGATTCTCCTTCCGGAATAAAAAGCTGGGGCGGTAGGATTTGAACCTACAATCCTCCGGTTAACAGCCGGATGCATTGCCATTATGCTACGCCCCAGTGGCCCGATGAATGATCACCCGATGTTATCATCACTAAGCAAATGGAATGCCAAAATTGTAATTATTGATTTTTCATCTAGTATAAAAATAACTTATCATATTGTCTTTATTATTCTTATGCAGGTAATTCAGACACGAATCAGCAATGATCTGAATGGGGATAAAAAAAAATATTAAAACATATTTGTAATTTATAGGCATTTATTTTACATTTTTGTAGTGTTTTATAGAGATTTCCCTGCGCACAATAAAATATCTCTGTTCATCATTCGTCATTCCTTGAAACCATACACAATTGTCTGCTTCAGATCTATCCTCCCATACAAATCAGAAAGCCCCTGTGCGATAAATGCATATTTATTGTATTAGATCATTACATTATTGTTGGTTTTTATTATTTTTATTACATTTTTGTATTATGAACAAATTCTGTTCCTGATCCCTGTCAAATCATAAATAATCCATACTGCCGCTGCCAATCATTCATTTTTAAAAAATCAGTATTGACATTTTATTTTTTTTTTAGTATACTGTGAGCCGTTAATGAGGGTGTAGCTCAGTTAGGTAGAGCAACGGCCTTTTAAGCCGTGGGTCCTGGGTTCGATCCCCAGCACCCTCACAATAATTTATTTCATTTATTTGCGCCTATAGCTCAATTGGCAGAGCATCTGACTCTTAATCAGGAGGTTCGGGGTTCGATTCCCTGTGGGCGCACCACTTGTTTCTAAAACACTTAAGCCCGATAAAAATCGGGCTTTTTCGTTTTGGACGTTTTCCCATGTGACCAATATGTGACTATTTAATCGGTATTTTACAATTTTAAATATACAAGGTATGGCTCAGTGGTTTTAAAACGAAAAGGTATTTCTATCTAGACTGAAATTCCACAAAATGTGATGGCCACAATTTTTTATTAAATAAATTTTCTATATTGGTTTCTCCTCATCTCTCACCTGCTCATAAACTTCTTTCATCAAATGTTTGCTGACCACTTTCCGGAATCGTTCTTCATTCATAAATTTGGCTGTAATTTCTTCGTTCTGATCCATGCGATCGATAAAGAAGTCTTCCAAGGCCTTATTAAAAACATACCCGAAATTCTCCAATGTGTTGGCCTGCGCCGCCTGGCGAATGGTTTGGTTGGCTGCTGCATCTTCCTTGATTGAATCAAAGAAAAGCTGGTCGCCTGGTTTAAATTCTGTACCAAAACGTTCATTTAGAATATCGATCAATTTGGAAAGCTCAATTTCTTCACCACGGGCAATGCCAGTGCCGACTTCAGTGGGTCCGTCTACTCTATATTCGCTGCCGGGATCCAGGATAATTCTGCCCTCACTGATTTTCTGCAGCCGGTAGTATTTCAGGGACACTTCATCATCAAAATGATAGGTCGGCCCCCCGGACCTGCGCGGAAGTTTTCTTAGAAGAAAACGAATGTACGTGTAAAGCTTTTCAAGATCGGAATCCTGAAAAGGAATGATCTGGGCCAGAAATGCATACAGGTTCCGGTAAGCCACCAGGGTTTTTCTGAATTCTTCCCGGACATCCTCGTCGAGTTCATTAAAGCGTGTGACAGCCGGATCAAGACAGGCATTCATCCTGGCATGATCCGAAGCGGTCTGGTTTTGCTTGGACTGATAAAAGACTTTGCAGAATTCTTCGACCTCGGTTTGATAATAGACTTGATATCCGTCCAGCTTGGCCTGTATTTCATAGAGCTGATTAGCCTCAGCTCGTTCACCTACAAGCGTACGTTCGTAGAAGGGCTGAAAAGAATCTCGAATCTCTTTGGGCTCGTTCACGAAATCAAGCACAAAGGTATCTTCCTTGCCCGGATGTGTCCGATTCAGCCGTGAGAGTGTCTGCACGGCCTGAATACCGGAAAGGCGCTTGTCTACATACATGGTATGCAGCAGGGGCTGGTCAAATCCGGTCTGATACTTCTCAGCCACCAACAGGACTTGATAATCGTCTGTACCGAACTTCTCAGGCAGTTCCTTTTCCCGGATGCCGTTGTTCATCCCTACTTCCGTATATTCAACCGTCGGTGCATCGGGGTCAATGACCGTGCCGGAGAAAGCAACCAATGTTTTTATGCCGGTGTATCCTTTTTCTGCAATATATTTGTCAAACGCCTGTTTGTATTTCACTGCATGCAGGCGGCTGGATGTCACGACCATGGCCTTGGCCTTGCCGCCTATTTTGTGCAGGGTGAACTGCCGGAAATGTTCGACCATGACTTCGGTTTTCTGAGCTATGTTATGCGGATGCAGGCTCATGAACCGGGCCAGCGCGCGGGCGGCCTTGCGTTTATCTACCTTGGGATCATCTTCAATGGATTTAATGAGCCGGTAATAGGTCTTGTATGTGGTGTAGTGTTCCAGCACATCCAGGATGAATCCCTCCTCAATAGCCTGACGCATGCTGTACAGGTGAAAGGCTTGCGGTTTATCGTCTGTACCGGGTGTGCCGAAGACTTCCAAAGTTTTGTATTTGGGCGTGGCTGTGAACGCAAAAAAGCTGATGTTAGGCTGGCGTCCGCGTTTGGCCATGGTTTTCAGAATCTCTTCTTCATAATCCAGCATGCCTTCTTCTTCAGCCTTTTGAGCAGCTTCCTCCTTGAGGGCTTCACCGGCCAGCACGCCTTTAAGTTCTGTGGCGGTTTCCCCACCCTGCGAGCTGTGAGCCTCATCCACAATCACGGCATATTGACGGCCTGGCAGGTCGCCAATTTTCTCCGTGACAAAGGGAAATTTCTGAAGCGTGGTAATCACAATCGGCACCGCGGAAGCCAGTGATTCCGCCAATTGGGTGGAATTGATGTCGATTTTCCGAACCACTCCCTGTTTGTGTTCGAACTGATAAATTGTGTTCTGAAGCTGCTGATCGAGCACCACACGGTCTGTGATTACGATGATCGAGTCAAAGACCTTTTCATCTTCTGAAGTATAAAGACTGGCCAGCCGGTGGGCCAGCCAGGCAATAGAATTGGATTTGCCGGATCCGGCTGAATGCTGAATCAGGTAATTGGTGCCTGTACCCTTCTCACGCGAATCCGCAACCAGCTTTCTCACACAGTCCAGCTGATGATACCGCGGGAAGATCATGGTCTCGCGCCTGATGCGTCTGCCGCCGAGTCTTTTTTGTTCCACCTGCAAATGGATGAACCGGGCAAGAATGTCCAGAAAGCTGTGCCGTTCGAGCACTTCTTCCCACAGATAGGCGGTCTTGTAATTGCCGGGATTCTCAGGATTTCCTGCACCACCCTGGCTGCCTTTGTTAAAGGGCAGAAACCAGGTGCTGCGGCCGGACAGCCGCGTGGTCATGTACACCTGATCGGGATCAACTGCAAAATGGACCAGTGCCCGCTTTTTAAACTGAAAGATCAGATCAGAAGGATCGCGGTCGGATTTGTATTGCCGGACCGCATGTTCCCAGCTTTGGCCGGTCATGGGATTTTTCAGCTCCAGCGTGGCCACTGGGATGCCGTTGAGAGACAGTGTGACATCAAGGGTATTGTTGTGTTTGTATGAATACTTGAGTTGTCGCGTAACTGTCAGGATGTTGGATTCGTAAAGTTTTTGCGTATCCGGATTCATGCCGCTGGCTGGGGCGAAATAGGCGGCATGGAAGGTCTTGCCGAAGCATTTGAAACCATGGCGCAGTACGGAAAGACAGCCTTCATGATCGGAATTCAACGCTCTACAGAGATCGTCAAGCAGCTGGTCCTCAGATTTTTCTTTTTGGATATTGGTCAGATATTCCCATTCTTTGGGCTGGGTTTGCCGGATGAAGGCTATGACATTTTTAGTGAATAGTGCCCGCTCTGTGTCGAACGCATCACGATCGCCTTTTTCATAGCCGTTTGCAAGCAGATGCTGTTCAATGGCGGTTTCAAAGTCGGATTCGGTGTGGTGCTTGGGCATCAGGCAGCCTTGCCCATTTCATCAAGAATAAAACGTGCTCTTTCACGTCTTAGCATTTGAAACGGCGTCATAAATTTTATATCAAGTCCAATGCAAACATCCGGAATTTTTATCTTCTTTTTAGATGCTGAAGGAACCTCATGAGTTACAACAGTAAATTGCGAAGCTTTTGCGTGAGATACCAAATAGTAATCAGCAACTTGGAGAAATGTGCTGACTGCCGAAGGTTCGTAATCTTGAGTACTTGCCCATGTGCTGACTTCTGTTAATGCAGTGACAATTGCAGGCGATGGTTTTAAAAAAAAATCTGAGCCTCTATCTTTAGCCCATTCTGAAAGAGAATCTTCTACAGCCATAATTTCATCACTCACTTTTTCAATGCTGTACAGATTGTCTCTTGAATTTTGAATGAGAATCCACTCCCAAAAGGCAGGGCAAAAGTCAAGGCCATAATGAAGGTTTTTTGCTCGAATAAACACATCTGCATCCAGAACATAAGCCATTAAAAATTAACTCCTAAACTGGCCCCAAGATCACGAAATGTGCTCATCTTCTTTATACCCAAGAGCCGGAATGATTCAGTGAATGAGGATTGACCTTCACAAGTACTTATTACAACCGCTCGTGCAAATCGTTTACTTAAACGGGCAGGTTGGGATCTATAGAAATCACCTCCACTTGATGCTGGAAGAGATATCAATCTATCTAACTCAAAATGATAGGCATCCCAAAACTCATTCTCGGAAATTGCTCGAATATCATATATACGCCGAATAATGACAAGTGTACTGACTTTAAAAAACCGTGCTAATCTGTTCATTTCATCAAATATGTTGGATTTGTCTTGGTATTCTTCAGCTATAACGGAATATGGCACCAACAACTCTGCTGCGACCTGATTACACCAATTTTCAATTTCATTTGATGGGGAAGAAGCTGGATTAATATCAGATAAAGCAGATTCTCCAAGCCAAAGATGAGCCATTTCATGTGCAAGTGTAAACATTTGAGCGGATTTGGTATCAGAACCGTTTATAAAAATCAAGGGAGCCAGTGAATCAGAAAGAACAAATCCACGAAATTCATCCGGATCTAATTTACGGTGATTGTTGCTTCCAACGACACTGCTCACCATTACCATAATGCCAAAATCATCAGCTTGTTTTAGAAACTGGCGCAGAGCTTCAGTCCATGTCGCTGTTCTGCGACGTTCTTCTATATCAAAATGGAGAGCATGGCGTATTTCTTCTGCAACAGAGACAATATCACTGTGAGTATCAACAGAACCAATAAACGGCAAAGCATCCTCTCCCCGGGATATGGCATAATTCCGATACCATTCCTGCCTCTGTTGACATGTATACACTGTATCCAGCAGATCCGGATCGGGACGTCCGATGTAATTATTTCCGATAGTGCGAAAATCCGGAATGGGAATCGTTTCTACAGGCGGATCAGGAAGAAATAAATAACCAACCGGTAAATAGGTTGCTTTGGCAAACTTCTCCAATTGTTTCAGAGTAGGATAAACATCACCTGCTTCCCACTCCTTAAATTTCGGGAATTTATGAGTAAGCTCCGGAATGGTCTTTCCAGATCTCTCACGAGCCCACTGGAACATTTTTCGATTTATTTGCACACGCATTGTTATTATCAAGATTTATATTGAAATCAATCAAAGTTAATAATAATAAATACTTTTTTCAAAGATAAATATTTAAAAATTCCTCTTTGGTCTTAATTCTTAATTTTTCCAATTACTCCCTCACATCAATCTTCCCGGTCACTGTAGAAGAGATAAGGGCTGTGCGATATTCATTGAGCAGGTTAATTGACAACTGGATCTTGTCGGACAAACCATCTAATATTGACGATTCCTTTGAAAAAAATGATGATATGGCAAATTGTTCTTTCGCCGGGGGAACAGGTAAAGCAATTGAACCTAAATTATCAGCTGTAAGCTTAGGTTGTGCAGCACCAGTAATCAAAGGTGTGTAATCGTAAGCCTGAAGTATTCCTTCCCAATATTTGATTGAACCAGACTTTGGTTTTAAAATATGGGCATGATTATTAACCCAATATTTACCTTCAGCAATGAAAGCAAGAGAAGTTGAGCGAGAAAGTAAATTTGCACCATCCTCTGCAACAAGTAATAAAGGCTCATCAAAGAGATAATCGTCAACAGAATCAATAATACCAGAAGCCCCATAGTATGGATAATTTTTCGACATATATGATCTTTCTTCAGAAGAAAGAGGAATACGTCTATAATCAAGATTTTTAAAAATATACTTGAGAGTTTTTACTCCCCAATGCTCCGGAATCTTACCCAACCACTCCACACCCGAATCCTTCATCTTCACATTGGGATCAAGGCCCTTGGTGACTGCATGGCTGATCAGGGCGGCGCGTTTTTCTTTGAGCAGCTCGATCTGCCGCTCTTTTTTTTCGATCAGTGAATCAATTCGCGCGGTCTCGCGGTCGAGGAAGGAGGCGATATTAGTCTGTTCCTTAGGATCAGGCAGTAATACTTTTGAATCTTTCAATATTAGTTGAGTAATACTAAAAACTTTAACACCTGCAACCTCGCTACGTATTTGACTACGAAATTCTAGAGAATCAAATAAATAAGCCAGATATCGATAGTTATAATTTTCTTTCTGCCTGGCAATAATAGTATGATAGCCAGCAAATGTTTTAACATAACTATTTAAGCACGTAAAATTCCCTGAACCTTCAATATCTTCAGAGGTATCAGCAAATATAAAATCACCCCGATACAATAATGATTTTTCTGATGATATCAAATATTCATGAGAGACACATTTTAAATCATGTTTCTCTGGATTAAGTTCAAAGCCATATTTAGAATGAATATCACCATAATTAACACAAGGTATACCAATATCCATCAAATTTTCTCGGGTTATCGATAAGCCTCTAGAAAAAGAAAATAGAAAGCGGAATCTTTTCTCTGACCAATGCTCCGGTATCTCACCCAACCATTCCACTCCCGAATCCTTATATTTTGGATATCGTTTGTATTTCATGGTTTTAATGTTTCCGAATCCATATTCTCACGGTCGGCTTCCCATCGTTCCGGATTGCATATGATGTATTCACGAATCGCATTCAAATCATCATCGTTGCGAATCACATGTTCGTAATAATTGCGTTGCCAGATGCCCCCCTCCCCATGACGCGATCGGAACCATTTGGTCACACCAATTTTAAATCCGCGCACAACAGAACCAATCGTCCCGGATGTGCCATGGGGTGGGGCTGTATCAAAAGTCATTGATAAAGTCCTATAAAATGTTACATTGTTTTATACTCCTTTAAGACAAAACAGGTAACTAATTTA
>JAFGCO010000037.1 GCA_016932575.1 bacterium
CGTATACCGTTCACGGCATTGCCAGAAGCCATACGCCCAGCGGGGAAGCATGGGGACATGACCGGAAAGATCCCGGTAAGCGGCAATAACGCTGTCCGCAGAAGGACCGTAAAATACAACATAATCGAGCAGTTTCGCATTTGGAGATCGGAATGTGGTTGTATCACCTGTCCGTTTCCATGACACCCTGGGTGTATTGGTGGATTTACAGACCAACTGAACATGATGTTCTCCGGCTTTTAAATTCACCAGCGCACAGGCTGTGGGCGGAAGCCAAAAATTGCTGATGTCGATGCATGGTTTTCCATCAATTGCCACATACTGCCGATTGTCCATGTCGCCGAGATCGAGGAATATCGAATATTTCCCATCCACAGGAATTTTGAACAGGCCAAGATAAAGTGAATGGTTCTGTGACACCCTTTGCGTGCCGGATACAGTTGTAACCTCAGCCACATGGCTGGCAGACGTATCGGATTGAACCTGCTTTTCAAGTCTTATGAAGTTGTCTGCCGGGTTAAAATCAGTCAGCCCGTACTGGTGCCATAACAATCCGTACCCCCTGCTTGAATAAATAAAAGGGAGGGATATCTGGGAATTGACCTGTGTGAGGCGCCTTGTCACGTTCCTTATATTATAATGCCCGTCCTGAAACTGGCCCAATCCAAACAGATATTCGTCCTCCGGTGATTCAAAACCCTGTTCCGTGATAAAACAGGGCTCTCCCATAACCGAATCGGGCACCAGCTTCCGGCTATGCACCTTCTCGTTCAAAAATATATTTCCTGAATGATCCGCAAATGACAGGGTTCCGGTTTCTTTATCCAGGGACACGGTTATATGCTTCATCTTTACTTCAATTTTTGATTGAAAATCAGCAACTTCAAACCGCGGAACCTGATGAGGTGAAGTAAGAATAAATTCAGGCGCATCTGATTCATTATACAGAAAAAATTTAATTCTGACAGCATTTTCTTTTAAGGGATACAGATAGAGGGTTCCATCTGACATCCTGATGTCTATTTTATCCGCTTGTTGTGTAAATCCTTTCACTGCCTTTCCCTGACAAAAAACAGGGAGCACAAATAAAAATAAAATAAATAATACGTTTCGTTTACATATTCTTTCTATCGCATCGATTTTCCGGAACACCATGATTATTCCTTAATTCACATTGATTAATAGATTTTCTGCCGGAAGGCCATCAGATTCTGCGGAAAGCTGAATGACGCCCTGTTTACTTCTTGATTGAACATTGCTATATATAAAAATCGCGAAAAATGCAAAGATAAAGAAATGCAATTTCATATCAAATCCATCATATTTTTATTCTCTGGTTATTTGAGCAATAGAAATTTCCTGGTCTCATAGTTCGCCCCGGCCTCAAGTTGATAAAAATATACACCGCTCGGCAGATGGCGGCCATTGAACATCACAGGATGCTCTCCCTCATCCTGGTATTCACTCACCAGTGTTTCAACTTCTCTCCCAAGAACATCATACACCTTTAAACGGACAAAAACCCTTGTTCGTAATTCATATGTAATGCATGTGGAGAGGTTAAAAGGATTTGGATAATTCTGAAATAAATTGAACGAATGAGCCGTCTGAGAATCGGCACCGCCTTCAATCATTATCATTTGCACTGATCTTGCTGATGATATCAATTTTATTTCATCTCCAACCAGGTACGACCTGGCCGGAAGATCGGACAATTTATCATAAGGCCCCCAATGGTAAGGACTTGGGCCATATCCATTAATATAAACGTTTTGTGAAAAATCTCCATTATCCGCCCCGCCCCTGAATGAGTAAATATAATATTTTTGACCAACACCGAGTGCTGTTGTATCAATACCAACGAGCTGTTCAATATTCCCTTTGTTCACAATAACCACTCCGGTTTCACCAGATGAAAATTTTGAGGCATAACAAAGGATATCCTCATTGGAAGAAATCGCAGAAATAGCATGATCACCATAAAATTTAGGCAAATAATGAAGATAATAAAAATCAGGATGGGGATGATATAAATATTTGGCATCCGACCCGCCATAAAACATTGTTTCTTCACCGGAAATCAGCAGCCATCTGGCCCCTAGTCCGAAGTTATTTTTTATCAATTCACAGATTAAAACAACGGCCTGCATCCCGTTTATGAAGGATGCTGCTCTTGTAACCGTACCGCTGCCCAGGTTATACTCTGTTAAGGCAACCGGCTTAGAATATGCATTTTTATCCAGGAAATCCTGCTTTAAATAATCCATATTCGCTTTGGGATCTGTTTGTGCAACACGAATAATCTCGTTTACATTGGTCGAAGTACTGAAATAGTTATGGATTACATAAAAATCTGCGTAATCTCCTACTTCTCTAAAGAATCCTTCATTCCATGTTCTGTCAACGAAATTCCAACTTGTCGGCCCATTAATAACCACCTGACCGCCTATATAAATTGTTGCTCCAATTTCCGCTGCAGCGGCTTTCATTGAATCCACAAAAACCTTAAAATGTTTTCCGTAAAGTTCTCCTGATATAATTTGA
>JAFGCO010000008.1 GCA_016932575.1 bacterium
CGGAGAGGGCGGGATTCGAACCCGCGGTAGCATTCACTACACACGCTTTCCAAGCGTGCTCCTTCAGCCACTCGGACACCTCTCCAAAAAAGGATTAATTTATCATCGTGCTTTCAGTGCATAAAACTGATACGTAATATAATCCATTAACATACAGAAATCCATTACTATTTTATGCGGAGAGGGTGGGATTCGAACCCACGGTCCCGAGATATCGGGACAACGGTTTTCGAGACCGCCCGATTCAACCACTCTCGCACCTCTCCTGAAAAAACTTCCAATACTGTTACGAATTACAAACTTTCCGCCAGATGTGAATCCGACTTTGACGGGCAAGGACCGCCCCATGATATCCGCCCCGGTAGAATAATCACTCTCGCACCTCTTTTAAGTCACTTTCAGCACTGTCAGTTGAAATTAATTTTTTGTTTACGTTTTGTGTTTCTCAAATTTTGAAAGAACGTCTTCAACATCAACGAAGTTTGATCTTCTAAGATCCCTGGAACGACATTGACAACATGATTTAATCGATGATCCTGAACAATATTTCGTAACGAACTGCACGCACCGGCTTTCGGATCAAAAGATCCAAAAACCAGGGTGTCAATGCGGGCCAATACAATTGCCCCTGCACACATCGCACAGGGTTCTAATGTGACATAGAGAATACAATTATCCAGCCGCCATGATTTACATGTGTTGGCAGCGGCTGAAATAGCAATCATTTCTGCGTGTGCGGTTGGATCCTGCAAAGTTTCGGTTTGATTGTATCCTTTGCCAATGACTCGATCTTCGCACACAACGACAGCACCAACAGGAACCTCTTTCTCGTGATAGGCTTTTTCTGCTTCTTTTAGTGCCTGTTGCATCCAGATTTCATGAAGATTCATGTGAAATCCACAACCTATCTTTAACAATACAAGTACGCCCGAGAGGGTTCGAACCTCTAACCTCCTGATCCGTAGTCAGGTGCTCTATCCAGTTGAGCTACGGGCGCAATTAAAAGCTTTTACTACAATAATTTTTGTAGCGCATACGGGGATCGAACCCGTGTTACCGGCGTGAGAGGCCGGCGTCCTAGACCACTAGACGAATGCGCCGTTCTTAGTATGACCAATCAATGCTATTATATCAAAACAAACACTATGTTCCTTATTTTCTTTATACAGCATTTATCAGTTATAATTTACAATTTCGCTTTTGTACGCCCGAGAGGACTTGAACCCCCAACCCTCTGATCCGAAGTCAGATGCTCTATCCAGTTGAGCTACGGGCGCAAATCGTGCTGGGGAGCAGGGATTCGAACCCCGATTCTACGGTCCAGAGCCGCATGTCCTGCCATTAGACGACTCCCCAGTCCTCATTTCCGAGCTGATAATATAGTGAGTTTCCTATAAAATGTCAAACGATTTATTGAGTGCATCAGGTCGATTCACTACGAATCAGCTGCTCCCGCAAAGCAAAGGGATCATCGCCCTCGTGACCTCTCACACGGGCACTTAATCCGCTGAATTGGTCCTTCAGCACCTTATAAGATTTAACATTTTGATCAATCGGATCCTTCCGTTTGGATTCCACTAATTTAACGAATGAAGAACCTGTTGACTCCAAGGAAACTGCCTCTCCGGACTCCTTCGTCCACACCCATGCAGCATGAACAGCAGCACCCAATGCGGCTCCTTCTCCTTCAACTGGCACGACCTGGGCCTCGAAAATATCTGCGATGGTCTGACACCAGGCTTCAGATCTGGACAGCCCTCCGGTCACACGAATTTCTCGGGCAGTAACCGGCATGCGTCGAAAACCATCATAAAGATTTAAAATATGCCCTTCCAAAATTGCACGGCACAGAACAGGTTTTGTAAAATCAGCCAATCCGAATCCAAAATAAACGGGTGTTGCCTGAGGTACATCGGGAGTACGTTCCCCCATATACCAAGGTAAAAGCATGCGTCCCTTGTTGCATGGGGGTGTCTGTTTCATTATCTCATCGAAATCGTCATGGGATAAATCGTATAATTTAACAATTTCGTTATACCCATTTGCCAAATTCGAAACACAAAGTAACGGCAAATAATGACCCGTACTGTCACAAAAGGCAGCAATTTCTCCGGTAGGATCCACGTAGGGTTCCTCCATGTATGTATAAGCAGTACCACTTGTGCCGAGACTGATTGTGACAATACCAGGAACAACATTGCCGGTCCCCACTGCACCGTACATATTATCGCCGCATCCAGCATCAATTCTGCAATTCGGTGAAAATCCAAACTTCTCGACCAGTTTTGAAGAAATTGATCCGATGCTTTGATCAGACGGCTTTAATGGGGGAATTTTGGTATGCAAATCGGGAGAAATCACATCCATCACCTTTTTGGACCATTCTCCTGATTTCGGATTCCATAAGGCCATACCGGATGTATCACCGGGCTCCATAACACGGATACCACCTTCCTTTCCACCGGTCAAATACCAATTGATGAAATTGTGAACCAAAAAGAAAGTGGAGGTTTTTTTAAACGCTTCAGGCTCGTGCCGAGCCATATGAAATATTTTCGCGGCCGTGTATCCTGTGCGCTGGCTGTTACCAACTTCACAGACCATAGCATCCAAGCCACCGCTTTTTTCAGTCAGAATTTCACATTCTTCAGTTGTCTCAAAATCATTCCAGAGTTTGCTTTTATGCCGAGTTAAATTACCTTCGGTATCCAAAGAAACCAAACCATGCTGCTGACCGGATACAGAGATACAAAGGATCTGATCCACAGGTACAGACGATTGTCTGAGTTTTTCAAATACCACATGCAAAGCATCAATCCACATCTGAGGATCAGATTCGGAAACACCTTCAGCTTGATTCTGCATGACACCGTTTTTTGTCTTATATTCCGGTAAATCAGTATCATAATTGACTGAATTGACAAAAACAACAGATTGAGATTTCAAGTCAATCACAACAAGCTTACAGCCCTGGGTAGACACATCCAGCCCGGCAAATAATTTTTCATTCAACATAACACCTCATCCATAAAATGGGTTTCGACATTCACATGGTTCCTTGTGCAAGAATAAACTAAAAAATCGTTAATATTTAAACCGATTATTTATTCTTGTCAGCGAATGTACTGATTAAAGATGGCTTCATATAGTTCCTGTTTACCGCTGATCTGCTTGGGTTCACCTATCTTAACAGCCATGTCAGCCAAAGCCTCAATATCAAGCTTGCCTTCTTCAAATGCTTTGCCATCTCCCGAATTAAAACTTGCATACCTTGCATGTTTCATTTTGGGCATGTCGGATTTGGTCAGAAGATTATCAGCAATCGTCAAGGCTCTTGCCAGTGTATCCATAGATAAAATATGAGCGATAAAAATATCTTCAAGATCTGTGGAACTGCGTCTGTTTTTTGCATCGAAATTCATACCGCCATTGACAAAACCACCATTTGCCAGTAAAACCATCATCAATTCAGTAGCATCATATAAACTCCGAAGAAACTCATCCGTATCCCAACCGTTATACGGATCACCCTGATTAATATCGAGACTGCCAAACAGCCCCGCATCGTATGCGGTCTGTACTTCATGGGCAAATGTATGCCCCGCCAAGGTGGCATGATTATTCTCAATATTGATTTTGAAATCATCCTGAAGACCGTATTTATGCAGGAAACCGATCACTGTGGCTGAATCATAATCGTATTGATGCTTGGTCGGTTCCATGGGCTTGGGCTCAATTAAAAATGTACCCTTGAACCCGGCTTTCCGTCCATAATCACGGGCCTTTTGCAGAAACATGCCAAGATGTGCCAGTTCACGTTTCATATCTGTATTTAACAGAGTGAAATAACCCTCACGTCCCCCCCAAAATACATAATTCGTTCCTCCCAATGCAATTGTTGCATCAATCGCTGCCTTTACCTGGGCAGCAACATGAGTGATGACTTCAAAATTGGGATTGGTAGCTGCACCGTTCATATATCGAGGATTCGAAAAAACATTGGCTGTACCCCATAGAAGCTGAACTCCGGATTCCTCCTGTTTGGCCTTTGCCAGTTCAACCAGTATCTTTAAATTCTTCTCGGATTCCTGAACGGTATTACCTTCGGGCGCCATATCACGGTCATGAAAACAGTAAAAAGGCACACCCAATTTGGTAATAAATTCAAAAGCAGCATCCAGCTTGTCTTTTGCCGCCTGCATGGGATCCGAAGCTGCATCCCATGGAAAATCGACAGTTCCGGGACCGAACGGGTCTGCACCTGTTCCACAGAAAGTATGCCAGTAGGCAATAGCAAAGCGAAAATGATCCTTCATCGATTTGCCTGCGACCAACTTGTTCTCATCGTAATACTTGAATGCCAAAGGATTCTTTGACTCAGGACCTTCATATGGAATTTTTCCAATCCCGGGAAAATATTCTTTGGCACCGATTGTGAGTTTTAATGACATTAGCATTTCCTCCTTAAAAATTTTTAAAAATGAAAAATATAATTTAAAAAACGTCCCCGCAGAGCAGACAAAATCTGCTGCCCTGTGATGGGGCATTCCCTAAACTCCTGTTATCCTCGAAAATACAGATAAACCGCAATAATAATCACCACAACAAGAACTGAAAACAGCACATCCGTTATTTTCCAGCTGGACCGTGATACTTTACGGTGTTCGTCAGTAATGGTTCCGTAAGTAAGCCCGCTGATGTGGTCATATTTGGGTGGTGATGTAAAATAACTGACCAGAATCATCACGGCAATGCATACAATTAAGATGATAATACTGAAATATTGGAAGAAAATATTATTAACAATCCATAGAAAAGAACCCTCAGAATATGTATAATTTTCCATAAGTTTAACGGGCGTGTCAATGGCCAGCCGGAATATACCCAGGAGAAATCCCACGATTAATGCGGAGAGACACCCTTTGCTGTTTAAACGTTTATTAAAAACACCAAAGAAAAATACTACAAAAATTGGAGGTGCCAGGTATGCCTGAACGCCCTGAAGGTAATCATACAGATTCCTGCCTCCCCGTATCACCGGAATCCAGAGCAATCCGATAAGTACCATAATAGAAGTGGCAACACGACCAACCCAAACCAGTTGATGTTGACTGGCAGACGGACGCAGTTTTGAATAAAAATCCATAGTAAACAATGTTGAGGATGCATTGAATACGCCGGCAAGTGAACTCATTAAAGCGGCTAATAAACCTGCCATAACAAGACCACGTATCCCCGGTGGTAAAATCGAAGCCACAAGTAAAGGGAAAGCCTCATTGCTCTGTCTGACCACCTTTTCAATTCGAGCGTCCTCAGTTTCAATCCATTGTGATAATGTCGCCCGGTCAATATATAAATTTTTTATTTCCTCGGTTTCTGGATTTACCACTTCGATCTCAGTCTCGGCAAGTTCCAAACGGGCATCATTTACACTCCGCCATTCAGCCAGTGTATGACTGTCAATCAGATTTACCATCTCTTCACCCTGAGAGTCCATAGTCATCACCATCACGGGATCCGTGCTGACATATTTATCAAGTGCCAGTTTATCCAGCTTATTGCTTTGGAACAAGGCAAAACTGATCATTCCAGGAATGATAAAAATAAAAACAGGCAATAACTTCAGGTAAGAGGCCCAGATACTTCCGCGACGTGCCTGCGTTTCATTAGGCGCTCCAAGAGCCCGCTGAACAATATACTGATCCGTACACCAGTACCACAATCCGATGATCGGTGCACAAAACAGCATGCCAAGCCATGGATAATTGTCATTGAAATACCATGCCTGTTTTACAACCTCTTTCGCTTCATTCGTAACAAGAACAGGTTGCCACGTACCTTCAACTCCTGCTGGAACCATAGGTTTCCATAGATTGAACATATCGGATCCGCAAATGGCTCTTAATTGATCCCAGCCACCCAAAGCTTTCAATCCAAAAACGGTAACCAATATTGAACCGATAATAAGCACGATGGTTTGCACAGCTTCCGTATAAGCCACTGCACGCAAACCACCTACGATTGTATATATACCTGTCAGAATAATTACCAGTAAAGATCCAATCCAGAAACTGTCCAAACTCAATCCGAAAATATGCATATTCATTTCAGGTAAAAGCACACTGAAGACAATACCTCCGGCAAAGATACCAACTGCAATTTTTGTAAATACATAGGCCACAAGAGATATTACAGAAAGCATCCAACGCGCTGTGGGAGAAAAACGTTTTTCAAGAAATTCGGGCATGGTAAACACTTTAGACCGCATATAAAACGGGACCATCACCCACCCAAGTACCAAAAGGCACCAGGCATGCAGTTCGTAATGCGCCATAGCCACACCATCTGTACTGCCTGATCCTGCAAGTCCGACCAAATGTTCCGAGCCGATATTTGAGGCGAAAATAGAGGCGCCTATAATGAACCAGCCAAGATTACGTCCTGCCAAGAAATAGTCATCGGCCGTATCACGGTTCTTCTTGATTACCCACCATGCTATCCCGGCAAGCAATAAAAAATACATAACAACAATGATCCAGTCCAATACGTTGAATGTGTTCATTTTAAATTTCCTTTCTGCTAGGTATGATTGATTTATCCTTGATAATAATCAACATTATCCTGTGTCAAAATATCCATCGGCACAACGACTTTTTGATCAACGGATTCATTTAAAATAACATGTCGATATAATGAATAAATACTTTGATATCCCTGCAAGGCCGGTCTTTGGCTGATTAAAAAATCAATCGTACCCGTTTTCAAATACTTTCTATTTTCTTCCACGAGATCATAACCGATTAACACAACACTGCCCGATCTATCGTTTTGAACCAGTGTTTCTGCGACCTGATGAGTACAGGCACTTGGAACAAAGATACCCAATAAATCTGTATTTTCCTGAAGTATTTTTTCTGAAACCTCGTTAAAAATTTCAGGGCTGATTTCACGGTCAACGTCAACCATAGAAACGGTGAAATGATTGTTCTGCTGAATACAGAATTGAAAACCACGCACCCGGTCATCGATATGATAGTCGATCGGTAAGATACGCATGATAATCACTTTGCCTTCCTGCAGCTTCATTTGCATTAATTTTGCCGCCAGCACTCCGCTTTGAAAGGAATCCTGACCAATATAAGAAAGACATCGGCTGTCTGGAATGTAAGAATCAATAAAAACATAAGGAATGCTTTCTGGCAATCTGCTGACAAAAAGCTCGGACGCTTTAGAAAGTACCGGCGCAATAACAAGGCCGTCCAAATCTTCAAGGGAGGATTCAATGTTCTGACATGCCTCATGAAAAGAAAATGCTGAATATTTATCGTAAGTAAACAATGACACTGCTACATTGTACAGCTTTAACTCATCTAAAGCCTTCCGTATACCAGACATTGGCAATTCCCAATATTGACCATCCTGGTCGGGAACTGGTATCAGAACACCGAACATAAAGGTTTTTTTCAATGAAAGACTGCGGGCAAGTATATTGGGTCGATAGCCAATTTCATTTACTATCTTCAATACTTTTTGTCGAGTATCTTTCGACACTCTGCCTCGATTGTGCAGAACCCGATCCACTGTACCGACAGACACATTTGCTTTACGAGCAATTTCAATAAGTGTGGCCATTGTCTCAGAAATATCATTTTGCGTGACCGATAACGCATCTAAAATAAAAAAAATTTTTAATCCCAGATCATGCGTGACCGCACACGCAGATAAATAAAAATAAATGCACTTATAAATTGTGCATAAAGATTATAAATACAAGATATGAAAAATGCAAGTAAAATTTTATCGAATTGTCTTTATCCATGACTATCACTATTCTGCGTAAATCTGATCATCGAGCCACCGTATTGCTCTTTTAAGTCTGGCAAGAACGATATCTTTACCCAAAAGGGCCATCACTTCAAATAGACCGGGGCTTGCCCCTCTGCCTGTGATTGCCAGACGCAGCGGGTGAATCAACTTTCCGGCGCCAACATTGATTTCCTCAGCAGCATTTCGAATGAATGGTTCCAGAGACGATTTATCCCATTCACTGCATTGTTTCAATTTTTTCTGTAACAAGGCCATCCGGTTTTTAGTATCAGGTTCAGACCAATACTTTTGGACTGCTTTCTCCTCATAATAATCCGGATTCTGAAAAAAATAGTCAGCCTGGTCAATGAAATCATTCAGCATCTTCATCCGGGGTTTGAGCAGATCTAAAATTTGATTTAAATAACTGGTTTGATCTTCATTCACAGATATACTTATCCAGCCCAATTCCAATAACTTCTTATGCAAATATTCAATAAGCAGACCATTATTCATATCAGAAATATAAACCGAATTCATCCATTCCAGTTTTTGAAAATCAAACACTGCCGGTTTTTGTGAAATTTTATCCAAAGAAAATAATTTAATCAATGTATTCATATCCATGATCTCTCTGTCATTACCGGGAGACCAGCCTAATAATGCCAGAAAATTTATCAAAGCCTCAGGCAGTATGCCCTGATCACGATAGGTCTCAACCGATGTTGCACCGTGCCGTTTGGATAATCGTTTTTTATCAGGACCAAAAATCAGGGGGACATGCCCGAATTCGGGAAGGTCCCATCCAAGTGCCTGATAAAGCAGAATTTGTTTTGGTGTGTTTGACAGGTGATCATCGCCCCGGAGAATATGCGTAATGCCCATATCATGATCATCAGTAATAACTGCAATCTGATAGACAGGTGATCCGTCAGACCGTTGAATGATAAAATCCTCAATTTCATTATGACGGACGGAAATGCAGCCATGAATCATATCATAAAATTTGGTTTCACCTTGCGGCACCCGGAACCGTAAAGTAAATGGACTATTTCTTTGCAGGTTGCTCTGAATTTTTTTTTTGGATAAATTGTAACAATTACAGTTATATTTTGCATCTACTCCCTGTGTCCTGGCACTCTTCCGTTTCTTCTCTAAATCTTCCGGCTTACAAAAACAGCGATATGCATTCCCGGACTCCAAGAGCTCCCTGCATATATCTTTGTGGCGCTGCTGCCGCTGTGACTGATACAACGGAGATTCATCCCACGACAGACCCAGCCATTTTAAACTATCGAATATGGATTTGGTCAATTGGGGATCGGATCGTTTTTTATCCGTATCTTCAATCCTCAGTAAAAAGCGACCCCTTTTATGGCAGGCATATAAATAGTTAAATAGTGCTGTACGTGCGCCCCCGACATGAAGATAACCTGTTGGGCTGGGGGCAAATCGGACACGAACGGAAGTGGAAGATTTCATAAATAAAGTGAAGCGGAGAGGGAGGGATTCGAACCCTCGGTAGAGTTGCCCCTACGCAGGTTTAGCAAACCTGTGCCTTCAGCCGCTCGGCCACCTC
>JAFGCO010000038.1 GCA_016932575.1 bacterium
CCAGACATGTTCATAGACTCCTTCTGAATAATATCCAAAATCCTGATACCCCAACATGCCGGCTGAAACAGGAGAACGATAGACAGCTTGCTTAACGGCATCAACATAAATCTCCTCCATGGTTACCCATCCCCATCCGGGAATGATGACTGCTTCGTTCTGCCAATCTGTGCATGCGCTACTGCAGGGAACAGCATCGTCTACCTCATAGGGCATACACGCTTCGGAGGGCACACCAACCATCCTTATAAATTCGAGAGCTCCCCACATGTACCCACCGTTACATGAACCGGCGCTGCCACAGGAAAGCACAAACTGCTCGGAAAGGTCGATCATCGAGTCGGGATTCGTATTATATATTTTCCACCAGGCTTCGACCTGAGCAATTGCTGAGAAATTCCAGCAATCGCCGCAGTCTCCCTGATTTTTAACTGGTGTGACCCAGTTGCCATTATTGTCCCGCCAGTCGAATTGTTCAGGCAGATCCACCTGTTCGAAATGGGCCTGCGGGGCAATGGAGACATCTTCCGGCTCAAGGACCGCACCGCACAAGGCGCGCCGTTCCTCTTTGGACAGGCGCGTCACCCAGTTCTCCCCGGCTGTCCATTTGGCTCCCTTGTTTTTAATGGCCCGGTTGATCTGATCAATGTCACTGTTGGATGAGAATAAAGGAACGACCAATATAATAGAAAAAAACATCGTGGAGCAGCTGTATTTACGCATCAATTTCATTTTTATCACCCTCCCTTTAGGGTTTGCATCACCACTGCCTGAGATGATTTGAAAATACACGATCGACTGTCATTTCGAACGGAGCGGAGCGAAGAGAGAAATCTTAAAATATCCGGTTACTGTATAGACTGTCTTCATTTAAGATTTCTCACTGAAAAAATGCTCGAAATGACATATAAAAAGCTGTCGTCTCGACCGAAGCGGAGAGACCTGTGATCAGATGGATTCATCGACAGACACAATAACCGGATTGACGGCTGTGAACTTCAGTACAGATAACAGATTTTCACTTGTCGACTATCAGGGCCTGCCTGAAGCTAAGGAAATCCCGGTTTCTTTGTACCGACCAGGATACTTGCTCCCCCTGATAAGGGGGATCCAGCAAAGCTGGTAGGGGGTTTGCTCCCCCTGATAATACTTGCCCATGAAAATATATAAATCCAACTATTCCCCGGATCGAGGTGGCAGTTTCTTTATTCCCACGGAAAACCGTGGGAACGAGAAAATATCACCTCATCAGGATCATCCGGCGCATACCATAAAAATCATCCGCAAGGCTTCTGACAAATTCGCCTTTGATATTAAAAATGCTCAGTTCAACATGCCCCGGTTCAGGCAAACCGAAGCAGAGATGTGTGGAAGGATTAAATGGATTGGGATAATTCTTATTGAGAGAAAAATCCTTGCTCCTAAGATGAATCGAACTCTCATCCACTCCGGTCAGCGGACACAGCCACTCCATCGCATTTTCCATAAAAGTTCTGCCAAATCCTTCCTGTCTGCCCCAGTAACCATAATACCATGCGCTTAAAAAATTAATATAAATGACACGTCCCGAACGGATCATTCTTGTGTTCTTCATATTCATGATTCCCTCCCCTTATCATGGCTCTGTGGAATGCATTGCTGAAAATTTTCAGGATGAAATCAGGAATATTTTATTTGAAAAATTAATATACCCAATCCCCCTCGGAAGAAAACGTGTATAAAAAGTCGTTTGAATAAGGAGCACATCTGATAGCAATGAATGTTACTAAAATCAACCAATAAACGCAATAATAAAAATGGATACATAAATGAATGTCAGAAACGCACGAAACACTTGTAATTTCTGTCTGATCATTTTATATTAATTGTTCGTGGACAGATGGAATATTGATCTCTTTATGGAGCCTGTCCGCTAATCTTTTTGGCGGGACCCGGAAGTTTTTTCCCGTCTTTCTATATGGCAGGACTGATTTTCTGGACCTTGCAAAGGTTTCCAACCTTCGCAAGGTCTTTAAAACACAGGAGGCTACAATAGTCGCCTTCAATACCCGTCCTCCCATTTCGGTGGGACTACAGGGGGGATAATAATTTAATCATACAAAAATTCAGGAACCATCATTGCCATGAAAAAATCCGAATTAAAAAACCGGTTGAAAAACGAAATCCTTATCCTGGACGGCGTATACGGCACCATGCTCCAGCCCCATCTGCCCGCAGGCGCCTGTGTGGATATGGCCAACCTGGAACAGCCGGAACTCGTGGGTCAGGTCTGTAAAGCCTATGTGGATGCAGGAGCCGATCTTATTTCAACCAATACATTCGGCGCCAGCCGGATTAAACTGGATGAATACAAACTGGGCGGCCGAACCCGGGAAATCAATGAGGCAGCCGCCGCGATTGCAAAAAAACACGCGCAGGGCCGGTGGATTACCGGGGTGATCGGACCCACCGGAAAACTGGTGGAACCCCTGGGACCGCTCACACTTGACGAAACTGTTGATGTTTTCAAGGAACAGGCGCTGGCGCTCGCTGAAGGCGGAGTGGATTGTTTTCTTCTGGAAACATTCAGTGATCTGAAAGAGATTAAAGCCGCAATCATGGCAATCAAGGAACATACGGATCTACCTATACTGGCCTGTATGACTTTTGGTGAAGACTTTTTGACCTTCACGGGCACCGATCCGGTTACTGCGGCCAATATATTGGTCTCATTAGGCGTGGATGTTCTGGGCGTCAACTGCTCGACCGGCCCGGAACCCATGCTGGAAGTGCTTGGCCGTTATGCTGCATTCACGGATATACCTCTGGTAATCGAGCCCAATGCAGGCATTCCCCGGCTCAGCGATGCCACAGTGAGTTATGAGGTGAATCCGGATGAAATGGCCCTTTTCGCGGACAAATTCGTACAGATAGGCGCGAATATCGTGGGCACCTGCTGCGGCAGCACACCGGAATACACGGCCCGTCTGTGCGAAACCATTAAAAACCGCCGCCCTGTATCGCGGCAGAAGCAGACCGGCCTTTGCCTGTCGGGCCGGACAAGAACCGTGATCATCGGTCCCGGACTGCCGTTCGGAATCATCGGAGAACGGATCAACCCGACCAACCGGGACGATCTCGCCGAAGCCCTGCAGCAAGAACGTATCAGCCTACTTCAGAAAGAGGCTCAGGATGAATTCAAAGAAGGCGCCCATATGCTGGATGTAAATATCGGCGTGCCCGGCCTGGATGAAGCGGGCATAATGGGAAAAGTGATCCGGGGAATCGAAAATGTGGTTCCGGTTCCTCTGGTCATTGACAGCACCAATCCTGCAGCCGTCGAAGCAGCCCTGCGGGAATCTCCGGGAAAGGTGCTGATCAATTCCGTACACGGCAGTGAAGACAGCATGAATTCCATTATCCCGCTGGCTGCAAAATACGGAGCCGCACTGCTCTGCCTGGCCGTGGATGAAAAAGGCATTCCCAAAACCGCGGAAGCACGGCTGGATGTACTGAAGCGGATCATTGAACGCACGGATGCGGCCGGCATACCGCGCAGCCATCTGATCTGCGACTGCCTCACACTCACCGTATCGGCTCAGCAAAAAAGGGCCGATGCCACACTCAGGGCCATTCAAATGGTAAAAGAAGAACTGGGACTCCCCACAGTCCTGGGCGTTTCCAACATTTCATTCGGACTTCCCGAGAGAAGCCTGATCAATGCCACTTTTTTAAGTATGGCCATGGCAGCAGGTCTGGATGCGGCCATCATGAATCCCGGTGACAGGCGGATGATGGAAACAGTGAGGGCCGCCTCGGTCCTGACGGTACGGGACAAAGACTCCAAAGCCTTTGTATCGTCCCATCATAAAAGGAAAAAAACACAAAAACAGAAAGAACCGTACGAAATTATTCAGGATACCAATCCCGTCTATCAGGCAGTCCTTTCCGGAAATTCGGATGAAATTGAAGGACTGATCCAGACCGCTTTGGATTCCGGGCATACTGCTCTGATCATTAACAATGAAATGCTGATCCCCGCAATTCAGGAAGTCGGCCGGCAGTACGACCGAAAAGAGGTATTTCTTCCGCAAATGATTCTTGCTGCGGAAACCATGCAGAAGGCTTTCGCGCTTCTGGAATCCCACTTCCAGAAGGGAGATGTCAAATCTGCCGGAAAAGTCATCCTGTGCACTGTCAAAGGCGATGTGCATGACATCGGTAAAAACATCGTGGCTTTGTTTCTTAAAAATGAGGGCTTTGAAGTCATTGATCTGGGCAAAGATGTGACTGCTGACATCATCGTTCAGGAAACCAAAAAATCAAATGCCGATATCGTGGGATTATCGGCACTGATGACCACCACCATGGTCCAGATGCCGGTCGTGATTGAACAGATGAAAAAGAAAGGATTAAGCGCCAAAACCATCGTGGGCGGCGCTGTTGTTACCAAAACTTACGCAAAAGAAATCCAGGCGGACGGCTATGCAAAGGATGCGCTGGAAGCAGTGGTTAAAATAAAAGAACTGGTCAGCTGACAGGCAAAGAATATGTTGCAGGAAAAATCCGGATGAAGCATTTCGTTTCAAATATACTGTTTCTGCTCTGTTAGGATGGGATAAAATCCATTGACTTCATGACAGAATTTTCATAATTTTAAAAAAATTAATGTCAACCGGTAATATCAATTTATTCTCATGGAACAACCATCCACACATTCCCTGGTGCGCATTCAATGCCCCAAATGCAAAACCCGCTATCGCATTGATCGGTCTAAAATACCTCCGCAGGGCGCCACCATTCGATGCAAAAAATGCGATACAAAACTGCTCCTGAGAAGAAAACCCGAGAAGCGTCCTGAGATACCCGGCCAATGCCCGAAATGCGGATTTCATCAGAAACAAGGTGAATTTTGTTACAAATGCGGCACAAGAATCAGACAGCATAGGCCAAAATCCCTGCTTTCCGAAGCGTCCTCTCCTTCAGTCCAAATTCCTGTTGGTCTTATTGAATTTAAAATAGAATACAAACCCGCGCTCTTTTTTTTAAGTATGTTAAAACCCATCATTGAAATTGACGGAGAATTATATCCGAGGTCATGGGGAAATCACCAATTTCAGGTTCCACCCGGTAAATATCACTTAAAAGTCTATGGTTATTTTTTGGGGCATCGCAGTGGTCAGAAATCGCAACTGGTTAATGTTGAAAAGGATGATTATATCCAAATGCAGTATACAGGAATCTCATGGAATCAGGCTATCTTCCGGGTGGCAAAAAAAGAATCAAATGCACCATGGAGATCTCTCATTAAGCGATCACCGGTATCAAAAAAAGACCCGTGGTATTACAAACCCATACCGGTAATTTTTTCTCTTGTCACAATTTTTCCTTTAGGTGCATACCTGTTATGGAAATCCAGGCAATTTTCCGATTCTCACAAGCTGATCATTGCCGTTGTAGGACTGGTGGCGTTTATTTGGATATTAATCAACTTGACATGAAAATTTATTATTCACGGAGTCAGCATGAATCGAATGTTCAATGATAAAATCAGGCCCACGCTCCTGTTCATCCTGTTCTTCACATCAGGGCTGAATGGAATGAACACTGACAATAAAACGATTCAAGCGAATCTGTCTTTGGGACTCGCATATCCGCAGATTCCTCTCAGCCAGTTCAGACCGCCAATCGGTATTACGGGAACCATTGGCTTAGGGTGGCGTTTTCATGACAAATGGGCATTCTGTGGAAACGGAAACGCACTTAAAACATTCAGTCTGGGAACTATTACCGGTAAGAATGCCACATTAAAATTTGATGCATTCTGGTTTGCGGGAAATGTACAATATACATTGACAAATGATTTCCATAAAAAAAATATCCTCTCTCTGGGCATGGGAGGGTACAAATTAAACCGCCAGCTTGATGATGATATTGATAACGTGAAGACTCCCGGAATTGGTTTGGGATTCATTAACCATACACATCATGAAAAATTTAGGGGCATATTTGAAATAAAATGGCATTTACTTTTTAAACCCGAGGACAATCCGCAAATACTGACTGTGACCTATGGTATCCTGATATGAAATCAACTCGTGCTTTAAAACGGCAAATAAAACGGTGGCGCCGGCGTATCACATACTCCGATCCTTTTCTTGAATTCATTTCATCCCTGTCTGTATTTTTTATCAAATGCTATATGCGGTTATTGCGCATTCAGATCGTGCTGGACGAAAAATTCAAGAAAACAGATCTGAATAAAACACTCGTTGCTTTCTGGCACGGCCGGTTATTATTGCCAGTGTACACATTCGGCCATTGGCACATGGTGATTATGACCGATAAAAGCTGGGCGGGTGAAATATTAGCACGGATATTGCGTAAATTCGGTCATAAGGTCGTACGCGGATCGAGCAAGCGGAGCGGATTTCGGGGAGTTTTGGATATGATGGCCCTTATGCAAAAAGGGCATGGGGGAGCACTTGCCGTGGATGGTCCGCACGGCCCCATCCATAAAACAAAACCGGGCATTTTGTATATGGCGCACAAATTAAACTATCCAATTGTTCCGCTCACATTCGGAGCGGATCGTGCCTGGATTTTTAAAAGCACATGGGATCATTTTATGCTGCCAAAACCTTTTGCGAAATGCAGGGTACATATGGGTGCACCCATTTGGGAGACGACAGTCAAGGGGAAAATAACTGCAGAAGCTCTTGATGAAATCATCATGAAATTTACATCAGATACGGATCAACAATTGCAATCATGAATTCAATGGAAAGAAAATTAACAAAAAAAGAGCGTGACAGGCGCCAGGGAATGGAGACCAATCTGTATGTACGCTCTTTCGATGCACCATTTTCTGCTCAGGATTTTCAGAAATTGCCCCGTCTCCCAATTTCTGTGATATTGGATAACCTGCGAAGCGCGTTCAATGTAGGCTCAATGATCCGGACAGCGGATTGTGTTCGTGCCGAAAAAATCTACTTTTGCGGATACACGGCGCATCCGCCTCATGGAAAATTAGATAAGACATCTCTTGGTGCCTTACCATATGTCCCCTGGACTTATCAATCCTCGGTTATCGAAGCCATCCATGAGATCAAGAAAAAGAATCAGCCTCTCATTGCACTTGAAACCACAAACCAAAGTCATGGGCTTTGGGAATACACATTTCCTCTGCCCTGTACATTGATTTTGGGAAACGAAGCATTGGGTGTATCAAAAACTGCCTTGAGAATGGCCGATGATATTGTTGAAATACCGATGATGGGATTCAAGAATTCCATCAATGTCGCCGTGGCCTTCGGAATCGTCGCATATGAAATCCAGCGGCAGTACTGGAAAATATTCGCGCCACAATGGCACCGGCATCGGCAAAAACTGCAAGGAGGAAATCATGAAAATGAGATACACTCTCCTCGTCATCATTCTCATTAGTGTGGTCATTTTGAGCATGTCTATATCCAGTACATCTCAGTCAGTGGACAATAAATATGAGCAGGCTCGCCTGCGCATGGTCGAAATTCAGATCGAACGCCGCGGAATCCGGGATGAGTCTGTGCTTCGGGCCATGCGGTCCGTACCGAGGCATCTTTTTGTTCCTTCAAATTTAATACGCAGTGCCTATACGGATCAGCCCCTTCCGATTGGACATAATCAGACCATTTCACAGCCCTATATTGTTGCTTACATGACTGAAGCGTTGCATCTAAAAAAAGAGGACAAGGTTCTTGAAATCGGCACCGGATCTGGATATCAGGCAGCTGTGCTTGCAGAAATTGCGGACTCCGTGTATACCATCGAAATTGTCGAGCCATTGGCAAAAAGCGCGCAGAAAAAATTGGATAAACTTGGTTATAAAAACATATTCTGCAAAGCAGGTGACGGTTATCTCGGATGGCCTGAAGCTGCTCCGTTCGATGCCATTATCATCACAGCCGCGCCTCCACGCATTCCGACTCCCCTGATCGAGCAATTGAAAGAGGGCGGGCGAATGATACTGCCTGTCGGTGAATGGTATCAGGAACTGGTGTTGATTACAAAAAGGGATGGAAAAATAACCAAAAAGAAACTTTTGCCCGTACGATTTGTTCCAATGACAGGTGAAATTCAAAATCAAGAGAACACAAAGTGATTCATAAAAAAATTCAGTGCTTAAAATGGTATAAAAATAAATTTCTTCTCCCAGAAGAAAAAATAATTAAATACTCAGGCTGTTCCGATTGACGGGAAACATTCTGTCCGCACCTCACGTATATGCAAGTAAAGTTCATAAATAATAAGGAAATCAGCCATGACAGAGCAGAATTCACCTTCACAAAAACTCTATAAATCCCGAAAAGATAAAATGATTGACGGTGTGTGCGGAGGAATAGCTGAATATTTTCAAATTGATCCCACAATTGTTCGGATCATAGGGCTCGCTTCATTATTCATCGGGGGTTTGGGATTTTTATCATATGTGGTTGCGGCGATGATCATCCCGCCGAATCCGGAGCATAATAATTTAAAAAAAACTGAGAAAAAGGATCATCACCCACAAATCTTTTGGGGAATACTTCTGATCATTCTCGGTTTTTTCTTTCTGTTCCGCTCCTGGCACTTTCCTTTTTTCTGGCACTGGCCTTTCCATTTCTGGTACTGGGATTGGTGGAAAATTCCCTGGTCAATCATTGGCCCCGTTCTTATGATTGGACTGGGAGTCTTCTATATATTACACGTATTGAAATCAGAAAAACCGGATGAAATAAAACCTGGATCAACATCTTTTGTGGATGAAAAAAAGCTCAAGCGCCCGGTGAAGAATCGGATGATTGCCGGTGTCTGCGCAGCGTTTGCAAATCACTTTAAAATTGATCCAACATGGGTGCGCATTGGTTATGCTTTATTGGCACTTTTCACCAATATTGCTCCATTGGTAATCCTGTATGTCGTCTTGATTTTTGTAATACCCAAAGAATCCGAATTATAATCATCGAACATAAAGGAACAGGTCATGAAACATAAAAGAAATTCATTGGTCCCAGGCATCCTGTTAATCGCCTTTGGGTGCTATTTCTTGCTGCGCCGATTTATTGTTACCTTTCCAATATGGGAACAGCTTTACCCGATTCTTATATTAGTTCTGGCCGGACTCCTCCTTTGGGATACTTACCGAAACAACAGACCCGGTACGTTATTCTGGGCAGTGTTTTTTCTGTGCATCGGTGCCTTTTTCCTTTTGAGAAATTATGACATCATACCCTATCTCTATGTGGAAGAGTACTGGCCGGTTTTTTTACTGGCATTCGGTTTATCCTTCATAGTAAAATTTATAGTAAATCCCAGAGATTGGGGAGCACTTGTACCGGGGACATTTCTTTTATTCTTCGGATTGAAACATCTGCTGGACAATTTTGAGGAATTCTATTGGGAACATAGTTATTATATCGACGATCTATGGCCTTTAATCATTATTGTCATCGGAATCGGGATGCTCATCAGCGGCATCTATACTTCAAAAATAAAAAACAGTGAAAGTTCAGACCCGTCTTCGTCTTCCCCTACTGTATCAAAAGACGAATAAAACAAAAACAACATGATCCGCTGGTTTCTGAACAGAAGCGCAGGATTCTGATACCAAATACACTTGCTGTTGATAAGGCAGATATCAACTGTCATGGAGGTTTTTTTAATTTTAAAAAGGGCATTTATTCTGCCGGGTTATGATAAAGCGATTTTTTTCTTGATTCGAGTCACTATTTTCCATATCTTTATTTCATCTTTCAGGAAAATATAATGATGACAGCAAAAACATATGAGTGCCTCATGATGGACATGCGGATTTCCCGTTCTGCGGGGTTTCGGTAGAATGCCTTTTATTCAATAGTTGGAAACCGGAAGCCTGCGGGACAGCCTCTCGCAGGCTTTTTTTAAGAAAAAATGCTAAACAGAATTCGAAATCATATTGAGCAGGATGAAACCGTTATGACGCTGATTTGCGACAGGCAGTATTGTCCCACTGCGGCATCATCGGTAAAAAATTTTCGTGCATGTCTGCTCAATCATATAAAAACTTTTCCGGAATTTAAAACCAGTCACAAACCATTGACTGCTCCTTCAGGCATCGATCCTGACATCAAACGCATGTATGAATCAGGTTCAACCGTTAATGTGGGACCCATGGCAAGTGTGGCTGGAATGGTAGCTGAAATTGCCCTGAATACCGTCCTTAATGAAGGTGCTTCCGAGGTTGTTGCAGATAATGGCGGTGATATTGCCCTTTTTGTAAAAACTGCCACTGCGATTGGCATCTATGCGGGCGAATCCTTCGTGAACAATATGGCATTTCAAATTGAATCGACTCCCCGCCCCCTGGGCATCTGTACGTCATCCGGCACCGTCGGACATTCTTTCAGCTATGGTTGCGCAGATGCGGCAATTATTATCAGTGAAAACATACCCCTGGCTGATGCAGCGGCAACTGCCCTGGGCAATCGAATCCAGAGCTCTGCGGACCTGGACACATGTTTTCAATTTCTGGATAACATCCCCGAAATTCAGGGGGCAATGGTTATTTTCAGAGACCGGGTCGCAATGTGGGGCATATTGCCGGAATTGGTTGAAGCAGAGGTAGATAAAGGATTGATCACAAAAGGCTTGAATTTTCACATGGAGACGATGCATGTCAAAAACATATGACGAGATCAATGAGAAAATAAAAAAACGCAGGGCTGTTGTCGTCACAGCTGAAGAGATTATTACAATTATCAAAGAAAAAGGGCCGAAGAAAACAGCAGAACAGGTGGACGTGGTCACTACAGGAACCTTTGGTCCCATGTGTTCTTCAGGAGCCTTTATCAACTTCGGTCATGCCAAACCCAGAATACGGGCCACACGTGTTTTTCTGAATGATGTCGAGGCATATGCCGGCATCGCGGCTGTGGACTGTTACATCGGCGCCACACAGACGAGGCATCATGCACTTGATGTTTACGGCAAGCGTGATTTATCATATGGCGGCGGTCATGTCATTCATGATTTGGTTGCAGGAAATCCGGTTCATTTAAAAGCCGAAAGTGACGGGAGTGACTGTTATCCCAATCTGAAGCTTGAAAAAGACCTGGTACTCAAGGAACTGCCAGACGCATTTTTATTCTGCCCCAGAAACGGATACCAGAATTATCCGTGCGCCGTGAATAAATCGGACAAGAATATTTATACGTATATGGGCGTACTGAAAGCCAATCTGGGCAATGCCACTTTCAGCAGTGCCGGACAGCTCAGTCCATTGCTCAATGATCCTCTGTTTAAAACCATCGGTCTTGGAACCCGGATATTTCTGGGCGGTGGCATCGGATATGTCATCGGACCGGGTACGCAGCACAATCCGGATGTCCCCAGAACAGAACAAGGCGTTCCGACCATACCCGCCGGCACCATGGCCGTGACCGGCGATCTGAAGAAAATGAACAGCCGCTGGCTTAAAGGCATTCACTACAGGGGATACGGGGCCACGATGCGTGTGGGTATCGGTGTTCCCATCCCCGTTCTGAATGAAGAGATATTAATGTATACTGCGGTTTCAGATGCGGACATTAAAACCGTCATTCTGGATTTCAGCCATGATTATCCCTATGGAACCGGTAAAGTGCTGGGAGATGTGGATTATGCCCGGCTCAGGCACGGTGTTTTGGAGATTGAGGGTAAAATGGTGCCCTGCTTTCCCCAATCGAATTACTCAGACGCACTCTGTATTGCACGAATATTAAAATCATGGATCGAACGGGGTGTGTTCCAGCTCGGCAATCCGGTAGAATTGCTGCCGGATGGATTGAAAAATACACATTGATTGAGTCAACAAAAAAAGGCCCCATAACAATTTTTTCCGGGGCCTTTTTATTGAATATGCTGAATATGATGATTACCGGGCGTTTCTGTTATATTCCGCAATTTTCTTTTTATATTGCATCCATTCCTGCTTTGTCATGGTATGATTGATTTTGGCCAGTTGCGAATAATCAACAATGCCCGATTCAAATCCGCAGCCGGCATTTGCAATGGGCAGGCTCACTGAATTGGTTACCTCAATACGATTGCTTTGAATATCGACTGTACCGTCAGTAAAACCATAAGATTGATCAACAGCCACAACAGAATTGGTGACTTCATCTTCTGAAAACTCAATTGATTCATCTTCAGGATCAATAAAGTTTGTTTCGTCCACATTGATTATCACATTGTTGGTTGTATCGGAAACGCCAGAAATGGATATATCTGTCCAGTTACCCCTGAAATGGCAATTCGACAGGTTGTCTTCATGGTCACTCTCCCAGCGATTATATCCTTCGAGCCAGGTGCTTATAAAACTGCTGTTCATAATTTCGAAATCCGGACCAAAATTTATGATTCCGCTTATCTGATTGTAAAAAAGGCAATAGCTGATATGAACAACCGGATCTCCAAATGAGAAAATAAACATCCCCCACTGACTGTCGCGAATCACACAATATTCAAGATCAGCCAGGCCATATGATATCTGAAGCCCTGTCCAGTCATTCTCTGAACTCGGTGATTCAACCTCGATGATGATGATCTTATCGGATGTGCCCCTGGCGATGAAAACGCCCCCGTCAATATCAATTGATATGCTTCCTTCGGAATCAACCTCATTGGGAGCGACAATCACCCGGGTACCGGGTCGGATAATGAGCGAATCACCTTGTTCTACAAAATAACTTGTCTGAAGATAAATCACCCCTTCCCAGACATCCGTGATATTGCCATACTCCTGTTCTGTAATGATACGGGTATAATTGACGGTAGAAACAAAATCCGCTTCCATACTGCCATTGCAATCCGTCCCTGAATAAGAACCGCTGATTTTGTCACCATTTTCCGTAATCATCCCGTTTCCTTTAAATGTCCCCTGACAGGGAGCGTCCTGCTTAATTTTAAAACTGAATTCATTTCCGGAAACATCACCGGAAAAATGGGCTGTCAGTCCGCCCTCCATGGTAATGATCCCGACGACTTCTCCGTCTTCATTCTGCTCCAGTATAATTTGGGCGTTAAATTGAGTGCCGCTTGGCAATTGATTTCCACCGGTAACTGTTATGATGATATTCCAGTTTCCCGTAAGATCATATGCTGGGGGATCCTTTTTGGATTCAGTGGAATTTTTATCGCACATAGTGAGCAGATACATTACAACCAGACAAAAGATCCCGATCCATTTAATTTTGAATTTCATCAATTTTCATCTCCTCTGTTTGTTATAAGATGTGACATTTAAAAAAAATTGCTGAATGAATTATCATAACACCACCGGATTCACATGTCCATTGCCTGTATCCCATATGGCGACCGTACGCCGGCCCGACAGCCATCCTCCGCATTCTCCGGGATTCACCACCAGAGTCGGATCTTTGCGTATTTCCAATTCATGCGTATGTCCGCAGACAATACAGTCATATTTCCCGCTGATGGCCAGCGCATCTAAATTATCGGGTTCATGCAAAAGCAGAATTTTAAGGTTCTTGAACTCAACCAGGTGGGGGGGACGGAAAATCTTATTCTCGAATACTTTGGACAATCCCAGAACTTCCCCGTCATTATTGCCAAAAACCGCGATAAACCGAGCATTAAGATTTTTTAATGGCTTTGCTGTAAATGGAGCAATTAAATCTCCCGCATGAAGCACCAAAGAGACCTCAGCATCATTGAACACGCTGACTGCTTTCACAAGCGCCGGAATATTGTCATGACTGTCTGCCATGATTCCAATCTTCATAAACTGTCTCCAATATAAATAGTAAACGATTTAAAAAAGTGTAATAATAAAAACAATTCCATGCAATCAAATTTTCATTTTTGGTTTTGATTTATCAGGATAATTTATATATTGGTTTTTGTTTTACGTTCGTCACTTTGATAAAAGCCGATATATTAAAATGTCATCGCGGTTCTTCATACTGTTCGTTCTGATTATTCTGCTGACGGGTCTCTGTTATTACGGCGGAACACACACCCCCTGGCTGAAATTAAGCACCTGCCTTGAACATCCTGAAAAATATGACGGACAGCGGGTCACCTATATTCGCGAACCAAAAATTGAAAAAGTCACACCAGAGGGATTCATTCTGAATCATGGCGGAGACACCCTCCCTGTAATAGCCGACACAACCGGATTGAAAGCCAACGAATATATTGGTCTGGTCGCAATATTCCACAAGGAGGGTTATCTTGAAGCCGTGGATATGGTAATCTCGAAAAATCGCCGGTATAAAATCCTTCTCTCTGTCATTCCGGTACTTCTGACAGCCTTTCTGTTTTTTCGCAGCTTTAAAATTAACTGGAAAACAATGCAGTTCGAGATGAAACATGCCTGATCTGATTACACACATGGCTTTCAGTCATTTAATCATTCGCGTATATGAGTTACTGAAAAAGCAGATGCATTTCAGCCCCTTTCGCACCTTATTTTACATCGGTGTGATACTCCCTGATATACTGACACGTCCGGGATACATTCTATTTTCCGGCACTTATGATTGGACCGTGGCTCTGCATACTCCAATGGGTGCCATGATGGTATGTTGCATCTTATCATTTTTGTTTGAGAAAGCAATACGGAAAAGAGCATTTCTCTATTTAACATTTGGAGCGCTCAGCCATTTCATTCTGGATGCGCTCCAGAAACAACTGATCTATAACAATTACTGGTTCTTTCCGTTTTCCTGGAAATCCGTGGGTTGGGGTATTGCAGGCGCAGGCACGATACTTGAATGGATACCGGTCTGGCTTATTGTCATTCTTATATTTGAAATCACAGTCTGGATGGGTCGAAAACGAAAGAAGAGCCTGTCTGAGTGATTGATCCTTTTCAGGTCGTTTTTAAATCCAAAACTGATCCTATCCGCTTTGATTTGTCTGCAATATAAATTAAATGAACTTCTTTTAAAAAAACAATTGATGAATGAACTCTATTTTCATCCCTTATCACTCATCCTCAAACCGGTACAAGGCATAAAAACTTAAGTACAGACTGACTATTATTGATGAATTGATGCTTTTCCTGCGGAGGAACAAATATTGCCGTCCCCGCATTCACAGCAACTTCATTTCCCCCCTTCCAAACCACGCCTTCGCCTTCGAGAATAAAAATTTCGTGTTCGTTATCATGATTATGAAGCGGTGTATAACCACCAGGTTCAACTTCGAATAACCGCATAGCAAAATTGGGTGCCCCATCCTCCCTGGCAATGAGCCATCGGACCGAAGCATCTTTTGATCCTTCCATCGTTACGGGTTCTGCTTCCATAGATTTGTAATTTAAAATTTTCATTCGGGACCTCCTCTGATTAGATGTTTTCTTTGTATGGCGACAATGACTTTCCTGTCAGCACCCGGAAATGCATACTGATCCAAAAGGGATGCTGTGATCCATTGAAAATCAGTGGCCGCATCAGGATTCATCCGAATGCGGCCGGCTTGACATTGGCATTCGAATACATGGAGCGTAATTTTGAAATGTGTATACGCATGACCCACCGAGACAAGATGGGATTTGATATGAATTCTCAGGTTAAGTTCTTCAAGAATTTCACGTTTTAAGCAGGTTTCCAATGTCTCTCCCGGCTTCACTTTTCCTCCGGGAAACTCCCATAGTCCGCCCAGTAATCCTTTGGGCGGCCGAAGTGTAATTAAAAAACGGTCTGCTCTCCAGATAATGCCAGCTGTTACATCATAATGGGGAACCGGTTTTCGCGGAGAGCGAAGCGGAATCATGGCCTGTAAATGCAGCTCGTTGGCCCGGCAAATCGATGATATCGGGCAGATCGAACAATCCGGTTTTCCGGGTTTGCAGATCAGGGCGCCCAGTTCCATAACCGCCTGATTAAAAGACCGAACATTTTTTTCGGGTAAAATCTGTTCGGCCAGCTTCCACAAAATATTTTGGGTAAAAGCCTTATCAATATTATCCGTAATATGAAAGACGCGGGTTAAAACACGAACAGCATTGCCGTCTAAAATTGGCGCCGGTTTTTCGAATGCAATACTTAAAATCGCTCCAGCTGTATATCGGCCGATACCAGGCAAAGAAAGCAAATCATCAAGATTGTCCGGAAAGACACCATGAAACCGCGATACAATCTCCTGAGCCGCAGCATGCAGATGTCTCGCCCGACTGTAATACCCCAATCCTTCCCATACTTTCATAAGATGATGCAGATCTGCTTCAGCCAGTGACTGAACATTCGGATATTGCCGAATAAACCGATGGAAATAAGATTCAACAGTAGTCACCTGCGTCTGCTGCAACATGACCTCTGATATCCAAATCCTGTACGGATCTGATGTCTGGCGCCAGGGTAAGGGCCGCTGATGCTGCTCAAACCATGACAGCAAACAGGAATTCAGTTTTAATTTTATATGTTTTGCAATCTTCATGTCAATAAAGAGGAAGCCGTTGCAAAAGCAACGGCTTATCAGGGGAAGAGGAAAGGAATTGAGAAATGCAACTTCATTGAATTTTAGAGCAAAGATCCTGCCAAAAAAAAAATCATTTTCTGCTCTGTACTATTTCTTACATTAACAGAAGGTTATATGAAATTCCAATTCCCCTCAAAATCTTTAATTCAACACAGGGACGGTATTATTTCCCTGAAACGCGATACAATTTACCGGTTATAAACTCTTTTCCTTCCATATCTGAACAAGCTGAAACAGCGTTTCAACTGCTTTTTCCATACTCTGAACTGGTATCCACTCCAGCTTGCTGTGAAAGTTATGTCCACCTGTGAAAATATTGGGAGTCAGCAAATTCATAAAGCAAAGCTTGGCACCATCTGTACCACCGCGGATTAAATGCAATCTGGGTTCAATACCGCTTCGCTGAACCGCCTCCATAGCATAATCCACAACACGCGGATCTTCATCCAGTTTCACTTTCATGTTCTGGTAAGATTCTTGAATATCGAGATTTACTGATGCTTTGGGATGTTTCTTCTGTACCTTCTGCTGAATGGTTCGGAGTCGCTGCGCCTTATCATCCATTCCCCGTTTGTCAAAATCACGAACCAAAACTTTCAGCATGGCCTCTCCGACGCCACCCTCAAAAACATAAGGATGAAGATACCCTTCCCGGTTTTCAGTGGTTTCCGGAGAAGGATCATTTTCCAGTTCCACAATAATTTCCCCGATGACACGAAGCGCGTTAACCAGCTTATTCTTGGCATATCCGGGATGCACGTTAATACCAGTCACATTAAAAACAGCTGAGGATGCATTAAACGTCTCATTCTCAATTTCTCCAACAGTACCACCATCAACAGTATAGGCAAAATCCGCTCCGAATTGAATCACATCAAAATAGGCCGTTCCGTTGCCAGTCTCTTCATCCGGTGTGAAACCAATACGAATTGTCCCATGTTTGATTTCAGGATTATTTTGCAGCCTTTCAAGAAGTGTCATTATTTCGGCGATCCCGGCTTTATCATCTGCTCCCAGCAGTGTGGTGCCGTCCGATGTAATAATATCATTCCCCATATTATTTTGTAATTCCGGATTGTCAGACTCAGTGATAGCTTGACCTGGATCTCCAGACAATCGAATATCGCCACCTTGATAGTTCTCATGCAAACATGGCTTTACATCTTTTCCGGATACTTCGGGTGAAGTATCGACATGACCTAAAAATCCGATGACCGGGATTTTCTTATTGTCTTCTTCTGAAAGATTGCCCGGCAATGTGGCCATCACATAGCCATATTCATCCATTTCAGCGTCTTCCAGACCCAGTTCCTTTAATTCCTGAACCAGAAGACGGCTTAAATCCTTCTGTTTTTCAGTACTGGGATAACGGTCTTCCACATCTTCCTGAGATTGGGTATCAATTTTGACATAACGGTAAAAGCGATCCAACAAAGATGACTGCATGCATGCCTCCTCAATTATAAAAATGCTTAATTCCAGTTGTCAGTCTTTAACGAACGAAATCCCTGTTTAGTTCAAATGAATCAGAACAAAATCCTTTCCCAGCACTTTTCCTTTTTCCTTAAAGAGATCACGGATATGATCATCCATAGTAAAATAAAAAATTTGCCAGTCATGACGCGCCAAATGAACCATCATATTCACAAGCCGTTCCCGCCGTTCCCAATCAGAATACTGAAACGCATCATCCAGCAGCAAGAATAAAGATTCTTTGCCAAGCAGATGCATGCTGAAACCAATGCGCAGGGCGAGCTGGACCTGTTCCTGAGCACCTGTACTTAATTCAGACAAGTCAAACTCTTCCTGATCGGCATCTGAAACCAGAATATGACTGTCATCAAGACGTATGGATTGATATCGGCCTGTGACAAGCTGAAGCGTTTTGGTAATCATATCCGATTTTAATCCAGCATAAATATTTTCATCTTCAGACAGCCGAAGTTTGTCAATAACATGCTGAACGGCTTTTTTCCCGAGTATATCGGCCGTTAAAACCTGATACCGCAACAGAACCGATTCGCGTTCTTCCTGAAGTTTCTGAATCAGCTTCTGCCAATTGTCCTCATGAAGGATGCCCAGCAATTGCCATATCTCTTTTTTAAGATCCATCAGGGATGTTTCTTCATCTTGAATTTTCTGATCAAGCCTGTCCATCTTTTGCTGAAGTTCATCCTCTTTCTTTTTATTATATTCGATCGGACTGGGATTCTGAATGCAATCGGATTCACTCACATGTAGTTCACTCCATTCTTCACGTATCTGATCCAACTTTTCTCGAATGGTTCTCTGCTGCTCTCTGAGTAAATTGATCTCTTTTTGCCATTCTGCATATGAGACGGGCCTTCCCAAAAATGATTCGAATTGCTGGTTAATGTCAAGAGAGAGTGATTCCAGCTCTTTCTCCTTAACCTGGATATCTTCGTTTAATATTTGGAGCCGGTTATTGGCTTTTTCCATAGACTTCAATCTTGCTTCCAGCTGCGGTAAGCCACTCAAAGGTTCATGGAAACGCTTGGCATATTCATCCTCAATCTTTCTTAATTCGTCCCATTTATGAATATTCCGTGTATATCTGAACAGTCTCCATATTGAAAGTCCTGTGAGACCGGCACCGGAAACGACACAAAAAATGCTCACCAGAGGTCCGTACCAGAGAATAGATCCGATGGATATGACAATCAATATCAATGCAGATATCCATAGAATCCAGGGAGGTTTACAGGGGAGCGCTGTTAAACGGGTCCGATACAGATCAACTGCTTTTTCCAGCCAGGGATAAAATAAACTCTCCTGTTCTGCCTTCGCAATTTGACCTTTTTGCTGCTTTATATCAGATTGCAATCGTCGGTAATTGTTGAAATGATCATACAGAGCATCGAAGTCTTCAGACTCGATATGACTGAGTCGGGCCTTGAGCTGTTTTCCTTTCTCCAGCAGTTGCCATGCAAGATGCTTTTTCGCGTTCTGCATTTTATCCAATTCCTGCTGTACTATATTTCGTTTTATCACCAAAGCCTGTCTCTGACCGCCGGAATAAGTTTGATCTATCCGTTGAAATAATTCATCGATACGGATTAACTTATTATGCAGTTCCTCCATGTCCTGCAAAGGTCCCCGGCCTTTGGAAACGGGAATAATCTTCTCTCTGACTTCTGATTTTAAAATGGTGGGAAGAATCCTTTTTTCAATAGAATCAAGCAGTGTTTGATTTGACAAGTATGTTTTTAAAATATGTTTATCAATCCCCCCCCCGACTTCAGACAGCTCAACTTCCGCTCCCTTGACGATCAATAATCTGGAAAGGTCGGGACCGAGTTCCAGTTGATTCTGCTCCCAGTAATCTTCAAGTTTCCTGGAAGTGGGAGTAAATTTTTCCGGCTTTGACGATAATCCTTCAACAACAACCGAACCCCGGGTTCTGACATCCCGCAAACGCCACGCTTTATTTTTTCTAAAAAGACATTGCATTAAAAATTCAATAAGATGTGTTTTTCCTTTTTCATTTTTTCCATAGAGAAGATTGAGAAGACCCGGCTGAAACTTTAATTTTTCAACAGGACCTCGTTGCTGTACGGCAATTTCCTTGATTCTCATGCCCATGCTCAGTCTTCTCCATACACCGTTTTTAATGCCTGCAGCATCATTTCATCTCTGCCAGGATCGTAGGGTCCGGGAGTAAAATTCAGTCGATCCACCGCCTGTATGGACAATTGTGCAATTTTATTTAGCTCTGCATCATCTGCAAAAAATAACTCTGAATCATCCAATCCTTCATCTTTATAAAACCGGAAGGATTTAAAAGACTCCCGGATCATCCCGGTGAGCTTTTCTTTATCCGATGTGAAGCCCCTGACTTTGATCCGTATACGGCACTTGTCCCGCTCGTGAGATTGTATATCCCAATTGGCAATTCTCTTTTGGATTTCTTCTTTCATTCGATTCAATTCATTCAGCCCCGGAAGGATCATTAAAGTTTCATTGAAAAACAGTAATTCAGAGTCTACAATGGACGGTGCAGTCTCCCCGGTTTCCGTATCAATAACCAAATATCGCCTTCTGCCCGTTTCGGTGATATCCAGAGGACACGGAGAACCGGGATAATGCACCGGATCAGAATCCAAAGGCTTGTGAATATGGCCGAGAATAATCCGGCGGGGCTGATAAATCGTCACATCGGAACGCGAAAGCGGCATATAAATACCAGGTTCGTGCGGATTTAATGTTTTCAGGCCGTCCGACCAGTCCCCATGACCGATTAATATCCACTTCTGGGGTTCCAGATGAGTCTGAAACTCGGCAAGTATATCACCCATGGTGCAATCATGCCGATAAGGGAGAAAAAGAATGGGCATACTCATCAAATCGCCTAACTGAGTTAATTCTGGTTGCGAATAAACATGAACATTGGAGGAGGCGAAATGCGACTGTTTAATCTGCACATCATGATTGCCGGGAATCAGATGAATGGTCAACGACTGAAATTCTGTTTGTCTTATAATGTGATCCCATTCGCTATAATTGGACCGGCCTTTGTCAAAACAGTCACCGGCAATAACAAGATGTGTGATGCCGGTATCCAATACATTCCGTAAAAGTTTCTCCAACGTCTGAAACCGTTCCGGATGTTCATCTCTGGAAGTCAGATGATGATCAGCAGTGACAG
>JAFGCO010000009.1 GCA_016932575.1 bacterium
ATCAATTTCAAGGAACCCGGCGAGAATCTGATAGCAAACGGTGATTTCACCGATGGCAAGCAGGACTGGACGTGGGAGCTTCAGGGATCGGGACAGGCGCAATGGTCCGTGGACAACGGAGAGGCGCATATCGAAATCTCCAACGGCGGCGGCAATGACTATGATGTCCAGCTTCGTCAGAACTGCATTCCCCTGAATTTGGGCAACTTTTATGTGTTCGAATTTGACGCCCGTGCGGACGCGACGCGTCTGATCGAGGCAAAGGTCGGGCAGGATAATTCCCCGTATATCAATTACAGCAAAACCACCTATTCTCAGATCCGGCCCGTAAATTCTCATTTCTCATATGAATTCGAAATGGAAGACGCATCCGATTTCAATGCCCGTGTTGTGTTCAATATGGGGAATTCAGAAACGGATGTTTATCTTGATAACATTTCACTGAAACAAAAAGTGGCTCAATGGGCTTACAAGGATGCTGATAATACCATTCCCGGCACGATTCAATGCGAAGAATATGATTACGGCGGTGAAGGCATGGCTTATCATGACAATACCCCCCAGGAGGGCGACAGAAACTTCAGACCCGGGGAAAATGTGGATGTGGAAATATGTGAAGACGAAGATGGCGGTTACAATATAGGCTGGACAGAAGACGGTGAATGGCTCGAATATACGGTCAGCGCCGAATCCGGCACTTATGATATTGAATGTCGGACCACCTCGGATTTTGAGGGAGGCAATTTGAAAGTTATTTTGGATGATCAAACACTGACATCATTCTTTATGCCGAATACGGGAGGATGGAACAATTGGGAAACACTGGTCCATTCCGGAATCGTAATCTACGGCGGACAAAATCTGGTTTTGCGGTTGGAAATTATTGGTGGTTATTACAATTTAAACTGGATTAAATTTAACCGGACCGGCAGCGGCATCGAAGCCGAAAATTTCCAGCCCCATGATTATGCGCTGTATCAAAACAATCCCAATCCTTTCAATCCTGAAACAGAAATCAGCTATGAGCTGGCCGAGTACAGTCAAGTGCGGATTCAGATATATAATGTGACGGGAAAACACGTAAAAACCCTGGTCGATCAAAAACAGAAGCCGGGCTTTCATCGTATTCAATGGGACGGCCGGGATAAAACCGGCTGCCGTGTGGAATCCGGAATTTATCTCATCCGAATGATCTCCGGAAAACACCGGTTCAACCGTAAAATTATGATGATCAAATAGAGACAGAAATTGAATATAACCCGATATCGACTTTTAAGGGAGTCCGATATGCGAATCGCAATGTTGTGTTTATGCGCCTGTTCAAACCTGCTATTCTCACAAATCATCGCGGATCATACCTGTACGGATATCACACAAATTCCGCAGTCGGCAATTGAAAGTGCCAAAGCCACACTGCATATCGCTTATGGCCATACCTCCCACGGCAGCCAGATCACGGACGGCATGCGGGGCTTGATTGAATTTGCCAATAACGGCGGCAGAAGACTTACTTTGCCGGACAATATTTTTGCCTTCAATAACGGCGGGCAAAACAGTGCCCTCGATCTGGAAGAAGGAGACGGTTATGGAGACGGATGGATGGATCATGACTGCGGCTATTATCCCAACTGGGTACAGGAAACCCGTGAATATCTGGATGATGCATCCCATTCGGATGTGAATGTCATTATGTGGTCCTGGTGCGGCCAGGCTTCCGGCTACTCTGAAGAGCAGATGAACACCCGGTATCTTCAGCCCATGTCTGTGCTCGAACAGGAATATCCGGATGTGGCTTTTGTTTATATGACAGGCCATGCGGACGGCAGCGGCCTTTCCGGAACCCTGCATCAGCGCAATCAGCAAATCCGCAGCTATTGTGAACAGAACGGAAAAGTATTGTTCGACTTTTATGATATCGAATGTTATGATCCGGACGGTATTTATTATGGCGACCGGAATGTGGACGATGCCTGCAACTATGACGGGGGCAACTGGGCAATCGGCTGGCAGAATTCGCATACGCAGGGAATCGACTGGTATTCATGCGGCGCCGCACACAGCCAGCCGCTCAACGCCAATCAAAAAGCCTATGCGGTCTGGTGGCTCTGGGCACGTCTGTCGGGCTGGAGCGGTCCTTCTCTGGACAGCACTGCTCCCACGGTTCCGGAAGGCTTAATCGCCAATTGTATGAGTGAAATCCGGATTGATTTGTCCTGGCAGGCGGCTTCGGATGCTGAGTCCGGAATCTCCGGTTACCGTATATACCGTCAGGGAAATGTTATAGCGGTGACATCGTTAACAACCTATTCAGATACCACCTGTGTTCCCGGTCAATCCTTCACGTACCGGGTGAGTGCAGTCAATGGCGCCGGACTCGAATCGGATTTCAGCGATCCGGTTACAGCAACGACACCATCTGACACAATGCCTCCATCAGTGCCTGCCGGACTGACCGCCATTCCCGTCTCCTCCGGTAACATTGATTTGTCATGGGAAGCTTCTGCCGACAATACCGGAGTAACGGGATACTGTGTGTATCGGGACGGTATCGAAATCATACAAACAACCCAGACTTTTTACTCGGATGCATCTCTGTTACCCGCGACAAGCTATTCATATCAGGTGGAAGCAGTCGACGCTGCCGGCAATCCATCCGGAATGTCGGCAGCTGTGAGCGCCACAACCCTCGATCCATCACAGGCGATAAATTCAATTCATCTGGAAACACAGGAAGAAGTCGATGACAGCTTTATTTTCTCAGATGATCCCGGAAGCAACTATGGCAATGAGGAATATGTCGGCCAAATTGATCGTTTTCTCATCAGATTTAATCTGCCCCCGGAAATCATGGGAAAACAGATTCTCAGCGCTAAAATCGGTTTTTATGTCTGGAACCAGCAAGATTATCGCGAAGGCGATGTGTTAAAAATATACTGTATCGAACGGTCCTGGAATGAAAACAGCGTCACCTGGACAAATGCCCGCGATACAGAGACATGGCAAACACCGGGCGGTGATTATGATTTTGATGACTGCATTACAGAAATTTCGCATCAACCCGGAGCGGACCACACATTTTATCCCGAGGTGGATATCACGGCTGTCGTCCAGAAATGGGCAGACGGATTACGTTCGAATCACGGTCTGCTGATCATCAATCCGGGACAGACACAGATCGGATTCAAGGCCTCCGAGTATAGCGAACATCAACGGCCGTATCTGAATATCAGTTATACGGACAAAACAGCGACACGGATTAAAGCGACAGATTATGCAGGGGATTTCAGACTTGATCAAAATTACCCGAATCCGTTCAATCCGCAAACACATATCCGGTTTCAAATCCCGAAAGACACATCCGTAGAACTCGCGGTATTTGATATGCGGGGCAGAAAAGTACAGACGCTGGTTTCGGGGAAAATGCCACAGGGTATGCATGACGTGTTATTTGAGGCCGGTCATCAGCCGAGCGGAATTTATATCATCGTTATGAAATCGGAATCGTTTCTATTTGTTCGGAAGGTGACCTTTTTAAAATAAGGAGTAATTCAAATACCGATAAATGGCTAAAGCCTTAACTCCCTTTTCATTTCTAAGCTGTCATCTAATCGCTTCAATTCACTTTCTTTGACAGTTGGTTTTGTTTCTTGTTTCTTGATTCTTGTTTCTTGATTCTTGTTTCTTGATTCTTGTTTCTTTTTCTCTCCGTTTCTCCGTCTCTCCGATTCACCGTTTCAGCTTCTCAACCAGTGACTCTATGACTCAAGGACTCAATGACTCTTTTGATTCTTGATTCCTGAATCTTGTTTCTTGTGACTCTACGACTCAAGGACTCTTTTAGCTCGGTCTTCCCCTACAATCCCTTTCCTGTGGCCGTCATCACCAGCTTGCCGTGCTTCACACCTTTCACACTGATCAAATGGTCCGCAATATGCTGAATGTCACTTGCTTTTCCCCGGACTGCCAATACTTCCAGGCAGTTGTAATGATCCAGATGCACATGCATGGCGGACAGCACGGTTTCATGATGATCGTGCTGCTGAGAGGTTAGTTTTTCAGTCAGATCCCGCTGGTGATGATCAAATACAAGTGTAATGGTGCCGACCATTTCCTCATCGCCTTTATCCCAGGATTTTTGCACAAGCCGTTCCCTGACCAGATCCCGGACCGCCTCGGACCGGTTGGCATACCCATGCTCTGTAATGTATGCATCGAACCGCTGCAGCAGTTTGCTGTCCATCGAAATTCCAAAACGTGTGAGTGTACTCATGGATAATCCCCAGAATATTAATTTCTCTTACGAATAAATAAAATCTCGAAAAACTTAATATTTTATCCTTTGCTTTATCTGCATCACTCATTGAAATAAAACCGTAGAATCGCAAAAATCGCAATGAAAAACAATAACATATTTTTATATTTTCAAATATGAATAACAACTTTACGGTCTTTAATCCTCCTCCCTCTCCATTTATCCGTCTCCCCCAGGCTCCTTTTTCAGCCTCACGACCACTGACGCTAACAGCAGACGTCAAATCATTCAGCCAACTTAAATTATGTTTCAATATGGCATTATCATAACTATTTACATTGCAGGTTCAGATTCTTCGCTCCGCTCAGAATGACAACGAGCGGTTATTTGTATTCAACAATCTGATTTTTAATCTTTTTTCTTTATTCTCTCTTGTTTCTTGTGACTCTGCGACTCAACAACCCAAGGACTCAACATTCCCCCTATTTCCCTTATTTTTCTGTTTTCCTGCTGCTTACTCCACCACCTCCAGCGCTTCTCCGGCCGCCTTAAGAAGCGGTTTGGTTGAAACCGGTCCGCCCACAGCTGCCTGCATCCAGGCATCAGGAGTAATGGAACCCAGAGTGCACATACGTCCCATTTCCTTGCCCAGATTTTTACCCTTTAAATAATCTTCGATCTGATAGGCAATGATAAACCCCAGGGGATAATCCGGTAAATACAATCCTGCATCGATCATGTGAGAATAGACACCCAGGATGATTTCATCCTCCTGACCCATGACGGGAGCCATATATTCGTTCCACACCTCCCTGGAAATCTGAATGACCGCTTCCCTCAATTCTGCCGGCTTTGCCTTGGGATGTTCATACATCCAGTGCCAGACCCGCATATCCACGAGAGAGACCGATCCGATTTCAAAAGCGGACCAGAGCATATCCAGCACACGGAGATGCTCATTCACGGGATTTTTCTTTGTGACACCCAAAACATCCAAATCCCGTCCCTGAAACACAAATGCAAATGCCTCGGTAAATGCGGTATTGGGCACACCTTCCAGTATAATCCAGTCAATTTTACTGATGGAAAATACCTGTTCCACATTATGACCCATCTCATGAAGCGCAATGTTATAGCCCTTGTAGGTCATGGGTTTTCCCGGAGCAAAACGGGTGCGCAAATGAGCGTTATCCTCACGCATACGGGCACCCCACGCATGACCGGAGCCCCTGGCTGGATCCACAGTAATCTTTCTGCCAAGATACGTCGCCATGGACCGGTCGAAGCCCAGCCTCAATAATATGTCCGGAATTCCGGCTTCAAATGTCTCAATGTTAGGATACTTTTGGCCGACGATTTTATCCAGTTTTGTTTCGGATATGGCACCTCGAGCCTTAAACCCATCATACCAGATATCGAATGGCTTCAACTGTCTTCCCAATCGATTTTCAATCAGTTTTGCGGTTCGCTTGACTTCATTAGATGTCAGGATATCAATAAATAGTGCTTCGACCTCGGATTCAGGAATCTCCCGGTCTCTCTGAAAACGCCTGTCCATTTTCGTGGGCATGGTCGGATAAAAGGAATCCACACCTTTTTCTGCTTTGAAAATACGCAGCAATTGCTCATACCGTGTATCTGGTTCTCTTTCGGAAGAGACAGATTCTGTACTTTCAACATCCGGAATATCCTGAACGGATGCAGGAATCACGGAATTGTCCTTAAGATTCCAGTCCACTGCCGGATTATTGATTACCATTTCAGGAATTTGCTGCTTGATAATACGATTCATAATCGTATAAATTATCTCCTGTTTTTTCAATCCATCCGGATTGGCATACTGCGCTTTCAATTCGTCGCGTAATCCCCAGTGACTGATCAGTTTCAGTCCCGGACGAAACGGGCGGTTTCCCCCCTCATCCAGTATATGATGCATAAAAATATTATAATTGCTGATGTAGTCATCGGCCTTCACATACGCTTCATTTAATCGCTGGGAGGCATCGGCAGGAACCCGGACAGAAAATTCTTCAGTCAAACGCGCTTTCGCCCACTCTTTCCGGGACCATTTTGATCCCAGCTCCAGCCGTTTTTCAAGATCATACATAGGGAAATTTAATAACACAGTAAATGCGATCTTCGTTTTAAACAGATCCTCATTCACATGGGCATATGGCGAATATTCGGCAAACAAATAATCCACCGGAAGCATAGGACCAATGTCAAGATGCATGGAACGCATAAAATAGCGTTCGATTCGATGCAGGTTGCCGTAAAGGCTCTCTAAATTATTATCGAATCTTTTTAAAGTCGCATCCAGCATCTCCGGATCGGCAATAAAGTTCTTTTCACAGAATCCGATAAAAGCCTCTGCATTGCCATCCCGTGATTTCCAGAATTGTGCGGTTTGCCGAACACCCTGTTCAATTCGCTGGTGGTTGGCTTCCCCATGAAGACTGATGAGTCTTTGTATTGCCTGATCAATGGTTCCCTGTTCAATAAACATCATTTGTCTGACCTCTGGCATTTGTACACACGCAAACAAAAATAGAACGGGCAGAAGAATAAGTAAATATTTCATAACATCCTCCGATCACAAAATATTTCAACAGTATAAATAACATATTTGCATATTCAAAGTCAAGGACAATCAACGCGTCTTAATGATTATTTTCTTCCATTTTTAACAACTTTCAGCCCCCATTTAACAAAATGGTCAAGTACTGATGAATAAGATATCCTAAAGGCAATAAATAAATAGGGAATATTGGATATCATCCGAAAAAATCATTGTTTTTTAAAATAAATAATATATTTTATTTGTTTTTTACTAATTTTTGTTGTAATATGTTATAATAAACATTATATTTCAATTATTCCTGATAATAATAATATTAACATTCATTTTTATTTATGCAATACAGACAGATATGCAAATTTATTAATATTGTCTTTATGAGTTTGATTTTTAATAGTCAGACATGCCGCTCTTCTTTTGATCATCTTTCTGCAGGATCCAGAAGTAATGCGATGGGGCTGACATTTTTTTCTGCCAGGAACAACCCTTTCGGTCATTTTTCCAATCCGGCCACTCTCGGGCAGCTGTCTTCCGCGGCCTTCGGAACCCATTACACGCGCCTGTTCGGATTAAAGGATCTGTCGCAATCCACAGGCGCAACATGTCTGCCAATCCGTACCGGCGGCATGGGGCTGGGATTCCGGTCTTTCGGCAATGCATTGTACCAGGAAGCAATCTTCCATGGAGGCTGGGGCTTACCTGTCTATAAATCCTTATCTCTGGGTATTCTCTGCAACATCGGTCAGCTCCGCATCAGAAAATATGGTTCAAGCACGGTTTTCTGGATAAATACCGGACTCCTGTATTCCTTTTCAAAAAAAATTTTAATGGCGGCTTCAATCGCCAATCTGAACCAGGCTCGAATCGGAAAAATAAAAGATCCCCTGCCACAAACAACCTGTATAGGTATCGAGTGCCGGCCGAGAAGCGGAATCAAATGGGATCTTGAGTTATTCAAAGATGTCCGTTTTCCGCTGGAAATACGCAGTGGCCTTGAAGTGATCCCTTTCTCATTTCTGGCACTGCGATGCGGATTCACAGATCAGCCGCAGCGTATTACAACCGGCATTGGCATTCAAATCCGGAAATTAAGCGTGGATTATGCTGTTGTCTGTCATCCGGACTTGGGCCTCACTCATCATGCTTCAATAATTCTGATATTAAATCCGGAAACTCCGTCACCTTTGTGGGTTTTCTAGACGATGAAACAATCCTTCCGAATATTTTGCATCATTCTCATTATTAATATGCCTGTTGTCTCTCAAATCCCTCTGGAAGAGGCGCTCTTTGAAAATACGAAACAGGCAGATTCTGAAATCCTTGAATCAATCCAGAGGTTCGGGGATAGTCCCCCCAACATAAACACTGTCTCTTCAAAACAGCTGGCTGCCTTTCCATTACTGACCGATGCACAGATCCAAACCATTGTCCACAAGAAAGATCAAGAGCCATATCATACCTGGCAGGATTTTCAACAGCGGACAGATCTGGATAATGAAATGGTCCAATGGTTATCACAATATTTCACTATTGAATTTCAGAAAACCATGCCGCTGCCGGCATTTAGGTTTGAATGCCGGGAGCGAATCCAGAGTAAGTTCCCGAAATCCAAGGGATTTCATTCCGGTGATTATCCGGGAAATGCCTTGAAATATTACCAGCGAGCCCGGATTGACATCGGAGATTACATTCAAGGCGGTGTGCTTTTCGAAAAGGATCCCGGAGAAAAACCCTGGAATGATCATCAGATTGGATACTTATCCTTACATACGCCGGGAAAAAGTATAAAAGTAATCATTGGCAATTACAGGATTCAAACCGGTCGGGGACTGGTATTATGGGGGCCCTACGGCACTGGAAAAAGTGTTTCCCCGTCAGCAGCGCTTCCCCGGGGAGGTGAAACAATTCGCGGATATCTCTATTCAGATGAAAACCGTTTTTTTACGGGCGCTGCCGTTGAATTGAAACTCAGACAGTTGAGCGCCCTGGCCTTTTATTCAAATACCAGAAAAGACGCTTATCAGGACAGCCTGATCCGTAGTTTTCCAATCTCAGGATATCACCGTACGCACACGGAGCGATTGAATCACAAAACCGCTCATGAAAAATGCATCGGCGGCCGGATTGCCTTTGAAACCCCAATGACTGCCCTCGGTTGCACAGGATGGTGCAGCCGTTATTCAGTACCTGTAGAGCAGCCGGATCCGGTCCGGCAGACATTCGGATTTTCTGGGCAAAACAATCAGGCAGCCGGATTTGACTGGAGTCTGAATTTTAAGGGTATCCAATTTCATGCAGAGCTCGCGCGTTCACAATCCGGCGGATATGCATTAATGGCACATCTTTTTTGGAAATTAAAGCCCGTCAGCTGGGTCATCCTCTATAGAAATTTCTCACCGAATTTTCAGAATCCCTACGCACAGGGATTCGGTTACGGCGACGCAGTTAATGAACGGGGTTTTTACATATCGGGACGGACTCAAGTTGCGCGCCGGATATATGTTGGTTTTTATATGGATATTTACAGAACGCCCTGGCGTACCTATTTGCTGTCCATGCCAGAAACTAAATCAGACGTTTTAATCGAGGGGGAATACCGTTTTTCATCAACATGCCGCCTTTCTGCCCGTATACGGCGTTTCTCGGAAAATGAAACCGTTGAAGGTAAAACAAATCTGGAACATATCACCGACACAATACAGAATCAGTATAAACAGCAAATCCGGCTGGATTTAATGGTCAAGCCGGAATCCGCATTCCAATGGCGATCGCGGCTTGAATTTGTCCGGATAAACCGCCCTGAAATAAACGGAGATATTTTCATTCCACGATTCAGAGAAAACGGATTTCTCTGTTTTCAGGATATTCAGTACCGCTTACAGAAAAAATGGAAGCTTTGTATTCGATGGACCTCCTTTGAGACCGATTCCTATTTGAGTCGTATTTATGTATACGAAAACGATCTGCCTGGCGTACTGAACAACCGGCCGTATTATAAAAAAGGAACACGATGGACCATTTTCACCCAATGGCATCTTTCAAGCTGGATATATTTGTCTTTGAAGCACGGACTGACATATCAGGATGGTGAAATATCCTGGGGATCCGGATTGGATGAAATTCCCGGAGACGTGATTAAAGATTTTGGTATTCAAATCGATGCCTGTCTGTAACTCCATCCATTGGCAATTGCATAAGAATCTTCGAGGTTCCGGTTGCATAATTCTCCCCTGTCTCTTATATTAAATACATGGTATTGCAAGCAAAAAAAGCCAGGATAAATCAACTGACATACAGGAATATCATTGACCGCTCTTAAAAAAGGATTATTGATCGCAATCGAAGGAATCGACGGTACAGGCAAAAGCACCCAGTCGCTTCGGCTCAAAACATATTTTTCAAATCAGGGTATTGCATCACAATATCTCCGAGAACCAACAGGAGGGAAATATGGTCTCGAAATCCGGCGCCTCGCTCGGGAAGGCCGCCGTCAGGTCACACCGGAACAGGAACTGGAATTATTTATCAAAGACCGCATTGAGGATTGTGACAACAATATCCGACCGGCTTTGGAAAGAAAAAAACTGGTGCTGATTGACAGATACTATTTTTCAACAATTGCCTATCAGGGCGCACTTGGACTGGACATAGAGGAAATCAGGAAACGCAACGAAGCCATCGCCCTGATTCCGGACCTTGTTTTAATCCTGGACATGCCTGTAGAAAAAGCCCTTCAGCGCATTATACATGAACGTGGTGACGTGCATGATGATTTTGAAAGAGCGGATTTTTTAAAAAAAGTACAGGCCATTTTTCAATCCATGGATCGTCCTTATATTCATTATCTTTCTGCGGATCGTGATCCCGATGCTGTATTTGAAGAAATGCGGGATAAAATAGAAGCATTGATTAAAAACCATGTATAATCAGTGAAAGGAAATCATTTCCGATTCAATCCAAAACACACTTTTCCCGAGAGCTTCTCAAAATGTCAAGCAAATATAACGACATCGGGCTTGCAAAACATTTGGGAAGATAAAAGTATAAGGATAAATCATCCATGAAATCAATCCTTGCCGCGCTAAGTCAAAATAAAATTCTGGTTTCAGATGGTGCCTGGGGCACGTTTCTTCAAAAAATGGGTCTTCAATCCGGAGAATGCCCTGAAGCATGGAATCTGTCTCATCCGGAGCAGGTGAAACAGATAGCACAGAATTACATTGAAGCCGGAGCGAATATTGTGCTCACCAACAGCTTCGGAGGCAGCCGGTTTAAACTGGAATCATTTGGTTTGGCCCATAAAGCTGAAGAAATCAACCGGGCAGCAGCCGGTCTCTCCAGACTGGCTGCCGGAGAAGATCACTTTGTACTGGGATCAATGGGTCCCACCGGAAAGATATTGATCACTGGAGACATCACACGGGAAGCATGGATCGAGGCATTTGGTGAGCAGGCAAACGCATTAATCAGCGGCGGAGCAGATGGCTTATGCATTGAAACCATGTCCGCACTGGACGAAGCGATATGCGCTATTCAAGCCGCCAGGGCACAAACAGACTGTGAGATTGCCTGTACGTTCACTTTTGAAAAAACCCGGCAAAATGAATTCAGGACAATGATGGGTGTATCTCCCGCACAGATGGCTGAAGCCATACTCAAAGCCGGAGCAGATATTATCGGTGCCAATTGCAGCAATGGCATGGAGCTCATGATTCCCATTGTAAAAGAACTTCGGCAGGTATCTTCAGTGGTACCGATTTTAATCCACGCCAATGCGGGTATGCCCGTGATTCAGAATGGTGAAACTATTTTTCCAGAAAAACCCGCTGAAACGGCTGAATGGATCGATCCGCTTATCAAGGCCGGCGCCAACATCATCGGCGGTTGCTGCGGCACAACACCGGAGCATATCAGAATGATTGCCGAAAAGGTTCAAAGACGGTATATTGACTGACAGAATCAGAATCCTCCAAAACTCTTATAGAGGTTTAATATCTAAGATGTTATTTTATTACACAGTATCCAGTCGACATTCTTATTTATGGGAAATTTTTTAAATATCTGATATTTTATACCATGAATTTCAAAAGACCCCTTATTATCATCCGCCATCAATTCCTCAATAACCGACGTATCCTCAAGGAGATAATCCGGCGACACCTCTTTCCATCTGTTTTTAATGGCATCATGTTTTGGGCTGTTAAACCGATATCCATGCTGCTTAATCAGTCCGGAAATGACTTCGTCTGTCAATCCGAAGCGATAATCAAAAATATGGCGATGGCTGTAATAGCCCAGGCACCCGATTCTTCGCGTTGCGATCACCGCGTCAGCGGGCGTATTCTCATTAATCCATTTAGAAGGACCAACCAGCGGTTTACTGTGAAGAACATACCATGGATACTGTCGATAAGATGCGGGCCTTAATCGATATCCAAAATCAAAAATTCCGGAAAATATTAAAGAGAGCACAATAGCTGAAAAAATGATTTTTCTATATTTTATATGTTTTAAATATCTTTCCTGAATAAAATATAATCCACTGATAAAGACAATGATCGCCGTTGGTAAATAGGATGCAAAATATCGGCCCATTCCTGTCCAATCCGGACGGGCATAAATCGCAAAGATGTAACCGCATAGTAAAATTGAGATAAAAAGAAGGCCCAATGGACGTTTATGTAATGTAATACTGTAGGCACCAAAAGCAGTTATCATCAGTACAATATGATTTGCAAAGGGTTTTGAAATATTTGAATTACCGCTTTGTGAAAACGCAATGAAATTTTTAATGAAATCTGTCGGGGTTGTTGGCTTTGCTGAAAAGGTATTGGGCAGCAAATTATGAAAATAAAAATATCTCCAGGCTTCTAAGACGAGCAGAACCAGAATAAAGATGCATGCACTCTGAAACAGTTTTTTCTTGTCTGCAGATCTGCTGATTATCAATAAGACAGACCAAGTTGGATAGATAAGTACACACTCCGGACGGACAAGAAGACTCGAGATGATAAAAATTGAAGCATATAAATATTTTTGCCGAGATTGAAAATATATAGCCATCACAAATAATAAGGACAACAGACTTGTTTCCATGCCGACATTCGAAAAAAAGACAAAATCAAACGAGACCGCAATACTGGTGATCATGAATAACCTGAAAATTGATGGTAGAGATGGAACTGTTTTTTTCAGCATAAAATAAGTCAGTATTATCGTAATGAAAATAAAAAGTAATGCCAATGCTTTCGATACAAAGGGGACGGGAACCAAATATGAAAACGGCGCCATAAATAATAACCATCCCAGGTTCGTAAATCCTTCAATTTTCTCATTCAGGTTAAAAACCAAGCCCTCTCCGTTTATTAAATGATTGACATAGTTAAATCCGATGTAAGCATCATCCATATAACTGTCAATGAGAAACAGAAAAACGGCAATCAACCAGACTGCAATAAATACTGGCCAGATAATTTTTTCGATTCTTTCTTGTATCATAAACTATCCGGATTTTAATATATATAACAGGATCACTTGAATAATATCAGCGCGGAAAAAATAAAGTGCCAATAGAAAGGCAATTAAAAATATAGCAATTTTGGATAGATGAATTTTTAGTTTCATATATCACGCATGGCAAATAGTTATTGCGGGATAATAATAATCAAGCAATGTGAATATCCTGATTCATTCTTTAAGAATGTTGTCCTTTAATAAATAACAGGCAGGGCCTGACCCGACATATGGATCAGTATCACCCTGCCTCTATTTTCAGTTTTCAGTATTTGAATTAAACATTTACCCTTGTAAGCTCCAGGGTTTCTCCTTCAAGGTACAGTATCAGTGTATTGCCGGTAAGTGTATAGTTGGCCAGCTCACCATCGATAAACAACTGATCCCCTGTTATCAAATAAGTTCCGGTCTCTGTTTCGGATGCGCCTAATGCTTCATATGTCATTTCATAGGTGCCGTCTGCATTGATGGTTAAAGTAATCGTGGCTTCAATCGGAAAACCATAGGGAGTCATAATATCCATGGAACCGACCCAGGTACCCACAAAATCGCCCGTCTGGCCCGAAGCGTCCGAATCCTGGGCTGATCCTTCCACAATACTGTTAACGCCATAACCATCCATTGCACCGCCTGTCACTCCCACCGGATTGTCACTCCCCCCCACACCGCACGACATCATAATGAGACCGAGGCATACAATCACAGAAAAAAATATCCGATATGATCTCATGATTATTCTCCCTTACGGCCAAAATGATAGGTTAATGAAATCCGGTTGGCCAGCGTATTTGTCTGACCGGAAATAACATTCGGACCATCAAAGAGGATACCTTCATTAAAAAGGGCATCGAGTTCCAGACCGCCCATAACAATCCCCAGACCGAAGGTAACACCAAAGGATGACCGGAAATCCGTATCTTCAGTATCATCGCCATATTCCGGATCAGTGGCTTCTTTATAAGATTCGTAGACCTGCCGTGCACCCAGACGGGCAATGAACCAGGGCTTGATCTTCGATTCAACGCCAATATAAATACCGGGAAGCGTTGTTGTGGTTTCAGTGGTTTCATCTCCGTCTTCCACAGCGCTTTTATCCATATCCAGACCAAATGCTTCCAATGCCAGAACAAGCATATTGTTCTTGGTAGCCTGATAATTGATGCCGGCTCCCAATCCAAGCTGCAGTCGGGTATAATCGATTTCAGAAGATCCTTGCTCCTGTTTGGCAAATCCATAATAAAAGGTTCCCAGCAACACGACTTCCATCTCGGCTGTTTGCTGTGAAAAATAACGTCCGTTTAAACCCAATCCCAGTCCGCCCCATGTTTTATCAGAACTGCCCATTTCATAACTGGCTGAAGGAAACTCAATGGTCAATCCCAGATCGGCGTCATCTGTAGATGCGCCGGCGGTTAAGCCAAAATAACTGGCGGATTCTTTAACGTCGTTCGATCCCGTATCTTCTTCCTCCTTGTCCATGGCAATTGAAAATATTATGCCATAGTTAATCGAGCTTAATTGGCCCCCGTAAAAAACCGAAGCACACCGGTCCAGGCTCAAAGAGGGAGTGACTGAGCCGAGAATATCCTGCGGTAAATTCAAGGGCCGATTCAAATATGCACCGAAAACGCTGCTGGAGGAACTCGACATATGAAACCCGATTGTGTAAAGGTCATCGTTGTTCTTCGCGCGCAATTCTGCCACTGCCTGATTTTTATACTGCATCAATGTACCCGGGAAATAGAAAATATTTGAATTGTCCCGAATATAATATCCTATCCCTCCCATCGATCCCACCCGCGTCTCAGTGGCCAGAACCGGCATTGCCATCACCAGACAAAGGATAAACAAACATGTGGCTTTGAATGTTTTTTTCATAATTTTTCTCCCTGTTTTTTAATCAACGGATAATTGAAAAAAATGACTCGCATATGAATATATCGAATCATGTTTCTTTTCTGAATGCAACCCGCATCATACACATATAAATTGGCACTCTATATAATATCTATTCAATAATTCCAAAAAGAGAATGGAACAACATACGAGCAAAATCACTTTCTCCGTTAATACATAATGAACTAATTTTAAAAAAAATACTTCGAAAATGCAAATAAAAAACGGACAGTGTCAAATTGATGATCTTTGTCCTCCCCTTCCTGACGAAAATAACATCATCTCACATCCACACGGCCTCGCCTTCAATAAAACTGTACATGCTTAAACTTGAATAAAGATCTTATTATCCTATTATTTCATTCATTTTGCGTCATCCACCTTACAGTCCGCATCCTTTCAGTGTATTATACCGTCATCCAGTCAATCTAAAATCCACTGATCAGCCCCAGCACAAATCGGTTTTTATCAAATTTCAGGTCGCGGGTGTATTCAAGAGTGAAGCGTAGATTCCTTGCCATTAGATAGGTGGTACTTAATGTCATGGTCTCATAATTCAATGACGCCAGATCAGAATCGACAGAATTATACAGCATGGTAATATAATACCGGGATTTGTCCAGCTCGGGAGAATAGATCATTTCGAAAATTTTCCCTGTGGTCTTCATTGTACGGCCATGATCAAAGTAGGCGTCACTGTCCTCTCTTTCCAAATACTGAGCTGTAATATCAACCGGACCGATAGATATACTTAAATCCGGTCCCCAGTATAAAATATCATTATCCAGACCGGAAGTATCCGTTTCTGTACCCGAATAAACATACCCCCCCAGACTGAACAATCCGAATAACTCCTGATTGATCCGGAATCCAAGATTCTTGCCGGTATCCTGATCGAATATCTGATCGCTGCCCGCTTCGACCTTGCCGTTTCCGTTGACAATCTGTCCGACCAGCTCTGTGCCGGTCTGATCGATTCCGTACACAAGCATAACACCCCTGTCATAGGTAAGATTGGTCTTCGATGCGCCTGGCGTCTTTTTGTAAATCACATAATCTTCAAATGTCAAACGCAGCTCACGTTTCATCAAAGGATCAGATGTTTGAAACTGGCCAATCATAATATCAAGGTTGGATCCGAAAATATTATCAAAATGAATATAGGCATCTTCGATGCCGGCCACTTCACCCCGCTCAGACATAAAAAAATAAAAATAATATCCGATATTTTTATAAAGTGTTCCGCCCGAAAGCAGTTTCAATCCCCATGGCGACTGCAGATCGGTTTTCACATCACTGTCCTGCTCATAAAGCCCGTAGGCTTCGAACCGTACAGCAACAGGAAAATCGCGGTTCAGCCAGAGAAGATCATCTCCGGCTGATATGTAATCGCGTTCTTTCTCCTCTTCTTTCAGGATCATGCCTGCTCCGGCAAAATCCTCCCCGTATTCTTTTAGCCTCGGGAATGGAGAATGACATGTTGAACAGGATATTTTATACCGGCGGGCAAATGCCGGAATAGCACAAAGATGCGCGGCTATACCAAAAATAATATAAATTCCAATGAAAAACATCCATTTATTTTTCGTCATTTCTCATCCTCCTTAATAAATGCTTAATCGATGACCTCAATCCATGTTTCGGCTTTGTTGACGAAAACAATTTCGCTTTCGTCTTCTGGAACGTTTAGAAAATCTGCAACAGACTTAACCAGTCTTCTGTAATTGAGCTGTGCATGAAAAGTAACTTTACCCAAGGGAATATCATCGGGCATCGTCCAGGTATAGGTTTCAATTTTGGTTTCACGGGGTCCAATGCGGTAATCCACGCCCAGCGATTCGGTATTCCACTGCTGAATGGTCATCCGGCCTTCAGGATCAAAATAGGGCATGCGAAATATACGATCTCCGACAGCGATACCATCCCGCTGCACGCCGGCAAAATTGTCAATACCTTTGGGGATGCCCATATCCTGATATGCCAACGCATCAGCAGCTATGGTGTATTCTTCCCCTTCAAATCCTTTCGGATCGACTTGGAGGTGATATGAATTTCCTTCGGCGTCTGTGGCAGTAACATGCAGCCACAGCATACGGTCTTCCACGCTTCCTGTGGGAATTTTATGACCGGCCTTGGCATTAAACAATTGAACTGTAACGGTAACTGGTTCATCATAAAAAACTTCACGTGCTTGAGGATGCATACGCACTTCTATGGCACCACCCACTTTTCCCGGATCATGTGCGCCATGAAACAGATGCTGGGCAACCATATCTTCTTTAGCCATCTTGGCACTGCGCCCCCAGGCTTTTGGCATATGGCATCTAAAACAGGGAACATCTTCTTTGCTGTAGGGCCCTTCCTTCCATTCCATTTGTGTGGATTTTACCCATACGCCGTAAGGATTTTGTTCATTATGGCAATTTGCACAGAATTCGGTTTTTGTAAAAAGGTCCAGTTTTCTCGTATCATGATGGGGTGACTCCAGACCCGGTTTTGCGCCGTATTTGGTGCGTCCCGGCTCGGTGATATAGCTGAAATTATTCGGGATGTCTCCAATATAGCCGGTGATTGTATGACATAAATCGCAGCTGACACCCTCGTTGGCCCGCGAACCTTCCTCCGGTCTCGGCGGTGTCACATCACCGGCCAGATATGCAAGTGGAGCATGACAGCCATTGCAGCCGTCTACAACCGGCTTTAAATCCGGACGTTTTTCTGCATGTGCTACGGCCAGATCGAAATATTCAATTTCATCCCAGTGATGGGTATATGATTTCGACATCATGGACTGATCCCATTGAAAATAGATATCCGTATGGCATGACTGACAAGCTTCAGGCTTTTCATAATCGTTATATTTCCGAGTGCCCAAAAGCCCCTTTCCGGCAGCTGACTCTTGTGCCATTGTAAAAAAGTCAAATATTAGAAAGCCGAAAAAAAATGAAAAGATCTTTCTTGTCATGGCTGTTCTCCCTAAATGGCGGGCAGAGATAAATTTGAATATTCTTTTAAGTCCGAATTATTGTTAAATAGAATCAAAGGTTGCCGTTAATAAACTGATATTTTTGGGTATAACACTCTATTATGCATATCATTAATCCACTTTACAAAATATAAAATTTAAAATCAAGCAATTCCTGTCAATACTGAAATTAATTTTTAATAAAATACAAGATAAAAGGTTTTTTTTTATTGAACAATTTATTATATTTGACGTATTATATACACAAGGTCATTGTTCAATAAACGGGATAACCATATGAATAACAAAAATGATCAGAATCCAAAGAAAACTCACCCCCCGAATAACTCGCAAAATAAATTCATTGAATACACAAAATTGATCGTCAGCACCCTGATTGCCGTATTTTTAATTCGTACATTCTTCATCTCTACCTACCAAATTCCCACGGGATCGATGGAAGACACATTGTTAACCGGTGACCACATAATAGCCAATAAATTTGTATTTTCTGTTCGCACCCCAGACTGGATTGGCATTCCATATACACGCATCGGCTTTCATATGCCCTTTATCCAGCTGCCGGCCTTTCGAAAACCTAAAAAAGGGGATATCGTCATTTTTAAATATCCCGAAGATACCTGGTACAGTTATGTCAAACGTTGTGTAGCCGTGAGCGGCGATACAATTTTAATCCGGGATAAAAAATTATATATTAATGGGATTTATTATCCCAACGCGCCGGATGGCAAATTCATTGATTACCGAACATATCCGATAAATGCCTCTCAGGCGGGTATTTTCCCTCCCGGAGCCGGCAATAAAGACAATTATGGTCCGGTACGTGTGCCGGCTGTTGGTGATACATTTCAATTCTCAAATTCCAACAGAAAATTATGGTATGAACGGTTTGTTATTATGGCCTATGCAGGCAATCAAATTGAATTGCAGCAATACAACAAAACAGAAAAATTCAATCCGACAACCGATTCTCAAGAAAAACGAAAATGGTTTGGATATACGCAGCGGTATGACATTCATCGTTTTTTTGTCAATGGAACACCTTTGGATAAATATATCCATCAAATAAAATATCCGCATTATTTTATGATGGGAGACAATCGGGACAACAGTCTGGACAGCCGGTATTGGGGCTTTGTTCCCTACTGTCTGATTCTGGGAGAACCGATTATCATTTACTGGTCCTGGAATAAACTTCTGCCTTGGGATAAATTTTATAAAAAGATCAGATGGGATCGTTTCCTACAGCTCATACATTAATTTAACAGATATAGAGTCAACTCAATGAAAAAATCAATGATCTTTCTGCTAACTTTCGCCTGCCTCTTTACCGGATTGAGTCATGCAAAAACACCAAATTTTTATGTAACCCTGGGCATTGGTAAACCAATGGCACCTGAAACAATGAAAATCCGATATCTTTCAGGAGCGCATGTGGGCATGATGGCGGGATTTCCAGTCACGACAAAAATAGAACTCGTCACGGATTTATCCTTTCAGATGGCGATCTTCGACACCCGCGGATTTCGGGGGACACTCCAGGGAGAGGAAAAAGAAGATTATGTCATCTCCGGTAACAATGCCTCATTTTTCACAACCATGCTGAAAGTCAAAACCATGCTGTCGGAAGATAACAAATCAAGACATCGAGCATACCTGTTCGCAGGTCCCGGGCTCTTTTTGTCGAAAACAGGATCAATACAATGGATATATCAAGACGAGGATGATCAAATCCCTGAAAAAACAAAAACCGGTCCCGGAGCCACATTGGGTCTCGGATTTGAGCTGAGTATGGAATCTACCGTATTTGTCATAGAGCTGGGTGCATTAATGGGATTTACGGAAAATAAAACCACGGTTATTCTCCCCCTTCGGGTAGGGCTGGCACTGAAACCCTGATCTCTTATCAAAGCGCTTTCAGTCACAGAGTCGTATATTTTACAAGCATAAATATCGCATGCATTTACCGATTTTAGATTCGCATTCCTGACTGCCTGTAAATAAAACTTATAAAGAATTGAACCTTATGGGTATTGCCATCGTTTAAATCATTGAAATAAAAATATCCAAGGAGGATCTTATTATGAAACAGATCAATTTGATTCTTCGTGTTATGATACTTCCGATTATGCTGTTTTCTCAAATTCTGATTAATGACTTTGACGGTGCCGTAACCGAGGAGACCATCAACTGGAAATCTGTTGAACGTTCACCCAGCACACTGGAAATCCGGGATGATTCCACAGATGCCCATGAAGGTGCAGGAGCGCTTTATGCCACTGCATCTATCGGAGGATTGAATGAATGGGGCAGCTTCGCTCAACTGGGATATAATGTATCATCGAACGGCACACCCATGGACTGGAGCGACAGCGACACATTGTCATTATGGATTAAAGTCTATTTTATGCCCAATTTCCCTGAAAATTTTGTATTCCGTGTTCATCTGTCCGATCGGCCCAGTCCGGATGTCCCCAAGGAAGAATATATTTTCGAGCATGCCGAAATCGTGGACAACGAACAGGAATGGGTGAAATTAAACATTCCGCTCATCGAGCGTGAAACTGACGGCGGCACTTTGCCTAACGATGAAGGTTTTGTCCTGTTTCCCAAAAATTGGGGAGGCGGGACCTACAACAACGAAGGATTGGACCTGGATAAACTGGTAGGATACAACTTCTCTTTGGTTACCACTTCGCATGAAGCAGATGAAATCGAAGTGGCTTTTGATTATTTTACCAGAAATGGGTGCTGCGCTTCCATAGTCTCAGATACAGACAACGATATGAATTTCTCATTGTCCGCCAATCATCCGAATCCATTCAATCCCAGCACCGAGATTCAATATCAGATTCCGAGACCGTCCCATGTACAGCTTAACGTTTTCAATCTGTTGGGACAGAAAGTGCGTACCCTGGTGAATACAGTGCAGCCGGCGGGCATCTACCACGTCTCATTTGTGGCGAATAATTTACCTGCGGGTATCTATTTTTTCCGAATCGAAACCGACGATTTTATTGAAACCCGAAAAATGACATTGGTGCCGTAATGGCTGAATCATATTCTTCATTTATAATTCAAAAGAATAATCTTTCGGATTACTATTGAGGAGGTCATCTGTGCAGAAAGTTATTTTGGGGGGATTTATTTGGATTCTGATACTGTCCTTCTGTAAATCAGGCAATTCATCCACGGATCCTGACCATCCGAATATCCCCGTCCCCCCGGGATTTCAGCTCGTCTGGCATGATGAATTCGATCTGTCTGTCATCAACCAGGAAAAATGGAATTATGATATTAACGCATGGGGAGGTGGTAACAATGAGTTGCAGTATTACACCGATCGCTTTGCCAATGCATTCATTGACAAGGGATTCCTGGTGATCCGTGCAAAAAAAGAACATTATACCGGACCCGAGGGAACCCGTGAATATACCTCCGCGCGGCTGCATACAAAAAACAAGGGTGACTGGACATACGGACGGTTCGAAATTCGTGCCAGGCTGCCTTTCGGGCAGGGAATCTGGCCTGCTGTTTGGCTCATGCCGACAGATAATAAGTACGGCGGATGGGCAGCCAGCGGTGAAATCGATATAATGGAACTGCTGGGACAGGAACCCGGCAAAGTATACGGGACCTTACACTATGGAGGTGAATATCCCCAAAACGTGCACACCGGAGACGATTTTTTTCTGCCGCAGGGATCCTTTTATGAAAACTTTCATGTATTTTCGCTTGAATGGGATACAACGGCCATTTCCTGGTTTGTCGATGACAGCCTCTATCAAACCCAGAGCCAGTGGTATTCGGAAAATGGAGAGTATCCCGCACCTTTTGATCAGCAGTTTCATCTCATTATCAATGTGGCTGTGGGAGGCAATTGGCCGGGTAATCCGGATGAGACCACTCCTTTTCCGCAGGATATGGTTGTGGATTATGTAAGGATCTTTCAAAAGAAGGATTAACCGGTCATCAGATTAGGGTTCGGAAAAAGATTTAAAAAAATACCCGGTTCTTTCATTAATCATAACGTATAAAAGACCTCTTTTCCGGGGATTTTCGCAGGATTTATGATCCGCATATCAGTGATTTTAGCATTGTAAACTGATGAAAGCGCTTGTATTGCGTTATTCTAATTATCAGGTATTCATTTCAAATAAAACAGTTTTTTAAAAATGTTATCTACTTTATTATATCACTTATGCTGACAATGATTCATCGGCATCATGACGTATTTTTAACTGATTGATTTTTTTGTGCAGATAGGTTCTCGGAATCCGTAATAACCGGGCTGTTTTAGTCACATTCCACCCTGCAGTGACCAGCTGATTATAAATATATTGCCGTTCAAAAGCTCTTTTTGCCGCTTTTAAAGATAAATCCATTTCGATATGACTCGTTTTATGAATATGGTCATTCATAATCATTTCAATATCTTTGGGGCGAATTTCAGATGAGTCTAATAGCACGACCATTTTTTCTACCACATTTTTCAGTTCTCGTACATTACCAGGCCAAGAATATAAAAGCAATTTTTCCATGGCCCTGGGTTGTACTTTCCTAATACGAATCCCATATTCGTGACTGAACACCTCAATAAAGTACTCGATTAAGAGAGGAATATCCTCCTTGCGTTCGCGTAAGGAAGGCATCTTGATATTCAGAACATTCAACCGGAAATACAGATCTTCTCTGAAATTTCCTTTATGCATCTCTTCAGTCAGATTTTTATTGGTTGCGGCGATTACCCGCACATCTACCGTGATGGATTCATTTCCGCCTACCATTTCGACCACGCCTTCCTCCAGTGTCCGCAACACTTTCGCCTGCATCATCAGACTCATATCCCCGATTTCATCTAAAAAAATGGTGCCATTATCAGCCAGCTGAAATCTTCCCGGTTTATCTGCAATGGCCCCTGTAAAACTTCCCTTTTTATGACCGAATAATTCACTCTCGATTAAATTTTCAGGAATCGCGGCGCAATTTACGGCCATAAACGGTCCGAAAGCGCAATCGCTTTGATGATGAATAGCCCGCGCCGCCAGTTCCTTGCCTGTTCCGTTTTCTCCTTCAATAAAAACCTTGCTGTTGGTTCGAGCCGCCTTCTCAATAAATTGATGTACCCTTTTTAGCGCCTCACTTTTGCCCACCATACGATACTGCTCCACGACACTCTGTAATAAATTGGCTTTTTCCTTTTCCAGGCGGCCCTTATCCAGAGCATTCCGGATAGTCACCAGAACACGATTTGAATCCAGTGGTTTTTCCAAAAAATCGAAAGCCCCGTGTTTTGTCGCTTCCACAGCAGCATGAATGTCGCCCTGACCGGAAATAATTACAGCAAGGGGAGGAAATTCCAGGGCTTGTATTTGTTTTAATATTTCCAGTCCACTGATATCCGGTAATTTCAAATCCAGCAGAACGAGATCGTGGTGATTTTGTTTGATACGATCGATTGCATTTTTGCCGTTATAAACAATTTCAGTATGATAACCATCATAAACCAATGCATTTTCAAGAATTTCACACAGGCTGCGATCGTCGTCACAGATAAGTATTAAAGGTTTTTTCGCAACCATAACCTTCCTCATCATTCAATAAAATGTAACAAAAAGCGCTCTTAATTATTGCAGTCAATACGCTGAGAATGCGGCTCCTCTTTTCACAGAAAGAAAGATGAGTCTTTTCCGGAAAAGTGAATTTAATCTCTGATACAAATGTTATTTTATTCGGAATTGCTCAATTTGTATTTAATTCCGGCTGCCAAAAACGGAATCATTATTTCATGATGGCCAACGAATGTATACCCTCGTCCCTGATCCTGAGTGGGCCGCTCGACAACATTCATTTGTGGACGGTAATGACGAATCATATCAAAATTGGCTGTCACAAAATTATTCACAGATCCATAAATATTACGTGCGACTGTCAGAGCTTTTAAAAAGATCTCCGGTAAAATAACTGCCGATCCGAAAAGAAGCACAACCCCGCCATCTCTGATTTTAGAAACGAGATGGCAAAAAATATAAAAATCTCGCAAGCTGAATTGACCGATCAGTGCTCCATCAGCTGAGGGATGCTGATGCACTATATCTGTTCCCAGCGCCACATGAAGCGTGACCGGAATATCCATTTGGTAAGCCTGACCCAGCAGACTGTATTCGGCATAGGTCGGATTATCCAGCACAATCCGCTGTCCCAGCGTTTCCCCAAATCCCAATGTTTCCTTCCCCTTCTGTTTCAGAGTATCATTTAACAACTCTCCGGTTTCGCTTGCCATGCCAAACTCACCCGTTTTCAACATTTCAGCCACATCCTCTGAAGTCTTACCATAATAAGCCAGTTCCATATCATGAATCGCTCCCGCACCATTCATAGCGATTCCCTGAATCACGCCCATACGCATTAAATCAATCAGCACTGGGCTTAATCCAGTTTTAATCACATGCGCACCCATCATGACGAGTATTGGTTTTTCTTTCATCTTTGCCTGCTTGATATCATCCACCAGTGCATGCAGATCAGACGCCTTTAAAACACGCGGAAGGCTCTCCCAAACTCCCTGAAAACTTCCATCCAAAAGATTGGGTCTGGCAAATAACGATGGATCGATTAGACTGGAACGGGAAGCAATGGAAACTGTTCGGACTTTTTTGATATCAATTCGTTTATATTTTGACATGACAAAACTCGCAAATAAAAAAATGAATAAATAGAATAATATTTTATATTAATATAATACGAATAAAGACAGCATTACAAGTCATTTAAGGGAAGAGATAAAAAATTATTCATTGTTATATTTCCAGGTACTGATGAAATAAATACCAGAATTTCAAAATGCCCTTATCATTATCCGTAAGTACCACTATCGTACTATATTGAATGAGCACCTATTGACAGATAACTCCGTTACTTTCACCCTTTTAATGTATTTTTATACTTTTTCAGCTTGACATCTACCGTGCCAATAAAGACTTCACTCTTCATCATGACCGGAATTTTATGTTCATCATCAGTCATCCAGATTGTTAAACGTCCTTTTTGATTAAAAAGCCCTTCACCCCTTAGAACAGGTTCAACCACCAGACAGTGAAATTTTCCTGCCGGCACTTTCACTGTCTCTTTACGATGCACCAAAACACGCAGCGGATATACCTTTTTATCCGAAATGTTTTCGATATCAAAGTGCCTTCCGATTTGTAAAGGCAGCGTACGCACATAATAAAAACTGCTTAAAATATCCTGTACATAAGGGGGAATAAGTACAGTGTCATTTTTCACAAAAGCCATATTCTTGAAATGATCAAATATCGTGTACCGGTCTCTTCTAAAATGTCCCTCACGCAGATGTTTCTCAAATTTCCAGGGAAAGACGCCCTCGAGGTCCACAATCGTTTCCACTTTATCTCTCACTTTATAAAACACATCAATCACACTGCTAGAATTTGCAGTCGTTTTGATATGATAACAGAGGCGGTTTTCATACCAGACGGTATCACTGACGCTCATTGTGGCAATACCTGCTTTAAATAATTTCCATCCAATTTCAAATTCAAGATATTCACCTACACCAAAGGCCTCATTTTGAATGATTCGAAATTTCATTATGGACTTTGAATTTCTGTCAATGCCAAGTGTATCGGAAAAGCCATCATCAGTCCTATGAACAGGGGATTCTAAGGAATCCACTGAAATGATTGCATTCAAAGAATCTTCATTCGCTGACATGGAATGCTCTTTTTGACTTTCCGGGGTGTTGATAAAATTTACTTCCCGGCTGCCGGACAATAATGAATCCGGTAAAATGGGATAAACCGGGACTGGATCAATATTTTTAATTTGACTGAAACCATAAGTTAAAAACAGCATCAATCCGATCACATGTAATCCCTGAATCTTTGTTAAAATTCGCACAAGGCTCCTTTCTGATATTAATCTGTATCATCTATTGATAGGTGTTACTGCAATCCCTAAATGCATAAGGGTACCCATATACTCATAAACTTATCTACTCTCCTGCTGCTTTTTTACTTCTGCACCATTTCAGCAGATCCGGCAATATCCGTTGAACTTCAGATTCAATCAACTGAAAGCAAAGGTTAAACATTTCCTGATTGCCCCCGATTGGATCATCAACCTCTTCATCAATCCCATCCTGCCCGAAAGATTTTAATAGAAATATCTTTTTTTGTCCTTGAGGAAACCATTCCTCAATTTCCCGGAGATGCACCCGCTCCATCACCAGAATCAAATCTGCCTCATTGACCAGTTCATAAGAAAGAAACCGTGCCAAGTGCCCTGACAAATCAACACCGGCATGCATAGAAGCCTCCTGGGCCATAATCGCAGCGGGATTTCCATTCATTGCCATTAAACCAGCTGACTGAACCCGAATATTTTTCATTTCTTTTTCAAGCAGTATTTTCTTTAAAATACCCTCAGCCATAGGGCTGCGGCAAAGGTTTCCCGTGCATACAAAAAGCACATTACACGTTTTCTGATGCAATGATATCTCCGATGAATTGTCTGATAGCAGAAGTTTTAATCGAACCATTCCTTATTAATTGCGCTGGTTTGAAGCGCACATCAATGATTGTAGACGGCTCATTCTGGTTCCTCTTTCCCCCATCCAAAATTGCATCCAACTGATCTTTGAAATATGCCTGGACCATTTCAGCCGAACGGGCAGGTGGCTGATTTGAAGGATTGGCACTGGTCGAAATAAGGGGGGCATTTAATTCTGTGAGAAGCTGCTGACAGATTGGATCCGAAGACACCCTGATTCCAATACTTCCATCCCCTCCGATCAGCCCATCCGGTAATCCGCTTCTTGCCCGAAAAACAAGAGTCAGGGGACCGGGCCAGAAGTTATCCATAAGTGAAAACACATATTCATGTATATTCTCTGCGACCAATAACAAGAATGAAGAGTGAGGAATTAAAATCAACATGGGTTTATCGGTATTGCGTCTTTTAATATTCTGGATCCGGGAGACGACACGAGCATCAGTGGCGATACCCCCCAAACCATAAACAGTTTCGGTCGGATACCCGATCACACCACCGTGTTTCAGGATGCTTAACGCCTTTTCAATTTCGTATGATTTGAGAGTCAGCAGTCCGGACATATCATCTCAGTATGTATACTTATGATCATTCTTTTATGAAAGCCCCTTCTTAATCGGACCATCTCAATTTGTATTACAAAAGAAAAACAACTGGGGATTCTTTGGTATCTTTGTTCACGTATACCCCCTATTTCCCCATTTCTTCTTGCTTCTTGATTTTTATTTCTTGTTACTTGTTACTTGCCTCTTGTTCCTTGTCTCTCATTTCCTGAACATAAGACTTCCTAATTTAGTTGCTTCAATTCATAATGTCAACGGTTTCATGGAATAATATGATGTATATTTTAAAAAGAAAGCATCGATCGATATAAAAAATGGTTGACATTTATTACAATTTCGTTAAATTTATACCAATGTATTTATCCAAAAAAACAATATATATGATGATCCTCATCACGGCTGTTTTATGGTGTGGAGCATTTACATTTCAGCCATTTTTTACAACGCTGGGGAAACCCGGCAGGCAGATCGGCGGACTGATTTATCTGTGGTTTTCACCACTTTGTCATCAGGATCCAGAACGATCGATTCTGCTTTTCGGATACCCGATGGCAGTCTGCAGCCGATGTGCAGGGATTTATTACGGTACCTTATTGGGTATACTTCTTTATCCCTGGCTTCACAGACAATATGAACACCTGCAAACTTCTGTTCGCTGGCTGTGCATTTCGGCAGTACCTATGCTCATTGATGTCGGATTGGCGCATACAGGTATTCTCTCGACAGGCACAACAATTCGCGCCTTCACGGGAATTATTCCCGGATGCATTTCTTCTTGTTATATTGTACCGGGGATACTTGATTGGCTTTCCCGTAAACCTATAAACCAATAAATAAAGAATGCATATGGAACAAATGCCGAGCAAACTGACCCCCGCCCTGATTGGTGGTGCAATCATGGGATTTCTCTCTTCTATGCCAATCATAGCTGCAGGCAACTGCCTCTGCTGTATTTGGATTATTCTGGGCGGACTTTTGGCTGGACATTTTTATTCAAAAACATTGCCGCCGGGCATTGAATTTAAATCCGGTGACGGTGCCGTGATTGGTTTGCTGGCCGGAATGTATGGAGCATTATTCAAGACTTTTCTGATTTACTTGTTACAAAATCTTGGTCTGCAGGATGCCAATCCTCTGCATGAATTCATGGAAGTTTTTAAGGAATTTATGGAAACCGCTCCGAATATTCCTGCAGAAACAGAAGAAATGCTGTATAACTGGGAAACCGGCAGTGAACTGAATGTGACAATTGCATTGATATTTTTAATTCGTGATATATTTATCGGCGTTCTTTTCGGAATGATCGGGGGGCTATTTTCAACTAAATTTTTTAAAAACACAAAACCACCCCATAAAAATCAGACAATGATACTGTAATGAAAAGGCAACTTACTACTTTATCAACAATGAATATCAACGATAAACGAAGTATCATCCTGATAATCGCAGGCTTGCTGATATTGGCATGCTATGGCGGACATGGACTCAGTCCCACCGGTCAGAACGCAACCGATTCATCTGGAATTTCCGGGACAGTTAAATTTATCGGCAATTGGCCGGATTCCACCTTTCAGGTCATTGTGGTTGCGTCGAAGAGTTATCCCCGGAATATCACCGATAAAGACTCCTTGTACGATTTTATTTCCAACGAACTCATTCTCGAAAATATTATTCTGAGCGATACCATACCCATGAACGTCGATCAATATAATTATACATTAAATTTGAAACCCGGTGTGTATGAATGGATTCTAATCGCCTGGTTTCCTGATATCCCCGAATATTTTAAAGGAGCCAAGGAACTTGGAGCCTATTATTCGAATTCAGATTCTATTCCGGAATCCGTTTATGTGCCTCCAGGAGAATTTGTAGAAAATATTGATATTATCGCAGATTTTAAAAATATTCACCGTGAGCTTCCATTCTTTAAAAAATGAAAACCTTAACGAGAACATATCAGATTGTCTGTCTATTTGCAGGAATCTTCCTTTTTAAATCGACACTTTTTGCTCAAACCAAAGGCGCGATTGAAGGATGGATAATAGAGGAGAATACAGGCAATCCGCTCTACGGCGCCAATATCATGGCAAAAGGTACATTACTCGGCAACTCTTCGGATACCGGGGGTTATTTTAATATTCAAAACCTCCCGACTGGTCCGCATCTCCTTCAAATCACCATGATTGGATATGAAAAACAATCCGTTCCAGTATCGATTCGTCCTGATGCCACTGCACAGGTAACCGTACATCTGGCGCCAACTGTTCTCAAGCAACCCACACTCGTGGTGACGGCTACAAAACGTAAACAGCACATCGAAGACGCGCCCACCACTGTAGATGTAATACAGTCCGAATATATTTTAAAACGTAATCCCGCAACTCTGGACGAAGTACTGGTAAACACACCGGGTTTGGGCATCATAGAAGGTCAAATCGAATTACGAGGTTCCACAGGATTCAACTATGCAGCCGGCAGTCGTGTTCTGTTGATGATAGACGGTCACCCTATGATCAACGGAGACACGGGCGGTATTAACTGGGATGCCATTCCGGTTGAAGAGGTGGATCATGTGGAAATTGTGAAAGGTGCCGGCTCAGCACTTTATGGCGGAAACGCAATGTCGGGCATGGTTAATATCATTACGAGAACTCCCAGGATTACACCCCAGTTACGATACAGGCTGCATTGGGGATTTTACGACGAGCCGGCCTATGGCAATTGGCTATGGACCGATCGTTTCCTCACCCGCCAAATATCCGAGAATAATATTGACTTGCAACATGCTCTTACCTATGAAGGAGTGGATGTCTCATACAGTCAGCAAATCAGGGATGTCGGAATCCTTGCCACGTTGGGCAGAAAAACCTCGAGAGGCTATCATGAAAATGGCGATTATACGCTCTGGAATGCATTTTTAAAAACAGTCATTCATTTCACACCTCAAAAAAAATGGATACTTATGGGCAATCTGGCCTTTAACGATCATGGAGAATTCATTCAATGGGAAAGCCAGTCCGCGCCCATGACTGTGCCTGACAGTGAGTACGGCAACCGTATCGATTACAGAAAAGGTGGTTTAATGAGTACATTCAAGCATGCGATCAATCACCGATTCGCTTATACGGTCAAATCAAATTGGTACCGGACTGACTGGAAAAATAATTTCCCAGGCATGCCTGATTATGCAGTGACTGATAAAATCGGATCTGAGATTCAAGTGGATCTTCTGAAGGGTAATCATGGCTTTACGCTGGGTACTGAAGGGATTTACACCATAACTGATGCCCGCATCTTCGGTCAGGAATCCAGCTGGGATGCTGCGATTTATGCGGAAGACCAGATTAAGTTCTCACCCTTGTGGACCTTAACAGCAGGCGCCAGGCTGGATGTTCATCGCATCCCGGATGTTTCGTTTGACTGGCAGATCAGCCCAAGAGCCGGTTTGGTTTTTCGGCCTCAATCCGGCACATCGGTTCGCATGTCCATGGGTCGCGGTTTTAGGGCCCCCTCTCTTGCAGAGGTTTTTTCAGAGGTCTATGTTTCAGGTATGCGTGTGGTACCCAATCTTGAACTTAAAAAAGCCGAGAAAGCCATCAGTGCTGAAATCGGCATCAACCAAATGTTTCAAACGACCAGTCATGAGCAGTTGTATGGATTGCAGCCGAAGTTTATCGTGGATGTGGCCTTGTTTGCCAACTGGTATGACAACATGATCGATGTGGGTAAAAACTCAAATTTGCATGCCTATCAGTTTATGGATATGGGTCGTGCAGAGATTTACGGGCTTGAATCGAAAATAAAAGCTTCCTTGTGGGACGGTTTATTTATTATAAATAGCGGCTGGACGTGGCTGGATCATCGCGACCTGGATGGATGGGGTCTGCTGGATAAAGATAAATTGAATCCTGGAGAACCGTTACCCTACCGATCGAACCATCGGGTGACCGCCGGAGGAGAAATTGTATTAAACCGGCTTTCTTTCGGTCTGGATTATCGATATGCATCTGTGCATAAAAAAGTCATCATATTTCCGAATGATCAACGGGTTCCCATGCATGTAGTGGATGCACGAATACAATACAATTTTGGAAAATTGAACTTGAGTATTGATTGCAAAAATTTACGCAACTATCATTATACATTAAGGCAGCGTTTACTGGAACCCATTCGGCACTATGTCATCACTTTGCGAGGAAATATTTGATCATGAAACTATGGCAGAAAAATTCAAAACTCGATCCCCGCATAGAAGCCTATACAGTGGGTGACGATCCGATACTCGATCTGAATCTGGTGAAATATGATTGCCTGGCTTCTATTGCACATACGCGGATGCTCGGAAAAATTGGCGTTCTCGAAAAAGAAGAAGTCGAAAAGCTTGAAAAAGAACTCAACCATATCATTGAATTAAATCAAAAAAACAAATTCCATATAACCCTGGAGCAGGAAGACTGCCACACAGCCATTGAAAATCATTTAACAGAAAAACTGGGGGAACTGGGGGAAAAAATCCATACGGCCCGATCCCGAAATGATCAGGTGCTGGCTGCTTTGCGTTTATATTATAAATCCGAGCTGGATAAAATAGAAAAGATGATTCATGATTTTTTACAGTCATTGCAAAATCTGATGAAACACAGCGGTTCGGTTCAGTTCCCCGGATATACACATACACGTAAAGCCATGGTTTCTTCTGTATCCCTCTGGGCAGCCGGATATGCAGAATCCATGGCAGACAACCTGTCACTGCTGGATTTTACGCGCGAGCTGATCGATCAGTCACCGCTGGGGACCGGGGCCGGTTATGGTGTGCCTTTAAATGTGGACCGTGAATTCACAGCCGAACAGGCCGGATTTTCACGGGTACAGCAGCATCCGACCTATGTCCAGCTCAGCCGTGGTAAACTGGAATCGACACTCCTGCACGCAATGACCCAGATCATGGTGGATCTGAATCGTCTGGCTTCGGATCTGATCCTTTTTTCAGAATCCGTCCTTGGATATTTCCGACTGCCTCCGGCACTATGCACAGGCAGCTCAATCATGCCCCACAAGAAGAATCCTGATGTCCTGGAACTGGTCCGGGCCCATTACCACCGCGTCCTGGCAGGCGAAATTCAATTAAAAACCCAGATCGGCAATCTGATCAGCGGATACCACCGTGACATGCAGATCACAAAAAAACCGGTGATGGAATCACTGGATATTACAGAAAAAAGCATCACGATTATAACTTTGGTGATCGACAATCTGAAAGTAGATCCGGAAAAATGCAAAGCCGGTCTGACTCCTGAAATATATGCCACAGAAAAAGTCTATGCGCTGGTTAAAGAGGGCGTGCCGTTCCGGGAAGCATATCGCCGTATTGCCAGGGAGTTTGAATAGATGCATATTATCCTTGTCAGACACGGAAAAGCCGAAAGCGGCATTTCAAATCCTGAAAGGCCCCTGACTCCCGATGGAAAAAATTGCATTGAATCGCTGGGACAGCGCTTGGCTGATATATCCGGACGGATTGATCAGATTTGGCACAGCGGGATATTACGCGCCTGTCAAACAGCCGAAATCTTAGAAAAATATATATCGCCTTTAAACGGTCTCGTTAAAATTAAAAATTTATCACCTCATGGTAATCCAGAAATCATGCAAAAAACTTTAAATGATGAGCGGCGAAATCTCATACTGGTCAGTCATCTGCCATTTCTGGATTATCTTGGAAATCTGATGCTCACCGGCAATATGGAAGCAGAAATCATTCATTTTTCTGCAGGCAGCGCGGCCAAATTTATCAAGACGAAAAATAACTGGGGCCAGGCATGGATGATCGATGCAAATGATTGACATGGACACGAATAATGATTCAGTAGACAGTAAGAATTCATCAAACATACAATCCTTTTTTTATTCCTGAAAAACTCGATCGGAGAGGAGGAAAGCCGTGAATGAGAAGTTAACGGATTTTCAGCAGCTGAATGTCTGGCAAAAGGCCCATCAACTTGTTCTGGAAATTTTTGATCTCACAAAAAAGTTTTCAAGAGATGAAAAAGCCGAACTCGCTTCCTGTATGCGTAAAGAGGCGATAACTGTACCCGTGAAAATCGGTGAAGGATTTATGCGCCGCAGTCCCAGGGATAAAGCGGTGTCGTATATGGAGAGCCAGTCTGCGATCGAGGCATTGAAATATTATTTGATTCTCGCAAGAGATCTGGAATTCATAAAAGAAAACAGTGAGTTATTAAGCGCTGTGGATGAAGTCGGCCGGATGCTGACGGGTCTGGTAAGATCAACAAAAATAAAATGAAGAGAATTATTTGCTTTATTGATCATTCTTTTTTATATTTACAGCTCATGATTTTAAATTAAGGTAAACACTTTTAATGCTGGCAGACATTAAAGCAATATATCGCAATGATCCGGCAGCCAGGGGACTGGAGGCGCTATTATACCCGGGTCTTCATGTTATTTTAATGCATCGATACGTCTGTCACCCTTTATATCAGATAAAATTGCGATTTCCGGCACGTCTGATTTCGCAAATCATGCGGTTTTTTACCGGTATTGAAATTCATCCGGGTGCTAAAATAGGCAAAGGACTTTTTATCGACCATGGCATGGGGATTGTCATCGGCGAAACCGCTCAAGTAGGCAATAATTGTATTCTGTTTCACAACGTCACACTCGGGGGCACAGGAAAGCATACCGGCAAACGTCACCCCACCCTTGGTAATGACGTAATTGTCGGAACAGCCGCCACATTGCTGGGCCCGATTCAGGTCGGGAATCAAGTAAAAATCGGCGCGGAGACTTTTGTTATGATGCACGATATTCCGGACAACTGCACAGTTGTAGGCGCTCCGGGCCGCATTGTCAAATATCAGGGGAAAAAAGTCAACCGAAAACTCACTCCATCAAAACATCATATTTCTTGGGATAAAACATGAAAAACACAAAATCAGCAGGAGAAAAACGTATGAACGAATTCAGTTCGAGCAGCAACTTTGCTCGCAGATGGGTATCGTATCGGTCTGAATTAAAAGTGCTGGACTGCACCATTCGGGACGGCGGACTAATGAACAACCATCGATTTGAAGATAAAATTGTCAAATCAGTCTACAATGCCTGCGTTGAAGCCGGACTTGATTATATGGAACTGGGCTACAAAGGTTCCAAAAAAGTATTTGTGCCGACGGATTACGGCCCCTGGAAATATTGCAGTGAAGACGACTTGCGCCGTATTGTCGGAGATAATAAGACAAATTTAAAACTTTCTGCCATGGCGGATACAGGCCGAACCGATCGTGCAGATATATTACCCAAAAAACAGAGCGTTCTGGATATGATCCGTACCGCATGTTATATTCATCAGATTCCGGCAGCTCTGGATATCATCAAGGATGCCCACGATAAAGGCTATGAAACCACACTGAATCTCATGGCTGTATCGGCAGTCCAGGAAAGCGAAATTGACGGTGCGCTTGAAATGCTCGCAAATTCTGAGGTTGATGTATTCTATCTGGTAGACAGTTTCGGCGCGCTTTATAGTGAGCAGGTTCATTATTTGTTGCGTAAATATATACAATATGCCGAACCGGCAGGAAAACAGGTGGGGATGCACGCCCATAATAATCAGCAATTGGCTTATGCCAACACCATTGAAGCGGTCATTACAGGCGCCAACATGCTGGACGGCAGTATTGCTGGACTGGGCCGGGGTGCAGGCAACTGTCCCACAGAGTTATTGCTGGGATTTCTCCACAATCCCAAATATAAATTACGTCCGATTTTGCAGTGTATTCAGGATCATATTCAGCCCATGCAAAAGGATTTACTCTGGGGATATGACATTCCCTACATGATCACCGGGATGTTGAATCAGCACCCGCGATCCGCCATGAAATTCAATTCCGGTGAGGATGCATATAATATCGTTCAATTTTTCGATCAGATCGAAGAGGAAGAATAACCTTCGACGTTTAAATAAATCCTGATTCGAATCACCCGCTGCACCGGCAGAGAGTTCGGCGGATCATATCAAATGCGTCAGATCATTACATGACGCATTTTTTTATAAAACAGATGATTTTCAACCCAAAAACTTGTATATTCCTTCATGCGATTCAGCTCCTTGCACACATGGATCCGGATAACATTTCTGGTCATTCTGTCAGCCGCGCCAATCACGCAGGCCAGGCAGGTCCGCATTGATTTTGATACCCTGTATGTGGAATCTCAAACACTGATGGGCAGCCTGCATATACATAACTTATTGGACAAGCAAAGCATAAAAGCGCTCAGAAAAGGCATGACAGCAATCATCGAGTACCGCGCCCAGATCTGGCACGAAAAAAACCGCTGGGTGAAATCAATGATTCACGAGCGCTATCGGCGGTTAAAAATTAATTACAATCACTGGGAACGAAAATATCAGGTTTTCTTTCAAGACGGTCAGTCCCGTTTGTATGAAGAACAGGAGCTCATCGATTATTGCCAGCAGCTAAGCGCTTTTAAAATAATCGATATCCACTCTCTGACAGAAGGATACCGGTACCGGGTTGTGGCCCAGGTTTTGTTCAGACCCATGTCTATGGAAAATATACAGGAATTAAAACAGTGGCTTTCAGGAGAAGCTGATGAATTTGATCCGGGTGATATAAAGATCAGTAAATCTCCATGGAAAAAGGCCGGCGACTGGATCCTGAATGTTTTCGTGAATCTCACCGGCTTTGGAGATCAGGTGATAACAGGGAAAAGTCCGCTTTTTTACCTGACAAACGGCCAACTATTGCTCGAAGAAAAATTGTAGAGCGGTGTGTCATAATGGTCTAAAAATATCCGTGCCAACTTGGCGTAAAGACCTGTTGCCTGAATCACAACCCGGTGCTTATAATCACTCAACATGATAAAAACAGCCGTCTTCCTTGATAAATTTAAGAGACAGGATGCTTTATTATAAACATGAAAGCGATTGCAATGAATCCGCGCATTGCCGTCATAGACATCGGCACCAATTCCACACTGATGCTGATTGCTGAAATCACAGCTCACGGATGCATAAAAGAAATCGCTCAATATGCAGAAACCACACGCCTGGGCCGGAAAATTCATCAGACAAAACGCATTGGCAAACAGGGCCTGAGCAACACACTGATAACTTTAAGGCGCTACCAGACTTTAATGAACAGGATGCATGTTGAAAAAACCGTAGTCGTGGGAACCCAGGTTTTTCGTCTGGCAAAAAATCGTGAAAAAATATTAAGGATTATCCAGAATGAAACAGGCTTGCCCGTTCAAATACTCACAGAAAATCAGGAAGCCGAATACAGCTTTATTGGCGCTGTTTCCGGTAAAAAATTATCCGGAACGCTTGTGATCGATTCCGGCGGCGGAAGCACGGAAATCATTGCCGGAAAAAATAAAACCATTGCCGAAACGATCAGTCTCCCGGTCGGAGCCGTTGTCATGAACGATCAGTTTTTAAAAACAGATCCTCCGGATAAAAAAGAATGTGACATGATAAAGGAATATGTGGACAGTCAAATCCCTTTAAAATGGAAAAATGCTCTGCAACAAACACCTCGGCTGATATATGTGGGAGGTACGGCCACAACTCTGGCAGCACTTCATCTTCAACAAAAAATATACGATCCATTTCGCGTGGACGGACTCAATCTCACTTCAACAGACATTCATCACTTACTCGATCGACTGTGCAATTGCCCGCTTCATACCCGACGGCAACTGCTCTCGATTGATCCCAAACGCGCAGATATTATCATCGCCGGCACTCTGATTTTACAGACAATACTGGACCTGTCATCTAAAAAACGATTAATGATCAGAGACCGGGGCATGCGGCATGGCATTGCCCTGAAAACGGTTCAATCACAATTCTGAACGATACTGCGTAAAAACAAAAGTGATCTTAATATAGAAGGCAACCTTTTAAGATAAATATTTTGCTTTCCATGATCAGTCATGATGAATAGATAATCTTTATAAAAAACAATACCACTAAAAAAGGTTGCCTTCTGTAACGGCTGCCAGCCAGCTGGCTTACGATTACGACATCAATATCTTTTCATTCAAATTTGCTAAGGTTCAGTTAGTTATTTATATTCTCTCTAAATTTTATTGACATTTTTAATTGTCATTATATCGGTCTCCAGGATGAAAACTGACAAACGCGAACCCTCTTCCTGCATATTAATCCTTGATTCTATTCAATAAAATCAATATTTTATTTGAACGGATTGTGACAATGAATCGTACAATTTATAGTTGGATTATTAAGATTAACAAGACGGGGATTAATTCATGAAGATTACAAAACTGCATGTGATACTTTTTTTGATTATAAGCATCGCCCCCATGATGACAAACGCACAAAAATTGTCAACCCGCCCGGCCAAACCTTGCCTGAACAAGCCAGTCACCTTCGAATTCACACCCAGCCCTGTATCATCCGGCCTTCAATCCTTGAATCTCATTCTGCGTACCCAGCTCATGGCGCATCCCGATACACTTGCCATGAATCATTCTGAACGCTTATGGACAGTGACAACAATTCTTAAAGACACATCAATATCCATCCTGCTGTTTCATCTTCAGGGACTGGATATCCAGGGCCGCCTTTATAGCATGAAAGACCGGAACGAGCCGTTTGTGACTTTACTTTACAATATCAACGGTGCCCCTGTCCGGGATGCCTATATGTCAAAGGCGCTGTACTTAAGCGGCTATGGAAATATCAGGAACGCCGATTTGACAAAAGCGATTGAGTCGATTGAACATGAATTAAATCAATATCCGGACAACTTTCCGGCCAGGCTTTTAAAATACACGCTGATGATGCAGGAGCAGGGTCTTACGAATGAAGTTGTATTTTTTATTCGGGAAGACATTCAAAAAACACTCAGCAGGGAAAAAGATTCTGAGGAAGCACTGCATTTTGCATTGCAGGGCTACCAGATGATCGATGATGATCAGGCGATCCGGACAATTCAGGAAAAACTGATTCGAAAGAATCCGGGGGGCAGGCAGGCTGCTGCAAAAGAATTCAATGAAATTATGAGCCTTGACAATGCAAAAGAGCAGGCTTTGAAACTGGAAAAATTCATACAAAAGTATTCGGACAGCCGGTTAAATGAGATCGCACTGTCACAGCTTGCATCCACTGTCATTGAACTGGATGATTCAACAGCCATGATTGATGCCGGAGATCGTTTGACAGAGCAGGCAAAAACAATGTCAGGTGCCAGCGGACTATCCGCTTTGGCCGGTGTACTGGCTGAAAAAAAATGGAAGCTGGAGAGCGCACAGCGATATATCCGTCGGGCAATGGAAATCATCAATCAGGTGAATCCGGATAATCCCCCGCCGGAAATATCCGAAGAAGAATGGCACGAACGAATTCAATACACAAAAGCCCGGTATCAGGATATTACAGGATGGATTTTATTTCAGAAAAATGAATTCAAACAGGCATTGAGTGTACTGGAAGAAGCCTCCCGGGGATCCATGGAACCTGGGATATTGTTTCATCTGGCTGAAACATTAAACGCCATGGGAGAACAGGAACAGGCCCTATCCACCTATGCGCAAGCAGCTGCCTATGGCGGAGGTATAGCCGAAATGGCCATGCAGAAATTAAATAAACTCTGGCAAACCACCGGGCGTGATTCCACCCAACTGGAGGTATATTTAAACAGTCGCGAAGATCAAGTCGAAAATGAATATATCCAGAAAATACTGCGCAGACGGCAGATTAAAAAAGCACCTGATTTCACATTAAAGAGACTCAGCGGCGGCAGTGTAAAACTCTCTGATTCAAGAGGTCAAAAAGTATTACTCTGCTTCTGGGCGACATGGAGCGATGCTTCTGCACAGATGATGGAAGCAATACTGGAGATAGCCTCCGAGCGGGAAGATCTGGCCATAATGGCTGTGGCTGTGGACCGGGATGCCTCGGATATTTCCCGTTTTGTGAGAGACAATCGCATTCCTTTTCAGGTGCTGCTCACAAACCGGCAGACTGAAATGGAATATCAATTAAAAGGCGTGCCTGTTTTATATGTCATCGATCCTGACGGACGCATTCATTTTCAGCATAAGGGATTTCGGCCGGATCTGATCGAGGTCCTGAATATTGAACTGGACAACCTGCAATGATCCGGGAATTTTCATGCGACTTGTATACACATCAGATCTGCACGGTCATACCGAACGATACCATCAACTACGGCATATCGTTTATCAGGCTCATCCCGATGTGATCATACTCGGAGGCGATTTACTGCCGCATCACAGAGATATAAAATCAAGCGTGCAGTCTCAAATTCAGTTCATCCGCCATGATTTTTATCATTTTCTTTCCGATTTACCCGCGAATATCCCCGTCGGAATCATTCTTGGAAATGATGATTGGGCCGCTGCACTATTAACCCTGCGTACTTTGGCAAAAAGATACTTTTTGTATTTAATCCATGACAAACCTTTGACTGTCAATGGCGTTGAAATTCTGGGTTATCCCTATGTCCCCCCCACCCCTTTTCTGGCCAAAGATTTTGAAAAACTCGATAAAAAAAACGATCCGCTTCCCGAGCATCCAGAAACATCCTATATCACACGCCGGAACACAGTTCAATCCATTGCCACCTCCAGTCTGTTTCGGCAGCGAAGCTCCATCGAAGAAGATTTATCTGGATATAATGCACATAAACAGACGATATTTGTATCTCACGCACCCCCCGTCAGAACCTGTCTGGATCGTCTGCATGACGGAAGAGCAGTGGGCAGTCACTCAGTTAAAAACTGGATCCAGAGACAGCAGCCGCTGCTTTCTCTGCATGGGCATATCCACGAATCTCCACGGGTATCCGGACAGTTCATGGACAGAATTGGCAGTACAATCAGCATAAATCCCGGTCAGGTTGAAAATCAACTGAGTGCGGTTGTCATCCATATCAACACAATTATTCAGGCTGAACATACAGTATATGGATCAATGTCCTGACAAGAGGCAGACAATGAATATCAAACTTACCTTTTTTTTCTGTTTCATTCTCCAGACAGTCCTGAGTTTTGCCGGGGACAGAAAAGAGATAAAAATCCCTCTGTTTGGTGTTCAAGAGGTATTTCCTGTCGATCTGGATCATGACAACGATCTCGACTTCATTGTTCTGCATCGGGATACTGAGGATCTGCAATATTCGTCCATGCGGTTTATTTCTATTTTTTTTCAGAACAGGGGAATTTATCAATCGACCGCGGATATAAGATATCGGGTCGGGGACCGGGATATTTTAGTCGATTGGGGGGATATGGATGGAGATGGCCTGATGGAATTTTATATCATTCGTCCCGATGGCATTGTAAGCTGGTCACCGCAAAGGCCGGACTCCTTAATCCCTGTCCTGTTATCGCCTTCCATATTTTCAGGGGCCGACGCTGACAGGCTGGTGCACTGGCCGTTTCTCTGGGATATTGATGCAGATTCAACCTCCGAGATTATTCTCAATCAGAAACAGGGACTCCATGTCTATGCAAAAGACAGTTTAAATCATTATCGATTATCCGCAATATTACAAGTAAATTTCGAACATCGGCTCATAAGAGAAGAATCGTTAATTCTTCAGACCTGTCTGCCGCAAATGCTGTTAAAAGAGATGAATCATGACAATCGGCCGGATATTGTGTTCTTTTCGGATGACCGGCTCGCAGTATTCTATACCCAGACACGTCCCGGAATGATCTATACACAGCCGATTCTGCCCGATTATATCTTCCGGTTTTCCATGAAAGATTCGCATTTATCTATGCTGGAGGCACTGGCCCCGGCCGATATGTCGATTGAATTGGATGATTTAAACAGGGATGGTTGCAGCGATATCGTCTTTTCCAGAGCATCGAAAGCAGGTTTTACCAAAACGCTCAGCCAGGTTCAGCTTTATTACTGTACAGAGGGAAAGTTTCAGCCCCTGCCGGATCATGTTTTAATGGCCGAAAATTTTTATGGCGATCATGTAATCGCCGATTTCAACAGCGATGGCCGAAAAGACATTGCCCTGCTTCAATTTCCCATCGGATTAGTGGGAGCAGCAAAATTCTTAATAACACGGCGAATCAAATATGGATTCGATATCTATCTCCAAAAACCGGATGGACACTTCAAGGATGAGCCTGATCACCGGATTCGTTTTTCCCGGCATTCGAATATCAGTCATGTTTTAAGACCCGAATATTCTGAATTCACCGACTGGGACGGAAATGGCCGGCTGGATCTGCTTGTGAATGTGGATCATCAGCAGATCATTGGCTTTATTCAAAAAAATACAGGTGGATTTTCGAAACACCCCGATGTTAAAATTAAAATTCCTGTATCACCCCAACACTGGACCGGCGATTTAAATAATGATCGTCAGGCGGATATTGTACTTTGGTATGAAGATCCGGGTGAAATTCGGTGCCTGATGAGCAGGGCAGATCCATGAAACAAACCTGGATATGTATCATTCTCCTTCCTTGCATGCTTGCCGCCAAAACGCCGATTCTGCAAAAAATTGCACTGTTTGGTAACAGAACAACCAAATCACATGTTATTCTAAGAGAATTAAGTATGCAGGCGGGTGATCCGGTTACTGATTCTCTTCTGATCAGCGATCGGGCATGGCTGATCCGGTCTGATTTTTTGGATAAAATTGATTTTCAATTGAAGCCTGGTTATCAAAATAATGAATGCCATTTATTAATCGTCGTTCAGGAAAAAAGATGCTGGTCATTTTCTCCCTCATTTCATACGGATGATTTGTTCGGGATGTATGGAGGCGGCACATTTAAGCTTCGCAATCTATGGGGACGCCGTCATAAAATCAGTCTTAAAATTGAAACCGGCGGAAAAAAACGAATCCGGTTAATGTGGGAGAATCCATGGCTTGCCGGTTCCTGGCGGCTCTTCTCGAGCATGAGTCTCTATGCGAAAGAGATATCCTATCCTTATCCCGATTATCCTTTGGAATTTCTTGATAAAACATGGGGAGTCGAATTAAAACTGGGAAAACAAATCGCAAGGCACATCCGATATGGTTTGCATGTATCATGGGAAAATATTCAAACAGATTTGCCGGCTGTCAACCTTTCGGGGCGAAATTCAGATGAACCTGTATTGACCGGACTTTTTTGCAATGTGGACACAAGAGACTGGCCCGACTATCCCCGTCATGGATATTTTCTTTATGCAGGTGCCGATTATACGAATATATCAAATCATCAGTATGCGCATGCCATTTTAAATCTGAGGAATTATTTTCCGATAAAACGAAATGATATTCTGGCTGTTCAATGGCTTATTCAGGGATTTCAGGGCGACATCCCCATTTATAAACGTCTTCATCTCGGAGGCGGAGATACTGTACGCGGCATTCCTACAGGTTTGCTGGCCGGTGACCGGTTTGTTATGGCCAACGTGGAATATCGGTTCCCCATCATGTATGAGCGTAATTTTAAAGAAAATGTAAATCTGGGCTATGGCGGCGTCCTCTTTTTTGATCTTGGTTCCGCCTGGTTTTCAAGAGAACCATGGACACTGGACGACTGCCGAAGCGCTTTGGGAATCGGTATTCACGGCATCTGGGATCATTATGTGGTACGCGGCGAATACGGAACACATGGCAAAGGATGGGGATTTATCAATATCGGTACCAGTGTGCATTTTTAAAGGGATTGTGTTTTACGCCAGGTTTTTAAATTCTCCTGTAATCCTGGCAATCTGCGCAAATTTGTTCATCACCGAATCCAGAGTTTCTCCCTGGCGGTACGTGTCTTTATCCAGTCTTGCAGAGGGATCCAGTTCGCTGAGCACATTTGCCTGCTTGAGATTTGGATTTTCTTTGGCATATGGCCACAACCGAAATGATCCTCCTGTAATTTCATCAATTACCGTGGCCTTGCCTTCGATCAGGCCATACTCCAATTTAAAATCTACGAGTTGAATATTAAAATGCGCGAATGCTGCTTCTAAAATATCAAATGTCTGCATATTGATGTTCTTCATCTCGGCATATACTTCGCCCCCCTGCTTGGCCCGGATGATATAATCCACATAAGATTGATCCAGCATGGGATCATGAAGCGGATCATCCTTGTAATGATATTGGGTAATCAGGGGATCATATCGTTTGCCTTCTTCTTCACCTCCCCATTTGAGTATCGATCCTGCTGCAACACGTCTCGTCACCACTTCCAGATTAATCTTGAAATCCAGTTTTTTGACCAAAGAGACCTTTTCCTGAGAGCTTTCAATATAATGCGTGCGTACACCCTTTCGGTTCAAATATTCGAAGATATCCTTGTTGGTCTGCCAGTCGACCAGAGCTTTTCCTTCAATAATATCGTGTTTGGCACCGTCTCCGGCCGTGATATCATCTTTGAAAACCATGAACACGGTTTTTGGATCATCAGGATTTTCATAAATCACTTTGGTTTTTCCCTCGGCAATTTTCTTCAGTCGGGACAAATCCTTTGACATTGGCTTCTCCTGTCCGGTTTTGTTTACATAATCTGAAGTTATTTTTAAATGAAAGAATTATTTCATCCTGCACGGAGATTCCGGACCGACCGGATGATAAATTAAAACCGAATAATTAATGAAGTCATAAAGGTTGTGTCTGTTTTCCTGACTTCATTTGATGGCGGTTTGTTCTGATAGTTCACCTGATAACTGATTCCGACAGCCAGGCGATTATTGATTGACACATTCAGCGCTGTTTCTGTATGTAAAAAATATTTTCTGTGATTCTCTAAATTGACCAAACAGTTGCCGCTGCCTTCAAAAGTTACATTTTCACGCATCTTCCATTGATAACTTAGCTCCGATTTGGCAGTGCTGTACCGATCTCTGGTAACATCACCCACTGAATATTTATCAAAATAGTATAATGATGAAATGAGACCCTTAAGCTGATGGTAATCACTCTGAATAATGTCATATCCCACACCCGGTCCCAGAGATGCCCGATAGGTATATCCGGAATATTTATCGCGGGCATAAGAGCTTTCAAGAAATCCGAACAGACCCGCTGTAATAATCTTTTCGAAACGGGCATTGATATGGAGTCTGTTTGCTTTTTCTATCCGGCTATCTTTGGTAATCAGATAATTTCCTTTTATCTGGCACCGAATTGTTCTGATCCCACCCTCAGTACTGACATTGCTTGAAAATGTCTGGATTCCGGTATTTCCTGAAGTCGCCACATAAGAGAGCCCGACATCACCTTTCCATTCAGCCTCTTCAGTATGACCGTTTAAAAAAACACAAAACATGAATAAGACAAACATTTGGATCGTTTTCATAAATTTTTCCCCTTAATATTTTAAAAATACCGACTGAAAGTTAGAATATAATTCAATCAAGATCAAGGCTTATTTACTCATCTGGAACCCTGTATTGACATTATCCAAGCATTTTATTATTTTTTGATGCTATATGAAATATCAGGGGAAAAATAATGACAAATAAAAAAATTCTGAACTGGGGCCTGATCGGATGCGGAGATATTTCCAGGCGCCGTGTGGCTCCCGCCCTTTGCGATCTGAATACATGCCGGCTTGTTGCAGTCAGCCGCGCCGACTCCAGTCAGCTGGATAATTTTGCCCTTGAATTCGGTGCTGAAAAAATGTATACCCAATGGACCGGGCTGGTCGCAGATCCGGAAATCGAAGCCGTTTACATCGCCACACCCGTCCATCTGCATGCAGTAATGGCTGTCGAAGCCGCCCGGGCCGGAAAGCATGTTATTTGCGAAAAACCCATGGCCATGACCGATACCGAATGTCAGGATATGATCAATGCCTGTCAACAAAATCATGTCAGGCTCGGTATCGCTTATTACCGCCATCATTATCCTGTCATTCAAAGAATAAAAAAGATCATTGAAGAAAGCAGGATCGGGGATGTCAAGCTGGTTCAGATGAATGCATTTTCCTCCTTTAACCGGAAACCCGGCGAGCCCCGCTGCTGGTTGCTTGAAAAAGATAAATCCGGCGGCGGTCCTATGATGGATTTCGGATGCCATCGTATTGAAGTCATGCTGAATATTTTCGGAAAAATTGAAACTGTTTACGCGAATACAAGTAATCTGAGGTACAAACGCAATGTCGAAGATACGGCCATTGCTTACTTTGGCTTTCCCTGTGGTGCCCGGGGATCACTCACTGTAACACATACGGTTTTCGAAAGCCAGGATACACTGGATATCTTCGGCACACAGGGTTCAGTTCATGTGCCTGTCTTAAATCAGGGAACACTGGTTCTGACGACAGAAACCGGAAAAACGGTGGAAAAATGGCCGCCTCATGACAATCTGCACCTGCCGCTGATTGATGATTTTACACAATCAGTTCTGTATAACCGTTTGCCGGCAGTGACAGGAGAAACCGGGTTGGCAGTGAATCAGATTTTAACAAAAATCTATGCAAATTCCTTTTGAATCTTTCTGTAAAATGATTATCTTTCTCTGAACCAAATAAAGAAGATTTAAATTAAAGCCCATGATGAATCACTCCGGATTCGATTCTCAAATGGCCGCAGACTATTTTCCAGTATTGCATAGGATTGTTTTCAGAAAATCATCCAATGGCAATCCCCAAAAAAATTTTTGTGCTGGACACCAATGTCATCCTTCATGACAGTTCATGCATCTATCAGTTTCATGAACATCATGTGGTGGTCCCCATTGCTGTCATCGAAGAGCTGGATCAGTTTAAAAAGGGGCACCGCATGCTGAATTTTCATGCACGTGAATTTGTTCGCACCCTCGATTCTCTCACAGGAAATCATCTTTTTGACGGCGGTGTTAAAATCAGTCCGCATCACGGCCGGCTCAGTATCAAACTGGAAATGGATTTTCATCCGGATTTGGCAAAAAATTATACTCCGGCCAAACCGGATCATCATATTCTGAATACTGCTTATCAGCTCTCGCTTGAAAATCCGCAAAAAAATGTCATTTTAGTCACCAAAGACATGAACCTCCGAATGAAAGCCAAGGCCGTCGGACTCATGGCCCAGGATTACACGACCGATCATGTTCCGGATGTCAGTGAGCTGTATAAGGGAAGCCGAATCATCGAAAATATAGAGAATGAGACGATTTCCCGTCTGTATGAATCGCCATATGAAATTTCTCCGCAATCAATTAAAATGAATCCGGATCCGAAACCCAATGAATATTTCATTATACGCAATCAGAAAAAATCGGCTCTGGCACGCTATAATCCATTTTCGATGCAAATATCCCATGTTGATAAATTAAATGCCTACGGAATTAAACCGAAAAATGCAGAACAGACATTTTCATTGGATGCGCTTCTCAATCCGGAAATTCGTCTGGTTTCTCTGTCTGGAAAAGCAGGCACCGGAAAAACGTTGCTGGCGCTGGCTGCTGCACTGGAATGCATGAAACAATACCGGCAGATCTATATGGCACGACCGGTCGTACCACTCAGCAATAAGGACATCGGATACCTGCCAGGTGACATTGAATCCAAACTGGATCCTTATATGCAGCCTCTGTATGACAATCTGGCGGTCATACAAAGCCAATTCACGGAAACCAGCCCCAAGCATAAAAAAATCAATGAATTGCTGGATACCAAAAAACTGGTTATCGCACCCCTTTCCTACATAAGGGGAAGAAGTCTTGTAAAAATCTTTTTTATCGTGGATGAGGCCCAAAATCTGACGCCGCATGAAGTAAAAACAATTATTACACGTGCAGGAGAAGAAACAAAAATCGTATTTACCGGAGATCTATTTCAGATTGACCATCCCTACCTGAACAATTATTCCAATGGCCTCAGTTATTTGATTGATAAAATGCAGGGCCAGAAGCTCTACGCCCATATCAATCTGGAAAAAGGAGAACGTTCCGAGCTGGCCGAAATGGCAAGTAATTTATTATAAATTCTCTGTCTGAAATATCAATGAATACCTAATATAAAAATTTTTATATTCTGCTTTGGTCTAATTTTTTTGGGGATAAACATAAACATGCAAAATTGCCATGAAACGACGTGAGTTTATAAAAAGCAGCGCTGCCCTCGGCACCCTGCCTCTTACCGGTTTAAAATCCGGCTCTTCGGTTTTTTTAAAGTCTCCAAAATCACCATTTTCCCGCTACTGCGGATTTAATCTGCTGGCCAAATTCAGCGGGCGCGAACCGAGGCGTAAATTCAACGAAGAAGATTTTGAGATCATGGCCGAGTGGGGTTTTGACTTTGCACGAATTCCCATGTCCTACTGGAACTGGACATCTCCGGATGACTGGTATACAATCGACGAAACAGTTTTTCAGGATATTGACGAGGTAATCGAGCTGGGCAGAAAGTACAGTATCCATATTAACCTGAACATGCATCGTGTTCCCGGTTACTGTATCAATGGACGCGATCAGGAACCCATGGATCTTTTTAATGACACTGCAGAAAATATGCAGAAAGCGTTGGATGCGGTGAATTTTCACTGGAAATACTTAGCCATGCGATACAGGGACATTCCCAACAGGCATCTGAGTTTTGATCTGATCAATGAGCCTCCGCATATGACAACCGAAGCACGCTATGTTGAGGTGGTAAAAACGCTCGTTGCCGGAATCCGGAAGGAGGATCCGGACCGCATAATCGTGGCCGATGGTAAAGATGTGGGCAGGACGCCTGTCTTTGGCATTGCGGATCTGGGACTGGTGCAAAGCACCCGGGGATATGATCCCATGAGTGTCAGTCACTATACAGCAGGCTGGGTGCCTCGAGAAGAATTTGAAACATTCGACAAACCCACCTGGCCACTCAAAGGAGATGATGGCAAAGCATGGGACAAATCCGCACTTAAAAAGAAACTTATTGATCCCTGGAAGCCACTGATGGATCAGGGCGTTCCTGTGCATGTAGGAGAATGGGGCTGTTATAACAGGACACCGCATGATGTGGCCTTGAGATGGATGCGCGATATGTTGTCTCTTTGGAAAGACGCAGGCTGGGGATATGCCTTGTGGAACTTAAAGGGATCATTCGGTGTGCTCAACAGTGAACGAGCCGATGTTGTCTATGAAAACTACAAAGGCCATAAACTGGACCGGAAAATGCTGGAACTTTTGAAAGCCTTTTCATGAACTCAAGATTGAGTATCTTTCTTTTTTGCATTAATCTGTTTTTTCAACAATGCCCTGATTTTTGTATCCAGTCTTTTATTACCAATGCACAGAATTAATTCCGCTGTGCATTCATCCATATAGTATTCTGACGGGGAAGCGTAATTTAAATAACATACCAGAGATTCGTCAATACTTTCATTTTCATGAGTCTTATTCAGGATGGTCGTCTGCTGATTGGTGTTTACTTCATCCTTGGCCTGAATTACCTGAATCACTTCATCAAAAATATCATGGATTTTTTTACAGTTTCTGCCCCACAAATGACAATAAACCATGCCTTCGTTCACCACATTATACGCATAACTGTAGATAGCATCATCCTCCAATTCAGGTGTATCGACTGCCAGAAACAGACCGAAATATCGTGAATATGCATAGGTCAGATTGAAAGGCAGATTATCGTCATATTGATAATAAATCATTTTTCGCGTGGATGGATTAAATCCGATTTTTTTAAATCTCTTTGCCATGACAGGAGGATCCAATAAATTTATTACAATTTGGCAGCTCTCATACCCAATTCTGTTACAATACAGTACTGTCGGGCAATTTATCGCTTCTGCAAAATATACAAGAGATTAGTATGCCTGGCACTCAGCAGGCAAAAAGAAAACAGATGGACGACATATTTAAGAAAATGAATGAACAGCCTGACAACAAATCCTTTGCCGGGTCTTATATGTCCGTCCCCATATTCTGCTAAAATGTCGACATTGTTTCTGCGGCAAAATTCCCGCATGCCTTTTCGGGAAACAACAGGATCATAATGAACAGGATAGGGCGCATAGCCTGCCTTGCCGGCGTTTTGTCTTCCTAAAAGAAAACGATAATATAGTATATGCAACCAATGGGGTGTTATGCGAGTAAGAAACCCTTGTACTGAATTCGGATCCGGTATACGGATAATAATAATACCCGCTGGTTTAATCCAATAAACAAAATTGTTTAACACCTGTTCCGCACCTTTAATATGTTCAAGCACAAACGAGCTGTATATCACATCATACTGATGATTTTTAAGTACCACGTATCTTAAATCACCTTCAACAGCTTTGTCCAGATCATTGATGATATTTTTTCTCATTTCCAGGGCCACTTTATCTGTGTCAACACCTGTTAATACATATTCAACACCATCCAGATTTAAGCTCCAGCTTTTTCCGCAACCCGCTTCCAGAATCTGCAACACGTCTCCACCCACCGACTTTACTTTGATGTAATTTCCCATGATTTCAGATTCATGATCCCAGCTTTTCGTCAGTTCCAGTTGTTCGAGTTTCGGCATATACTCATTCCCAGATTCAATATTCACTAACATGACTCATCGCATGAGTAACCACGCATCAGCCAAACATGGAAATGGAACCCACAAAATGACAAGCAATCAATAACATGCACCTTGAATCCATACCCGGCCATTATTCACGCATTGTTTCAAGTATTATTTTTTAATATATTAAATTTTGCTTTAAATCGCATTATTTTTTTTAATGATAATCATCACGGATAATTGCTAAATAATAAATCATCCATTACTTAATTTGATTGCATCCCCGAACCATTATATGAATTACTTTAAAAGCAACATCTTCTTTACGACTGTAGATCCATGGGTTTTTAACTGGTAATAATAATTCCCTGAAGGCAAATTTTTGCCATCAAATGTAAATTGATACCTGCCCGGCAAGTGCACTCCTCTCGACAAATTCTGTATCTGTCTTCCTCGGTTATCGTACACATTTAAAGAGATCACTGATTTTTCATTTATAATCAACTGTATTGTCGTTTCAGGATTAAACGGATTGGGAAAATTGGGGTATAAGCGATAATTTTTATGTGAATAATCGGAGTATAAAATATTTTCTATATTTGTATCGGGAGAATTGATTAAGACAGGAAAGAAAACAGTATCCAAATTGTTGCTCCAATCTCTGGCGTAAAACCGATCGGCCATCTCGGCGACAGATGCGAGCCAGACATTATAACGCACACGGGAATCCGGAGGGAAACCCCAGTCTTCGATATACACCCAATTGCCGGGTTCTTCGTTGGCATTATTATCTGGAAAATTCAGCCCGTAACCGGGATCAACAGACTGGACATAAGCCCGATCCGGATTCATGCGAACCCAGAATTCACATGTATGATAAAAACCGTCCCAGGCCTGATGAATATGGGGTTTTGTTACAGCGGACTGCACATGATCAAAACGAGAAAATACAAGCATGATTTTCAGGTTCGGTATGTGAGTCGCAATGCTGGGATAGTTATAAACCGTGATCCGGTACGGCCAGAAAGCATCTGTCTCGGACGGAGTCGCCAGATAATCCGGCCAATTTTCCAATGTTAATGCACCATTATTGAATAAAGCGTGGGTGATGTTTCTCGAATAGTATCGCTTATTATAGACATTGGGTATCTTGTCATGCGAAAGGATATGCTGAGGAATATCCCCCTTCGTTGCAAAAAAAGGTCTTCCATAGGTTTCACCCTGAGCTTGATACCACCCCACTGTGGAATAATCAACAATGACCGAGTCTGGCAGATAAGTTTCTTCATTGAAAAACGGATTGCTGACTCTATTTTGTTCCGCTGAAGATCCAGAAAAATATCCCAGCTCCAACGGATACATCTCATCCCGGGTGGGATTTTCCCTTCCGACGAGATACTTCACTGACCTGAGTTCATCGCCAAAATAGGCAAGCACATTCGTAGCGACAACACCGGAATGAGAAGAGGCGAACAAGCCAATATTTTCTGTTAAAACAGGGACAGTGGACAGTTCTGTGATATAGTCACCATTCGTATCCGGTATCAAACCTGAAGCGAACCGAATGACATCTTTCAGTGCAGATAAAGATACGGGACCTCCATAATCATATTCACCCTCACTTTGAATGCCGGTGGCAGCATCCATACGACCCGGCCAGAGATAGGATATTGTCAGGGCCCCAATCTGCTTCGTGTCATTGACACGATGAAACTCGACAAAATTGACAAACCAGGTCGACACTTCCACAACAACAGGAGCGCCTTCCGGATAACGGGGGTATAGGGGACATTCAATCTGAACTGCAATTTTTCCGATTCCTGCGGAGGGTATATTCGTATAAATGGGATCTGAATAACATTTCTTTGTGAACATTGAAGTCCCAATCAATAATTGGGAGATAAAGGCAACCGCAACGATTGAAAATATTTTTCGAATCACGATTAAACTCCTTGTTTTTTTTAAGTGACAAATGCCTCATCCGAAAGCATTAAAATACGGCTAAAAAGTCCGAACGAACAGGTGATCAAACCACTGCGGGACGAAATCAATCATCCCAAAAAACTTCATATTCATAATCTGAGGGGATAATGTCCGTAACAAACTGATCATCAATATAACATCGACTTTCTGGAATAATACATGAACAGGAGTACATTTTTACTGTCGAATCTGAAAACACCAATTCGAATATGACATTTTCAGCATTTGCATGGCCCTTATTATACAGGCATACAGATAAATCGACAAGGAGTATCAGAATATAAATATCAGTCTGTACTGTCAATCAAACCCAGTGCTGTTTCCAGAAAAATATCTTTTCCATCCAGAAAATCCTGATAGGTTTCTTTCACAGGATAATCCGGAATGATCGGTTTTGTTTTATCCATTCCTGTCACAGCTGCAGCAAAGGTGCTGCGTCCGAAATTCAGCAGTATATCTGTATTACCCAGGCGAATTTCTGTGTTTTTTCCCGCATTGCATTTGTATGTAGCGCCGCTTTCAGTCCCTATAAATTTTCCGATTTGATGATATTTTAATAACGAACAAAAATGTCCGTTCGTTGAAAAGCATCGGCCATCAATGATTGTGTATAAATGACCTGTAAAATAATTTTCAGGTAACGGCAGAGGCTTTGCCAGTTCTGAATATTTCCCATAGGGTTCTGCAAAATAGGGCTCAGGATTTTTTTGAAGGTATGAAAATAAGGGGGCGGCACAAAATGGATCGCCGCCGTCATTTCCTCTAAGATCAAGTATTAAATTGTACAATCCTTTATTCTTAATAACAGCAAAACAGCTGTCGATAAAACCCGTAAAATAGGCAACTCTGTCATAATAGATAAAAGTTGGAATATGAATAACAGCCGTTTTTCCACCGATTATTTTCATCTGAAGCGAAGGATGTTTGAAGTGACTGAATACGACGGATCTGACAGTCGAAATTGAGGCAGGACGAAATTCTTTAATCTCGATTATTTTATTCCCGGGTTGAGTAAATTCTATTTGATATTTTTCTTTAAAACCAAATCTTCTGGCATATATGAGCGGAAATCTCCTTTCTATCTGAGAGCGAATAAAATGGTTATTCATTGCATCAGCAGAATAGTTGGCCTGCATTTCCTGAATGATGTCTGCGATAGAAACACCATTAATTTTTTGTATAATACTGCCTTTTTTGATACCCAAAGTATCTTCATAACATCCAGACACAACAACGTCATCTTCAATAAGGCGGATTTTTAAAGGAAAAAGTTTATTTTTACCATAATTCCAAAATCCATCCGGCATCCAGACTGCCGTATGCCCGCAGCCTATTTTTGCCGTTATCGGCGTCAGAATTTTATAGAATTCATTGGGTAACATGGGGTCGGTAAGACGCATATACTGAGAATCGAAAAGCATATCAAATTCTTTCTTGCCCGTATATTCATACAAACAACAATGCTGTTCTTCTAGGGTATTTCTGAATTGAATGAAATCATCTTTCAATTCTTTAACTGAAAACACCACGTCTTTTCCAATCATACCCAGGGCGTATCTGTCAAAATCAAACTCATCCGTTTGATTGTTCTCCGGATCTAAAAAACGGTTGCCATAGGGCATGTTGTTTTTATTCGGACGTTTCTCCCAGATTTCATCCCCGTTTGATTTTAAAATGAGATATTTAAACTCATGGATAACCCCTGAATCGGTATCAACAGCAAAATTCTGCTCGTATATATTGTCTTTGTTGATATCTTCCAGATAATAATCATTTCCTGTCCAGCCGTTAAAGCTTCCTCTGATAATAACAGTATCATTTTCCAATGGCGAAAATAATCCGCATGCAATTGTTTTCCGCATATCTATTTTAAAACAGATTGTATTCTGTGCCTTGCATTCAATATTTTTTAATGCGATAAGACAAAATAATAAAAAGCATAACTTTCTTGTATAAATTCCATTACTGGCAGTTATGAATCTCATTCTGTCTTTGACATAGGTCATAATCAAATACCATATATTATGATATTATTATCATCAATTGTCTGAATCATTACCGATATTTTAGCTGCATAACAACATTGATTAAAAGACATTAAACGGCGATACCCCGGAATCGCATCTCAGGATTGATCTGAAATATCGACAAATGTATGCCCGTATTCTGTTAAACATGAAACCGCACTATCCAAATCTGTTGCATGAATGAGAATATAATCCGTATCATAGGTGGATACGACATAAAGACTGATTTTGTTTTTTGCCAGCGGTGCTGCAATACTTTCCAGGACACCGATCGTATGAAGATCGAAACTCCCTTCAACTTTCATGCACTTCCAGTTTTCGCTTTTTCTGCACTTTCCAGGAATATGATTCTCATCACATACGATCTTAAGCTCTTTTGATGTTTTTGTGATCGAAAAAAAAGAAGACAGGTCACTGCAATCAAAAATTTTGCTGTCAGGCGGCAATGAACAAATGATATACATCTGAGGCAAAACAGACAGTCGTAATCGGGGATGATCCATTATATTTCTCCGGTCCTGGACAAAAAATCTTCCGATATATCCTTACCTGATAGCAGGGACATATGCCTCAGGAAAGAACCGGCATGTTGATTTATCATGGTTTTCGATTCTTTGATTCGAATCCCATCATCTCTTGAATTTTTTCCACATTCTCCTTTGTTGTCAGTATTTCTAAAAGTGTAAAGGCGACTTCTATAGCTGTGGCCGGAGAGGTAGAAGTGATGATGTTTCTGTCTTTTACAACAGGTTTGTCTTTAATATTCGCGCCCATTTCTGCCAGTTGTTTTCTTCGTTTGCCTTCCAGGAGATGATAGGTGGTCGCCGGCCTGTCTTTAAGTATTCCGCTTTTTCCCAATAAAAGAGCACCCACACAAATGGAGGCAATCATTTTTTTCTTTTTATTAAAGTCACGGATGACATTGAGAAATTCTTCTGAGAAGCCATCTTCATAAAATCCTGCCTTTTCAAATCCCCCGGGGATTGCCAGTGCATCAAAATCATCAAGATTGACATCTGTTATCTGCGCATCCGGTATGGCCTGAAAACCAAATGTGCAATTTAATATCCTATGGGCTCCGGCCGTAACAATTTCAACGGGTTCATTCCCAAACACATTTGCCCACCCCAGGATATCAATAAATGCCGCTGCTTCCAGAACCTCAAAGCCATTTGACAATAAAATCAATATTTTTTTCATTTGATTACCGCATCTCGGTTGGTGTACTGGAATTAATAAAATCGGTATTTTTTTTAATATAAGTCATTTTCATTCTTTGTTCAACACAATTCATTTTTTTAAACCGGGTATTGTGATTTTGCACCGGGATAATCTCAATCTTTTCTTTTACAGATTCCATCGCCCCTCATTGACGAGGATTCTGAGCCTACGCATTATTTAAATAATAAAAAATCCCGCTAAAAAAAGCGGGATTTTTAAACTTATATCATAATCGTCGTTATTTCATCATGATGATCTTTCTCGTCATACGGAACGATCCCGCATGGATACGGACAATATAAACTCCCGAACCGACCGGAATATTGTGATTGTCCAGTCCGTTCCAGTGAACAGTATAAATGCCTGCCGGTTCAACTTTATTTACAAGTGTCCGAAGAATCTGTCCGTTCGCATTCAGTATGACAAGACGGGTATGGGACTGTTTGCAAAGCGCGTAGGAAATACGCGTTTCATTGTTGAACGGATTCGGACAGTTCTGATTCAATGCATATTCTTCCGGAATGATCTGAGAATGATCCGTGTTCAAGTCAGACTTGGAAGCAGCTATCGTTATTTTGTAATCCTCGACTTCACCGGGCAGGCTTGTCCCGTAACTTTCTACTACCGGAGGCGGGCTCATGTATGCAAACACATATCTGAACCGGGCATACGTATCCCCCGGTACCGCATCTACAGGCACATCAATTGTGTAATCAGTTGTTTCCCAGGTTCTACTATCACCGGTAATGATATTTTCCCCGGCATCCTCCCAGTCGCCGTCCCGATTAAAATCGATCCAGGCATAAAGGTAACCCGGCCCGCTTGTATGAACAGTGATGATTGTTTCCTCTCCCGGATTCAAATAGGAGAATGTAACGCCTTCTTCATCATTAACAGAATCGTTTGTATCGTCTCCATCCGCATTCACACCCGGTATTCCGTCGGGTTCCGAGTCAACCTCGATACCCAGTACTACTACCTTATTCACCGGATGACGCGCCGCATCATCTCCCGTTGTATGGTAGCTGTCCGGTGCATCTCCATAATCATAGAAATCTTCCAGGATATAAAACATAAAATCTTCCACTTCACCAAATCCGCCCAGACCGCCCGGCGTAAAGGGTGCAGGATCCGTGCAGTAACGGAAACGGACATAAGTTTTTCCGGGAACAGCGGTTTCAGGCGTGACAATGTCAAAGAGTCTGGTTTCTTCATAAGGTAAGGCTGTATTATCAAATTGTATAAAATATTCTCCGCTGTCATGAAAATCGCCGTCGCAGTTAAAATCGATCCAGCCGTGCAGATAGGCTGCCCCTTCCATATAGGCCTGAATGGTTGTTGTTTCTCCCGGTGAAAAAACGGTGTAGAAAAGGACGCCATTTTCTTCACGGTATCCACCATCCCTACCAGCATAAAGGTCCGGTTGTCCGTCAGGTTCCACACTTGGTTCCTCACTGTTCGCAAGATATGTGGATTCGTCAACCGGATGCCGTGCTCCGTTATGTGTGAGAAGGGTTTCATAATGATAGTCGGCATCATCCGGAGCGTCTCCAAAATCAAACATTTCACCGATGTATATTTTATAATCTTCCACTTCACCCGGTAAACTGGCGCCGTAACTGTTTACAACAACTGGAGGTGTAAACTCATCTGCGTATCTGAGTATATACCTGAACCGGGCATAGGTATAGCCCAACACAGCATCTGCAGGTACAACAATAGTATAATCCGTGGTTTCCTCTGATTTTGGATCGGCTGAAATGATATTTTCTCCGGGGTCATCCCAATCTCCATCATAATTAAAATCGATCCAGCCGTACAGAAAACCTGACATGCGTGTCCTGATCGTGATAGTTGTTGTCTCTCCCGGAATCATTTCTGTGAATTCCACGCCATCATCGTCATCACCGTCGGTATCCGTATCGTCTCCATCGGCATCCGGACCCGGCTGACCAGCCGGATCGGTATCACAGGTTTCACCCAGCTTGACCAGGGAATTGATGGGATGACGTGCGGCAGCTCCACCCGTTGTATTGTAGGTGTCCGGCGCGTCCCCGTAATCATAATAATAGGGGAGTATTTCCATCATATAATCTTCCACTTCACCAAAATTCCCCAGTCCGCCCGGCGTAAAGGGCACGGGATCTGAGCTGTACCGAAAACGAAAATAAGTCAATCCCGGTTCAGCGGTTCCAGGCGTGGCGATGTCGAACAATCGCCTGGACAATTCAGGCAGAATCGTATTGTCAAATTGCAGAAAATATTCACCTGTATCCAGAAAATCGCCGTCCCTGTTAAAATCGGCCCAGCCATGCAGATAACCGGCTCCTTTCATCCAGACATCAATGGTGGTGGTTTCTCCGGGGGCAAAATAACTCTGGAAGAGTATGCCGTCTTCATCATCAAACCCGTCATTATCATCCCCATGAGCATACAAACCGGGCTGACCATCCGGTTCCCCATCCGGTGTGTCGTACCATGCGAGGAACCGACTGTTCCGAGGCCAATGGATATGCTTATTGGATGTCTGGCGCCATTGCTTGCCAGAAGGGTTTCATAATGAAGCGTGTCATTTTCCGGCGCATCTCCGTAATCGTAGATGTATCGGCTCGTCAAATAAAACCGCATGTCTTCCACTTCACCGCTATAGACTTCTCCGTCAAAGGAGGGGATGGTATCTTCAGAAAAACGGAACCGTCCATACGTGGGGCCTTCTGTCGCGTCATCCGGTATATAAATTGCCAGTTCATTGGCGTCCATGTTAATCTGAGTATCACAAATTTCTTCTGTTTCATCTTCCCAGTCACCGTCCCCGTTATAATCGATCCAGGCTTTCAGAAAACCGGTTGTGGAGGCGGTGATATTGAAAAGGGTCGTATCGCCTATAATCATGGCCCCAAGCTGTTCCACACCGTCATCGTCATCTCCCAGAGCAAGAGAGTCCGGTTTGCCGTCATTCTCGCCGCTCACACCCAGTCCCAGATAGACATCCGGGTCAATAATATGTCTGGCGCCGTTGTTCTGATGAAATGTCGGAAAAGGCTCGTCAGGTGCATCGCCGTAGTCAAGCAGCATTTGACCAATGTGAATTCTGTAATCTTCCACCTCTCCTGGTAAAGATTCGCCAAAAGTGTCCATGTCCGGCGAGTTTAACTGTGACTCGTATCTTCTCTTGTACCGGAACCGGGCATATGTATAGCCGACGGATGCATTTATAGGCACATTTATTGAATAATCCGTGGTTTCATCTGATTTCGGATCACCGCGTATTATATACTCTGCAGGATCATCCCAATCCCCGTCATGGTTATAGTCGATCCATGCATGAAGAAAACCGAACCCTCTGGTTGTTACTGTAATGATCGTCGCATTTCCAGGTATCAGGTCGGTAAATACCACACCATCTTCGTCATCGCCATACATGTCTGTGTCGTCTCCATCGGCTTTATCTCCCGGCTGATCGGCAGAATCGGGATCACAATAGGTACCCAGCCTGACGGTGGGAGACACGGGATGACAGGCTGCTTCAAAGCCTGATGTGTTATAACGCTCCGGCGCATCTCCGTAATCGTTTTTGACCGGGAGAATCTCTATCTGATAATCTTCAACTTCGCCAAATCCGCCTCTGCCGTCCGAACTGAAAGGCCCGGGATCAGTACAGTAGCGGAAACGGGCATAGGTCGTACCCGGAACAGCCGTTTCAGGGGTCACCCAGGACAAATGATGAAGGGATGCTGAAGACGGACTCGTGTTGTCATATTCAACACAATATTCATCAATATCTGTGAAGTCGCCGTCACAATTGAAATCGACCCACCCATGGAGATAACCCTCTCCGGTCAACCACGCATCTATTAATGTCACTTCTCCAGGTGCCGAATGATTTGCAATAATAACACCGTTCTCATCGTTGTCACCATCAGTATTATCACCCAGAGCATCCGTGCTCTGTTTGCCCTCTAATTCCATATCCGGTGGTCCGTCGGTAGACTTGCCAATAAATAAAGACGCATCAACCGGATGCCGGGCGCCGTTATGTGAGAAGAGCGTATGATAATGAAATGTGTCATCATCGGGCGCATCGCCGTAATCAAATAATCTTCTTGAATGAATAAAGACCCGCATGTCTTCCACTTCACCGCCGTTTACTTCTCCATCAGACGAAGGGATGATCTCATCTGAGTAGCGGAAGCGGGCATAGGTGTTTCCCTCGACTGCGTCGTCCGGCACGGGCACCTCAAGCTCGTTGGCTCCCCCACCAATTTGTTCGTCCAAAACTTCCTCTCCTTCATCCTCCCAGTCGCCGTCCCGGTTGAAATCGATCCAGGCTTTCAGGTACCCTCCAGCAGAGGCTGTTATAATAACACGGGCTGTATCATTGGGTACCAGCTCATCCAGCCATTCCACACCGTCTTCATCATTCTGTCCATTATTATCGTCCCCGGTCGCTGTGGAATCGGGCTGACCGTCTGCTTCCCTGTCCACTCCCTGACCCAGAAAAAGTGCCGCATTGTAGGTATGCCGGGCTCCGTTCTGCTGGAGGGTGGTCGGATACGGCGCTGGCGCATCCCCGAAATCAAGACACCGGGATACGTTGACCACATGGTTTTTGGTCTTTGTGTCCTGCCCGTACTGGTTGGCAACCACAAGAGTGGCGCTGTATGAACCCGCACCGGAATAGGTCACTGTATGCGGACCCTTCGTCTGGGCACCGGATGGATTCCCTCCCGGAAAACTCCAGCTCCAGGTGCCGGCATCGGCTGATTGATCCGTGTAGGTCACCGTGAGAGGACTGCAGCCGCTGGAAGGGCTGAACGAAAAATTGGCACTCGGGGAACAGTCATTGACAGTGATGTAACCGGTCTTGTATTTTTTATCCGAGCTGTTGTTGCCCTCGACTTCAAGACTCACATCAAACGAGCCGATGTTCGAATAAGTCACCTGATGCGGTCCCTGGGTACTCGCGCTGGATGGATTGCCTCCGGGAAAGTTCCAGGACCAGGATGTGGCATTTTTGGACTGATCTGTAAATATCACCACCATGCCGGAGCATCCGGATGTCTGATCCGTCGTAAAATCAGCAATGGGGTCTTGTGAAAATACCGGCAGTGAAAAAAATAAAGTCAGAAAACAAATCATGCAAATAATGAATG
>JAFGCO010000010.1 GCA_016932575.1 bacterium
CTCAATGTCCTTTTCCGCGCGGATGTTCTGAGTCACTTCAACATACAGAATGTATATGCCGCTGACAATGATCTGGCCGGAGCTGGTGAAGCTGTCCCATAATTCATCACCGGAACCGTCCGTGTGGTCCTTTTCCCAGATCAGATCGCCGCGCTCGGTGAATATTTTCAGCTTGCAGATACCGGGCAGCTCATAAAAGGCGATTCGGTCATATTGCGATTTGTCACCGAACTGCAGGGCCCGGGCCCGGATATCATAAGGATTCGGTACGACGCGTACTTCTTCAAGCAGCATACCCTGGGGACGTCTCAGGTACGCCGGGTAGCTGGTCAATGTCCAGAACATGTTACTTACAAGCGGTACTCCAGGGTGAACAATATTGGTTGATCCGTCGTCTTTGGTTTGAATATAATAGTAATAATCGAAACCACGGGTGGCGGTTAAGTCTTCAAACTCGTGGACAACATCCGATGCAGTACATTCAAAAATTTTTGTATAGACTGTCAACGGATCCAAAACATTGGATTCGGAACGATAAATGATATATCCGTCAAAATTCGGCCAGGTCACTGCATTATCAGCCCATGTGAGCAGAATACGGTCTCCTCCTGACTGGACAGTGAAATTTTCCGGAGGTGGCGGCGGTTGAGGAATTTCATATCCGGAGTTATAATTGCTCAGGACATTTTCAAAAGTTTTAAGAATGGAATCTTCGCCTGTTTGAACCCATTCGCGTTTATAAGCATTATGATCTGTGGTTTCCGATCCATCCGGCATAAACAGAGCGGGTCTGCCAGTTTCGTTTTCCCAGGTCACCCAGTTTCTTCCCACGGAGCGGCTTTTTGCCCGATCAATACCCGCCACGCATTCAGCGAGTACGATATGAATACTGTCGCCATCGGCCAGTGTATATGGACCGTATCCCTGGGTCTGGGTGTACCCGCCGGGATCGGTACCCCATTCATTGGCATAACTGTCACCCACTTCTTCGGCATGTGTTTTATCTGCATGACCGGCAGTCATGACTTCATATTTGGCCTTCATTGCGGCTTCATCATAACTGCTGTAGGGGACCTGAACCGTAGCATCGTCACTGCCGAGATACATGGTTGTTTTTGGCTGTCGCAAATCATCAGAACGGTCTGTTGTTGATTTGTCGGCATGCAAAACCACCACACCTGCATATTTGGCTGCAGACAAACGGCCATCGTCTCCGAAATTGGGACATCCCCAGTCATCAACCCCCTGTCCGGAATGAGGACCGTACCAGGAATAGAGAGCCCGGAATTTATAGTCATCGGCGGCCGGATCTGTGCCGATCACCTGATTGATAGTATTCCGTCCCCATGTGGCTTCCCACTGCCCCCAACCTTCGTTGAAACTGCTCTTGGCTTCTCCGACCAGGGCGTATCGGTATTGTGTGAAGAAAACAAATTCTTCAAGGTCCTGGGGATTTTTATCACCTTCTGCATTGAACACCCCGTTATTTTTAATCACATAATCATAAATGAAATAGTTATCATGATTCTGCTGGCTCCATGCCATTACTTTTTTTGTGATATTAACACCCGCAGCAGTATTGAATTCAACCTGGACCATACGGTCACAGGGAAGATTTGCATCGGTTTCATCCAGCACATCATGGAGATCAATGGCCGATGCCAGAACATCATCCACGACAACGATCGGGTGTGCATATTTGCCGATCATTTTAAAATCCTGCTGAAAAATTTGATAAATACGTTCAGAATCCACACGGGGACCGATACATGCAACTTTGTGGGTGTATGTTTTATCCATTACAGAATCATAATAATTTTTGCTTCCTACCCAGATTGCCTTGGCGCGGGAACAGGTTTGATTCTGCCCATATGCGGCCGGCCAGTACAAATTGTTGCCGGTCTGCACGACACCGGCGCCTTCCACTTCCGTTCCCTGTTCGGATAATGAATCATGCAGTTCGCCGATTCGAATCCATTTCAATTCTCCACCCTGTCCCTGGGCGCGCAGGGAATGAAACATGCCGCACACGCACAAACCAGCGATCAAGAGGAGCATCTGCTTTTGAAGGATTAATTTTTTCATAGTGTTCCTCATTTATTGATGAATTAATGTAAATCAAAAGAGACCCGAAGCCCGTAATATATTTGCCGAGGATCCAGAAACGAAAAACAGTCCTGATTTGGCATGTCGATATAAGCCTTGTCTTCGAGAATTTTATCGATGCGTTTTGGGTTGACAATGACCCAGGTATCATCAATATATTCCAGATATCTCTCCGTTTGCCGGGAATAATAGATAAGACCGGTTTTGGGGAGCGTATTCTCATCAATGTTCCCCACAATTTCGATGGGTTGAAATTCGACGCCGCGTTTACGATAAGATCCCACACGGTCGTCGCCCGGAATATTCTCGTAATCATCACTCTCGGGCAGATGCAGGCTTTCATAATAATAATTCCTGTCATCATTATCTTCCCAGTTTACCATTGACATCCGGCGATAATTGAAAAGGTTGTCGATGTCGACAAAGGCCTGAACGCGGACTTTTTTAAATTGAAAGGTTTTGCTGAATCGTAATACAGAATTAAAATAGTCGGTTCGCTGGACATTGTTTTGCACGGTTGGATCCAGATCGGGGTTATAGGTTTCCCATTCTCCGGCCTGCCAGTTCAGCAGCATGTTCAGTAAATATCCGCCGGCCGGATAAATACCAAGCACTGAAGGTCCGTAATTATCGGGCGTAAATAATGATAGGTTCAGACGGGCATAGGGACGGGGGATGGGCCTCTGCTGGTACAGATTGACTGTCGCTTCGGTGTAATCTTTTTGCAGCAATGGATCCTGGTATCTCTGATCGACACCAAATTGACCGGAAGTGGTCACCTGGTAGGTGTAATTTGCAAAGAAGGTCCACCAGCGTCCCCTGTTTTTACGCAGTGTGAGTTCAAAACCCCGGATATCTTCATAACTGGTATTGGTTGTCTTGTTATAAACGGTCCCAAACAGCGAGGTGTATTGCGTGAAGTTCTGCTGATTGGAGACATCCTGATAGAAAGCGGCCAATTGCAGCAAGTAATTATCCAGGAGTGTATGGTCATACCCAAGTTCATAGGAGATGGTTTTTGCCAGGGTTAAATTCGGATCGCCCAGTGATGTGAGGATGTTGTCTTCACTGCGTCCGACCCGATACATGGTTTCGAATGCCGGAATCTGTTTAAAGTGGCCATAATTGAAAAACAGCTTCGAATTTTCCGTAATGGGATGGGAAATGCCCAATCGTGGGCTGAGCTGCCATTGCCCTTTCGATTCGATCATCTGATAATTATTCTCCGGATCATATTTCGAGGAGATAAAGCTGTTGTCGTAAGGATCGATATTCCACCAGTTCGAATTGGAATTGCTGTAATCCAGCCGCAATCCGACATTCATGATAAATTCCTTGGTTTCCAGTTTGTCCTGAAGGTAGACGGCTGCTCTGACGGGGTATTTGCGCATCACAATATGCTGTGACCATTTGGTGCCGTCCCCCAGAGACTGGATGGTTCCATAATTCATATCCAGGTCGTAATAGACCACTTCCACACCGGTTTTCACCAAATTGCTGAAGTTGATCTGACTGGTTAAATTGGCGTTCAGAGTTGTGGATGTCGCTGTGGTATTGTCCCGCGATTTGCTGTAATGCCCGCCCATGAACATTCCGGAAACTTCACTGTTTTGGCCTTCGGATTTATAGCCAAACGGAGCTTCATTGACTAAATAACCGGGCAGGATTTCATAAATCTTTTCCTCATTCCGCCGCCGCATCGGTTTCGCCCTATATTTTCGAACGAAATGTTCAAGGGATACTTCATAAAATGTTTTAGGATTGAGTGTATGGGTGAATTTACCCGCCAATGATTGATGGCTGATATCCGCCAGGCTGTATGCCCCTGTGTTGAACATGTTGCCCGGTCTATCCTGGACTGTCTGGGCAAGCTCCCAGGGATACCGCATATACCAGTTCTGACTGGGATCCCAGGTCAGCCAATTTTCCATATGGGTATATTGCTTGCCAGCCAATCCGGTAATCTGGAGCCGCATGGATTCACTGATATCCGAGGTAATTTTCAGATTCAAGTCGTACTGAACATAATCATCCCGGGTAAGCGGAAACAGCAGCATTTCCCGTTCTCTTCGATATGAAGCAAAAAATCTGGGATTCCCGAGTATTTCACCCAGAAATGGGATCGGTCCGCCCAGACCGCCGTCGATGACATAATCCGGTTCGTCGAGTGGCGGCTGTTTCCGGGTTTCCCACATGAATTGCCTCTGGGCTCCGATTGGCGTCAGATTATTGGTGGGATCATTATCAGTCATAAGACGTTCTGAAACCGCATTCCATCCTTCGAATTCCAGATACTGACGTTGCGTGTATTCATCCCAGGCACCGTTATCTGTACCGGTCCAGCAGACGTCATCATCATAATAAGGCTTTAAAAAATAGGAGTCTTTATCAAAGGGGGATTTATCGAAATGCTTGGGTGCCGGGGGACTGTACCTGGTTTCAATTGAACCGTGATAAGCAGATTTGCTTCCTTCCTGTGTCACCACATTGACAATGCCTGATCTGACCTGGCCGTATTCAGCATTAAAGCCCCCTCGTTCTATCGAAATCTCTTTGATAGCACTGAGAGCCACGGAAGAAACCGGCTTGTTATTTCTCGGATCGCGCAGCGTGACTCCATCCACCTGAAGCATGGCTTCATCCGAGGTTCCGCCGCGTATCTGAAGATTGCTTTGGATGCCTGCCTGCAATCCCACCACACTCTGAATATCGGATACCGGCAATTCGGCCAGTTCCTGAGCCGACACCGCCACCACACTGGTGGCCACGTCGCGTTTGATGGGATTCTTTTCGGCGACAATCGTGACGGTTTCTCCTTCAATCGCCTCCATGGTAAGTGCCACATCAACACGGGCGGTCTGGTCGATTTTTACACGGATATCCTGGACGGTTATCTTTGCATATCCAATTACCGATACATTGAGGTTGTAGGTTCCTGGCGGTACATGAAGAATGGTATACTGCCCTTCCAAATCTGCGGCTGCGCCAAGTTCGGTATCTTCAATAAGGATATTGGCGCCCGCCAGGGGATCACCGGTCTGTTTGTCCACGACAATCCCGGCGATTTTCCCTGTGGTCCCCGACCATAATGATGTGGTCAGGATGATGGTCATTATCATCAACCATGACAAGACCTGTCTCGTTCTCACTCTCATTGTTTGATTCCTCCAAGCTTTTAGTGAATAAAAATTGATTTTTATATTACATTCTTCGCTTTCTGTGGTCTTAAGATACTTTATATCTGATTCCATGCTATATCTCTTGATAGTAAGCGATATTTTCCTTTGTAACAATATCTAAGGACATTAATACAGTGCTTTGAACAGGTTCTTTTAAAACAATATGCCGATATAATGAATAAATCCCTTTATACCCTTGTATTTCCGGCTTCTGATTGATAATAAAATCAATGAGTCCCTCCTTAAGATACTGTTTGTTTTTTTCTGTCAGATCATATCCAATGAGTGAATACTTTTTTTCAGGCCTGTTTTCCGAAATATACTCTACAATTTTATATGCAAGCGCATTGGTGGTAAAGATACCATCGATTTTGTATCTGGATTGGAATATTTTATCCAGAAGATGATCAATATCATGCATTGGACTTTCAATGACTTTTGGAAAGAATGTGTGCAGTTTGTAATCCGGTTTATCCTGAAAATATTGTATAAAACCATATGCACGATTCTGCAGATGATTGCCTTTTTGCTGTACGGTAATAATGGCAATTTCACTGGGATTGGGCAATAGCAAATGCATTAATTTAGCAGAAAGCCATCCGCTGTTATAGGCGTCTTGTAATATATCACAGAGGCTTTTTGTGCCATGAACCGGAGAATCGAAAAAGACATAGGGGATATTATCTTCAAGGTGCAGAACAAAATCTCGAATCACATCCAGGTATAATCCCGGGGCAATGAGTAATCCGTCAATGCTGTTTTGGATGGCAATTCTGGAAATTTTTTGAAATGATTCTTTCGAATTTGCGTCATAATGGAAGTAAGTGACGCGTATGTTTTGCTTCCAGAGTTCGCTTATTGCTTTGTTGATGCCTCGCATTGCCATCGGCCAATAGCCCAGTTTAACATCTGTCTCCGGCATGAGGACGCCAAAAGTAAATTTTTTATTTTTTTGAAGCTGCTGTGCAAAAAGGTTGGGTTTGTAATCGAGCTCAGCGATAATTTTCCTGATTTTGTTCTCTTTTAGCTTTGAAACATTGCCGCGTTTATGAATGACACGATCCACTGTGCCAATCGATACATTAGCACGCTTTGCAATTTCTTTTAGAGTGGCCAATAGATTTGGTCCGCTTTAATTTTGAGAAAAATGACGGTGGGGAGTGCCCAATTTTATTTCATTGTAATAATAAACTGTTTTGGTCTGTGTCACTGTGAACGTTCACAGTTTTGTATCATTGTAATGAATTGTTTAATTATTGTCAAGAGAAAATTCTATTTTATTAAAATAAATGGATTTTTTCGAACAGGCCGGTTTTTAATTTCTATTCGGATGACACATTCAATTCAATATCTGATGGATCGTCTTAAATAAAATTACCAGAAATTCTCTTCCGGGCTGATTTCATGAAGATAAATAATATCAGTGGCATAAACCGTTCTGTCGTAGCCGCTGGCTCTAAACAGGATTTCGAAATATTCTGGAACATGGCCTAATTTTTCGACAAATTTGCTTTCCAGTTGCTTAAGGCTTTGCGGATCCATGAAATATTTGATAATTCCGATGGTACCTGTCTCATGGAAACTGGTAAATATAAAGACAATATTTTTATTGGGTCCGGGAATTTTTCTTACCACGCCCAGATCTGTGTGATAAAAAATCGGATTAAGATCGACTACATTGGTAATGGTCGTATCTTTTAAATCATCGTGATAAGTCAGAATATTGGGATAAACTTGATAGCTGAATTTTGATTTTCTGAAGGTCTGGTCGAAGGCAGCAAGTGTATGAAATGATCCGACAAAAATAATATCCTCGTTTTTAATATCAGAGGCGGTCACATTTGATGAATAGTTTAATTTGAAATTTTGCTTTGTTTTTACAAACAGACTGATGATATCAGAAGAAGGCCAGACGCTGTTTCTTGGGAACATTGGAAATCGCAAAATAATATAATTCCGTCGTTCAATATCCTGGATTTTGAAAAGATTGAATTCTGCTTCTGAGTTGATGTCGTCTCTGCGCATGATTGTTCTGAGAGGCAGTATGTCGTCATCTTTTACATAAAAGAAATGATCTCCCAGTACGATTTGTTTGGGAACATTGTTGAATAAAAAGCCGCTCCAGATCGGATCATTTCGATAAAATCCCACATCATCAAGGAGAGGGGCCTTCAGCAAATATTTATAGACAAAATAGGCATTGCTGAATAACAGTATGATCATGGGAATTATCCAGTAAAGACGTTTGATGAAATCAAATTTTGGTCTTTTGCGGTGCATAAATCTGATTTCATAATGCCCTTTGGGCAGATCAACTCTGATTTCATCATGAACACCTTCATGGCTGTAATACTGCTCCAGTTTTTTTCGTAAATTATACATATAGACACGAACGATCGTGTCGTGACTTGGATCGAAGTTAACCCCTTTATGGAAAACTTCATTGGCAATCGTGTATTCTTTTGGCGTGATGTTGTTGATAGAGGCTTCGAACAGATAGGAAAGTAAATCCTGATAGACCTGAGAATTTGCAAATGAATCGCTTTGTAGAATTTTCTTCAAGATGTCTTTTTTATTGAGCATCGAATTTTCCACATGTTAAGCGCTGTTAAAATGAATATAGGCATTCTGATTTTTACTGTCAATGTAAAAATTTCATATGAGGAACAAATGTTAATTGGTCGCATTAACGGTTAATTCACAGTTTTTCACCCATGATTGCTTGATATATTGTTTTGATTTTTTGTATTTAATTGTTATTAATGTTATAAACAGGAATATAAATTTAAAGCGCAGGAGGGCTCAACGTATGAAGCGTTACAAGCGATTTTTCATAGGATTGGCTCTGGCGGTGATGATATTGTCTGTCCCGCTTTGGTCAGGGGTTACGGGAAAAATTGCCGGAGTGGTTTTAGATAAAGAAACTGGTGATCCCCTGGCAGGGGCCAACGTGGTTGTGGCGGGCACCGGACTTGGGTCTGCAGCAAATCTCAATGGTCAATATACCATACTGCATGTTCCGCCCGGCCTCCATGAACTTCAGGTTTCCGTCATCGGGTATGCGAAAGTGACTGTGACTGATATACGGGTACGCATTGATCAGACAGCACGGGTTAATGTGAATATGGAGATGGAAGCCCTGGAGGGAGAGACAGTGACCGTGATTGCAGAAAAATCCATTATCAAAGAGGATGTTGCGACCAGTGTTGTGGCTGTGACTGCACAGGAAGTGGAAGTACTGCCTGTTGCCAACGTTCAAAGTGTGGTTGGTCTGCAGGCAGGCATTCAGAATGGACTCGAGATTCGTGGTGGGGGAACAGATGAAGCCCTGCTTCTGCTTGATGGTGTGACACTGCGCGATCCGAGAAATAACAAACCGGTATCCAGTGTGGCATTAAGTGCTGTACAGGAAATATCAATCGAGCGGGGAGGTTTCAATGCTGAATACGGTCAGGTAAGGTCAGGGATTGTTAATGTGATTACCAAAGAGGGCAGTGCGAAAGCACATCATGGCAGTGTTGAATTGCGAATGAGTCCTCCGGGAAAGAAACATTTTGGTATTTCTCCCTTTGATCCAAATTCGTTTTATCTTCGGCCCTATTATGATGATGACGTTTGCTGGACCGGCACAGACAATGGAGCCTGGAATCTGTATATGCAGCGTCAGTATCCTGATTTTGAAGGATGGAACGAGATTTCTGAAAATTTGATGGGCGATAACAATCCGGATAATGATCTGTCGCCAGCAGCGGCTCAGCGCGTTTTTATGTGGGAAACGCGAAAACAACCTGATTATAACCAGACAGACTATGATATTGATGGGGGGCTGGGCGGTCCTGTTCCGTTGATCGGAGAAAATTTGGGCGATCTGCGATTTTTTACATCCTATCGCCGGCATCGTGAAATGCTGGTGGTTCCGCTTACACGTGATGATTATGTGGATTGGGACTGGAATATGAAATTGATTTCTGACCTTTCTCCATCAATGAAACTGACCATATCCGGATTAATAGGAAAGCAGTATACCATGCAGCAGAATTTTACTTACCAGTATTTAAGGTATCCTAGTTCTATTGCCAGTGTTATGGGCGAAAGGCTGGGAGACCTTTTTGGAACAGGCTCATTCAGTCTGGCCGATATTGGGCATAAAAATATTGCTGCGAAACTGACACATACTCTGAATTCCAGGACTTTTTATGAAGTTTCATTAGAGCATTTTATACGGGACTATGATACACGTCCTCCAGGAGTACGGGATACAACGCTATATGAAGTTGTCCCCGATTATTTTCATGATGAAGCGCCTTACGGATATAGTTGGGAGGATGAAATCGGTATTGTCAGAGATATGGTTTTTGGCGGATTTACATGCAAGCGCAGGGATAATACAAAGGCCAGGTCAACAACTCTAAAGGCAGATATTACCAGTCAGATGAATTTCAACAATCTCATGAAAGCGGGAGTTGAATTTATCTATAATGATATTGACTTGGATTACGGGATTATCGCGTATTATAAACGCGATGAGTACACGGAACATGTTCTCATGAATGTTGAGCCGGTCAGAGCAGCGGTTTATTTGCAGGATAAGCTCGAGACCAAAGGTTTTATCATGAATCTGGGTTTGCGGCTCGATTATACCAATTCAAACACTGAATGGTGGGATGTGGATCCTTATGATCCCATATTTTTCGGCAGCAAGTATGATGAAAGTCTGGATTTTTCACGGTCGGAATCCAAACCGCAGTGGCAGTTAAGTCCCCGTCTGGGTATTTCTCACCCGATTACTGAAAATTCAAAACTGTTTTTCAATTATGGTCATTTTAAACAGATTCCTTCTTATGAAACATTGTTTCGTGTCGGCCGCTCAACAGACCGGAGAATGACCACATATGGAGATCCGAACTTAATTCTTGCAAAAACCATTTCATATGAACTGGGATACGATCATGCGATCATGGATAACTATCTTGTTCAGCTTGCCGCTTTTTACCATGATATTTTCGATCAGCAGAGCACAACCCGATATACAGCGATCGGAGGGATTGTCTATGATCGTACAACGAGTAACAGCTATGAGGATATCCGGGGATTCGAACTGACCGTTCGTAAAAATCGCGGAAGATGGTGGACCTTTTTTGGTAACTTCACCTATCAGGTCAGCACATCGGGACATTTCGGCCGTTCGGAGGTTTATGAAGATCCATCGCGACAAAAACATTATGATGAAACAACCACCAATCTTTATCAGGAAAGGCCGACTCCATCTCCCTATGCCCGGTTTAATCTGTCGCTGTTTACACCAGACGACTTTGGTCCCCTGTTTTCAGGCATTCGGCCCGTCGGTGGCTGGATGGGAAACTTACTTCTGGATTGGCATGCCGGCAACTGGGTCACCTGGAATCCCAAAGAAATCGCCTCTGTAGCCAATAATGTGCAGGAGACGGATATGTTTAGTGCAATTTTAAGGCTAAGCAAAACCTTCCAATTTAATAAACTCAGAATTCAGGCTTTTGCCGACATTGCCAATCTTTTCAATTATCGTAGAATGTCTTTGTGGAACTTCGGCGGTTCCGCTGGAGATCGGATTTATTATTACGAAAGCCTCCATCTGCCTAAAAGTGATGCGTATGATAATATTCCCGGCAATGACCGGGTCGGTGATTACAGGAAACCAGGTGTTGATTTTCAGCCTATTGAAATACGAGGAGCTATTGATTATGCCAATGATATCGGGATAGAAGATGTGATTTATTATGACAACGCTTCCGGATTGTATTTGAAATATCTCAATCAGAAAGAAGCATGGATCGTGGTCAATGAACAAGAAATGAATAAAATTCTGGAAGACAAAGCCTATATTGATATGCCAAACTTAACTTCATTTACATTCTTTGATCCGCGCCGTGTTTTTTTCGGTTTACGCATATCATTTGATCTTCAGTAATCTAAAGCAGGGGATTTATCGATGAATAAAATAGACAATATTAAATGGATGACATTGAGCTGCCTCTTTTTACTACTAGGTGCGCAAACCGTTCGTTCCCAGGCAATTGGCGCTTCGGGCGCACTCAAATGGCTGCGCGTGAATGAACTGCATACTTACTTTTCAGAACAGGGATCTGAAGGCGAAACCGGCGGAACAGAACTCAGAAATAATACATTTTCATGGCCGGGTCAATACGGCATTATTCAATCGACCATGCGGGCCAAAGGTATGTGGCTGGGAGCTATGGATTATTACAATTCAAAAGTTAACCGAAGCTTTGAATATATCGTCACCAATATCGGTCTGAAAGTCAATGAATATGATGAACGGCCCGTTTTCGACGCCGTCGATTTCAGATTGGTCGGCAAATTTGACCATCCAGTTGTGTCTGTGGATGGCGAACTGGCATCCAATACAACATTCTATGATGTGCTGGATGAAGTGGATCCGGATTTGGTTGCCGACAGAATGCTTGTGGTCAAGAACCACACATCGATTGGGGCTACAGTCACGAAAAAAATCTATGCTTTTACACAACAGGAACACGACAATTACTATATCTATGATTATATCATCAAGAATACAGGGATTATCGATAATGAAGGCACTGTCAATGAACAGACACTGAACGGCTTCTATTTTTATCTGTTATATCGATACGCGCTTTCGGGAGAATCGGTCTGGGATGATGCAAACAATGCCATGCAGGGATGGGGAACCAATAACTCCTCCTGGGGACGCAATGTGGTGAACCATGTGATCGGTACAGATCCGGCTGATCCTGAATTTAATGATCCCAACTCTCCTCTGTACAAACTGCGCGCTCATTACGCCTGGTATAGTCCGCTTTCTACACGTCCATTGCCTCTTGAGGATGATTGGGGATGTCCAAATGAAAAGGATGATGGCATTCTGGCCGCAGCAAAATTTGTGGGTCACTCAGTTTTGTATGCAGATCAAGCTCCGGGAAATTCTGTTGATAATCCATCCCAGCCGGTGACCACCCATTTTATCGATGTAGATTCAGATCCAGCTCAGCGTGCAGGATCCCAATATAATGAACCGCTCATGGCTGATCGCTATGAATATATGTCCTGGGGACATGCCGAGAAAACACAGGCAGAGCTTGTTGAAGAATCGGGATTGGCAGCAGATGCCTGGGGGCCCGGTATCGGCGGCACAGGATCTGTTCAGGGATTCGGGCCCTATACGCTGAAACATGGCGACAGTATCCACATTGTTGTTGCGGGCGGCGTGGCAGGTATCAGTCGTGAAAAGAATCGGGAAGTCGGAGCCAATTGGCTTGAATATTTTAACGGTACGGGCGCACCGGCACTCATCATGCCGGATAAATCCCAGACAAACAATCATACTGAATATAAGAAAGCCTGGGTTCTCACATGTAAAGATTCCATATTAAAAACTTTTCAGAATGCCCGAATCAGTTTTGAATCCGGATACAATATACCTCAGCCCCCTCCTCCTCCCGAAACATTTACTGTCATCTCCGGTGGTGACCGGATTCGTTTGACATGGGCGGATAATGCAGCAACCGCCCCGGGATTTGATGGTTATATTATTTATCGCTCAGAAGGCAATGTCAGTGAACCCAGAACTGTATACAAAAAAGTTTTTGAATGTGATGGACCGAACGTTGTCCATGAATGGGATGATATTACCGCTGCCCGCGGTTTTGACTATTATTACTATATTCAATCAAAGGATGACGGATCAATAAACAATGGTGTGCCTTTAAAAAGCAGTATGTTTTATACACTCACGAGTGTTCCCGCCTATCTGAGACGTCCCCAGGGTTCACTGCTTGAAGAAGTCCGCGTCGTACCGAATCCCTACGACATCCGGGCCCGTTCCCTGCAGTTCGGTGATAAATATCAGTATGACCGAATCGCTTTTTATGAGCTCCCAGGTATATGTAAAGTAAAAGTGTTCACCGAGCGCGGCGATCTGATCTGGGAAAAGGACCACACGGACGGTTCCGGTGATGAATTATGGGACAGCATGACCAGCTCCGGC
>JAFGCO010000039.1 GCA_016932575.1 bacterium
TAATTGTCTCTGGTTTCCGTGTCGGATCCTTTAGGCCCGGTCACAGTTAATGAGACGGTGAAGGTGTCTGCAAGCTCGTATGCGTGCAGAGGGCTCTGCTCGGTACTGGACTGACCATCCCCGAAATCCCAGAACCAGGTATCGATGGTCCCTGTAGAACTGTCCGAAAACTGAACGGTCAGAGGCTGTGTTCCAACAACCGGATCAGCGCTGAAATTGGCAACCGGAGTTTCAATGAGTATCATATCATTTCGATACCATGCGATTTTATGATCGGAGTCGGATGCAGAAAGCACGTCCATGTCTCCGTCGCCATCCATATCCGCTGCATAAACTGAACATGCTCCCTCTGCATCGGTCGTGATCACATAGGTTACAAAATTTTCATCGCCGTCGTTCTCATACCAGGCGATTTTATCATCATTATCTGAGGCAGAGAGCACATCCAGATCGCCGTCACCATCCACATCGGCGGCATAAACTGATTCCGCTCCCCATGCCTCCTCTGTAATGATATGGATCGTGAAGTTCTCGTTCCCATCATTTTCATACCAGGCGACCCTGCTGTCATAAGTTGGATATTCTCCGGAAGAAGCAGAAAGCATATCCACATCTCCGTCACCGTCAATATCGGCCGAATACACCGTCATAGCGCCGTCTGCCTGGGTCGTGATAACATGGGCGGAAAATTTTTCATTGCCGTCGTTTTCATACCAGGCGATTTTGTCATCTGAATAGGAAGCAGAAAGCACATCCAGGTCTCCATCACTGTCCACATCTGTTGCATAGACTTCACTGGCACCATGCGCGTTGGTTGTGATGACATGGGCGCTAAAATTCTCATTGCCGTCGTTTTCATACCAGGCGATTTTGTCATCTGAATAGGAAGCAGAAAGCACATCCATATCGCCGTCACCATCCATATCGGTGGCGTACACAGACTGCGCGCACTCTGCATCTGAAGAAATGATGTGGGGGGTAAAAATCTCGTCTCCGTCGTTTTCGAACCAGACAATCCTGTTATCCAAACATGAAGCTGAAAGTACATCTACATCTTCATCTCCATCCAGATCCAGAGCAAAAACAGACTCTGGTGAATTCACCAATAATGTGATCATGTGATGGTAAAAATTTTCGCTGCCATCATTCTCATACCAGGCGATTTTGTTGTCCCAACTGGAAGCGGAGAGCACATCCATATGTCCGTCTGTATTGACGTCTGCTGCATACACACAATTGACAACTATCGCAGAGTTTGAGACAGGACAGGCCGTAAAACTTTCATCGCCGTCGTTTTCATACCAGGCGATTGTATTATCATCTTCAGATGCGGAAAGCACATCCATATCCCCGTCACTGTCCATATCTGTGGCAAAAACATCAACGGCACCATAGGCACTGGTTGTGATAATAATGGAAGTATAATTAAATTGCCCCTCCCCCTCATTTTCATGCCAGGCGATCTGATTATGACTTTCATACGCGGAAACGACATCCATATCTCCATCGCTGTCCACATCTGTGGCATAGATTTCTCCTGCAAAATCAAATGAAATAAGGTGAGGCATCCATCCACCACTGTCATCATTCTCAAACCATACGATCGCATCAATATCTGAAGAAAGTACGTCCATATCACCATCCCCATCCATATCAGCGGCAGTCACACATTGAGCCCATTCCGCATTCTTCGTGATGATATGCCTGCTGAACTGCTGGCTCCCGTCATTTTCATACCAGGCAATCATATCATCATACCTTGAAGAAGAGAGTATGTCCATATCACCGTCGCTGTCTACATCAGTGGCATAAATGGATGTGATATCGATAAGGTCGGTTGTGATCATATGGGCACTGAATTGTTGACTACCGTCATTCTCGTACCATGCAATATAATCATAAATTCCATAAATCGCATACTTGCCTTCAAATCCACAAACCAGATCCATATCACCATCTGAGTCTATATCGACAGCACACACTTTATAGGGATAATCTTTGGTTGTCGCAATCGTATGGGTTGTAAAATTTTTATTACCATCATTTTCTATCCAGATTAGCTTACCTTCACCATGGCTTGTGTAAAGCACATCCATGTCCCCGTCACTGTCTACATCGGCAGCGGTCACATCGGTGGGATCCATTCCTTCCTTGGTTAATATATGGGCTATAAATTGCTCGTTACCGTCATTCTCGAACCAGTGGATTGCATCGGGCCAATCAGATGCGGAAAGTATATCAGCATCACCGTCATTGTCAAAATCAGTAGCGTATACTGCGGTGGGTGAACCTGTTGTATATTCTCCACCCACAATCCTGAAAGGAGTAAACGGTATCTGGGCATGACTTTGATGAGTAAAAATCAAACAGGCGAGTATTGACATAAAAAAGGATGTTCTATTTTTCATAATTTTCTCCTTAATTATTTGACTCATCCAATTTTACAGTGCCGCCACGTGACTTATGGCACTCTTTATGGAATTGTTTGATACTTTTCAAATGCCTGACGGCTTTTTGTTTAAACAATCCTTTCTTGCTGGTTTTGGTTACAAAAAATGATGCGCAACGGACTAAACGGCCCAATACTTCCTTAAAGCCAGATCATTCAGAAAAACAATATCATATTGATCCATTGCTTCGAATCCTGCCCAGACATACTCACTGGATTCTTCGTTCAGCACAATTTCTCCCGTTACATGACATTCAAAATAAAAGGTGATATAATGTTCCTGTAAAGATTCTGTGGGCAGATTATCCAAATAAAATAAAAAACGCTTCGAAATACATTTCAAAGCCGTCTCTTCCTCAATTTCTTTTTCGACTGTATCCTCAATTGTATCACCAAATTCAACTTTCCCGCCCGGCAAGCACCAGCTGCCGGAATCATGCGTACTGTGACTGCGTTTGAGCAGTAAAATTTCATTTTTTTGATTGCAGATAATGGCACGGACAACAGGGATTGGAAGTTGATACATCCAAAATTCTCCGGTTGATATACGGTTAAAAAAATTTTTAAACTTTAAATAATTTCGTCTGCACACATCGGGGAACTTGATTGTAATGACCGCATGGAATCATGAACAGCAGGTACACTTTATCATTTTTTTAAAAACGTGTCAGGCAGCGGATTATCATCGTTCTTGATCCGGATGCTTTTATGGTCCTTTTATATCATGCATTGCCCATTTCATTGACCTCTCTCTGATGGCTTACTCATGACTGCCAGTGTTCAAAGTGAATACAATTTTATACTTTGCCGCTTTCAATATATCCACATACTTTCGAACAGAATTCCTGTCCTTCTCCTTATCCGCCTCGGAAAGTTGTGCATAGGCAATTAAACAATTATGCGTCTTTCTCGCATCGTTCCGCCTGCCTGGTGTCCAGCCGTTCCTCCGTTTTTGATCCATCCAGCCTTTGTGCTCGGCCTCGGCGAGCAATTCGATATTCTGTTCCATCAACGACTTTATTTCTTTTTCGGATTCTCTGACCGGATAAGATTCCGGAACAACATAAAGACCGATCAGATCCAGAACCTGATGGATTCTTTCGGCAGCCGCCCGATTGTCTTCTTTGTAATCCTCAGACAAATTCTCATAATCCACATCCATCTCCTGTTTCAGCCACTTTTCCTTTCTGCCAAGCTTCCGATAACAGGCATGCACAAACGGCGCCAGTATTTCTGCATGGGTTCTGAATTTTAAATCACGATTGATTATATCGACGAATTGATCATAGTCGACGTGCAATGAAATAATTTCCGGTGAAGGCAAGTCAGAACGACGAATAGCGACCTGTTCCGGTCGTTTCACCTGCGATATTATCTTATCAAGAGATCGGGATCCGTGCTTATATTTGTCGATCTCAATAAAAGCAGAAAGCATTCCATGGTCAATATTGAGATAATCAGTCTCTTTCAATCTCAGCATCGAGCGCATCAGCAATGCCCGTCTCACAGGAAAACAGATATCATTGTCATCCTCCTGCCATTTATTTATTTCAAGATCAAAATACTGTCTTCGATTCGGTCCCAGAACGTTCAGATAACCGCTCAAACGGCTGATAAAATCCGGTCCTTTTTTCAGCTGAAACTTTTGCCATTGATCTGACTCTTCTTTCCGTGGCCCGAAGTTTTCCATGGTCAAACTCGTCCCACCTGCAAAGATGAAAATACATTTTCCAATCGGGTGGGTGATCTGACCTTCCTGAAATTTGCCATCCTGCATGGGAGCGAGAAGATACTGCAGCCAGAAATATTCTTTTGAATCGAATTCATCCCAGAATACGATCGGAGTGGTGCCTTCCAGCACTTTATCACGAACCTGATGAAAAGCCCCGATTAAACAACCGGGATCATTGCTGAATTGAGAAAGGTTAAATTCCAGAATCGGGACATTTTTCCCAAAAATCCCTTCTGCAATCTGAACAATACCAAACGACTTACCGGAACCAGGAGGGCCAAACACAGCCATTGAAAGCGGCTTTTTGCCTTTGTCTTTTTTTTCATAGTCCAGAATGAGCTTGCTGACATTCCGCAAACTTTCAATCTCATTTCGGTCCACTGTGAGCAAATCCCCAAATCTGGCGTAAGGAATGTCGGCCAGGGCCTTCGGACCGATCAGTGCCACTCTTCTTCCCACACCGTAAAGAGGACGCGGATTCTTTTTGGCACCCTCTAAACACGCAGTCATTATCGTCCAGTTATTATGATTAGACTCTCCCGGATCTTCAGGCACCGGCAACGCAATGTTTGAATAGTGGTAATGCGGCTGATGAATATCCTGAACGACCCCGTTCATCGGGAAACCGGCAGGGCGTCCGTTTTGCTTGGTTTTCAGGTACCCGTGACCATTGATATGCATGGTTCGCATAGTGGACAATCCGGCCTGAATACCCTTATTAAAATCCATTCTCTCACCGGATTGAATCAGACAGGCAACCATACCGGCCGTAAAACAGGTCATGTATCCCAATCCCATGCCGGAAAACTGGTCCAGCCACTCCCCTTCCATGAAAGCCGGATCATAAAAAAGCCGGAACTTTTTATGGTTACCGTCTTTTTTTACAAGAAGGGCCCCTTCTGTACCAAGACGGACTATCAGGTATTTACTGGCAAGCAATTGATTGATGGCCGGATTAAAGAGAAGCTCACGGGTCAAATCCAGCGCGGTTCTTTCCCAGGATATCCCCCTGGATATTTTGACTTCTTCTTCCCGAATATCATCAATGGATACAATTGTAATTAAACGGTCTTTGTATTCAGTGCTGAGCAGTCTCCACAAATCCCCCTGACCAAGCGGTTTGGACATTTTCAGAACAATCCATTCAGGACTGTCCTTCTTTCTGTTTTGAAGCATACCGGGCCAGGCCTTAACCTCTGTGTTGTGCCTAAAACCCAGTCCGCTGTCATTAATAACCAAAATATCCGATGCCTGATTAGAGGCATTGCTGATATATGCCGAATAGGGGAAAAAGGGAGTATTTAAATGACCATAACCCAGTGTCCGGGCCATCCTCCATACAAAATGATCCGAACCGGCTTTCAAAGGGCATGGCTTCCAGAGTGCATACCTGTGTAAATTGGTATAGAGCTTCCCGAATATGGTCTTATTGTATCCAAATTGAACCCGAAAAGGAACAGCCTTTTCATTGTGGTTCCTTTGGTGACTGATCACTTCGAGCATTTTATACAATAACCCGGCTCCGCCATTGGTCTTTTTAATATGGGTGCCGAGAGACTGGATGGAACTTGATGAGTTGCGCTCTCCCAGGTAAATATGATGATCGATTAACACATCACCTGTGATCAAAATGACAGGCTTATTGTTCATTGATTCCCCTCATTTAATTTCATTTTGATGGTAAAACAATGTCTTATCCTCATGCAATCACTGAGTGAGCTTTATTGATTCATTTAAATAGCATGAGTACATCAACACTTACCAGGCGCGAAAATATGTATCATTATCTGCTGACAATATCTTCTATTTCCTGGATAATGATCCCTTGCGTCACGATATATTGATCAGCAATATCTTCTTTCCAGTACTGAACCGCTTTCTTGATGCTCGTTTTGATCTGTTTACGAAAATTATGCAGCAAATCACTCAGTTTTCTAATTTGCGAATACACCCTTGGTTTCCGAAACAGAGCAGGATGCAGCAGCAATGTCTCGAGTTCAGAAAAATGCCTGTACAATCTTTCCTCAATTTCTTCCTTTATTTCTCTTTCATTCTTCTGCATGGTTAAGACCGGACTCAGGGTAATTTCTATAGCACGTAAAACTTCATCCATCCGTTTGAGCCGCCTTAGGCAATCGATGCGATGTAACCCGAATTCCTTTTCATCGGTCTCAACCGTCTGCAGGCCGAACATTTGTTTATCAAACATCAGGACCGCCCTCAAATGTGCAACTTTCAGATGTTCTTCACCAAATAAATTAACCAGTTGTGAAAGAATCATCTTAAGCTCCCGGGCATTCCCCGGCCAATGGTACTGCCGCAGCTCTTTTATAATATCCTCTGGCAATGCTGTATCATGTTTGGTATATCTTTTCCAGAAATGTCTGGCCAATCTCGCAATATCATCCGGATGGTGCCGAAGCGCCGGCGTGGGAATTAAAAAAGAGCGCAATCGATAATACAGGTCTTCCCTGAACTGTTCCTTTCGTACCATGGAAAACAGATCCCGGTTGGTTGCTGCAATGATTCTGACATCAACATCGATCGTTTCATTGGAACCGACCTTGCGTATGGCCCCTTCATCCAGAGCTCTTAAAATCTTGGCCTGATGTCTTAATGAAAGATCTCCGATCTCATCCAGAAAAAGACTGCCCTTATCAGCATACTCCCAGACACCTTTTCTATCAATAGCATCCGTATAGATTCCTTTTTTAGATCCAAACAGCTCCGTTTCCAGCAATTCGGTCGGAATGGCACTGCAGTTAATCGCTGCGAAGTGCTTGTTTTTACGGGGACTGTAATTGTGAATATTGCGTGCCACGACTTCCTTGCCCGTGCCTGTTTCCCCCGTAATCAGGACCGGATCATCATTTTGAGAGGCCCGCAGGATGAGTCTGCGGATCAGCTTGATTTCACGCGACTCCCCGACATAACTCTTTCTTAAATCCTCGGGTACTTCCATATCCGATATCAACTTGAGAAGTTCCTGATAAAATTCCGACCTTTCGAGGGGCCGGCAAAGTATCTGGTACTGATCAAATAATGTTGCCTTGGACGGTGACTTGAGGCTCCCCGCAGAATCCCAGATCGTGTCAAACAGAAGGGAATCTATGCCGATAAAATAAATATTTTCTCTGTCGTTGATTTTTTTCAGTGCAGACAAATCAGTATGTATCTGCCTGTTGGCCTCTTCTATGTTTTTAAGCAGACTCTGGCAGCCCCTTTTAAACTGACCAGACAATTTATAAGAGGCCCGAATCAATGGTATCTTCTCATGCTGAAGCATGTAATCAGCCAATCTTTTCCCCTGATGCTTATGACCCCGGTCAATCACATTATCAAGCAGTAAATGGCTCACCTCGGATTTTTTTACGACAAATATTGCGGGTGCATTTTCTTTTTTAATATTTTCAAGCGTTGTCCCGGATTCCAAGTTGAATCGATATTGAAAAAATCGATCCGAAGCGTGAAATCCTGAAATTTTCAATGATTGAATTTCCATTTTCCACCTTCTCGTTGTCTATTTCTTATTCTTTTATTTTATCAGAAATACATTGCCGTCAAAATCAATCGGTGTCAGGCATTCAATTATCATTTCAGCCGGCATGTCTCTCTGTTGTTGAATAAACGCTCACAGACAAGAACTCAACCCCTGAAATTGTTGAGTTGTTTCTTTCTCAACAAGACAGAACTCAACCCTAAAATTAATTTTTATTGTTTCTATTGTCTTTACATGCGTTGAGTTATAAGCGGGTATACCTTTTGCGTTATTCTCAGACAAATGCTGTTGAGAAAATTACATGAAAGTTGAGAAAGTCAAAATGTTATAAAAAACTATAATAAATATTTATCAAAGTCAAGTTATTTATGGAGCATCTCAATGTATAAAATTACTGAAAAACCGCTGCATACCGATCCACTCACTTTCACAGATGATTTATACATCACGATTCACTCGCATAAAGACATTGTTTTTACTGAAAATCCTGATCATTCTCATTCTGTTCTGGCTTCTATTATAAAGAATGACCGGTCAGTCTATCTGTTTAAAGACAGCAGGTTGAGTGGCTTCGACATTCTCGTTAATGGTCAAAAAGTCTTTTCTTTTACGCCACTTCCCGTGAATTGCAATATTTCAGTCTGCCATCAGGATAAAATCCATGATTTTTCCTTTGAATATACTGAGGACAGAAAAAAAACGGCTTCCACATCCTATTGTCCATATTGCTGGCTGCCTTTTGAAAAAAACGAGCAGGTGATTTGTATTAAAGGAGATGAATTCCATGAATGGTGTGCAGAAAAAATTCAGGAATTTAATATCAAAAAAACCCATTGATAACACTGCCAGGACAGCGCGCATTCATAAAATTCCCTGGATGCAGCTTGAAAAAATCCAAAACACCATTCCCGTAGTATTGGGTTGCGGGATGAACGGGCATTATGTTATCCTTAATTTTGCAACACTGGGTGTAAAAAAAATAATCGTGATCGATCCTGACAGACTGGCTCCTACCGATCTGGGAAAAACCCTCTTTCCTGAGCATCATGCAAAAAGAAAAACACTGAAAGTCGATGCGATTAAAGCCATGGTTCGAGCTGTCAATCCATCGGTTGCTGTTTCCTCCTATCCGATGAGTTTTTCGGTTTTTCCCAAAAGCATTATTTTGGATTTGCTGAATAACGGATCGGCCATTTTTCCCATCATTACCGTGGATAACCGGAAAACAATGCTGCAGGCGAGTCTTTTCTTCCGCTTACTTAACCAGACAAGCTACATGGGCGCATTAACAGCGCCGCAGCTTAAATCTCAAGTTTATGTGTCCAGACCGGACAGTGGCTGCATTGCCTGCCTTTTTACAGAAGAGGATTATAACTTTTTATCTATTCAAGAAAGCTGTACCGGAGAAGCAGGCGCTCCGGCATTAAATTCTGTAGCTGCTCAATGCAGTTCAGGCATTATTCATGAAATATTTAAAAATTCCATGAGCCAACTGGATGCTCAGACAGAGGAATCATATAAGATCGTTTTTTCAAGTCTGCAAGGATTTGAATCTCTGAGCATTCCTGTATCCGGCCGATGCCGGTATCATTATTCATCGGCAAAAAAAGTCATCTCAGCAAAAAAAGAATGGACGCTGGATACACTTTTTAAACAGTGTTCACAAAGTCTAAATTCTGCAGAAAATGACATCCATTTAAGTTTTGCTTTGCAGGATAAGAAATATCATTTGTCGGCCCGTTGTTCGAAATGTGGCTCTGTTTTCCCTCTGGGGAGTATCGACCGACAGGGAAAACGATGTTCTCAATGCAATGAAAAGAACAAAATACTGATACCTGATCGTTATCAGGAAAAAATAACAAAAAACGATCTGACCTTAACCTATCCCGAACAATTGAACCAAACATTGAACGATATTGGCCTGCTCAGCCGGGATGTCCTGTTTTGTTCGACATCCTCTAAAAAGAAATCAGTACTGATTCGTATTCAGAAATAAACCAAAGAGGAACTTTATGCCCCTGAATAAAAAAGAAAGCAACCGACTAATCCAGGAAAAGGCGCTGCTGGAAAAATGGATTGTGAATCATGACCGCATTTCAATCCAGGAAACAGGTGGAAATCCGCCGACTTTCTATCGGATTGTGTTTCAAAACATAAAAACCACAGTGGTTCAGAACAAGGAAGATCTGAAATTGACCGAACCGCCGGTAAAAATCATGCCGGTCACCATTGTCATGACGATGAATTTGGAAAACTATCCTTTATCAAAGCCGGAGATCATCATGAGCCCTGCATTTGATCAAAAAGGATCCATTCTTTATCTGTATAATACACATGTACTTTTCTTCAGTGTTTGTTTATTTACCAGATGGCACATTCAGTTTACCCTGGTGGATGTGATCCGGAGAGCATGGAATCTTATTACATACAATCATCATATCATGGGCCTCGACAGAAAGGACTGCCTTAATCCTTATGCGCTTGAATATTATAAGACCATGATGCTTAAACAAAAACTTTATTTTCCATTGGATACAGCAATCGAATATGAGGACCTTTCGATGCTGCATCAACAAAAGAAAAATCCAGGTGCTTTATTTAAATTTTCAAACCTGAAGAACGGGACAATCAAATGAAGCCACAGGTGGTTAAAAACCGGTCCAGAAAAACTCTATCCATGAACTTTTCATCTGCCAGGGAGACAGATCCCTGGCATTGTCTGATGCAAAATCTGGCCAACCCTGTTCGTCACGGAATAGACCTGCAGGGAAAATGTTATTTGTCCCTGGACCTGCCTTCGGAACAGGAAGAAAACACATTGGACTACTGGCTCAAAAATTTTCAAAAAGTACAGAAAGAATGGCTGTCCGGACGATGGGCCAAAGAACGAAAACTGTCCAGACAAATCAATAGAGAGACGTTCCCGATCTCACAGGAATTCAAGTGTGATGTCTATTCATACGGTCCTTTCTATACCTGTGTCTACAAATTGCCATTGTTTTTATTTCAAACAGATCAAACCGAAACCGGGGAAAATAAAAAGACAGTCATCGCTCCTGCAGTTTACGGATGTTATGTCAATACCCGTATTCATTTCGGCAATCTTTTTTTCACACAGGCAATGGGATGGGGATTGTGTATCACTTTTTCAAGGCATTCCTGTTACAATGATCAGAATGCCATGCTTAAGCGGTTTCATGACCTGACCATTCATTTCAAACAACAGGCATGGCCGAATATTATTTCTATGTACAATCCAAGGTTGGCCCATGAATTTCTTATCAGAAATGGGCTGAAACAAGCTGCATCTTAGGCCGAAAGGAGGTGAAGTCTGATGGGTGAAATCACCTTTAGACTCAGAGATGCCACTCAGTCTCATAAAGTTCAAACGGTAAAATTTCGAGAGGATGACAATCCGTTGGTGTCCGAGTTCAAAGCAAGTTTGAGTGAACAAATCGTTCGTGGTTCGGAAAGCAATGGATTGGAAGGTGAAACGATCCAACTGACCAACAAATCTCGAAACAAAGCCATTGTCGAAGGCTACTTGCGTGATCAAGTGTCTGAAGACGAAGAGGTGATCTACGGGACTGATGGTGTTGCGGGTCGGTGACAGCTTGTTTTACAACGCCGGGTGGCAATTCAATGAATGGGTCACCCGGCAATTTTAAAAATTAACACATAACGTCATCCTTATAACCGGGGGCATCATGAACCAGTCAGATCATGACTATTTTGTGGATTATATTGACCGACTGCAGGTGTACAGGCAAGAAGAAACCAATACCCATTTTCTTCAATTGCATTCATATAAAATGGATCTTGGTGAAATCGCGGACTTTTGCATCTTTGAAAAGCAGGTTAAAAATGAAATACCTGACTCGGTTCGGTATATACTGAAATCCGGCCCCTCTCCGGAGATTGCCACATCAGATTCTGAAAAACAATCATATGGGGATCTGTTAAACGAGATTCAGATACAGATAATGTTTAAAAATCGGGGAAAACACAATATGATTGACCTCAATTCGATCAATCTGAAAACGCATGCATATTACCTCTTGAATAAAATTCAAATTCATGCCGGCCAAAACAGAATCAATCCGGTGTCTCAGGAAATTCGGCTGGTCAATCTAAAAATGAATTCGGTCATTGACAAATCAGACAAAACCGGGATTTTCTCTTTCAATCCAAGCCGGCAAAAAACGTTCAGATTTGATGAGAAACCGATTCCAAAGGATAATTCTCTTATCTGCTGGCAGGGGGGAACAGTGCAGGGAATGATTCCAATAGTTATCTCCAAACGCATTCTGAACATTTTTAAGGAAGCCATTCAACAGCACCACCCAAAGGAAATCGGAGGACAACTGGCAGGTCATCTGATAAAATTTCGTCATCGAAAAGCACTCATAGTGACGGATTTATATTTTTTTAATTCAATTGGCAATGAAACCTCATTGATGATTTCAGCTGAGGAATATATTCGCACTGCCCAGCTTATCGAAAATGAAAACAAAATCATCGCAGGATGGATACATTCACATGCACTGGGTCAAAACAGCCTGTATTGTTCTTCTGTTGATATTAGCAATCATTATCAAAAATATACAATGCCTTATGCGGTGATGATGATTGCAGATGGATCTCAACTTACAAAATCCATAGAATCCGTGGGATGCGCACAATGCCCCTACAGGGCACAATGCACTTTGCCTGAAACGCTAAAGAAAAATCTTATTCCGGGCTGGACCCTTTATACATGGACACCCAATGGTTTTTTAATGCCCGCTCATGCCCATGTCTTTGAGTAGGCTTGATAGCAAACTGAGCATATAAGTGTCTTTTTAACCAAGGTCAATTTTTAAAAGGACAGATGTAAAAAGAAGTGGAGGTTTGTAATGGCAGAAAGCTTGTATCAGCAAAAAGAACAGATACAAGAAATAAACTGGAAAGAAGTCGAAGCCATTCTTCAGGAAAATGATGCTTTACGTAAAGAACTGAAGATCCGTGATGAAAATAAACCCCTGCATATTGCAGTCGTGGCTGAAGATTATAATCAGACAAAGTATCGAAATACCCTGATACCGCCGGCTACAAAGAATACGGATAAAATGCTGCCCCAGATCAAAGTGATCGATCCAAGTGGAGGAGAGGTGATTGTCCCGGTTCACAATAAAATCAATCCAACATATCTGAAAAAGGGGAATACGGTTTATGTTAACGGTGATTCCCTGGTCATTGGGGCAAATGGTTTTTATGAAGGTGGAGAGGTTCTGTCATTTGAAAGAATACTGGAGGATGGCCGTATTGTTTTAAAAAGTGAATCAAGCAATACATCAATCCTTTGCTGGCCGAGTCAATCCCTTGATACGACTGCATTAAAAAAGGGAGACGGTATCCGGCATTTGGGCTCCGTTGCATTAGAAAACGTTGGTCAATCCCTGAATCTGGATGATTTGACAATGATCCCTGAATATAAGCCTTATTCTGACATTATCGGAGATCGATGGAAAGAAATTTTCAATATTTATTCAAGAAAAATCCAGTTGCTTTATAACCGGATTAAAAATAACACTCAAACCGGCCGAAAATATTTGAGCATCGCTCTCTGGGGATTAAATGGCAACGGGAAGACATCCGGGGCCCAGTGTATGATCTGGGATGCAGCCCAAAGATTCGGTATTTCAGATAAGAAAAGTATTATTGTTGTTAAGGCAGGTGAAATACTCTCGAAATGGGTTGGACAAACACAAAACAACATCGCCAATATTTTTAAAAAACTCAGAGAGATCTCTGCAGAACACGGCTTTGCTATTCTAATGATTGACGAATTTGATGCGCTCTGTCACGGAGGGGGAGGAGATACGGAAAGCTCCTGGATTGAAACTTCCATTGTGCCCCAGTGGAAAGCAGAACTGCAGGGGATGATACCCCTTGAAAATGTATTGATTATTGTCACCCTGAATGATAAACGCAATGTTGAAGCTGCCATCTTGAGAAGATTTACGGATATGGAGGTGATCGCACAACCCGAATGCGTTCCGCCACTGATGCATCATATTTTCCGTAAAGAATGGGCTGATCAAAAGTTGAATACCGACCGAATCTCAAAACCACTGATGCATTTTCTCAAGTCACAATCCTTGGGAAAACTGCATTTTGCAAATAAACATTTTCGGGAATTCTATCCTGCTGATATCATGTGCTATGCGGATATAGAAAATATCTGTATTGAATCCATAGAGATAGCTGAATTTGAAGAAAGACAACCCACTGAAAAAGACATACTGGCGTGTGCTCAAAAACTTTATACCGAAAAGGCAAAACGAATCCGGGTTGGTGTTGAGAATGGAGTCAGGCGCTCCAATGCGCGTAATTATTTCAATTTGTCAGATGAAGAGTTCAATCATCTTGACAGTGTCATCCTCTCTGAAAATCAGTCGCATTCCGGTCATTTGACCGCAGATGACATGGAGGATTTATAAAATGGCCAACGGTCGGACAGTGAATCATGAAAACAGAAATTCTCTTTTTTTGTTCCGGGAAATACGGGATACCGATCGCCGTCAAGGCTATCGGGACACCTGGGCCTTGGCCAGCCAATTCAACGGTAACATTCAGGTGATAGAGCAATTGGGCATTATTGACCTCACACAGGCAGTCTATGAAAACGGGATGGAACGATGTGTGGGTATGGGCCGTGAAGTGAGAAAAGTGTTTACCATACTCTGCCAAAGATATTCAAACACACCGCTTATCCATGGGAAAAATGGTGTGGGCAAAAGCTCCATTCCAAAACATATGGCTCACAGGATTGTTAACGGCAGGGTTATCACGCCGTTTCATACATGCCGGATTCTCAGCCTGAATCTGGCTTTGTTAACAGCAGGTGCCGGTATGCGCGGCGAGGTGGCTCAGAGGTTAAAAGATTACTTTGATATGTTAGATAAAAATCCCCATGTCATTACAGTCATTGATGAATGCCAGTTATTGGCAGCCAGAGATTTTATGGAAAGCGAAATTATTCATTTTTTAAAAGTCAATCTGAGCAATGGAAAATACCGGTTTATCCTGATTACTGATTCAGCAGGCGTGGGTCTGATTACTGAGGATCCTGCAATAATGGGGCGGGTATCTCCTGTTGAAATCCCCGTGCCCGGCGAACGTTCGGTGATACGAATCGTTCAAGGGGCAGTCTTGCCGGAATTGGAGCGGCATTATAAAATAAAAATACCGAAAAATCTGATTGAAACTGCTTACAAACTGAGCGAAGAAGTTTTATCGTATGACAGGGAACAACCGGCAAGATGTATCAAATTCATGGATACTTCCATGGCCCATACAAGCTATATTAAAACTCTCAGGAGATTGTCCGATTCAAGTTCAACTTTACTGCGGGAAGAAAACCTCGAAACGACAGCAAAGGAATTTCTGCAATCGAGCCGCTCAACACTCTGTCAGAAAGAGCGTTTAAGAAGACTCGACATACTCGCAGACACATTAAAAAAACAGATTATTGGTCAGGATGACATTATTGACGCAATTGTCCAGGATTTACAACTGAAGTTTCATCAGAAACCATCCAGGATTGGTGCCTATTTTCTCTACGGGGATAGTGGTACTGGCAAAACTGAACTTGCCACACAAATCGGGATTCAACTGAGCGGGGAACGGTTCTGGGTAAGAATTGATTGTTCCCAGCTCATTGATCGATGGGCAGTCACCACACTCCTTGGAAGCTATCCGGGATTAATATACAGTGACAGAAGCTCGATGTTCAGCAGAATTCGCTTCAGCCCTTATACAACATTTATTTTTGATGAACTGGAAAAAGCCCATCCGGAAGTGATCATGCTGTTTTTACAGATACTTCAGCCACCGTACATTATCCGGGACAATCGAGGTGTAAAACTGGATTTTTCAAGATCACTCTTTTTTTTCACAAGCAACGTTGCACATACGGATCAGGACAAGCAGACTTTTGGATTTCAAAATTCAAATAACATAAGTTTCAAAAAGGATGGTCTTCAATTGACAGCCTATTTTCCAAATGAATTTCTTGGCCGGCTTCATAATAAAATTTATCGTTTTCATCCGATCGATAGAATGAAGGATCTTCTTCTGATATGTGACCTTGAAATTGCCAAACTGGCAAAACGATGGGATGTTGAATTGCTGATAACAGAAAAGGCAAAAAGATCCCTCATTGATTCATCTCTTTGCAAGCGATTTGGAGTCAGGGGGATACAATCCGAGTTGTCACGCGTCATTGAACCTCAGCTTTGCAGGATCTTAAAAAATCGTTTTGATCGTATGGAAGGCAGGAGAGGAGAACCAATAATCCAAAAAATAAAAATTATCAAGAGTGGAAATCAGGTCAAACTGATTTCCGGAAAATAACTGCTCAATGAATCTGTATTTTACTAAGAAAGGAGTGATGAAATGAATTCCATCATTCTCAGACATCATCTTAAAAAACAACAGGCATTACTGAAATAACAATAAAACCAGAATATCGGAGGTAATCCCATGAAAAAGCAACAGGAAAAAGAAGCATCCAAAACTGTAAAAGTGTCTGTTCGGGCGGGTTTTGGAAGCAAACTAAGCACGCAATTGCCCCTAAACAGTCTGCAAAATACTTCTGTGAGCGATTTGGCCAAAGTAGTCGTCAAGGAACATATCAAAAGTCCGGATATCTCAGCACAAAAGGCAGCCGAATCACTGAATGACATTTTGCAGGATCCTTTCTCTGATATCGATATGCGTATGCATACGCAGAATGAGGTTATCCCTGTCTCGAGCGATGTTGAACACGAAAAAATCCGGAATCTGATTAATGAGAAAAAACTTCATTCAGATGATATCATGGAATTTGAATTGGCAGCATCAAGAATGGCCAGAGGGGGCCATGATCAATGAGTTCACAATTTCCGGAAATACCATTATTCGAAACATTAGAAATACTGCTGCATAAAGATGAACCGTTATTTTTATCGAATGATACAATATATGAATTGATAAAATATTCAATCCCCAATACATCTGCCAGGCCATTGAATATTGTCCTGACTTCCGGTTCTGTACAGGACTGTATTCGAAATGACATGAAGCAAGTATTGAAAACACTTCTTCATTCTATCCTGAAAGAATGGAATATTGATGAATGCTTTTTTGAGGACTTATCTCTCTATTCCTTTCTTTCAGAGATTGAAAAACGTATGTGTGAAATTGCCGCCTGCAGAAAGTTTAAAAAAACAATTCAGCTGGATCTGCTAGAGTCACTTCAAATTCAGGAACATGACATCCAAAATATCAGAATGTTTCAGAGTGAAACTGAATCCGCTTTGAATAAAATATCACAAAAATATCATTCAGGATTCAATTACCTCCTTAAGAATTTGTGGATTGAAAACCTGTTTGTTTATCAGCTGCCGCACGATGAAAGCCTTTATATGCAGCAGGTCTTAAATGACATGAAGGCTTTAATATCAAATAACATGAATGATTTGATGGGCATGCTGTATCAACGGGAAATGATACCTGAATTTCTTCGCGGGCGAAGAATGCACCGATATATCATCGGGCTTCTTGAGCAGGACAAATCATTCCTCACAAATCTCAAATCTTCCAACCGGATGCTGAAAAGGGCAAAGAAAAAAATCAAAATGAAGGAAATGCCGAACATGTCGCTTGACATATTCAGAAAACAATTTTACAGAAAAGTGCAGAAACAATGTCAAAAAATGAAGGCAGAATTCCTTACTGAAAAAACAATGATCAGACAACTTCGTTATATGAGACAAATCCTGAAGCAAATGAATTCAATGCATATCAGCCTCATGACTGAATATGGGCAATTTCAATGCGGTCCGTTTGAGATCCGATATAATGGCCGGGGACAGTTTCATTTTGGCTACCATACAGGCCAATATATCATGCAGGATGGAGATGAACCGTTTTCCCAATACTATCTTTTTGATGATGCCTATGTTGCTGTTCCCTTAACCAAAAAAGATATTAAAAGAGGCTATTTGGGATCGAGCATACCTCCGCCTGTTGTGGTCAATTCATATGGCCCTCATCCGTTTCTCCAGAATCCGCAAACAAAAAACCAGGTGATCTGTCTGGGAGACACCGCTGTATCAGAGTTGGTTGACAAGAGACATCCACTTGTGGACAGGGTCATGAATGCCATATTAATGGGAGTAAAAGTCATGCGTGAAGGGCATCATATGAAGAATAAAAATTCCTATTATTTCAAGCTGTCTGACCCGATTTTCAGTACAAGACGCATCGATAAAAAAGGGCTGAAGACATATGCTGAAAACAGTTTTATCTCAAAATATCATAAAAAACCAAGGGGCATATAAATGAACGCAAATCAAAAAAAGAAAAGACGGACAAAATCAAAAAAACAAGCGATCCTTTGGATGACTGATTTTGCCAAAAAAAAACTCGACGGCTATGCTTCGATTGCAAACCGGGATGAATTTATGGTAATATTGCTTGGCCAAAAAAACAACAAAGACGTGGTCGCCGATGTATTTTTGTTATATGACCAGACAATCGGATGCGGTTCTGTTAAAGTCTCCGGACGGGGGATCAATCAATCTCTCTGGGAACTGCAGGATAAATATCCTGAAGAAAAATGGGAAATCCTGGGCTGGTCTCACGGACACGGAGATATGGATGTATTTCATTCTTCGATTGATGATGAAAATACCCGGGAAATCTTTCTCGAACAACTGGCACCTGTTCGAATGGTTGTTAAAAACCTTGTTTCCCAAATGGAACTGTCAATGTGTGATAATAACCCGTATATGTATACCGATAACCGCGGCAGTTATCTGAAGTTTACGGATTTAACGCAAAAATCACTTCCTGCGACTATCAAGATGGAAAAACATACGCCATTTTATACAGGCTGGATATTCTCACTGGTCACCAACGCAAAACACCAATATTATGCAGAACGGTTTAGCAAACACTGGTGCAAAGAATGCAACCGGGTGGTAATTAAGCAAACTCAAATGACAGTGAAATTTTTAAAAACTCCATCTTCATGGAAACTCGATCTTTCAGATCTTGAGCGGGAGTTTTATGAAAAGACTGAAAGGTACAGAATGGGCATTTCATACGGAAACTGGAATATTCATTATATGGTTGGCAATCAGCGGGGAAAATCAGGCAGTGAGAATATCCCCATGTCCTGTGACAATGAAAACAGCCTGATTGATTTGTCCTCATGTGATGGATGTTACCGTTTTTCATATTTAAAAGGAGACAAAAATGGACAGGCTCCATCGTCAGAGGATCATTAATGGATGGGTCCAGTCCTATCTGAGTGAATCCCAAATCCATGTTCTTGTTTCAGAAGAAACAAATCCGCTTTTACTGGATGCGCTTATCAAGGGATTCATCATGATAGGTATGGGAGCGGTTCATCTGATTTGCGACAGGCCAATTTTTCATTGTGATGACTACAGGGCATTTGCAAATGCCATCCAGTCATTGACAGCAATTGACAGTGAAAGCAATCCTGATCAACATTCGGATTGTATTGTGGATTTATGTAATACGTATAATGAGTCTGCAAGATTAAACCGGATGAAAGGCGGATCAAAGGAAATCCTGGCTTTTATGAATAATGAAAAGGTACTATGGACCACAGGAGATCAAACCGGCCCGATGATACATGCAGTGAATAAAATTGAACAGGCGGTTTTAGAACCCGCCTCATTGAGCCTTTTTCTCGCCGGAGCAGTTCTTGCAGAAGTGGTCCGGAAGCTGATGCCCCTGGAAAAATGGAAACACAGTGAAATGCAGCATGATGTGCATTTTCCATTACTCACAGCCACTGCATCGGACGAAACATATCATCCGCGGTATCCCTCTATTGCTGTCATTGGTGCGGGGGCTCTGGGGAACTGGTTTCTTTATGCCCTCCTCGATGAAGCCATGCTCCTTGGAGTATCAGAAATCATCCTTATCGATAATGACAGTGTTGATCCGACGAATCTCAACCGGCAGGTTTTTTTCACCCATGAGGACACGAATAAGTACAAGGCAGAAGTCATAGCAGAAAAAATTGGTCAATTATACCCCGGATTGACTGTGATCCCGATAACCAGCCGCGTAGAAGATGTAACGTTTTTTGACCGTAAAAAACTCAACCCTTCCATTCTGATCTCCTGCCTTGATTCATGGAAAGCCAGGGCGATTGTCAATGAAATTGCCAAAATCAAGGGCATTCCATTGATCAATGGAGGCTCTGATCCCTATTCATGCAATGCTTATGGTTTTTTTCCGGGTCTTTCATGTTGTCTGGACTGTGCTATCGGCATCAATGCCAAAACAGAGTTGGAGACCCATGCGGCTTCGTGCCGGGACGCCGAACCCAGTGTGGTCTTTACCAATATGATCGCAGCCGGCCTGATGCTCTGGCTGATGCAGCATCCCCGACAGTCATGTTCGGGTCTGCTGCAATATGATTTAACCCAGCCTGAACGTATTGGAACCATCGATCTCCGTATGAAAAACGAAAATTGCCGTTGTTTAACACTAAAAACGGGAAATATTGAGGTGCTTTCATGAAAATTCCAATAATTCCCTTCAATATCTGTCCTCCCATTTCGGGAGAACTACAGATTGAACATTTCATTATTTTTTAATTTGGATCTGACCAAATCAAGATTGACGCGTCGGAAGTAGTCCTCTAAATTATCAATTCCATAGAGCGATTGTTCGATCCATTCATGTTTCACCTCTCCATCACTCAACAGATACTCCTCAATAATGACTTCGCGGTTAATTCCCAGAATGCTCAATAATGCAGCGATAACAACTCCGGTTCTGTCTTTACCTGTGGAGCAATGAATCAATAAAGGAAATTGGATCTCCTGTTCTTCAATTGTTTTTATTATTTTCTGAAGCCAGGAGCGAACTTCCGGTGTTTTGGTCTCATACTTTTCATAGTCATTTGAGATCGGAAAATGAAAATAGGCTTCGGCAAACCGTCTTGGCCTGAGATCCGGGCCTTTCCGAAGATTAAAGATAGTGCCGGGCATACCGATATCTTGCGGTGAGGTAACAAAGTCTATTTTACCGCCTCGGTATAGTCGGTTCACCGGAAGAAGCGGCCTTTTTGCAATCTCATTCACCCATTCTCCCACATCACGAAAGTTCACGCATCCATTTGTATAGTCAAGGCCCATGGGTTATTAAATTCCAAATTTAAAATTTCAAATGACAAATTTATCCGACAGGATTTGGGTAACACATTCGGACAAGATACAGATGATTATGATGATTCTATTCGTTTGCTTAATTGATCTATCTTTGATTTTAATTCATCAATAACATAATCCCTTGATGTCTTATATTGTGCCGGTTGGTTTTTTAATAAAGATTGAAATTCCTCATCAAATTTTTCGATTTGATCCTGTATGATGGGTGCATATCTCGTAAAAATAGTCTGTTGATACCCAATGCCCGGCACATTGCTGACTGACTGAGCAAGGAACCAGTTGCCGACGATTGTCAGATTCTCACCTCTTGACATTTTCTCATTGATAACAATCTCAATCTGTTCTGGTGGCATAGATACTACAAATTCCAATAAGGATTTTAAACGTACATATTTGGCCTGTTCATCAAATTGTTGATACTCTATGGAAAGATCAATCATAAGGCTGCACCCTTTTTTTCGTGCATGTTTCTCCATACTTATCCGTTCCCTCTTCAGCTCCTTGGCGCGAAATTGAAAACCTTTAAAATCCTCTGGACTGTAACGCTTCTGCCACGATTCATCAATGAACGCTTTATCAGGGATATGAAATGTGCTCAGCGCACCCTTTTGACGCACATGACCAAAACCGATTTTTCCCAATGATAAAACATTGTCTGAATATTCCACCATCATCTTCGTACGGTCCTCATGAAGTTCAGCACTTTCATACAAAGGTCTTGGTTTTTTTCGAGCATTCCTGATTAATTTATCGAAAGTATTGAATGACAGCTGCTCCTTCATACGATTTTCATTATTAGACCATTGAATGGCCTGTAGATCCTGCAGCATCTGTCCTGGTATTTGGCCAAGCGTTATGGGAAGTATCGGAATTTTAAGAGCCATTGCATATCCAATTTCCTGATGTACCCACCCTCTTTTACTCGAACGCTTTGTAATTACAGGGACAAAAACATGAGAGTGAGCAATAAAATTTTTAATCTGATCCGGAAACCCTTGTCCTCCGGCAATATTCTCATCGAATAGAGGCTGAAGTTTGTTTTCTTTTAAAATATTGACAATCTTCTTAACCAGCTTGAAATCCTTGCTGGAATGACTGATGAAAACCCTGTATTGATTCTTATGTTTTTTCTTCAATACCCTCTTCATAATTCAACTCTTCTATTCTTATATAGTGATGTCAAGTTCGTAGTACCGGCTTTAGCCGGCCGGCAAACATCGCCTGAAGGCGGCGCTACGAACATCCACTCTCCTTCCGCAGGTTCGTTGTTCCGGCTTCAGCCGGTGTTTTTAAAAATCATCCCATCATTTCCCATAATCAAAAAGCGGATAATCCTCCCAGATTTGCTTTACTTTATCCATCCCCTCTTTCAAAATAAACTCGCTTGCAGATGAAAACGGCCAGTCCTGCCATTTCTTAACATAGCCATGCCTTACAGGATTATGATGAATATAATTGACAGTGGCCCATAGATGATTTTCATTGCGTATGCTGCGGTCGGCACAGCGATGCCATACACGTCTACCTCTCTGCTGATCTTCGCCATTCCACATAAACGAGGTACGGCCGTGAAGCCTTCCCAGAGTGGCTGCAATGAATTTAACATCCAGGTGTTCAGCCAAGATATGATAATGATTGAGTAATACACACCAGGCGTGAACGACAATATTACTTTCTTTCAGGGACAATAAAAGCTTGTGTGAAAACGCCTCTATTCTTTGAACACTTCTTCCAATAATTGCCTGATGACGATAACATGCGGCTGTGATGTGATACTGCTCCGATTCAAATTGAATATGAGGCGGGGAATGCCAGGGAAAACCGCGTGCCTTACGTTCCTCAAGCACTCTTTCCCGCTCTTCGGGAGACAGTTTATTCCAGTTATACATCTTTCTCCTTTTTATTTGAAGTTCGTTCGTAGTTCCGATTCGTAGTTCCGGCTTTAGCCGGCCGGCAAACATCGCCTGAAGGCGGTGCTACGAACATCCACTCTCCTCCCCCGCGATAAACGGATCCCACGTGTCATGTCAAATCGGGTTTGATCGGATATGGCGTTACCAAATCATGATGTTGCTCTGTTTTTGAGATAACGGATTTCCAAAACATGCCCTGCGGCGGGATTCTTTTCCTTCCGAGCACAACAAGCTCGAGAGGAACCAGGGCAAATTCAGTCAGCCACTGGCTGATCATGCAATCGGTGTACCCGGCCATTGCCGCATCAACGGCCAATAAACCCAGACGTTGACCGGTAATGATATCCGAAGTACTGGGCTCAAGAGCACGGACAAGATGACGTGGTTCACTGCATACAACTCGTAGTTTTGACCAATCTGGTTCATCCCATCCAAAAGCATCCTCTTCTGTTAAAAGGTTTTCTTGACTCAATAAGATTGGTATCGCTTCTGCCATAATTTTCAGTCCTAGTTTGCGTATTGTATCACTTGTTTGCCCCTCTAATCTTTGCCCCTCCTGACGCCGCTTTATAAAAACGCGAATTTCATCTTTATCATTCTGTGTCAGTTCAAACTGACCAGCAATTTTTACATATGCATCTCTAAGATCCGGATAGTTGTTTAAAAATTCATTCCGGGGATCTGACAATCCAAGACATTCAAGAGCATCCTGTGGCACTGCATTCTCAGCCATAACTACCAAACCATGTGGAAACATACTATCAATCGGGGCAGTCGGGGAATGCTCCTGAAAGTCAGGATTCGCCGTTTCCCACAGACGTTTCTTCAGATAACGCGCGACACCTGCTGCACTGAATTCGATCTCAGGGATCAGAGCCAGCATGGCATGTCCTGCTGCAGAAGCCAGAACCGCATGACTCACAACAAACCCTGAGTCTGAACCAAAGAGCTGAACAATGCCAAGGCGCGGATTTGATCTGACTTCCGTATGCAATGTCTCAACGATCTTACGAGATTCATCAACTGCCGAAAGGAAACCAAATGACTGCCATACCCAGAGAATGTCATTATCCATAGTTTTTGGAATAGTAACAACAGCCATTTTCCGATTTATTTGACGTTTTCGATTGGTAAAATGCCATAAGGCATGCGCAGCCTTCATACTGCCATCACCACCAATGATATACAAAATATCGATCATTCGTCCTCTTTGAGACAATGCATTTGATATGTTTTCTAAACGATTATATCGGGTTTTCAATCCAAGCAGATCCTCGTCTCGGGAGGTGCCCAACATGGATCCCCCCCGCGTAGCAAATTCGATAGTATTCTGGGGCCTGAGTGGAACCAAATGTGACGAAATCGCAGAATTGGATTCACCAATAGCTAAAAATCCGTTTTTTACACCAAAAATTCGCAGTTCATACCTGTGGCCCCGGCCTTCAGCATCCCGCTTATAAATATAGTGACGTTGTACCAGAGCGTCAATTACAGCATTGATACCAGGTGCAATTCCTCCTGCCACCAAAATCGCTACATTAATCTGTCTGGGAGCACCACGTTGTGGAAAAGACAATTTAGGACGTGGTCCTGCTTCCGGAAAAATCGGTGGAGAATTGATCGGCTCAAGTTCCATCAAAGCGGCCGCACGAACCAATGCTTCACGGCCTTCTTGCCCGGTTCGAAAGTCTCCTGCAATAGCAGTTTTAAGATAATTATCGCGTAAGGGAGGATATCGATGAACCGTAGGCCATTGAGCAGGCACACCATATTCTAACCACTCTTCGATTTTTTCTTTCGGCCAACGTTCACATGCATCGCAAAACCGTTCGCGTGTATCAGGAGAAACCGATTCACCTTCACCATTGTTTTCAATTTCCCGAAGCTGTTTGACTGAATAGAATTCAATGATCCGTTTTTCATAGTCAAATAATTGTGGAACACTGGGAAGCCCGTTTAACAATTTTTTATCATCCCAGTCTACCCATGTTTCTGTAGCAAAGTCACTCCGCCACCAGTTTTTAATTGTTCCCATTATCTCCATAGCACATTTGACTGATCCGGGTGGTACCATATTCGTAAAATTATCCCAAATCATATGACGATTACCAGCATGCATGACGATAAAGTTTGGAAAGTCTTCTGGCTTTTTTTGTGAACCAATACCAACAAGCAAAATTGCTTTATTATCAGCAGAATTAATACTACTCGCAAGCTCAATGCATTGATAGTCTCCAAAACGTTTTCCGACAAAGAAAATGACTCCATCTGCCTGACCTGATTCATGCATTATTACCTCTAGAAAGTTTTTTTTAGGACTGGGGTGCTCTTCAAATAAAAACATATTTTCACGACCCCAATACAACTCAAGAATATTACATGTCTCATAAACAAACTTTTTATCATCGACACAGTATGAAATAAAAAAATAAGGCCTTGTTTTCTTTTTGCTATTTCTTTGAACAGATTCCTTTTCCATTTTATTTCCTTTTTCTTTGATATTGAGATCAGAAATATCTTCTTTTATACCTGCCGGATCGAAATAAACTCAGTAACCAGGTTAACGCATCAGAATCATTTTCCTGCTCAAATTCTCACAGGTTCCATCTTGATATTGAATCTTAAGAGAATATGTATAAATTCCGCTTGCGACTTTGGTCCCCAGATCATTGCAACCTTCCCAGAAGATTCTGTAATTTCCGGCGGATTGACGCATATCCAGCAGATGACGAACCATTTTACCGTGGTTGTTAAACACTTTGATGTTTACCTGACCAGATTTCGAAAGCATGTACTCGATGGCTGTCCCCGGATTGAAGGGATTGGGATAATTCTGCCTGAGCATAAATTGACGGGGAGAACGGTCACTGCCCAAATCCTCATGAATGTCTGTGGCCTGTGTCACTGTCACTGTCATCGAAGTGGTATCCGAAAGTCCGCCCGCATCAGTGGCAGTGAACAACACCCTGACTGGGGATGCAGTGGTAAAACCGGGTGTACAGCTGAAAACAGCTTCTTTTGTTTTGTTATCGATCATGATAAACAGATCTTCCTCATCATGTGTTGTCACTTGATGCAATTTTTTCTGAATCAGCCGATTTCGGATATATCCGGATTCATCCTTCGACTCTGCGTCCCTGTTTCGCATGCTGCCACAACTCTTACTGGGCAACGGGGCGTATACGGCATTGAAAACAAGGGAAGATTTCTTGTTCAGTCTGGTATTTGACTGAACAGAGGCATTCCATTGTATATACATATCCGGATGATCACTGTCTTCCACATACGGACTCAGGGACAGATTGTAGGTTTCATCATTTTTAAATTCAATTTCAGGCATAGCCGACAATACAGGTGCCTGGTTCACATGACTCTGTAAAATATTTTCTATTAAAGCATTCCCTTTCTCATATATAATTGTCGGCGTAATTAATTGAGGCTCTGGTTTAATCATGTTGATTTCGGCCATGAAATTTTCCCACTGATGTGGAAATTGTTCCTCAACATATCGGAAAAACGCTGCGTAACGCATGGTTTTAACGGCCGCATCCCATACACACGGATTAATTGCCCGCAGGAGGTCCGGATAGTCGGATATGCGGCGGCTGTATCCCTGAAGATAATCCACTCGAAATGCATCCATATCTGCCAAAAGAGAAACCAAACCATCCGCATAAAGTGAATTCGTTGTATATTGCTCAAGATAGCTTCTTCTTCCGGCATCCGTTGGAATTTGAATCGCATCGAGAACCCAATATATTTCATAAAAATCATGATAGGTTTCATATTCATGAAGTGCTTCGAGTATTTGATCAATCAGCCAGTCACGATAGTCCAAACCGGCATTTTGCTGAGAAGCAGAATCCCAGGCATCATCCAGAGCCTGCATAATCGAATCAATGGCAGCATCTGCATCATAGTCCGACCGATCATATTCATATTGCCAGCAGAAAAAATAAGGTGTTTCAGTCAATATTAATGAATCATTTCTTACAAAAAATTGTATATCCCTTGTATAATCCGAAATAACATAGGACCTGTGAATGACTCCCAGGTCATTGATGATGTCTGTCATATGATTGTCAAATGCAACGTACCCCGCCTGATTGTTCAACAGGATCGGCGCTTTTTCACCCGGACCCAGTATGTACTCGCCATCTTCTTTGGGAAGATCTGTATTAAAATCATATAAAATCAGCATATCCATCTGAAAATGCCTCAATCCCAGAAGTGTGTTCTCCAGCTGGGGATGATAATTCACGATCCAGTCACTCTTTTCAACCTGCTCTTCCGTCTTGGCTGTGTAAAATGCATCGTCGACGTTTTCATCTAATGCATGCCCAAAAAGTGAGAATATGGAATAGTAATCTGAAGCCACGTATTCAGCAACCGGCAGAAGCATCCAGTCATAAATGGGCGATGCCAGCTTTTGATTATTCAGTGTGATTTCAAGTCGTTCTCCATCATGATCATCCTGATGATAATGAAGAACCACACTCTGAATGTTCAGTCCGGATGCGGGCCGGGCTGTCTGATCAAAAGTAATGCCGCCTACGTCTGTTACGGCGGCAGACGATTGTCTGATAAATTCCATGTCATTGGAATGCATCAGCCTCGCTGCATTCAGATATTCAAGACTTTTCATTGCCAAAGACTGTTCAGCAACTGACGTGGCACATAAGGCGGCAAGCAGAATGAAAATAATTTTTATTCTGAGTATGGATTTCATACGGCTCTCCCTGCATTTTCAGATTTCAATGAGGACTATTATTTTTTTATTCTTTTAATTCAAACGGGAAACTGATTGTAATAATCATCAAAAGCTTCAGATCGTTCAAAATCATACCGGGCTCTTTCAAGTTCATCCAATAAATAATTGGCAAATCCTGTAAAGTAGAAATCCTTTTTTGTTTGTGGCAATGATAAACCGGCATCTGATATCACCCGTTTGCACAGTTCCTTCATCTTTTCATGGTTTTCAAGCTGCCGGAAAATTCTGGCCTGTATAATCAGAGTTTCGCGTGTGACGGTTTCAGGATCGGTATTGAGTTTTTCAAAAATTTGTATTGCCTGATCAAATTCCCGGAATCGAAACAGCTGTTTCCCTTTGAAAGCCAATAGCTCCGGATTTGACTCATAACAACCTTTGGAGATCAGCCGTTGGAATGCCTCGTCCTTTTTATCCAGATAAAGCAGGCAATAATAGTAATAGATCTCTGCATCTTCGTCCATGGTATCACGCATATTATCCAATTGATTAAATTTTTGCTCAGCTTCGCGGTACTGTTCGTCCAAAAATAGAATGACCGCCTGAAGCTTTAAGACCGTGTACCAGTCATGCCCGGGAATTATTTGAAGTGTATATTGCAGTATTTCAGTTTTCAGGGTAACCGGCACAGGATTATCCGCCTTAATCAGGATAGTTGCATAATTGATTTTCTCATCTGTATTGTCTGTTTTACACTGTTCCAATGCCATTCTGTAATGATCAATGGCCTTTTCATAATCGCCCCGATCCGAATAGACACCGCCAAGACCGCCATGCACATATCGATGGCCTCTTCTTATGCGGCCGGCCTGTTTAAATGTTTGTTCTGCCTGGTCCCAATCACCGAGTATTTGTTCACAAACACCTTTGACAATATAAGGATAGAATAATCTGTTTTTCCCTCCGGCGCTTTCGGGAATTTTATAGGCACAGGAATCCAAAAAATAGCGAATAAGAAAATAAGCCTCCTCCCAGGCCTCTTGCTGAAACTTCGTATTAAAGAGGCTGAGAATGATCATCAGCTCAACATGCGCTGCATTTGAATGCGTAAATTGAAAAGACTCTTCTTTAAACTTTTTCCAGAAAGGCATCCGCTCATGCGTCTCAATAATGGGTTTATATTTTTTATGAATATTTCTTTCATACACCTTCTCACAAATACGGCCAATTGCTTCTTCATATCCTTTTTCATCGATAAAATTCATATGAAGATATATTTTATTTTCAAAAGACTTAAAAGGGCCCTCAAGACATCTCGGACATTTATTTTTAATCATGAGCGGGATGACATTTTTTGAAGACTGACCGGCGTTTTTCAGAATATATTCGACTTCCAGCCTTGTAAATCGTCCGCTATCCTTATCGACACTATCCCGACTGATCAGGGGAATAAAATATTTGGAATTATCGATCTGCTTAAATAAATAGTCCGGTAAATTTTCGCCTAACTCAATCTGTTCTATATCATTTGAATAATCCCAGAATGTAATTCCCTGGTATTGTAAGCTGGCCATCAGCTGCCTGACGTATTTTAAATCCTTTGAAGAAAAACTGATAAAAACATCATATTTTTTCATTTAGGACGCCTGAAATAAATAGGGATAAATCAAACCGTTGCGGAACTGTTTCGCCAATTTACGGCGATTTTCACAAACTTGCAACAGTTCAGTTTATTCTCCGGATTTTATCACAATGGGAACATCTGCCGGCAGAATCCGCCAAAGCTCTTCAATTTCCCGATTCGTCACCGCAATACAGCCGCTTGTCCAGTCAAACCATCTATGTAGCCTGCCCACAAATCCGAATCCGTTCGGAAGACCATGGATAGTGATATCGCCGCCGGGTGAATACCCGTTCATTATAGCCTGTTTTGTGTCCTCTTCATTCGGATAAGAAATATGCAGGGACCGGTGGCAGACACTGCCTGCATTTCTGTAGTCAATGATATATTCCCCCTCCGGTGTTTTCTGATCTCCCTGCCTTCGTTTGGCACCTCTGGGCACCTTACCCAGAGCGATCCTGTAGACTCTAACTGTTTCGCCTTGAGAAAAGACAGCCATTCGACGTTTCAATTTATTGACAACAACACGGTCCCCCCTTGCATCCGGAGGCAACTCTTTATAGAATCCATGAGCGTAAATCAACAATCCCAATAAAGTCACTGCAGGAAAACACAAAAGCAAAATGGACCTTCGTTGCATCATGAACAAATACCCAATGGTTATTTGTTAATCAGGACATGGAAATAATAATAAAAAAATCTACAAATATTTTATTTTTAACGGGACAGGTATTGGATTAATTTTATTATTCGTTTCAGGATTCTATATTGAAACATTTTATATAGAAAAAATGAATCCTCCTTTTTATCCATCCTGGCATTGAGCTTCATAACAATTATAGTTCATTCTTTAACCTTGTAAGATGTAATTCAAATAACTCTCAATATCAAATTCAATGTATTATCTGCCCACCTTTTTCTCTTTTATTTTCTCCAAAATTTTGATCCAGTTATTGATCATAACTCGATCGTATTCTTTTACCATGTCATCCAACTTATCCCACTCCACAAGAAAAGGATTTGTTTTTTTGAGATCATCTCTTTTCTCCCCATATTTCCATCCTTCAGCCAACCTTTCAATCCACCATCGAGCATGCTCACATTCTGCAAGTTCTTCTTTCTTATTCTCAAATTCATCCCAATCTATATCCAGCTTCCTCTCGTCTTTAATAACACTCCCGACACGTTTTAGTGTCGGTTCAATAAACCGCACCTGTTCTGCATTGGATATTTTTAAATCTTCAAGTTCTTTTGTTTTGTCAGCGATTAACTTTTCCCAAGGTTTCATTGTCGAATCGCTGGAAAGGCCATTATCATATTTATACTTTCGATAACATTCATGTACATGTTCCTGAACCTCATCGATTATTTCATCAGATATGACCTGATTTTGATACTGATTGACAAATGCCCAGACAAGAATTTCTTTCTCGGGTATGACAACAATATGTTGATGCCCCATCCAATCCGGATCAGATAAAATACCCGTTACGGCACGACCGCTGTTTTCGATCAGTCCAACCTGTACTCCCATTGCCAAGGCAATTCGATATTCCAGATCGGAAAAACGGCCTCCATTGATACCCAAAACATTAACACGATCAAAATTAACATCATTAAGAACCAGATCGATCCAGTATTGAATCATATCGAGGATTGAAAACGTTTTTTGATTAATACATATGGGAATATAATTCTGATCTTTCAGCTTTTCATCAATTCCTTCAGGATAATAGCCCAGCAGATAGACGGGTTCTTTCTTTTTTAACCGATTATTATTGATTGCTCCGACAATTGCTCCAACCTGGCCTGGAATTCCCTGTCTTGTCCCACCTGAAATAATAATACCCTGATAATTTTCCAATGCATTGTTTAGCAATTTACGATAAGCAGCTGCATTTTCCAAAAATTCAGCGCCACCGGCTACAATAAGTACCGTGGATCTCTTCAGATATTCCGGATCTTTCTTTAAGAACTCCAAATCGCCCAATGCCTCTGAAGTATGAAGGTTCTTTTTTATTTCAGCACGAATTTGATAATTATCTTTGGCCTCAATATGGTTATATTTTCCCAAGAGCAATAGAAATCGAATGACCTGATAATCAATTTCTTCAATATCTTCATTGTTAATTCGGTCAAGGGAAGCCAATTGATCATCAAAAATTTCAATGGGGAATATCGGATTTTCATTATTACAGAAATCAATGGCTTTTGCATAGGCATTCAATGATTGATCAATATCACCGATAATCAAAAACAGTTTCCCGATGGTCCAGTAACAATCCGGCATCTCTAATTGATATTGTATATGCTCCTGACATTTTTCAATTGCATCCCTGACTGCCGGTTTTAAAATACTGCCCTGTTTTTTATCATGAGCAATTTTGCATTCAAGGTAATTGGTTAAATAATAAGGATTTGCAGGTACGAGATTATAAGCAAGATCAAAACATTTCAAAGCCATTTCAATATCATTTTTCCGAATATAACACTCTCCCAGCAAATATAGCGCCCTTGCCCTTCTGTGTTTTTGCAACTCATTCTCTTCCTTATCTTTATCTTTTATTTTATAATCATACGCGCTGATTCTCTTAATCTTTTTTTCAGGCCGGGCAAGTTTTTCTAAAAGCTTTATTCCTTCATTAAATTTTTCTTCTGTTCCATCAATACCCAGCATGCATTGAACGTAACCGAGCAGCATATTGATTTTTTGTGATTCGCCCTTATAATCATTCAAAAGCTTTTCAACCTCATGCCAATCTCTTTTAATACAATGCAATTTTGTCAACTCAAATGCATATTTCATTGCCGACCTTTTCCACTTCTTAAAATCAGGGCCGTTACCACGACATTTATCCTTTGCATTCTGGTACAATGTTTCAAACCTTGACCGAGTTTTCTCGAATCTTTCCTTATTTAAGACTGCCGCATAATTGGAAGCAAACGCATCCAGGGTTTGTGCAAAACTTAAAAACGACTTATCCGCTTCCTCTAAGATCGCTGCAAGACGATAGGATTCCCTCTCCCAGTAAGCTGGGACTTTAATTGCCGCTTTATATATCCTGTCGTGACTGATATCTGCCCAGGCATGCTGAAGGAACGTCTTGATCTGGACTTCGGCCTTTTTTTTAATCAAATCGTTATTAAATTTTACACCCATAATTTTTCTTTTTGGCGATACGATCAGATGAACCGAAACATATCCAAATTCTGAAGTCTTCATCACATCTCGTTTATCAATGCAATTTTTCTCATCAATTTGAAATTCTCTCCTGATTCTTTGACATATCAAATCCACTTCACTCTGAAAATGTACAATAATCCGTCCACCGCACAGGTCTGTAATTTCTTCTTCTGGCTTCTCATATTTTTGTTTTCTCATGACTTTCTCTGCAAATCCGTCAACACTCTTGATCCTGGTCTGAACAATGCCCAGCGGTGCATATTCATCTTTAATTTTATTCAGAATGCGTTCAAGCTTTTTTCTGAACTCTTCATAATGTCCCCTAACCTTCAAATAATCATCAATATGCTTTTGAAGATCCCCTTTATTAATTTCAATTTCACTCATTTTTCACCCTCCGTCTTTAAACCAAATGGTTAAAATTGAATCTTGCTTCATGGCATTAAGATTATACCATTATAGTAGTTGTTCATAAAATTCAGGAATTTCCCAATCTCTCATATCCCTTTTGGTCACTTTTTATAACGATTCGATTGCCAGTAAGACCATCTTATCCCTCACTGGATAATGAAATTGAATAAATTCAGCGTCCTGCCGGATGCCAGAAGCAAAATTTTAATCAAGCTGATTATAATATTGATCACAAAAATCTTCAGACCTTTCATAATCATACTTTGCACGTTCATGATTCTCCAATAAAAAATTTGCATATCCATCATAAAAAAAATCTTCTTTTGTTTTCGGGATTGGAAAATAATCCCGGTTTAATACTTCTTCACATACTCTTCTCATTTTTAATTGATCATAATATTTCATGATTCTTGCATATTCGATTGTAAATTGCCGGGAGGGGGGCCGATAATGTAATAATTTCTCTTCATAGACCTTTATCGCTTTCTGATCCATACCCAGATAAAAATAAAAAAGAGCCAGATAATGATCCAACAGAGATTCAGTAAAATGATCTGATTCTTCCTCCAGGATTGCCAGAGCATCTTCCTGATTTTCCATCTCTTTCAAAACCAGATGGATATAAATCACAGTTGTTACATTATATGTTTTCTGTTGACGCATTGCTGTTAAAAAATTCAGCGCTTTATCATAATCCTTTTTTTTATAAAAAGCGATGCTTTTCATATTCAAATAATTGATCCTTTCAGATTCAGACAGTGCTGAAACATCAAAAGCATCCAGGAATGAAAAATCTGTTATCTCCTGACCGGACTGAATCAAAGCGCCAAGAATATTGAACCATATTTCAAGATTGTGCTCCGGAGGACACATCTTTAAAGCCTGATTGAACGCTTTTAGCGCTTCTTCATACCGTTTCTGCCGGAAATAAACCTGACCCAGTCCGCCATAACTGTTTTCATCGCATAAAGGATGATGGACGGCATCAAGAAAAGCCTGCTCTGCTTCAGCAAACTCTCCCAAATGAAGATGACACACTCCCTTCACAATGAGAGGATAATAGGGCTTGAGTCCGGGTATATTATATCCGCAGTACAACAGGAAATAGGTAATATGTTTCTCTGCTGCAATATAATCATATTCTGCATAATGATGTGAAAAATCATGAATAATCAGCATCAGCTCCTGGTATACGGCATTGGGAAGATTCCACCCTTTGATTTCTTCATCAAACCGGCCGGAAAAGGGCAATCGGGAATGGGCTATAAAAAGAGGGATATAGGGTACGCTTAAGTGTTTTGCAATTTTCGCAACAGCCTCTTCAAAGCACTTCGGATTTTCTGTATCCACTTCCAGATACATCGTATCCCGAAGAGATTCATAGCCGTCTGCCCATTTACCAGGCTTATGATTAAGCAGAAGCAGCGGCAAAATCCGTCCCTGCCTCTGCCAACCCTTGGAAAGCACATACTCCACTTCGAGAGTTGTATACCGGCCGATTTCAGGATCCATACTGTATTTGCTGAGAACAGTGATAAAAAAATCGGATTGATCAATCTGCTCCCTCAGTACCGTGGGTATATGGCCCCCCAAAGGAATCTCTTCACCTCTGTGCGAATAATCCCAGATATCGATATTCTGGCTTTTCAGCCGATAGAATATTTTTCGCACATACGGTTTATCCTTCGAAGAGAAACTGATAAATACTTTCGGAGATGAACTCATGCCCTCTCCCTCCCGGTATGATAAAAAGAAATTACGGCCTCAATACCGTGGGTGTTTCTGCGACAGGTTTGACATCGATATCATTGATTTGTTCTAAAAACGCCTGCCACTCATTGGGATAGTGAGATTTACAGTACCGGAAGAATGCCGCATACCGCATCGTATTCACAGAAGCATCCCATACAGGGGGATTCATGTCTCTCAACACATCAGGCTCGTCTGAAAGACGCTTGCTGTACTCTTCCAGGAATACGGGACGATACATTTCCATTTCATATCGTAATTCGATGAGCATCTGCCGCAATGAAGACGTATAATATTGATCCAGAAAATTCCGTCTGGCCTCATCACCTGATTGTTCAATGGCCATATTCACAGTCGTACCGGCAGCGTAAAGCGCATAGCTTCCCTGGTACCGCTTCAGCTCCGCAAGCAGCTTATCGATATACCATTTTCTCTCATCAAAGTATCCCTCAGATTGCGAATTTATTTTTTCAATTTCTTCATCAATATCCGCAACAACCTTTTGATTAAATTGCGACTGTTCATCTTGACTCATCGTATCAAAAACATATTTCCAGCAATAATAAAAGGGATATCCTGTGATCTGCAGTGTATCATTTTTGATAAAAAATCGAATATTCTGCTGATAATCCGAAATGAGATAGGATCGAAACTGCACCTGTAATTCAGCTTCCACGTTTTTCAGTTTAAGAACAACACGACTCATTGCATCAAGGTTTGCAAACACATTCGGTTGAGATTCCCCTTTTCCCAAGATATAAACATTGTTTTTTTTCGGCAAATCCGCACAATCATCATACATAAGCATCAAATCCATTTGCATCAGCCGCAATCCCAATAATGTATTCTCAAAAGCGGAATGATAATTCATAATATGACCGCCCTCATCCATGATTCTTTTTTCCTCGATTTTATCCTTCAGACTGCCAAAATAGGTGAAACATGCATAGTAAGGGCTTTCTGCATACATGGCGATGGGAATCAGCTGCCAATCATAAATCTTCGTATCAATCCGTTGACCGTTGATAACAACCACCAATCGATTTCCGTCTTGATTTTGACTATTGTAGGAACATCGGACTAAATGTACGGACAGACTGTCTGGCGGCAAAGCCTCCAGTTCAAAAGCGATCCCCCCCACACCGCTGAGTGAGCTTTGACTGTAAACGCTTCCACGATGCATATCTGTGGGGCTTTGCAAAGGAGGGGCCTCCATTTGTGGCATGGTCATTTTACCGAGAGTGATTTGTGCAGAAAGTTGAAACGACATGCACAAAACCAACATCAGGCTCAGCACACCGCGGATCCAATTTCTTTTTCTCATTTTATCCTCCCTCATATTTAAACCTAATGCATTCAAAACACCCGGAACCACTTCCGAAAAAGCAGCAGAGATCCGGCTTGATTTATCTTTGAATTTTCTGAATACCGTATTTACTGTTTTTGTAAAACATTATTGACATACACAAACAACTTTTCAAATGAATCCTGTGGTGAGGCAGAATGATAGGGGATATTCTGCACATTGCGTAAACCGTAAGGAAGTTGATCCACTGAAAGAACTTCGTAAATGTATAAACCTGTCCGTCTTTACGATCTGAAAGACAGTTCTATTATTTTTGTTTATTTATTTCATCGAATCTTGCAATTTTGTCTGTTTAATCCTGGATTTTTCTTCTGTCCATGGATTGAATGGAGTATTGCTCACTGATTTTCCGGGCGATTCTCTCGACGAGTAATGGGATATTCCCCCTCTCCTCTTCTGTGGCGTCCTTCCAAACAGCTTCTGAGATCACCTGCAGCACATTTCTGGGCTCATGCTCTGTGCCCTTATCATCAAAATACCGGTATTTCAGTGCTTCATCTGCCAGTGTTTCACTCACCAGACGTGCCGGATTAAACTGTCCCAGGCTGACAGCCCGGGTATAGCATAACTGAAATCCCACGCGCAACCGCTGTTGTGTTAAGTCAGAGGAACGCCTCTCTTTGGATTTATTTCTCCGATCCTGGTCTTTTGGCATATTCTTCTTTTTTTCATACGGCAGGAATGTCTTACCGAACACGGCCATGACCTTTTCAAATCCGGTTTTCATGCAAGATCTGAAATCAATGGTCTGATAGGCTTCCATACCGTCAACAAAGCGGGACAGATCTGTATCATCCAGAATCAATGGTAAAACTGCGCCTTTCGGTTTTAAAGTCTGAAAACGAACAAATTCCTTAATCACCCATTTGGAGTCTGCTGAATGGCTTGAAACCACGACAATTAAAGATTCAGCCTTTTCCAGAGCCCTGTCAATTTCATCTCTGTACTGGTGGCTGCCTTTAATATCATCCGTGCTGCACCAGGTTTTAACTCCATGATACTCCAGAAGCGCGACCAGCAGATTTACAAAATACCGATCATCACTTGAATGTGAAATAAAAACAGGCTGCATCGTTTCATCCTCGTGGTTAAATGACCTGCATATTCATGTGTATAATGATTATTCTGTATTTTCATCTTCACTCAATGAAAAATCGCATAAATAACACCGTTCACATAATAAAGTATAATAATTCCGACAATCACCAGCACAGATAATACGAGAAACATTCCCAGATTATGGGCACTGTACTGTTCGCTTTCACGAAGGGCGCGCAACTCCTGCAATGTTAATTTGAATCGGGGTTTTTTAAAAGGAGAGTCGTCCAGTAAACGCTTTGCCATGACAATGATGATGATGATCAGGAAAAAAAGATACAATATAAGCAAAGCCAGTGTATGTTTTTGAGAAATGAAAACAATCATATTAAAAATTCCATGACACAAAATTCCGAAAAAGAGCGCAAGAAAATGGAATATTCGTCTGTTATTTTTATGGATAAATTCGCCCATGGCAATAAAATACCCGCTGATCGCTCCAAATAACACATGACCCGGCAGGGACCGTATGGCGGCTACAGACAGGCTTGCCCTGTGAAAATCAGACAGATCACCCGTTCTCTGGCCTTCCATAAGACTCTCTATGGATCCAGACAAAATATAGACAAAGTCTTCATATACGGCAAATCCGGCGGCAACGGCTACATAATAAATCATACCATCAAATGGCTCATTAAAAAATTCTGAGCGGGTAACAACCCGTCTGACGACCCAATATTTAAGACCCTCCTCAATAAAAGCAGCAATAACAAAACATCTGAACAGAACCTGGATTAAATCTGAAGGGAACCGAATCGAAAAAAAACCGGGAAAACACGATTGCAAGAAAGTAATGGGCACAGACAAAGCCGCTCCGCAAAGAAAACAGAAAAAAATCATATGAAGCGGTTCTTTCTCATACCGGTCAGAAAAGAAAAAAAGGATAAGTACGACGATTGAGGGGAAAAAAGCCAGAAAAAATAATTGAAAATACATCGAATCTTACCATATTTATTTATAATAGCCAATTAAAAAGGAGATTTCCGTTCACAGGGAAAGAATATAATATTATGTTTAAAATACCTGAGAAAAATTTCATTGTCAATGGTTTATTGTCTAGCGGCAGAAAAAAATGACTTGACATATTGTATACAATATTATATATTATGTATAGTTTAGTATACTTTTAGTATAGTATGAAATACTTTTAGTCAAACGGAGGGCCGCTCTTGAAACTTGGCAACCATATCCGGCGATGCCGCTTCGAGCACAATGAAATATCGCAGCAGGCGCTGGCCAATGCAGTGGGTGTCACGCGATTGACCATACACTCTATTGAAAAAGGCAAGTTTGTGCCTTCCACATTTCTGGCGTTCAAACTGGCGCGATTTTTTAAAAAAAATGTTGAAGACATCTTCTATTTAATAGATACTGAACAAGAGAATTCGGGGGAAACATGAAAAAGGGATTCCTGATCACAAACATCACCGCCTCTTTTTTTGCAGTGGTTTCAATCGGATGGCTCATATATGACTTTATCGCCTATGGCATCCTTCGGGGAAAAATGCTACAACTCGAACCCTTGACATCCCTGGATGAGAAGCTGGGACTATTCATCTGGCTGGGGGTTCTGGTTTTTCTCATTTTTCACATCGTATCGTTTCTTGCGATTGCCAGCCAGTTCCAGTTTTTTAAAAAAGCAGGCGCATTGCGTGTGATTGCACTTCTCCTCGCGATCGTCTCATGCATCTTTATCCTCGATGATATTGCCTGCCTTTCGGATATCGGAAAGGAATATCAGGAGGGACTGGAAGTGGAGTTTGAATGGAGATCACTGTACAGAAGCTCGGCATTGCATGGTCTTTTCTTTCTGGTCATGCTGGCAAATCTAATCCAGGCATTATACCGGAGAACGGAGGTGAAACCCGGTGAAGCCGCAGTGCACGATGTAACCATTTTTACTCTTGTTCATGCAGTGGGCGTTCTCTGTTCCGGTATCGGATTATTCGGAGCATTTGCCGCGCTGATTGTACAGCGTAGCCATCCGCTTCTTCATATTACATTCCCCTTTCTTTTCATACTCTCGCTTATTCCCTATGGTTTACTTGCCGGCTACTGGCTGATCATGAAAGTAAAGGAAAAACCGGAGAACTGGTATGATGAGAAGCAATTTCGTGATATTTCCCGGGCCGCGCTTTTAACCATGTTCACCACCATTCCACTCATGGCCCTGATCTATATCCTGACTTACAATGCGCCAAAAAATCCGATGGATATTCTCTGGTTCCCGGTTTATCTCTACTGGGTTATATTCTGTTTTTCACTGGGATCTCTCTATTTTAATTGGAACAATTAGGAGTAATATCATGCGATTCACTAGTTTCTCTGCAGGACTTATTCTCATTATCTGCCTTTTGGTCATTGGATTGGAGACCGATGCAAATTCAAATTTATCTGCCCGGGGAAGCAATCCGACCGCCATCACAATCGATTTGCCCGGCATACCGGCTGACGCCAAATCCCTCGAACTGATTCTTGTCCAACCTGGTAAGTTTGTCATGGGTTCAGATAAGGCTGACTCCGGTTCTTATGAACATTCATGGCCGGAGCATGAGGTCACGATTACCCGTCCGTTTTATTTAGGAAAGCTTGAAATCACACAAGCTCAATACGAAGCGTTGCGGGGAAACAAGGCCAATCATTCAAAACATAAAGGTCCGGACCTGCCTGTTGAAAAAGCAAGCTGGTATGATACATGGCTGTTCCTTCGAAGACTGAATAAACTGAAATTGGGACAATTTCGTCTGCCCTCTGAAGCGGAATGGGAATATGCCTGCATGCTTTCGGATTCTCTGGGCATTCTTGATATGAAAGCCGGTCTGTGTGAATGGTGTGAAGACAAATGGCAGAAACCCCACAACCGGGGACCGCAAACCAATCCCAGAAGAAAAGGCGGATTTTTCAGTTTTATCTGGCCACTGACAAACCGTGTACTCAAGGGTGCATCAAATGATTTTGGACCGGAAAATATGTCTGCGTTCCGATCATTCGAACAATCTATCGATTATCATTACCTTATTGGATTTCGGATTGTAAAGGAACTGGAATAAAGATTCTAATCCTGCCGGATATTAAAAACCCGGCAGGATTTTTTTTTAAAAAAGGCATAATCTATTCTTCCAGCCAATCAATCCGCAAATTATCCTCCGATAAACACACAAAACAGCTTCCATCCGGAGAAAATCTGACCAGATACAATTACATTTTTTGACATCTTTTGACTTACTGCTGACAACCCTGTTATCATTTGTTAGTATATATGAAATGTGAAAGCAATTGATTTTTTTCAAATTATTTGTTTATTTAATGCAAGAGGAGAATATGCGATGAAAATCCAGCTGACCGTTGCATTCATGATTATGCTGAGCCACATGCTCATCGCAGGCTCACCAAAACGGGAAATCAATCTGCGGGGCAAATGGTATTTCGAACTGGGAGACATACCTGCTTATGCAGAAGCGGACTTTGATCATTCGCACTGGGAAAAAGTAAGGGTTCCTGCCCCCTGGGAAGACCAGGGATTTCCCGGTTATGACGGATATGCCTGGTACAGAAGAACCTTCCGCGTTCCGGAAAAACTGCAAAAAAAATCGCTCACCCTGGCACTGGGATACATCGACGATGTAGATCAGGTCTATATCAACGGGCAATTTCTCAACGGTCGGGGAATTGACGCACCCCATTATGTTTCAGCGTATAATCAGAGAAGGCTGTATCAGATTCCCGGCAATTTGTTAAAATATGGAGATGATAACGTGATCGCTGTCCGTGTATATGATGACTGGGGCGAAGGCGGTATTGTTTCAGGCAAAGTGGGAATCTATTCTCAACAATCATCCGGTACGACAGTGGACCTGGCAGGCAGATGGAAGTTCCGGAGCGGTGATAATCCCGGCTGGGCAGTTGAGGATCTGGATGACAGCGGCTGGAACACTCTGGTTGTACCGGGCCGCTGGGAAGACCAGGGATACCAGGATCTGGACGAGTATGCCTGGTACCGGACTGAAATCATCTTGCCAAAAACCATGGAAGATGAAAAACTCATCCTGTACATCGGAGCGATCGATGATGCAGATGAATTATATATCAACGGTAAGAAAATCAGTTCCAAGGGCAAGTTCCCCGGTGAAAATTTCAGAGAGTACAACCGCCGTTTTTACAATCACGAACGCTTTTATTATATTCCCGGCCATGTGTTACAGCCGGGTGAAAAAAACGTCATTGCCATCCGGGTTTGGGATTCCGGAGGAGACGGCGGCATATACCGCGGACCCGTGGGTATTACCACCCGGCAGGAATATCGTAAATTCCGAAAATCCCATCATTATCATCATTCAAATTTTTCGTATTTTCTGAATGATCTTTTGGATTGAGCCTTTTGATTATTGAATACTCCCGGGCCTTTCTTGGAAAAAATATTATTTTTTGGAGTAACCAGAACAACATGAAACGTCCGCACCTGACATATTTGGTTCTTGGAGGACTGGCACTGTTTCTTCCGCTGTTTAGCTACACCATTTACCAATGGTCTGAACGCAACAAGGACGAAGCGCTCATTAACGAAATTTACGAACGGCAGCTCAATACCATCCTGTTCTCAGTAAACCAGTATTGCTGGGATAAGTTCGCCAACTGGACATCCATTTTCACAGAAATCGCTGCAACACCGGACGAGAACAGTCACCGCATTGATCTTTTGCTGAAACAAAACCGCTCCATTCTCGGCGTATGCTTGCTGGACAGTAATAAAAATGTGATCGTGAACAGGGGCCGGTTTCGTTTTTTTGAAAAACCGGACGAAGCCTGCCGGGTCGTACAGCATCAAATACAGGCACACCAACAGCAATTAAACCGAATGAAGCGGCGCGCTGAAGAAGGATACATGCAACCGCTGAGTCTGGTTATGGATCATATCGATCCCGTTCTGGATCTAATTTTAATACCGGTCATTCCCCTGTCAGATTCTACCTCAGACTGGATGATCGCCGGTTTGTTTATTGATACGCATCGCTTCGTACAAGATATCGTGGTACGTAAATTTAATGAAATGAATGACGGTAATCTGGCATTTGCCACGAAAGCTCAGGACAATGAACTGCTGTTTATTTCGGATGCGGAAACAAGCCCGACCTTTGAAAGAAGCGAACCGATGTGGATTCTTCCGGATCTGCACCTGATGGTTAAAATTAAAGGGACCACACCTCAGAATCTTTCAAAAAAACGCATCCGTACCAACTTACTTTTTCTGGTGGTCATCAATTACCTGTTTGGTGCGGGAATCGTGATTCTCATGCGCAATGTCTCCAAAGCAATAAACCTCGCCCGTATGAAAAGCGATTTTGTGGCCAATGTGTCTCATGAGCTGAGAACACCTCTGGCCCTGATACGCATGTATGCGGAAACCCTTGAAATGGGACGTATCCAGTCAAAAAAGAAACAACAGCGTTACTATCAGACCATTATGAATGAATGCTCCCGCCTGACCAAACTGATCAATAATATTCTTGATTTCTCAAAAATCGAATCCCATAAAAAAGAATATGCATTTCAAAGCATCCAGCCGGATCTCTGGCTTCGGGAATCCCTTAATATGTATCAATTTCATCTGGATCAAAAAGGTTTCAGACTGGAATCCACCATAAAAAAATGTCCGAAGATCCGGGCGGACCGTGAGGCCATTACCCAGGCCTTAACCAACCTGCTGGATAACGCAGTAAAATTCAGCAATCAAAGCAAGAAGGTCCGGGTAGGCCTCGAGCCGGCAGACAGTAAAATATGCCTGACTGTGACTGACTATGGCATCGGTATCGCTCCTTCCGATCAAAAACATATTTTTGATAAATTTTTCCGTGTCGGCTCGAGTTTGATACATGATGTCAAAGGAACGGGTCTCGGATTAAGTTTGGTTAAGCATATTATGGAGGTACATGGCGGTCATGTGGAAGTAAAAAGTGAACCGGGACACGGAAGCACTTTTTTTCTGTACTTTCCCGCCGGAGAATTTTAATATGTTTTCTGCAGGAGATAAAAAATTGTTGAATTTAGGTTGTTACTTTATAAAAACGGTTTTGAAAAACAAGCCGTTTCGATGTCGAATGTATCATGATTTTTAAGCGAAATGGGAGGACATTATGCCCAGCATTCTCATTATTGAGGATGAACCGGACATGGCTGCCGGATTAAAAGATAATTTTGAATTCGAAGGGTATGACGTGATTATCGCGCATGACGGAGAAAACGGTCTGGCCATGGCACTTTCGCACACACCGGATTTTATTCTTCTGGATATTATGCTTCCAAAAAAATCCGGATTGGATGTCTGCCGTGAACTGCGCATGAGAAAAAGCAAAATCCCCATTATCATGCTTACGGCAAAGGGACAGGAAATCGATAAAGTCCTAGGTTTGGAACTGGGGGCAGACGATTATATCACCAAACCTTTCAGTGTCAGGGAGCTTCTGGCGCGTGTCAAAGCCGTACTGAGGCGGGTACCGGACAGTGATGAAACAACTTCGGAATCGGTCACCATGGGACGATTAACCCTGAATTTTCAATATTATGAAGCCACAGAGGGAGAAGAACCGGTCGAAATGACACATCGTGAATTTGAATTGTTGAAATATTTTTATGAGCACTCGGGGAAAACCATCTCACGGGATGAACTGCTTAATCAGGTTTGGGGATACGAATCATATCCGACTTCACGCACGGTAGACAATCATATTCTGAATCTGCGTAAAAAACTGGAAGTCAATCCGGCGCATCCGCGGCATCTTCTCACAGTTCACGGAGTAGGGTATAAATACATCAATTGAAGGAGGATTTCAGCCATGAATAAATGGATCCTATTGTTCATTCCGCTGGTTTGCACGATCAGTTCAGCCAGAGATCTGCGCCGGGAAATATCATTGCACGCAGGCTGGCGTTTCGAAATCGGGGACAATCTTGATTATGCCCAGCCAGGATATGATGATTCAGATTGGGAACGCATCCGCGTGCCGAGTACCTGGGAATCGGAAGGATTCCCGGGATATGACGGTTATGCCTGGTATCGAATGCATATGAAGTTTCCAAAGCAACTGGAAGATAAATCTCTTTATATCAAGCTTGGCTATATAGATGACGTGGATGAAGTATATATCAACGGCCGGTTTTTAAACGGAAGCGGAAGCTTTCCTCCGGAATATCAATCCGCTTACAATCATGAGCGTATCTATCACTTGCCTCATAATATGCTGCGTTTCGGGGATGAAAATGTTATTGCTGTTCGTGTATATGATGATTATCTGGATGGAGGTATAAGAAACGGCAGTATCGGTATCTATTCTTACCCCATGATTTCCATGAAAATGGATCTCTCGGGACAATGGCTGTTCAGTCCGGGAGATGCGCCTGAATGGGCGGATACGGAATATGACGATTCGGATTGGGACCGTATGCAGATACCAAGCAACTGGGAAAATCAGGACTTTCCCTTTCATGACGGTTATGGCTGGTACCGAAAACATATCACAATTCCGGATAAATTCAAAGCCGACAGACTGATTCTGGCATTGGGGCTGATTGATGATGCTGATGAAGTTTACTTTAACGGCACCAAAATCGGCAGAACCGGTTCGTTTCCCGGAGAAGGTTCGGGCAATTATTATGGCAATTCCTGGCAGGAAGACCGGTTTTATATGGTTCCGCCCCATCTGATGCGATGGAATGAAACCAACACAATTGCTGTCCGTGTATATGATTATCAGGGACCCGGAGGTATTTATGACGGTCCTCTGGGTCTGACAACCAAAGAAGCCTATATAAAATACCGTCGGAACAAAAAATCATTTGATCACTGGCTGAAACAGTTATTCGATTCCTGGGATTGATACAATCAACTCATTAAAAGAGGGTTATGATTATGAAATATAGAATCATTATTCTGTCATGCTGCCTGACACTCCCTGTTATTGCGGGGGAAGCCCTGCAAGAAATTGACATGCGGGGTACCTGGCGATTTTTAACCGATGACAATCTGAATTTTTCAAAAAAAAACTGGGATGATTCGACCTGGGATACGATCCGCGTCCCCGGGAAGTGGGAAGATCAGGGATATCGGGATCATGATGGATACGCCTGGTATCGATATCGTGTGAAAATTCCAAAATCCTTAAAAGATCAGGGAATCGTACTTCGGCTCGGAAAAATCGATGATGTAGACAGGGTATATATCAATGGCCATTTCCTGCAGGGCCGCGGAGGATTTCCACCAAATTATATATCCGCATTTAATTGGGACCGGCAGTATCTCATTCCCGCTGATTTAATCGAATTTGACCAGGAAAATGTCATCGCGGTTCGGGTATACGATGAATGGGGAGACGGTGGCATTACTTCGGGTCCGATTGGCATCTACAGCCAGAAAATCATTGGGCTTGATATCGATCTCTCCGGGGCATGGCGTTTTATGCCCGGCGATAATCCGGAATATGCCGAATTCGATTACAACGACCGTTCCTGGGAAACCATCCGCGTTCCCGAGACCTGGGAATCACAGTCACATCCGGATCTTGACGGTTTCGCCTGGTATCGAAAAACAGTGACTGTTCCCGAATCTATGAAAAAAGACAAAGTGATTCTGGTACTGGGCCGAATCGATGATTTTGACGAAGTCTACTTTAACAGCATCCGAATCGCCCGTCATCGCAGTATGCCGAACCGGATAGAAACCATACACAGCGATGCCTGGCAGCAGGAACGTTTTTATTATGTTCCCCTCCATATCATCCGATGGAACGCAGACAACGTGATCGCCGTACGTGTCTATGATTCGATAAATACCGGAGGTATTTACGAAGGTCCGGTCGGTCTGACCAATCAAAAATTTCTTATCCAATACCGAAGTCAATGAACTCAGCACAATAAAATCACCGAAAGGTGGAACTGAAGACATATGAAATCCAGAATCCTTCAAATACTGATCCTGCCGCTGATGGCTGCCCGTCTTATATCCGGATCCAACGAGTTGTCAAAAGAAGTCGATCTGCGGGGAGAATGGCGTTTCGAAATCGGCAACCTGAAACTGTATTCAAATCCGGATTTCGATGATTCGAACTGGGAAACCATCGATGTGCCCGGCAATTGGGAACGTCAGGGATTCCCTGGTTATGACGGGTATGCCTGGTATCGTACCCGTTTTAAAATATCCTCCCGGCTTTCAGAATCCGCGCTTTATCTTGAATTGGGCTATGTGGATGATGTGGATCGTGTATATATCAATGGCCATTTTCTAAATGGTTCAGGCAGCTTGCCGCCGAATTTTCTGACTGCCTGGGACCGTAGCCGGCTGTATACGATTCCCAATTCATTTCTCAACTTCCATGGTGATAACTGTTTGGCAGTACAGGTTTATGACAATGAAGCCGAAGGCGGCATCCGGAAAGGCTCTGTGGGTATCTATTCAAAAAGGCAGCCTTATCACCTGTCCTTTGATCTATCCGGCCTGTGGAAATTCATGCCAGGAGACAATATGGATTGGAATCGGCCGGATTATGTCGACGAGGCATGGCATACCATTGAAGTTCCTGGCAAATGGGAATATCATGGTTTCAAAGACCTGGATGGATTTGCCTGGTATCGCAAGGCATTTGTACTGCCAAATTTTATGAAAGACGACCGCTGGATTCTTGTGCTGGGGCGAATCGACGACATCGATGAGGTATTTTTCAACGGAACACGAATCGGCCAAACCGGCCAGTTTCCTGACCGAACGGATCTTTTCATAGAAACGGGATATGGAAAACTGCGGCTCTACTCTATTCCCCGGTCCTTATTACGCGCCAACCGAATCAATGTGATTGCCGTGCGTGTTTATGACAAAATCGGCGAGGGCGGCATATATGAAGGCCCTGTCGGCCTGATCAGCCGAAAAACATACCTGAGAAAAAGAAGATATTTTCATTAAAGATTAAATACTACTATATCATACAATCATCTAACTTTAGCATCATGCTGCTTTTAGTCGGGCGGATTACCTGCGATAATAAGTTTTATATCAAATCCGCCGGCTGGCCCGTACTTGCAATGGCAGACCGGTAAAATATCCCGTTTTCAGGCACACGTTTCCGTCCCAGGATCACGAGGCGAAGGGGCACCATGACATATTCGGTTAACCATTGACTGATCATGAAATCCGTATAACCGGCCATGGCCCCGTCCACGGACAGAGTGCCCAGCCGCTGTCCGAAAAGGATATCCGAACTCGTGGGATCCACGGCTCGCAGCAAATGCCGTGGTTCGTTGGTGAATATACGAAAGTTGTTCCAATAATTTCTCGGTCTGAATTGTCTGTCTTCTTTAAATCGCCGCTTCAGGACTTTCGTGAATATTCGCAAACCCGCAGACCGGAGCTCATCCGGCGTTTGTCCGGCTGTTCTGAGCTGTTCCGCATAATCCCGGATGTGTTGTTTTTCTTCGTCACTTAATGATTTGATTTTTTCTTTGGGAATTTTTTTATCGATGCCTAAATAGCTTCGAATATTTGACACACTGTTATTTTTAATACCGATCGGCGGGGAATCCCAATACTCGTGTTTTAAATAGTCATTCACCGCCTCAACTTCTTCTTTAGGAAAACAAAAAGACTCATCCTCGATATACCATCTGGCATCCAGGGGAATTGCCGTTTCTGCCATCAGGATCAATCCGTGAGACCGATACGGCGGAATGCTATTGTTGTAATTATCCATAAGCCGCTTGCGCACATATTTCCAAACCGAACGCATTGTAAAAGGAACTTCGGGGATTAAAAAAAGATCGCATGCCCCGCTTCCGCTGGCCAGGGAAGCATGCGTCACCACATGGCCTGAATCGGATCCGAACAACTGTAAAACGCAAAGCCGTGGATTGGACAGAGCTTCCACATGCAGCTGATGAATGATTCCATTGGCTTTCTCCACCGCAGATTCGAAACCAAATGTCTGCCATCCCCACAGCACATCATTGTCCATGGTTTTCGGGATAGCAACAATCGTAACATCTTTTTTTCTTGCCTGAATCCGTTTATGCAGAACGTGAGCGGCCCGCATGCTGCCGTCACCGCCAAGAATATAGAGAATTTTAATTTTCTCAACCAAAATCCTATTAACCGCATCTTCCAGTGTTTCATCGCGAACCGATGGATCCGGATCATTAAATTCCGACACCCGGGATGTTCCTAAAATAGACCCCCCTTTATTAAACTGCTCTTCCAGAAATTTTTCATTGAGCGTCTGACTTGGCTCATCTGAAAGCAATCCGTCAAAACCATCAAAGAATCCGCAAACCCTGACATTGTATTTACCATACTCTGCATACATCTTATGCCGTTTGTAAATGGCTGCGATAACAGCATTCGTGCCCGGGGCGATTCCGCCTGAAACAAGAATTCCGATATTTAATCGGGCGCCTTCTTCAATTCTTACAATATCTTTCCGCGGGCCTGCCAGGGGAAATACCATGCCTTTGTTTTTTAATTCTTCAGGCTGAAAATCGGAAATCGTGGATACATAAACCACCGGATTGTCTGTTCTGTCATCCCGGAACCGTCCTGCATGTTCCTCCGGGATTGGATTTGGGTGCAGATATTCATCTTCTTTTCTGTTGACTGCAGGCCACTTTTCCGGACACCCCTGAGCGATCAATTGAATATTTATTTTATCTTTGACAAAATGATCAATAATCGCCTTTTCATAATCAAAAGGATAGCCCTCCGGGATATCGTCTTCCACGATCCATGGATTCCCCAGCAGGCGGACACATTCTTTTGCGCATTGATAAGCATCTGTATCTGTAAGCGGCAATTTATTTTGTGAAAATTCAATTATTTGATGAGCATCTTCCAATAAGTCTGAATCATCAGGTATTTTCGGCAGTTTCACGATGATAATGCCCTTTTTGTTATTTTTGGCTTCGTCCAATTCCTGTTTCTGGACCTTGCCCACATGTTCACCGTGAAAAAACAAAATCGTGCCGGCAGAGGATAATTCTTCCTGTATCACGCTCCGCCAGCCGGGAACTTCTCTTCGGATCGGGGCATCTCTGTGAAAAAAAATGGACAGGCCCTGTTTTCGCAAATAGTAACATACCCTGACAATGAAGGCTTCGTTTTCTTCAAAATGGTATGAAATAAACAGCTTCGTTTCCATGCTCTTCTCTCCCTTTATATTATAAGCTGTGCCTGTATAGCAGCGGACTCCTCCACTTCCATGATATCTTTATCAAAATATTTAAAAAACGTTAAAATTTAACTGGAACTGACCATGATAATAAAAAGAATGCCGGTGATCTTTATCATTTCAAGCGCCAGAAACTCAGGATTGAGGATATCAAATCGGTATTTCATAAAAAATGAATTAAAATAATAAAACTATGACTTGAAAACGGCATGCAAAAAAATAACATCCACCGACGCAATTTGCATCCACCCGATCAACAGAATTTTTCATTCATAATCGAATAATATGTGTGAAATATATAAACAAAGGCGAAAAATGCAATAAAAAAAATGGGTTTTTCCCTCTCCTCCACTCTCTATGGAATACCTTTGACAGGAAAAAGGCCAATAGAAACAGGGAAAGAATTCCATTTCTGGAAGTCTTTCTCTTTCATTGAGCTGTTTTTCGATCGGATCATTTCCGTGATTTCAGCAGCTTAGAAAATATTTCTTTATTTCCGGATTCAATGGCACTCAGCAATTCTTCTTTCCAAATTTTTATACGATCACCTTTTGAAGAATCGATATCTTTTATAATTTTATGTAACGATGAAACCTCATACACCTCATGATTTCTCAGGTTCCTGACAAATGGTGCCAGATATTTCCTGTCTTCCTGAGTCAAAATGAATGGCTGTTTTTCATTAAGCCCGGACATTGTGCTGATGACATTTTTTTGAACAGGCTTGATTCTTGGCAGGGTAAACCAGAATGCGGTTCCATGATCGATATCTGAACGAACGCCGATTGTTCCGCCATGGGCCTCAACAGCAAGTTTACAGAAAGTCAAGCCCATTCCCGATGAGCGGATCCGTCCCGAGCTTTTTGCATTCACCTGACCGAACTTATCAAAGACACGATCCAGTTTGTCTGCCGGAATACCCACTCCCATATCGCTGACTTCAATACGGACAAACTTAGAAGATTGATTAAAATTCTCAGACTTTGCAGAAAGATGAATATTGCCACTGTTGGAAGAATATTTAATTCCGTTGGTTAATAAATTGATAAATATACGCTCGACAATTTCCGGATCAATCCGGACCGTGATCTGAGACGGCAGGGAATTTTGTATGGTAATATTTTTCTGTTGACTCAGAAAACTGACTTGTTCTATGGCCCGCTCAGCGACATCTGATAACAGAACCTTACTTGTTTTCAGAATCATTTTCGTTTCTTCAAACTTTTGCACATCAAGTATGTTCAGTACCATATGAAGCATTTGCTTGCCTGCATTTTTTAATCCCGGTTTTTGCGCCTGGCTGAGAATTGCATTCAATGGATTTTTCAAATCATGAACAATCATGGCGGTCAATCCCTGTTTGAATTCATCCAGCTCAGTAATTTTTTTATTGGCGGTGCGTATTCTGAAGTATGCAATCCCTGCAAGCACCATAATGATCAGTACAGCGACAAGTCCGCCTAAAAGTGATTTTTGACGAGTCCGTTGCTGATCTATTTCAGCCTGCTGCAATGAAAGCTTCGATTTTTGAAGCTCTATCTCTTTTTCTTTTCCCTCCAGTTCAAAGCGCAATTCCAAAGCATTGATTTTCTTCTGGCTTTCTTTTGTTAAAATGCTGTCGGATATCTGCTGGTACAGCAATTGATACTGATAAGCATCTTTAAAATTCTGCTGCGCTGAATAACACTTGGCCAATATCAGAGAAGCCAGCTTAATATCTTCTTTGCGGTCGGTTTCCCTGGCGATTTCCAGTCCTTTGAGAGTGCTCATGATCGCATCGGCATAATATCCCATTTCAAAATGCGTTTCGCCTATTTTAATATGGTCTCTGGCAATGAATCCTATCTCGCCAAGGGCCGTATGAAGTTTCAATGTTTTCTCAAATTGCTGCAAAGCCAGCGCATATTCACCCTGTATCATATAAAGGTTGCCGAGAAGAAAAATAGATCTTGCCATACAACTTTGAGCGCCGATATGATAACTGATATCCCATGCTTTTTCAAGATGCTGCAATGCCTGCTCAATATTGCCCTGTTCAAGACTGGCTTCGCCGATATTGTTCAGAATATCTGCAACATCAAACTTGCTGCCGAGTGTTTCCTGTATTCTCAATGACTTTATATAGGTTGAAATGGCTTCGGAATAATTGCCAAGGCGGCTGTGTACGATTCCAATTTCATTTAAGGATCGCGCCATATCAAGCTGGCTGTCGAGTTCTTCCTGTATTTTTATGGCTTTTTCATATAATTCAATGGCTTTGGAATAATTACCCAGGCGGCTGTGCACGATCCCGATATGATACAGAGTCTTGGCGATTTCCGATTTATCTCCAAGGTCTTCCTGTATGTTCATGGCCTTTTCGTAAAATTCAATGGCTTTGGAATAGTTGCCCTGAAAATCGTATATCATTCCTATATTTTTATAGATCAGTGCAATTCTTTGTTTATCGCCTAATTCCGCACTTTTTATCAATGCCTGCTGGTAATATTCAAAAGCTTTGGGATAATTGCCTTGCTCCAGGTAAGTAATACCCATATCATTCAAACATTTTGCAACCCCTAATTTGTCTCTGATTTCTCGATGAATCTCCAGAGATTGCTGGAAATATTCAAGAGCACGGGGATAATCAGCATTATTACGATGATAAATCCCGATAATATATAAACTGACAGCTTTCCCCTTTAAATACCCTGTTTCCTCCGCAAGTCTTCCGGCTGCTTCTGCATATTTGAAGGATTTTTCGCTATCCAGTCTGCTTAAATAACCGGCGGTTTCGTTTAATAATTTTACTCTGACTGTATCCTGCTTATTGTGTTCCAGCAGCAGATCTTCAAGACTGTCAATGACAGCGGTCTGTGCCTTCACTTTCATTGAAAGCAGACACGCAATCAATAATAAAAAAATCCTGATAATCTTTCTCATATCAGACTGATCTTTCGTAACGAACGGTCACCTGTTCCATCAGACGCTCTATAAACCGCCAGTAATTTAACTCTTATTTCTCTGTTTAGCAGCCTGTACACAGTTCTGCTGTACTCTCTTTGGGAACACAGGTCGCGAGATATTTTATTTGAACACCCGCAGGGAGACACAAACCAGTGAACGATTGAACTATTTATCATTCTTCAGGAGGATCTTCCATTAATGATTGATAAATATCCGGATAATGTTCCTTCATGCAAGCCGGGCACAGCCCGTGGCTGAATGTAGCGAGTGAATGTTCACTGACGTAAGTCTCAACTTGCTTCCAGAATCCTTCATCATCCCTGACCTTCTTGCAATGCACGCATATTGGGATCAATCCCCTGAGCGTTTTTATATTTTCCAATGCTTGCTGAAGTTCAGTTTGTTTTTTTTCTAAAAGCTGATTCTGATCCTGAAGCTGCTGTTTCTGTTCCTTAACCTTCTTAAATGATTCGGATAATTGCAGTACGGTTCGTATCCGGGCCAGTAATTCTATGGGATCCAACGGTTTTCTGATATAGTCGACCGCCCCTGCCTCAAGGGCCAGTTCAAGATGTTCAGAAGTGGTCATGACTCCGGTAAACATAATCACCGGGATTTCCCGGGTTGATTCATTCGCTTTAAGATTCTTGATAAGTTCCAGCCCGTCCACATGCGGCATATTCCAGTCAGAAATCACAAGGTCGGGCAATTTGACCTGAGCAATTTCCAGAGCCGTCTCTCCATTTACAGCCTGATAGATTTCATAGGGAAGCTCGCTTATTTCAATGAACTGGACGATAGACTTCAGATTTTCCGGTTCATCATCGACAATTAAGATACGCGGTTTCATGGGTTTTTCTTTCACTATTTAATTTGTTACAGAGCATCATGTACCGTTATAACACAGATAATGATTGCTGTGATAAATTAAGAGAGAATTTTATAAAAATATATCATCCATTCGCTGGCCCAGCAAATTCCACCCGATCACATGCCCGGTATTCCGCATTTGATTTTCCGATCCATTATAAATCAGGAATGCAGACGCTGTATCCATCTTGGCAAGACTGCAATAATAACGAATATTTTTAAAATAATCTTCCGTAATCGTTTTCCCTGATTTTATTTCGACAGGAATGGATGCTCCCGCCTTGTCCACGATTAAATCAATCTCACGGCCCATTTTATCCCGCCAGAAATAACAATTAGGCTCTCTGCCCAGATTAAAACGATACTTCAGGAATTCAGAAACAATCATGGTTTCAAACAGTTCTCCCCTCAAGTAATGTGTTTTAATCTGATCCTTTGTTTCAATGTTGATCAGGGCACAAACAAGCCCAGGATCAAGAAAATAGAGTTTCGGCATTTTTATTAACCGCTTCGAAAAATTATTGTGATGGGGATATAATAAATGTACAATATAGCTTGTCTGTAGAATTGAAAGCCAGGCTTTTATTGTGTTATGGGTCACACCACAATCATTCGCCAGGGATGATAAATTCAGTATCTGCCCTGTTCTTGCTGCACACATTTTTAGGAATCGCTGAAAGGTATTCAAATCAGTGATATTTTTTATTTGCCGCACGTCTCGTTCAATATAGGTCTGTATATAATTTTGGTAATATTCGTAGACTGAAAAATTTTGATCGTAAAGTTTTGGATAAAATCCGGTATAAATATGTGCATCACTCTGTCGGTTTAATAATTTGGCCGATTTCAATTCATGCATACTGAAAGGCATTAATTTAAAAATTGCCACTCTTCCTGCCAGTGATTGTGTGATATTCTCCATCAAAAGAAAATTATGAGAACCTGTCAATATAAATTGCGAGGATTTGTTTTTATCATCAGAGAAGGCCTGAATATATGAAAAAAGCTGAGGCGATCTCTGCACTTCATCCAGAATCACACTCTCAGGAAAATCAGAAAGAAAACCGCGCGGATCTTCATTCGCATAGATCCGAATATCCGGTGATTCCAAATTAACATAGGGTATATCCGGAAAAAGATTTTTAACAAGTGTGGTTTTTCCGGATTGTCTCGGCCCTGTGATCGATACAATGGGATATTGTTTAAATGCACTCAGTATATTTGTAGATATATCTCGTTTGATCATGAGTTTAATATATAAAAGTATAGACAAATTGTCAATATGATTATCAATTTGTCCAAGATCTTCATGGTGTTGCAAGAGTAAACAGCATTTCTGTTAAAAAATGTTGGAAAGTATGAATCCCTAACGGAAAAAAGCCCATGTTAAAAAAACACAGGCTTTTCGCAGCCTCCCCAGCAATTCAGATAACAAATCAACTGATTGAAGACTTGACAAAAATATATGCTCTACAAGCTTTTATCTCAGTAGAAAAAATCAAGTGGAAACATATTCAGAGCAAAGTATATACCTAATAATTGCCTTACGGGTAATAAACAATATATAAGGTAGTATAATGAGTCTAAAGACACGGATTGAAAAGCTGGAAAAATCGACAAATATAAATCATGATGATTATCCTGGTATCAGATTGATACTTTATCCCAGTCCTGAGAATATAGATTATGATAAATGTTTGAAATATAAAAAACACAAAGCTGAAACAGCGGGAGATTATTTCGGATTACTCATTATTAATTGTATTGGATGTGAGGAAGCATGTAAATACGCTTTTGATGGTAAGGATATGGGTATTGAAGAACGCTCTAAAAAAGCAAAAGAGTATTGGGATTCTTTAAAAGATTGAAAATAAAAAGCACACATTTAAAGAAGATTAAGTTATTATAATTAAAAACTCTATAATATAGGGTGTATGGCTAATAAACGACATATAAAACTAAAAACGATTGGTGATGTTTCAGCATTTTTATCAAAGATAATCAACCAGTTTTATAGAGGTGAAATTGAAGGGCCGAAAGCCTCTAAACTTGGTTATCTCTGCAACATTCTGATTGGATCTTTGAAAGATTCACAGCTTGAAGAAAGAGTAAAAGCATTGGAAGAAAGTATGGCAAAAAGGAAATAAAATGAAAAGGAAATGTAAAAGTATTGAATCTCGAATTAATGCCCTTGAAAATGAAATTGAAAATGAAGATGAAATTATTTTATTTGAAATAAAATATGACAGAGACAATCCTGAAATTGAAGAAGATGAAAGAGAAATAAATTATGAAAAAGAATGTAATCGGTATCAAAAATTTAAAAAAGAAATCGCTGGGAAAAAGGGGCCTCATCTGTTTATGATTGGATGTAGAAATTGTAACGAAGTTTGTAAATATAAATTAACAATGAAATGAATAAAAAAGTCAATTAGAGGAGCAAAAAAATTATATATAAAAAAATATTCAAGCCCTTACGGCTTAAGGCATTTTAGTTATAATTACAATACAAATGATTATTGTTGCAATATATCTTTCAGTTATCATTCATGTAGGTATGTACATATACTGTGAAGATTATTTTAAAATTTCCAAGCGTAGTAAAAAATCTGGTTCTTCAGGTAATATAGTGAAAATGACAATTGAATAATGCCATATTTTATTTTCACCTTGTATCGGTTTTATATATGAGCCAGATGATCCAATGTATTCTAACAGGGGTGCTGTTGTGAAAAGTGTATTAAAATAAACAGATACATTAAAATCCGGTTCAAAGCCATCGACATGCTCATTTAACTTGTTTATACCTGTTTTTTTTACTATCAAACTATCAATATATTGGACAGCACCATGATCATATTTAATCTTTCCAGAATGATCAAATAATAGAAAAGGCCGAATATTTAATGAAATTTTTTCAATATATTCTAAATTATTTATCTTCCTATCTATTTGATTATCAATATAGTCATCAAAAACAATCAACCCCCCAATGATTGCAAAGACAGCTAAAACAAAGCTAATGGGTACTTTAAATATATCTATCAATTTCATAGGAATATCAAATTATTAATAGAATGCTAATCAAACATAACGAAACAAAAGAAATGAAGCAATAATAAAATACAGATTCTCTTTGATTTCTACAAAGAAATTGATAGAATCAAATTAGTTGGTCTTTGACATTTTCCATCATACGAAATTTAGAATTTTGCGGGCAATAAAAGGCCGGCAGGGAACAGTCTTTACTAAGTTTATCGCCGGGAGTGTTGGCCTTTTCGGGCACTATCCCTGATAATCTTTCTGGCAAACTATTCCGAACCTTATCCTTTCATCGGCCCTTTTGGGGCCGGGATAGGCCCAAACAATACCGGTATATCATTTGGAGTGGGCCATAAGAACGTATCCTTATGGTTTAGCACATTCGGAACTGCCGACCACATGAACCGCCTTGCCAGATTACCGACTATACCGGTAGTCGAGTAAAGGACGGAAACTCAAAAGTTTGGTTAACATAACCGCCCCCTTGTGTTTTGGTTTCATGTACGGACCCAATTGTCCGCAAAATTTTAATAGGATGCCAGTTCGTGGTGTATAAAATAATAGGTAAATAATAAAACTATGTCAAGATAAAATTGCACTTTCATTAAGTGTTTATTCACATTTAAAAAAAATAGGTTTATAAACCAAGAAAAACTAATATATCTTAACTAATAAGAATTCATAATAAATGATTATAATATTAAATACTATGAACTTACAAAAAATATTTTTACACTATAGAACGATCATTTTTAAACCTGAAATATTTCAAGTCTCTAATTATAATATAATTGATTTAATTAAAGGAGAAGTTTAACTGGCCATTTTTTTTAATACAAAGAAGTCAATACTTAGGGCATTTATTTAAAAAGAAGACTGTTAAAATACACAAATTTTTGCTAATATAAATATGGCTATTTCTGTTAATGCAAAGAGGTTAATATCTTTAAGTATTCTTACACTATAAAAAAAGGGTAAGTGTGGCTTTTATGATACATACACAAAAACGAAAAAAGTTAAGTTTTTAAACTAAAAAAACTAAAAATGATTAAGTTTTTTGCATACCCTAAAAGGGCTCTTATATATTACCAAAAATAAAAGATTTTGTACTCTCATTTAAAAAATACTAAAGCATAGATTGAGTTTTTTTGCATTAAAAAAAGAGGATATATATCTCTTCAAGTGATTCTCAACAATAAAATAAATACGTTTATAAACGGAGAAAACGGAAAAAATGAAGAGTGAAAATAAAATCATTTGCCCTATATGCCAAAAGGAAATTGTAAAAATCGGAGTAATGGGGATCAATCCAAAGACTGGCAAAAATGCCATGATGCATAAGAAGTGTTTTGAACTTTCAAAAAATGAAAATTGATCATTGACTTAAAATTTTTCTATTCTATTACCAAATATATTAACCTTATAAAACCTGACATTTTTAATATTATCTATGAATTTTGTCGTCACTATAAAAAGGGGATTTCTGGGACAAAATGAATGGAGATTATAACTAATAACAATTTAAAAACTCTCTTCCACAATTTTTATTTCTTCTTCTGTCAGATCATAGAATCTATAAACTAAGTGATCTATTTCTCTATATATTTGATCTATTTGCATTTTTAATTCATATGTTTTTTGCTTTTGCTCATTAAAAAACTGCATCCATTCTGATTCTTCTGATAAATTCAATTCTATTTTTAATTTTTTTAATTCATTTATAAACATTCTAAAATTATATTCATGCCAATTATACAATTTTTTACTTGGTTTTTCGATAGATAATTTAAAATGCAGTAATTCAATCATCTGATTGGCAATTTTTTCCAGCTTTGTATTGTATCTTAAAATATTTTTAACTTTATCTGATATATTCTGTGATTCATCAGACCTTATTAATGGGATCGGAATTTCTTGTAATTGATTAATTTTTATATGTAATCCTTCAGGAAAATGGCTTTTAAACCAACATGTACATAAAGTAGAATTTAAAATACCCAACAGTGAGAACATATTAAAAGGTGGCTTAACTTCATGTATGACGTTTATTGTGTCATTTACAAGATAGTTTTCGTCATCGTATGTACATATAACAATTTTTGCGACATCCTGAATTAAAATTTTTGGTTTTAAAAAATGTTCAATTACTCTTGGCCTGCCACCCACTTTCTCTTTAATCAACTCAGGCATATACCAAATATATGTATTATTAAATTTTTTTCTATATCTACCAATATCCTTTCCTCTAAGCATAGGGTAACATTTATCATTTCGTTTATAATTAAAAATAAAACGTTTGTCATCACTTGTTTTTATTCCTAAAGAGAATTTGACAATATCGCCAAGTTTTAAATGATAGCCTTTAAGCTGTATCATTGGATCAAATGAATATGAATAATTTGCTGTGCTTAAAATTTCTTGAATTGTAAGAGTATGATTTTTTGGAATTATATTTTTTTCATCCATATAGTAAAGCTGGATACAATGACTATTTTTTGGTTTTTTATTAGATACTATCATTATTACTGTGGTTACAATTGCATCTATAAATACTCCATTAGGTAATTCAACAAGCTGTTCAGGGCAAACATTAATAGTTAAAGCTTTTCTAAACTTTAAAAAACTACTTGTTCCTAACCAGCTATTGGGGAAAATAAATCCAAGTTTTCCATTAGGCTTTATAAATCCAATTGATCTTTCAATAAACAAACTATAAAGATCACATTTGTTTTTAAATGTTGAAAAATTGTCACGATAATATTTTCGAATTTTTGTGTCCTCAATATTTACTATATTAACATAAGGCGGATTCCCAATCACTACATCAAATCCACCATTTTTAAAAATCTTTGGAAATTCCTCTTGCCAATTAAAGGCTTTATCTCCAGCCACATCAGGAACATCAATCAAGGAATTTCCACATTTAATATGATCGCTTAAAGTGTTTAATTTTCGGCCCTTCTTGGCAGTACGTAACCAGAGAGAGAGCTTGGCAATCTCCACAGATTCCTCATTTAAATCAACACCGTATATATTTTTTTCTAAAATATCTTTTTCAATATCAGAGAAAACAAGTCCCCCTCCTAATAACTGTGTTTTTAGAGTATCAACTTTGTGATGTTCTTCAATGAGAAAATCAAGGGCTTGATTTAAAAATGCTCCTGATCCACAGGCGGGATCGAGAATCGTTAAACTTAAAAGCCACTCCCTGTAATCATCCAGTTTCTGAATGAGTTTCTTTTTTGTCGTTTTCTTTCGATTAGGTGTATAATCTTCATCAATAATTTCAAGTTCTTTTCGTTTCTCCTCACAAAGTGTATATTCCGGTCCAAACCTGCCACCCATTCCGGTGAAACCTGCCACCTGTTCCGGCTGAAAGTTGCCACCCATTCCGGTTGAA
>JAFGCO010000040.1 GCA_016932575.1 bacterium
GTGATATCCGAATGCGTGTTTCCCCAGTTCACGCCGATCCCGATCACATCTTTCTCATCCACGGTCCCGTCCCCGTTCGCATCCGCGAAGGTGGAAATTGCCGGATACCAGCTTTCTGCCTGAGAAGGTCCCCAGGCGAACGAGACCGTATCACGTGCGAATCCCTCGCTTAAAAAATTCAGACCAATGGGCAGCACATCCAAAGCATTCACCACACCATTGTTGTCTGTGTCTCCCGGGTATACATTAAAGATCATTCTCAAATAAGCCGGCACATTGGTTAATGTCCAGAACATGCTGCTTTTCAAAGGCATGCCCGGGTTTATGGAATTGGTCGAGCCGTCATCCCTGGACACCACCGAGTAAAAATAATCAAATCCCCGGTACACGTTCACATCCTCATAATCATGCACGGCATCGGCCGCGTCGCATGAGAAAATCAGGGTATATTCGGTTTCGGGAGTCATCACAGTGCCTTCGGCCCGGTAAATCTGATACCCGTTAAAATGGGGATGCAGGGTGGCATTGTCCGACCAGCTCAGCTTGATGCGGTCACCGCCGGACCGGACGGTAAATGTCTCAGGCGGCGGAGGCGGCTGGGGCATTGTGTATCCGCTATAAAAATTTTGCAACGCATTCTGAAAGGTCTGAAGAACAGAATCTTCGCCGGTTTTCACCCATTCCCGTTTATAGGCGTCATAATCCGTGGTCACACTGCCGTCCGGCATGATCAATGCAGGGGTTCCGACACCATTGTACCAGGATATCCAGTTTCCGCCCACCTCCCGGTTCTTCTCCCGGGACAGACCGGCTGCTCCCTCTGCAAGCACGATATGAATGCTGTCACCCGGTTCCAGCACATAAGGTCCGAATCCCTGTGTCTGTGTATATCCTCCCCCATCATCACCCCACTCGTTCGCATAGCCATCGCCGACTTCTTCGGCATGGGTCTTTTCCGCGTGCCCGGCAGTCATAATTACATACCGGGCTTGCATAAAGTCTTCATTGTACTGGCTGTAAGGCGGTTGAACAGTGATATCATCACTTCCCATATAATGGGTTGTAGCTGGCTGACATATATCATCCGACTTATCGTGAGCCGATTTATCCGCGTGAAGCACAACCGCACCCGCATACCTGGCCGCACTCATCATGCCATCTTCCCAGTAATCGGGACATCCCCAGTCATCACTGACCGGCTGCATTGAATGCGGACCGTACCAGGAATACAGGGCGCGAAAACGGTAATCCGGCGCGGTGGGATCCGTTCCAATCACCTGATTCACTGTATTCCTTCCCCAAGTCGCTTCAAACTGCCCCCACCCCTGGCCCCAACTGGTCATCGCTTCTCCAACCAGCGCATAGCGATACTGCAGAAAGAAAACAAAATCCGTCAGTGTTTGCTGATAAATTTCGCCTTCCCCGTTAATAATCCCCGTATTTTTCAGCACGTAATCGTAAATAAAATAATTATCGTGATACGGCTGCGCCCAGGCCATGATTTTTTTCGTGACAGTCACGCCGATGGATGTGTGAAACCGCGTCACGATCATCCGGTCACAGGGAAAATCCGGATCGACTTCATCCGGCGCATCATAGATATCATGAACGGAAGCGGACAAGTCATCCACAATCACAGTCGGATGTAGATACTTCCCGATCAAAAGAAAATCATACGGGAAAACCCGACTTGAGTCATCAGCATCCGACCTCGGACCAATACCGACCACTTTAAAGTAATACGTTCGGTCGATTACCGGATCATAAAAATTCCTGGCCCCGAGCCAGAATGCTTTGGCGCGCGAACAGGTTTGCTCCAGCCCGTAAGCCGCCGGCCAGAACATATTATTGGCTATGCTTCCGGGGCCTGTACTTTCCACTTCTGTGCCATATTCCGAAAAACAATCCTGCAACTCGCCGATGCGCAGCCATTTGAGATCACCCCCCTGCGCCTTTAAAGCAGACAGCCCGAAAAGAATAAAAAACAGGCTCATGCAGATAATCCGGCATGTCCTCATTTTTTCTGAGAGTTGTATCATGATGCCTCCGCGATATATCTTTTAATCATATTGATAAAATTTTATTATCCGCCGTTCAACAAAGGCTGTTCAGCAGTCAGCGTCCGTAATAAGGCGCGCCGGGCTCGCCCATATCGATCCGGATGAGATCATCCTCTGTAACCGCGTACAGATACGTGCTGTTTCCCCAGACCATATCCAACACAAACGAAGTGATCAGGCCTTTGTAGAGAATATCCAGGGTTCCGTCCGGTTCAACCATCAGAACAGGATCTTCATGATCGGTACCGAAAACCATTGTACCGCTGGCGGAAAAAGTAAAACAGACAGGATCCGATTCTGCAAATTCTCCGGTTTCCGCCCAGTCCAGTACCAGTTCACGGGTGCCCAAGGTGCCATTCGCATCCTGAATCCGATGGCGCCAGACAGCCAGCTCCGGAATATTGATGTCATCATAGCCTGTTTCAACCAATAAATACACATAATCATCGTAAACACGGATAAAACGGATATCATCTGTGGCATAAAATCCGAGTGATTGAAAGCTTAAATCCGGAGCCGCCACGATCAGGTCGGTCCTTCTTCCGCCGATATAGAGATTGCCCTCGGAATCAAAATCCCCGCATCCAATCCTTTCTCCCGTATCCAGCCATTCTGTTTCTGCTCCGGTCATCACATCGAGTTGATTGATTCGCCGGTTATTCATAAAAAGGACGAGTTGCCCGTCAGGGCCCATGATGGCATCTGAAACCGGGCGCTCTGTTTCGCCAACAGTAAATTGATCTCCGGAAGGCGCGATCCGAACCACGTTCCGGGGCATCGATTGAAACACATAGCAATTTTCATCCGTATCCATGGCCAGCGCACGCAAAGGATTCTGATCATAAAAATGTTTGTAAATTTCCACCACTGTATCCACCTGATAAGGCGCATAGGTGGCTGTGAGCACACGTGCGTTTTTAATCACTTTGACAACAATGGTGACCGGGGATGATAATATTCCAAAATTCAAAGCCGGCCGCCGCACCTGAATATGCGTATCCGAGGCCTCGATAATCTCCGCCGGATATTCGTCAAAATAGACCTCGAGTTCTTCGATCGCAGAAGAAAAATGCTCACCCGTGATGGTGATGTAATTCGCACCCCCGGTACAGACCTGGGGACTGACTTCTGTAATGACTGGTTCATTGTATTCGGGTTCCAGGTCCGGCAGGCTCCGGCCGTAATACGGAGCGCCCCGCATACCGAATTTAACTTTAAAAAGTCTTTGATTAATCGTATGACTTCTGGACCTGAGTACGTACAATGTTTCACCATTGCCCCACATGATTTTATGCAATGGAGGGGATACCGTTGTGTCTTCCACGGCCGGCCACAAGCCCTCCCCGAGCGCGTAAATATCATCATTGGGATACCGGTCCCCTTTTCTGGGCACCACCAGCACCGGATCCTTATGGTTGGTGCCGATGAACATGTCTCCCTTTTCCGAGAAAGTCAGGGATATAAAATTCGACCGGGCAAAGTCTCCGGCCTGGTCCCAGTAAAACACCAGCTCTTCTTCCGAAAGATCCCCGGTATCGGATAAAATTTCACTTCGCCAGATACCTGAAGTGGGCGCATCCACACTCATGCCCCGATAGCTTCCGGCAATGTAGACATATCCGTTGTATATCCGGACACAGGTGACAGAGTAATCGGTAAACCGGCCGGTTTCCTGAAGTCCGGAACCGGGGTTGTAAACCATCAATCCACTTGATGAGGGAATATACAAATTCCCCCTGGAATCAAAATCCATGGAGTAAATCTGGTCCTGAAAACGGATAAAGCCCGCGCCATCTCCGCCGCCCGGCGGAATCCTCCCCAAATCAATCCAGTTCAAATAGGATTGGGAAACGTAAAGATATCCGCCCGGTCCCATTTTCATATCAAACCAGGAATGATACGCCCAGGCAGCTCTGCCATACGATGTTTTTTCGCCGTTCGGGGACAACTGAAAAACCGTTTCTCCCGCCCAGGCGTACAGATTACCCGCGCTGTCCATGGCCAGGGCCCTCACATCATCTGACGCAAAATCATTCAGCTCCGTAATGGTGGGTTCCACAGGCGCTTTCCCCCCTTCCGGTCCCGAGGGTGATTTATCACAACCCGCCACGATGAACAAAATCAGAGTGAATACACAAAGCATGATATTCACAATCTTCATGGTTTTCGCCCTCCATATCAAAATGCAGATGAACGAACGCATTGAAATCATCAATGAAAAATCTGGAATCCGGTATTCGAGGATTTTATAAAAATGCCACTCCCCCCGATCTCGATACAAATCCTTACCGGATGAATAATATTCATCCGGTAAAATCAAAATCTACCTGTACAAAATCCTGATAAAACAGGCGTTACAAAAAAACATCAGATCCCGCTGAAATCCACATCTTCAAACATCAGGCTGGGCAGGCGCCATGAGGAATAGGGATAAGGATCATTGCCCACAGCCGCCAGCTTGTTCCAAAACGTCAAGGCATTCCCCGAAATATTCATTTCATTCACCGGCTGAACGGCTGCCCCGTTTTCAATCAGCAGTCCCATAATACCGAAAGAAAAATCGCCTGTCGTCGAATTGGAGTTGCCGCCGATAAACCCGGTGATCAGAATGCCTTTGTCAATGGTTTGAATCAGCTCTTCGTGGGATTTTTCGCCGTAATCCAGCAGAATATTGGAAGTGCCGCCCGAATTGGGGGTCATCCCCAGCTTGCGGCCGTAATAATTGTCGACCAGGTAGGTATTTAAAACCCCTTTATCGATCAGGGTCCGGGTTTGGGCAGCGATGCCTTCTCCGTCATAATATCGGGATCCCAGCCCCTTTTCAAGAAACGGATCGTCCGTGACCGTCAATATTTCCGGAGCAATCGGCTGCCCCAGTTTTCCGTCCAGAAATGAGCGCTTCTGCTGCAGTGCCCGTGCGGTCATGGGAAACTGAAACATACGCAACAGTTGGGCGCTTGAGCTGTTCTCCACCAGCATAACATATTTTCCGGAGTCGATCTTTTCCTGCCCGATTTTCCGCAGGGCACGCTGAGCCGCCCATTTTCCGATCTGATCGCATGGCGGCAAATCCTTGAAATACCGGGTTCCTGCGTAAAACCAGTCCTCGGGCCGGCCGCCCCGCCCGTCATCTACCGTGACTTCCGCACCCATCCAGAACTGCGTGGTGCTGATTTGTCCCTGAAATCCGTTGCTGTGTACTTTCACGCTGCTTGCCATGACATCCGAATAGCCCGCCGTCGTGGAAATAATCCGATCGCTCTGGGCCAGGGCAGCCTCTTCAATTTGAGCCGCCAGCTCGACCCGCTCCCGGGAATGAATCTGCTCATAACCCGCATCCAGAATTTTTAAATCCTTATCCATGGATTCAGGATACAATGACGGATCCGGAAGTGTCCGGTAGGGATCCGCGCTCAGATACCGGGTGCTGCGAACCGCTTCATCAATGAACGATTTGAGCGATTCCTTTCTCAAATCGCTGGTGGAATGCCCGGAATACTTCTGATCCACATAGATGTTTAAATCCAGGGAATTCTGTACGGACTCCTTGACTTTGTCCAGCTGCTTGTCCCGGTATTCAATCTCGACTTCTCTCCGGTTGGACAGGCTGACGGCCGATTCGTCGGCGCCGCATTTGACGGCGGTCTTTATCACCCATTGGGCCAGATCCAGTCTATCTTTTAATTTCATGGATTTCTCCTTGGTTGAATATCAATCGATTTGGCTCTCTGAATCATTTCGGGAAATGTTATCATTCATGATCACCGTGTCCCGGACTCATGCGTAATACAGGACGCCCTCCGATGCTCATTAAGAACGGATGATAAACTTATGACGACACTCCGCCCACTGTGATTTCTGATACCAGTACGGTCGGCAGTCCCATGGATACGGGAACCCCCTGACCGCCTTTTCCGCACGTCCACCCGCCTTCGGCCATTTTCATATCATTGCCCACCATAACGATATTCCTGAGCACTTCCGGACCGTTGCCAATGATGTTGACATCCTTTACCGGCCGGGTAATTTTACCGTCTTCAATCAACGCGCCGGATTTCACATAAAACGTAAAGTCGCCGGCACCGATCGCCACTTCGCCATTGGTAAACGCTTCTGCATAAAGCCCTTTCTTGACGCTGGCGATAATTTCTTCTTTGGTATGCGGACCGTTTTCCATATAGGTGTTCCGCATGCGCGGCTGGACACTGTACCGGAAGGATTCCCGGCGGCCGTTTCCTGTGGGCTTGACGCCGTAATACCGGGCGCTGATCCGGTCATGCAGATAGCTTTTAAGAATACCGTTCTCGACAAGATATGTTTTCTCCGTATCATTGGCCTCGTCATCCACATTTAGCGACCCGCGAATATGCGGATTGGTACCGTCATCCACAATGGTGACAAAGGATTCGGCCACCGGCTTGTTGATTTTATCCGAAAAAATGGAAATTTTCTTACGGTTGAAATCCGCCTCCATGCCATGGCCGATGGCCTCATGAAGCAGAATACCTGAACTGCCTGCGGCAAGCACGACCGGCATGACGCCGGCTTCCGGTTTTACCGCCTTAAACAGGGCGGTTGTTCTCTCCACGGCTTCTGATGCCAGGCGATCCACATTTTCCGGCGTAAAAAATTCGATGCCCTGACGGCCCGCAAGATCAAAATAGTTGGATTCACGCCGGCCATCCTGTTCCGCCGTGCAGGTGACAATAATCCTTGCCATCGGCCGATAATCATAAACAACCCGTCCTTCCGACGTGGCAATCAGAATCATGCTGGTTTCATTGATAAACCAGATATTGGATTTAATCACCCGCGAATCGAGGGCAAATACTTTATCGTTGATATTCTGAAGATAGGGGATTTTCTGATCGATGCCGACCTGCTCCCAGGGGGTTTCGATCGGATAGTAACTGGGAATATCATGGAGTTTCAACGCCTGAGGAGGGGCCGTCTTCCCTGAATTGGCAATGGCTGCCGCGGTCTTTGCCGCAAGTTTCATGGCTTTCGGGGACAGTTCTTCGGTGAACGAATACCCGGTTTGATCACCTTTGAGTACCCGGATGCCCGCCCCGAGGCTTACATCTGTATAAGCACGGTTGACTTCCTTGTCTTCAAGACCGATGGTGTTGGTGACGTTCTGCTCAAAATACACATCACAATAATCTCCGCCCATGGATAATGCTTCGGCTATCACATCACGAATGATTGCCTCTGTCACACCAAAATGATGATATGCGTCACTCAATTGCATATTGTCAGGATCGGGGACGGACAGTGCCCGGGCAGGCTCCGATCTAAAAATAGCAGGAATCGTTGCTGCTGCGATCATGGTCTGCGAACTCCTTTTGATAAAATCACGCCGCGTTATGGATGGTTTCATAAAGCCCCCTTATCAGGAATATGATTCCTGTAAAAATACGCTTTTTTATGATTAAATGCAAGAACCAACCGCTCTGATATTTCTTCTTCATGTGAACTGAATGTTCCTTCACAGCTCGAAACAGCGCATCAGCATTTTTATTGATCAGAATGGCATTTTTTCATTTCATTCCTTGACATTTATGAAATTGCCTTCTATATTCATACATATTTGTTTTACTCTATTGAATATTTATTTACAATGATGACAGGAAAAACATATTTTTTCGAACAATAGCAACAAAGCTTTGATTGAAGCGATTATCTTCTTTGCCTGCAATCCGGCAGCATTTTCGTGCTATTTTATTACCTATAATTATCGTATAATAACTCAGGAGACCTTATGCCGAAACGGGATGACATAAAAAAGGTCATGATTATTGGTTCCGGACCGATTATTATCGGCCAGGCCTGCGAATTTGATTACTCAGGAACTCAGGCTTGCAAAGCCTTGCGTTCCCTGGGGTATGAAATCGTTCTGGTTAATTCAAATCCTGCCACCATTATGACGGATCCTGACATGGCGGATGTGACCTATATTGAGCCTCTCAATTTGGAATATTTAACCCAGATCATCGAAAAGGAAAAACCCGATGCCCTGCTGCCGAATCTGGGCGGTCAAACCGGACTCAATCTCTCGTCCCAGTTGCATAAATCCGGTGTGCTTGAAAAAAACGGGGTGAAGATCATCGGAGTGAATGTCGATGCGATTGAACGCGGAGAAGACCGAACGGCATTTAAACAGACCATGGAACGCCTTGGCATCGAGATGCCCAGAAGCCGGGCAGTAAATTCCGTAAACGATGCGTTGAAAGTGGCGGATGAACTGGGATATCCGGTGGTGGTGCGGCCCGCGTATACTCTGGGAGGCACCGGAGGCGGCCTGGTGTACAATATTGAAGAATTAAAAACCGTAGCGGCCCGCGGCCTGTCCGCAAGCATGGTTCATCAGATACTCATCGAAGAATCTGTGCTGGGCTGGGAAGAGCTGGAACTCGAAGTGGTGCGGGACGCCAAAAATCAGATGATCACCGTGTGTTTCATTGAGAATGTGGATGCCATGGGCATACATACAGGAGACTCATACTGTACGGCGCCCATGCTGACCATCGATCCGGAGCTTCAGAAAAAATTGCAAAAATACTCGTATGATATTGTCGAAGCCATTGAGGTAATCGGCGGCACCAACATCCAGTTTGCTCATGATCCGGAAAGCGGCCGCGTCGTCGTAATCGAAATCAACCCCCGGACGTCGCGCTCATCCGCCCTGGCGTCGAAAGCCACGGGATTTCCGATAGCGTTTGTATCTTCATTGCTTGCCGGCGGCCTGACCCTGGATGAAATTCCTTACTGGCGGAACGGCACACTGGACAAGTACACGCCTTCGGGAGAGTATGTGGTCGTGAAATTTGCCCGCTGGGCGTTCGAAAAATTTGAAGGCGTCGAGGACAAGCTCGGCACACAGATGCGGGCCGTCGGAGAAGTAATGAGTCTCGGCCGAAATTACAAGGAAGCGTTTCAAAAAGCCATCCGGTCGCTCGAAATCGGACGGCACGGTCTTGGATTTGCCAAAAATTTCAACACGCTTTCTCTGAACGACCTTTACAGCCTGCTGGGAACGCCTTCCAGTGAACGACAGTTCCAGATGTATGAAGCGCTGCGCAAGGGAGCGGATATTCAAACACTCTATCAAATCACCCATATCAAACCCTGGTTCTTAAGTCAGATGAAGGAACTGGTCGATCTCGAGCAGCAGCTGCTTGAACACAAAGGCACTATGCCCCCGGATGATTTGTTGATCCAGGCAAAAAAGGACGGATTCGCAGATAAGTACCTGGGCAAATTATTGAATCTGCCGGAAACAGAGATTCGAAAAAAACGGATAGCCCTGGGTATCGAAGAAGCCTGGGAACCGGTTCCGGTCAGCGGTGTGGAAAACGCCGCCTATTATTATTCCACTTATAACGCGCCGGACATCGTCAAAGTGAAAAAATCAAGAAAAATCATGGTACTGGGCGGTGGTCCCAACCGGATCGGTCAGGGCATAGAATTTGATTATTGCTGCGTTCATGCGGCATTTTCGATTCGGGATGCCGGATATGAATCCATTATGGTCAATTGCAATCCTGAAACCGTATCTACGGATTATGACACTTCTGACAAACTCTATTTTGAACCATTAACCGTGGAAGATGTGTTAAGCATCTATACCAAAGAAAAACCGGAAGGGGTTATCGTGCAATTCGGCGGACAGACCCCTTTAAATATTGCACGGGAGCTGGAAAAAGCCGGTGTGAATATTCTGGGCACTTCTCCGGAAACCATTGATCTGGCCGAGGATCGCGACCGGTTCCGTAAAGTGATGCGTAAGCTTGGCATTCCCCAGCCCGAATCCGGCATGGCCAGCACGCTGGATGAGGCTCTGAAAATCGCCGGGCGTATCGGGTATCCGCTTATCGTGCGTCCCTCCTATGTCCTGGGAGGACGCGCCATGATGATCGTTTTTGACGAGACCATGTTGAAACGGTATGTGACAGCCGCTGTGGATGTCTCGCCGGAACGCCCCATACTCATCGATAAATTTCTGGAGAATGCCATCGAAACTGAAGCTGATGCCATTTCCGACGGCACAGATGCCTTTGTGCCGGCAGTGATGGAGCACATTGAATATGCCGGTATTCATTCCGGAGATTCAGCCTGCGTCCTTCCGCCTGCAAATATACCCCAAAAACACATTCACACAATTGAAGAGTATACCCGGAAAATCGCCATTGAATTAAATGTGATGGGATTAATGAACATTCAATATGCCATCGCTGAAGACATCGTCTATATTCTGGAAGCCAATCCCCGGGCCTCACGGACAGTCCCGCTGGTTTCGAAAGTATGCAATATTCCCATGGCGAAAATCGCCACTGAAATCATGATGGGAAAAAATTTGAAGGATTTCAAATTAGCTAAAAACAAAATTCATCATTTCGGCGTCAAAGAAGCGGTGTTCCCCTTCAATATGTTCCCTGAAGTGGATCCCATACTCGGGCCGGAAATGCGGTCTACGGGTGAGGTACTGGGGCTGGCCGATTCATACGGGCTGGCTTTCTATAAATCCCAGGAAGGCACACAATCTCCCCTGCCCCTGAAGGGAACGGTCCTGATCACGGTTGCGGACCGGGACAAACCTGGGATTCTTGAGGCGGCCAGATTCTTTAAAAAGCTGGGATTCAAAATTCTGGCGACCAAAGGCACACGAAATTTTCTTGCAAAAGAAAATATCTCCTCCGATCTGGCTCTGAAAATCAAAGAGGGACGGCCAAATATTGTGGATATAATTAAAAATGAAGAAATTCAGCTGATCGTGAATACGCCTCGGGGGCCGTTAACTGAAATCGATGATTCGTATATCCGAAAATCCGCAATTAAATATAAAATTCCTTATATTACCACAACTGCGGCGGCCCTGGCCGCCACACGGGGTATCGAAGCCCGGCAGAACAATCATACAATTGTTCAATCACTTCAGGTTTATCATGCGAATATTCTGTCAGACAATGCCGGCAAATGAATCAGACGAAACTGGGAGACAGAATTATGGATCACGTAAAAATTCTCCAGACCAATCAGATAGGCAAAGACTTTATCCCTGCAGAATATCTTCCCAAAGGCAAGGATGAATATTATTTGAGGGACATGCAGTTTCCGAAAAAGGAAAAAGCATGGCGGCATTTAAACCATGTGGAACTTGAACAGCTCATCAAGAACGGAAATATTTCCAATAACTGGGACGATATCTATGTCATCGATCCGTTCGATCCCGGTCTGATTCTGAATTCGGAATTTTTCGGGCGTGTTTATATCGGCAACTTAAGTCCGCTTGTACTTGAACATCATGACCTGCAGATTCCCACGGGAATCGTTCAAAGTAAAATTGTGGCCTGTGATATAGGAAATGATGTGGCCATTCATAATGTCAGTTATCTGGCGCATATGATCATTGGGGATCAGTGTATTTTAATGAATATCGATGAAATGCATACCACCAATCACGCCAAATTTGGAAACGGCATTATTAAAGAAGGCGAATCCGAAAGCGTGCGAATCTGGCTGGACGTTATGAATGAGACCGGAGGCCGGAAAATAGCGCCCTTTGACGGTATGATTCCCGGAGATGCCTATTTATGGGCCAAATATCGTGATGATCATGTGCTGCAGGAAAAGCTGCTTTCAATGACACAAAACCGGTTTGATGCGCGGCGGGGCTATTATGGAAGCGTCGGAAACCAGGTGGTCATTAAAAATTCCCGAATTTTAAAAGACGTCAAGATAGGCGACTGCTGCTATATTAAAGGGGCCAATAAATTAAAAAACCTCACCATTAATTCCAGTAGCAACGAACGTTCTCAGGTCGGCGAAGGCGTCGAACTGGTCAACGGTATCGTCGGTTACGGGTGCCATATATTCTACGGAGTCAAGGCAGTGCGGTTTATCCTGGGAAACCGTGCCAACCTGAAATACGGCGCCCGGCTGATCAACTCCTTTCTGGGAGCCAATTCAACCATCTCCTGCTGTGAAGTTCTCAACAATCTGATTTTCCCGGCCCATGAACAGCATCACAACAATTCATTTCTCATTGCCAGTGTGGTACTGGGTCAAAGCAATATGGCCGCCGGCGCCACCATTGGATCGAATCACAACAGCAGGGCGAATGACAATGAAGTTCAGGCCGGCCGCGGATTCTGGCCGGGTTTGTGTTCCAGTATCAAGCATTCGTGCCGGTTTGCCTCTTTTGTGCTGCTTGCCAAAGGAGATTATCCGGCCGAGATGGATATTCCCCTTCCTTTCAGCCTGCTGAACAACAATGTCTCCGGAGACCGGCTGGAGGTGATGCCTGCTTTCTGGTGGATGCACAACATGTACGCTCTGGCACGGAATGCATGGAAATTTCAAAACCGGGATCAACGGCAGGTCAAGATTCAAAATATCGAATTTGAGGCACTGGCCCCGGATACGATTGAAGAAATCCTCAAGGCCCGGCATTTATTGGAAATCTGGACCGGCAAAGCCCGACTGCATGCTTCGGGAAAATTACGCCGGGATCAATCAGAAACAGAAATCGCTGAAACCGGCCGGAAATTATTAGCCGCGGCGAGGGATGAAACTCAGGATCTCGAAGTACTGGGCGAGCACATGGAAAAATCAAGACGCAAGGTGGTCATTCTTAAGGTCTGGGCCGCTTTTCAGGCGTACGGACAGATGCTCTATGACTATGCAGTGAAGAACATGATCCGGTATCTCGATGAACACGCCGAAGCGAATTTCGATACGATGAATCAGGCCCTGACCGCCCCCAGAATTCAGACATGGGTGAACCTCGGCGGACAGCTCGTTCCGGAAAAAGATGTGGATAAATTGCGCTCGGACATTAATAAAGGAAAATTGAAATCCTGGGAAAGCGTTCATCAGCGGTATGATGATCTATGGGATCAATATCCCCTGGAAAAGCAAAAACACGCCCTGGCTGTTCTGTGCGGATTGCTCAATACAAGGACATTGACCCAATCCCAATGGATCGACGCGCTGGATAAGGCCGTGAGCATTCAGGAGTACATCCGGGATAAAGTGTACGAATCGAGAAAAAAAGATTATGACAATCCGTTCAGGCAGGCCACCTTTAGAAATCCGGCGGAAATGACAGCCACGATCGGTAAAGTGGAAGAAAACAGTTTCATCCGGCAGATTCGTGAGGAAACAGAAATTTTCAAAAAGAAGGTCAGCGAAATAAAAAAGAGAAGCTGATGCTTCTTTTACTCTCGGTTCATACTTACAATCGCACGGAATGGTGCATTCTGTGAAACATGTCCATTTTAAAAATTTATATACCTGTACGCTAATGCTTTTCATACAGATCATTCAGATTTCCCGATTTTTGACATCTGAAATCTGATTAAAATTTGACATTTTTCATGAATGGTATGTATATCATCACTTTTTTTCGAATTCAGTCTTGACTGCATGATATCATATAAAAATAAGGAGTCAGCTTCATGAATCTTCAGGATGACAGGTATTCCAAATTCGCTCTGGTTCAGGAAATGATGGAAACGGCAGACGTTGTACGACGGTTCAATCCGGATCAAACCGGTCCAATCGTTAATGATATTCGCTCCGCAGGTCGATTGCTGCTGACAGGCGAAGGATCCAGCCGGATTTTTCCCGCAAAAAATATGATACGCAAGGCTCTGCGCCGGGGCTCGCCGTTCATGATCGTCACAGACGGCTCTCGCCAGTCGGCGCAATATGATCTGTCTCAGTTTGCAGTCTTTTGCGCTTCCAATTCCGGGCGTACCAAAGAAGTGGTGCTCCTGGCCAAACAGCTAACTGAAGCAGGAAATCCACGCCGATACGCGCTGACCGCCAATAATAATACGCTGCTTGAAAAAGCATGTAATCAATCCTTCGTGCTGACATGCGGCTGGGAACAAGCCGTCGCTGCCACGAAAAGTGTGGTCGAGCAGGCATTGTTTTACGAGTCCATCCTCTGGAATTCGGAAAATAAAGACATGAAATCCGTGCTCCCGGGACTCGCGGACCAAATTCAGAAGGCGCTGACGCAGACAATCGATCCGAAAATCATCGAAGCGGCCACCCGGGCTTCGACCCTCTATTTTGCAGGATATAACGACGGAGTCGCGGAAGAGCTGACTCTGAAAACCAATGAAATCACCCGCCGAAAATCCGACTTTCTGGAAGGCACATACGCCGTTCACGGTATCGAAGAAGTGATGCAGTCAGAAGATGTGGTGTTTGTCGTGGATCCGATAGATACCGAAATAGAGAAATTTCAGGAAGTGCTGACCGATGGTGTCGGATTAAGAGTTGTCGCGATTGCGGATCGCGATACACCCCTGGAAACCATTCGCATTCCCGACGCCGGTGAAATGGCACCTTACTGCTATCTTTGCGCCGGATGGAATTTGCTTGTGGAAATAGGATTGGCTCTTGGTATTAACCTGGACAAACCTGAACGTGCCAGAAAAGTCGGTAATGAATTTCTCGGTCAGTAAGGAATCGAGGCTTCAGCCGGTTATAATATAGTCCTCCAACCATTTCAACAAGGAGTCTCCTGTGCCCCAAAAAATCGGATTCGATAATGACAAGTACCTCATCGAGCAGTCTTCTGCGATCCTGAAACGCGTCGAACAATTTGATCATAAACTCTATCTGGAATTCGGCGGCAAAATTTTATTCGATTATCATGCATCGCGCGTACTTCCCGGATTCGATCCCAACGTGAAAATGCGTCTTCTGTCCCAGTTGAAAAACAAGGCGGATATCATTCTCTGCATCTATTCCGGTGATATTGAGCGGAAAAAACTGCGGGCCGATTTCGGCATCACCTACGACGCTGATGCACTCAAACTTATAGATGACCTTCGGGACTGGGGACTCGACATATGCGCTGTGGTAATCACCCGCTATGAAGAGCAGCCGGCAGTCAAGGTATTTAAAAACCGGCTGGAGAACCGGGGCATTCACGTATACACACATCGATTCACAAAAGGATATCCCACAGATGTGGACTTAATCGTCAGTGATGAGGGATATGGGGCCAATGACTATATTAAAACCGTCAAACCGCTCGTGGTTGTCACCGGTCCGGGACCGGGCAGCGGCAAACTTGCCACCTGCCTGTCTCAACTCTATCACGAATACAAACATGGCGTGAAAGCAGGATATGCCAAATTCGAGACATTCCCCATCTGGAATATTGCATTAAAGCACCCTGTGAATATTGCTTACGAAGCGGCCACCGCCGATCTGAAAGATTACAACGAGATCGATCCGTTTCATCTGGAAGCCTACGGAAAAACCGCAGTAAATTATAATCGGGATGTGGAAGTCTTCCCCGTATTAAGACGAATTCTCGAAAAAATCACGGGATCGAAATCCATCTATCAGTCACCGACAGACATGGGAGTCAACCGGGCCGGCTTCGGTATTGTCAACGATACGGTCGTTCGGGAAGCGGCGAAACAGGAGATTATTCGGCGCTGCTTTCGATATCAGTGTGAAGAGGCCATGGGATTTGTGGGCAAAGACACGGTTCAGCGAGCCGAATTGCTGATGAAAGAGCTGGGATTGAAGCCCGAGGATCGTCGCGTGGTTGAACCGGCCAGACAGGCGGCCCGGGAGGCCAAAGAAAAAGGCAAGGGCAATGAAAACATCTACAGCGGAACGGCACTGGAGCTGGCAGACGGAAAAATCATCACAGGCAAGAATTCTCCTTTAATGCACGCGGCTGCCAGTCTGATATTAAACGCGATCAAGCATCTTGCCAAAATCCCCGACAATATCCATCTGCTGTCGCCGAATATCCTTTCATCAATCGAAGAACTGAAACGCGACACACTGCAGTCCAGAAATATCAGTCTGGATCTTGGAGAAGCGCTCATCGCCCTGAGTATCAGTGCCGCGACCAATCCGTCGGCAGAAGCCGGTATGGCAAAATTGAAAATGCTGAAAGGGTGTAACGTGCACACCACACACATTCCAACACCGGGAGATGAAGCCGGACTGCGAAAATTAGGGATCAATGTCACCAGCGACTCGGATTTCTGCTCAAAGAATTTATTTATGGATTGATCGTTTTATCAATCCTGCCCGTCAGAGTAAGTAGGGTGGGGCTTGCCCCGCCTTTTTCATAGATGATTCAACTTCTTAATGTTTTATACAGGCGGCGGGCTTTTTGCGCGGACAGGAGGAATAATAAATGTATGGCAAGCCCCAACCTGCTTACTGGTCTGGGATCTGCCCATATAATTAAGGATATTCATCTGTTCATTTTTCCTTGCTTTTCTGAATTTATCCTTTATCTTTCTAATTATTCATACCTTTCAAAAGTGACAGAATGACAAAATTTACCGATGATTTATCTATCGAATCATAGGGGGATGGAATGATGGCAAAACGGCATTTATCCTTTCTCTCATCGATACTTGTATTGATCATGCTATTGGCAAATCATTCGATGCTTTATTCTCAGTCACATTCTGTTTGGATGGAAGCGGAAAACGGCGCTGAATATGATCCCATGATCGTGAAAAGTGATACTTCCGCTTCACAGCAAATTTATCTGGCATCATGGAAACCGGATGAAGCCATTTTTCATCCGCCTGCGGATGGACATATCATCTTCACTTTTGAAATAGAGGAAGCCGGATTCTACCGCCTCTGGGCCAGAGCCATGACACCGGATACATTGTCCGGCTCTTATTGGATCAGGATGGATCTGGAGACCTGGATCGGCTGGGAGAACATCGGCCCTTTTCCCTCCTGGGGCTGGAAGGACGCAGACTCTCTGTTTCAGTTATCCGAAGGAGAACATACACTGATAATGACCTACCGGGAAAGGGACACCCGGCTGGATAAGATTCTGCTCACAGATGACCTCACCTATGTGCCTTCGGGTCAGGGAGAACCCGTTCCCCGGCCCGAGGGATTCAACCCGTACCGCTCGGAGGTTGTGGATACGCATGGTCACCTTCAGATCATCGGCACACATTTATGCAATAAACAGGGGATTCCCGTCCAGTTAAAAGGCCTTTGCACACATGGAATACAATGGTTCCCCCTGTATAAGGATCTGACCGTTCCCAACGCCGTGGAAAGCATGGGCATTGAAATCATCAGGCCGGCCATGTATGTGGAGGCCTGGTACAATGAAAATGATTTTTGGAACGGATACATGGCCCATCCGGATGAAATGAAAATGTGGGAAATGAATATGATTGAAGATGCCATAGAAGCCGGTATTTATGTGGTGATCGACTGGCACATCCATTCCGATCCGACCGGGTATACAAACGCGGCTGCGGACTTTTTCACAGAAATGTCGCAAATCTACGGAAATTATCCCAATATATTATATGATATCAGCAACGAGGCGCCCGAGGGCATCAACTGGAGTACGATTAAATTATATTCGGAGCAAATCATCACAGTGATCCGTGAGAATGATCCGGATGACCGGGAGAATATTATTATTGTCGGTACGCCAAGATGGTGTCAGGATGTGGATATCGCCGCAAACGATCCCATCACCGGATACAATAATCTCACCTATGCCCTGCATTTTTACGCCGCATCGCATAACGAAATATACCGGGAAAAAGTGAAAGACGCTCTTTACGGATTGAACACACAGGGAAACAACCTGAGTTGTCAAAAAATTCCACTTTTTATCAGCGAATTCGGAACCACAGATTACGGAGCCGCTCAAAATGATTTCATTCAGACGGATATATGGTTTGATGAAGTCATCGATGTCAATATGTTAACCTGGATCAACTGGTCTCTCGGTAACAAAGACGATGCCAGTTCCATGATCAAACCGACGTCGTCTCTGATCGGCCCCTGGGATGAATCAGACTTTACCGAGTCAGGTGACTATATCACATCTCGCTTATCCGAAGAATATCTGGCAATATCACATGGAAGCATTTTCAGTGATTCATCATCAATCCTGGACACGCTCTACATCTATTCCAGCCTTGATTGGGAGGTGACTGCAGACCCGATATGGATTCATGTCACTCCAAATACTGGCTCCTGCACAGGAATTGTGGTGGTTGCCATCGACGAAAATATAACAAACAATCGGCGCGATGGAAGTATTACAATTTCCGGACAGGAGAAGACACGAAAAATCAGTGTCATTCAGACAGGGAAAGAAGGAGGCAGCGGAATAATCAGCATATACGCGCGGGGTAATTGCGGTTCTGAAATCATGACATTGATGATCGACGAGAAAATAGTACAATCATGGACTGTCAGTCGATCCATGGAGAATTATACCTATCGGGGAATTGCCGGTTCTCACCGTATTCAAGTGGGCTTCAGCAACGACGGTCTGGAACCCTGTGACAGAAATTTATTTGTCGATTATATCGATGTCAACGGGTTCAAATATCAGACGGAAATATGCGCGGCAAGAACAGGATGCGGAGATGCTCAATGGCTGTGGTGCAGCGGCTATTTTGATTTTGGAATGATCGACATGAATGGTGACAATGACACACAGGTCCAGTCCGTCAGAAGCATTGCATATCATCTATTTCAAAATTATCCAAATCCATTCAATCCAAAAACACATATCCGTTATGAAATCCCTGAACAGGCCAGAGTCACAATAGAAATTTATAATCCGCGTGGTGAAAAAATAAGAACATTGACGGATAAACGAAGCGCTCCCGGTATGTATGATATTCTGTGGAATGCCACCGATGATCAAGGAAAACGGGTGCCGGGCGGATTGTATATTTATCGTATGACTGCAGTCGGTTCAAATCTGTTATTTACAGAAAACCGAAAAATGCTGATACTGAAATAAGCCTTGTAGGGTGGGGCTTGCTCCGCCATATTCATAAATAAAAAAAGCGTCCACAATTCAGGGACGCTTTTACACAATTCAAGGATTTAAATACATAAATAACCGGATTCAGGTAATACAATCCTTCATATCCGCTTTATCAGTTTTTGCATCCGACAGGTCCGCATATTTCAGATTGGTCCCGTGTAACCGGGTATTTGTTAAATTTGCATTCTTAAACACAGCCCGCTGACAGTGCGCTCCGGACAAATCGGCGCCCCGCAGATTCGTGCCAATCAAACTCGCCCGCTTCATTTTCGTGCCGGCGAATACAGCGCCTTCACAATTGGCCCCGTCCAGATTGGCACCAAACATCGAAATCCCGCTAAAATCGACACCTTTCAAATTTGCGCCTTCCAGGTTTGTGTCCTGCAAGTTGGCATCCTTGAGATCAGCGCCCTCCAGATTGGCGTTTTGCAGATTCGCGCCAAATAAAAATGCATTCCTGAAATTGGCATTCTTCAAATTGGTATTCCCGAGATTGGTATTCTGTAAATGTGCGCCTGAAAAATCCGCACCCGAAAAATCACCGCTTTTTAAGTTGGAGTAAGAAAGATCTGCCTGCGTTAAATCACTCCCGGACAGAGACATGCCCTTCTGGATACGTTGAACAACTTCTTCCCTTGTATAAATGGTCATGTCACCCCTCCTCATTAAAACTATTGATGGCAGCATCAACCGAATCATATATCTGGAGTACCCGGTTCAATTTAGTAATTTCAATCGGGCGCCGAACACGGTCCGACAGGCATGCCAGTTTCAAATCACCATCACTGCTGCGCAGTGTGGTGAGTCCTGCCATTAAAGTGCCCAGTCCCGAACTGTTCATCCATTTGACCCCTGACATATCCACAACCACATGTGTTTTACCTTCACGAATTGCTTCATAGATCCGTTCCTGGAATGATTTCGTTTCCTCACCTCCCATCAACTCGCCTTCCAGTTTTAAAATCAGTCCCGATTCCAAAACAGTCTCTGTCATATTCATGGAGCCACCTCCGTCCAACTTTTAATTATATTCTGTCTTTATTTTTTACGATAAAATCCTGTCGTTTTAATCTTTTTATCTTTCTTATTTATTCGAATATCTTATTCTACTGCAGACCGCAAACGAAAAATACCAAATCCCAAATAACAAATTCCAATCAAATTCCAAGCACTAAAAAATAAATCCCCAAACCAGATTTGAGCGGTTTGAAATTTGACATTTGTGATTTGATTATTATTTTTCATTTGTGATTTGTAATTTGTTATTTATGTATCCTGAATCAATGTTTTACTTGAGAATCCTTTATCATTCAACATTCATTTTTTTATCTCTGCGTTCTTTGCGTCTTTGCGGTTTTCATTTAAGTTACTCGTATCTCAGAGCCGTAATCGGATCCATTTTGCTGGCTTTCGCCGCCGGATATACGCCAAAAATGATGCCTACAGCAGCACATACAATAAAACCCAGAAAGATCGTAAAATATGGAATCGCCGCCGGAACAGGAGTCGCAAGGGCAATCAATTGAGAGAGCCCCACGCCAATCAGAATACCGAACAGTCCTCCCATCACTGAAAGAAAGATTGCCTCAATTAAAAACTGAAGCCGGATATCCGCTCTCCGCGCGCCAATCGCCATGCGGATGCCGATCTCGCGCGTACGCTCACGAATCGATACCAGCATAATATTCATAATCCCGATGCCGGCAACCAGAAGCGCGAATGAAACAATGACAATCGCACCGATACGAACGACCCGGGTCATGTCGTTAAACGCGCTGATCAGCGTATCACTTGTCCAGATCTCAAAATCATTCGGCTCGCCCGGAGGCACTTTACGGATCGCCCGAAGCACACCGATCACCTGCTCCTGGGCTGTTTCCATCATGTCCACACTGGCCGCCTGAACTGTAATATTCAAAGACCGGTTGGTTCCGTAATACTTTAAAAAAGTCGAAAGAGGAATGGCCACCTTGTTGTCTTCGCTGCCCCCGAATCGTCTCCCTAACTCTTCGATCGTGCCAATAACCTCATAACGGCGTCCGTCCACTATGATCGATTTCCCGATCGGATCCTCAAAAGGAAACAGGGCATCGACAATATCTTTTCCGATAACAGCCACATCACGTTTCTGCTGGACATCCACCTCTGAAAAGGCGCGTCCCTCGTCAATATAATAACTGTTATTGGCAAAAAAATCAGGTGTACCACCGGCCAGAACATTGGCCGGGCTGGTTTTACGGTCACGATACTTGATAACGATCTCAAAATGCCAGGCTTCTGGCGCGACCCGTTCGACTGCAGGGCAGTATTTTTCAATGGCTCTGGCATGCTCCCAGGTAATGTCTTTTCGATTCCGGTATTTATCCCTATCATGATGACCGACATTCACAGGATATTTCTGCACCTGAAAAACATTCGCGCCCAATTGCTCAATCTGATCATGAATGCTTTTCTGAAATCCCTCAATGAGCGATTGCACACCGATAATGGACATCACGCCGATAATCACGCCCAGCAAGGTCAGAAAAGAACGCATTTTATGATTCCGGATCACATCCAGGGCAATGACCACATTTTCTTTCAGCTGGACAGCAGACTCTCTCAGACGCATAAGTTATATCCTTTAAGCTATTCGTATCTCAGGGCTTCAATAGGATTCAGCCTGGCCGCTTTTGAAGCCGGATAAAGCCCGAAAAAGATCCCGATACTGATGGTAAAACCGATACCGAGAAAGGCCACCCATGCAGAAATATTCACCGGAATCGGTGATACCTGTTTCACCAGAGTGGCGAGACCAATCGAAATGAGGATGCCCAAAGTCACTCCGATACTCGAAATAAACATGGATTCCACCAGAAACTGCCAGAGAATCACGCGGCGTTTGGCGCCAAGCGCCTTGCGAATACCGATTTCCCGCGTTCTTTCCGTCACTGAAACCAGCATAATATTCATGATACCGATGCCCCCCACCAGCAGTGCGATCGAACCGATTCCGATCAGAACAATCCATAAGACTTTGGTGAGATTATTATACACTTCTAAAAGCTGGCTCTGTTCATTCACAGAAAAATCGCTTTCCTCACCCACCCGTAATCCGCGCGCCCGCCGCATCAATGCTTCCAGTTCATCTTTCAATTCACCCACAACTTCAGGGCTGAGCGCCTTGGCCTGAATGTCAAGCGACCGGTGCTTTCCAAAGACTTTTAAAAAAACCGTATAGGGAATCATGACATTATTATCCATGCTGAAATCAAACATCTGGCCCCGTTTTTCCATGACGCCCAAAATACGAAAGGATTGCCCCCCGATCTTGATCCGCTTACCTACAGGATCTTTATTCTTGTAAAGTTTATCCGCGACTTCCCATCCAATGACGCAGACATTTCTCCGGTGGTGGATTTCATTATCCGTAAAAAACCGTCCGAATTCAGGCATGGCATTGGAAGAAACCATATATTTATCGGTCGTACCGTAAATAAAAACACCGCCAAGATCCTCCGTTCGGTATTTTACGGTCCGCCGCGTCGCCACTTCAGGAACCACCGCTTCGGCCAGGGTAACATACTTTTCCAAAAATTCGAAATGTTCCTTTTCGATTCTGGGCCTTTTGCGAACCCTCAGCCACTCCTCCCAGCTGGTAATCATCCAGGGGTACCGGCTGACAAATACATTATCCGTTCCCAGAGAAGACAATTCACCGGTGACATAGGTATTCATTCCCTGAATCACCGAAATAATCACAGTTACCACAACCACGCCGATAAGAATACCTAACGTGGTTAAAACAGACCGCAATCGATTCGCTTTCAACGCCTGCGTGGCAATACGGACGCCCTCTCCGAATTCAGTCCAGGAATATTTCATGGATTTATTTCCCGTTTAACTGGTTATCTTGCTTCATCCCGTTCAATGTGCCCGTCCCGCAGACGAATGATCCGGTCCGAATGTTCGGCGATATATTCTTCATGGGTCACCAGAATAATAGTATTGCCGCCGTCATGCAGCGTTTCGAACAGATCCATAATCTCGTCACCGGTCCGGGTGTCCAGATTTCCCGTTGGTTCATCCGCAAGAATAATGGACGGATTGTTTACCAGGGCCCGGGCAACTGCCACCCGCTGGCGCTGACCGCCTGAAAGCTCATTGGGCCGGTGCTGCATCCGGTCTCCTAATCCGACCTTGGTCAGCGCTTCCGCAGCCAGGCCATGTCGCTGAGAAGAAGGTGTCCCATTATAAATCAGGGGAAGCTCCACATTATGCAGGGCCGAGGCCCGGGGCAACAGGTTGAAATTCTGAAACACGAATCCGATTTCGCGGTTGCGTATCTCGGCCAGATTATCGTCATTCATGTCACTGACATCAGATCCGTTCAGACAATAGGTGCCCTCGGTGGCCGTATCCAGACAGCCCAGCAGATTCATTAAAGTGGATTTACCGGAACCGGATGGTCCCATGATGGCCACATACTCGTTTTCATCAATGTTCAGGTTGATGCTCCGCAGCGCATGCACGGTTTCCAGGCCCAGATGATAATCCTTTTTAATATCTTTTAATTCAATCATCATAAAATGGTTCTCCTTCGGCGGACGCCTTAATCCGTTTCTTCTTCACGTACCTTCTGTTTCATTGAATTGTCCACAGTCACGGCATCACCATCCTTCAACTGTTTCGAAAGAATGCGGTAGGGACCGCTGACAATGTCACTGCCCTCTTCCAGGCCGCTTTTAATTTCCCATTCCGTATCACTGGAGATGCCGGTTTTGACTTCCACCTGATGCGCGATTCCCTCTTTAACCTGAAATACCACTTTCACAGGTTCCGCTTCATCCATTTGCTTCTCCTGATCTTTTTTCTCAGTAGAATCGGGCGCGGTCTTTTCATTTTCCGCCCGGGCGGCCAGGGTGTCTTTCTGTACCGGTTTTCTCATGGTAACGCATTGAATGGGCAATTTCATTACATCGTTCAGAGATTCAGTAATCACATCCACAGTGGCCGACATGCCGGGACGAAGATTCTTCGGCTTTTGAATCATGCCCACTTTCACCAGAAAGTTGGTCACTTCCTCCTGTGTGCCCGAACCCGTGGTCGTGCCGCTGTGCGCTATTTCCGTGACAATGCCTTTAAATGTGGTATCCGGAAACGCGTCCACCAGAATGCTGGATGTATCTCCCAGACTTACGTGAATCACATCGTTCTCATCGATTTCCACTTCGGCCTGCATTTTTGTCAAATCCGCAACCAACATAATCACATCCAGTGTGAACTGGGATCCCATGGCCATTTCACCCTCTTTCTTATCGAGCCGGGTCACAATACCATCCATGGGCGATTTAATCGTGGTTTTTGACAGGTAGTCCTGCGATTGCCTCAGCGATGCTTTGGCCTGCTCGACTGTGGATGCAGCCTGTTCAAACGTGGATTTTGCGATCTCCAGCTCCGCGTCGGAGATCAGATTGTCAGCGTGCAGTTTTTTCGCCCGTTCATATTCATTTTTGGCTTTATTATAGCCTGCCACAGCATAATCCCGGTTCGATTGTGACTGTTCAACCGACGCTTTGTATTCTTCGGGATCCAGCTGCACCAGAAAATCACCGGCGCTGACCGAATCTCCTTCATTGACACCGAGTTTGATGATTTGTCCGCTGACCTTGGCGGAAATTTTCACTTCGATTTCAGGCTCAATTTTTGCCGGGCCGGATACCGTGGATACAAGACGGCCGCGGCTGACTTTTTCGGTCTGCACCTTGATGCCTTCCTTTTTGCGGGCCAGTGTGGCAATAACGATGAACACAACGAATAAAATAAAAATTCCAAATATAATCAGTTTCTTTTTCTTTGATTTTGCCATCTTGAGCGCCTCCTTGTCTCATTCTCACATCAGGGACTTATTGCGATAATTCTCCCATCGCACGCTTTAATTCGGCCACAGCCAGTTTATAATCATATAATGCCTGAATTCGATTGCTTTTCGCTTCAGTGTAACTTGATTGCGCGTTGATCAAATCGAGCATGGTGCCCGCACCCAGGTGATATTTTTCTTTATTTAAACGCAGTGTTTCGTCTGCAGCCGCTTCAGCGTCTTCGGTGACACTGATTTTCTTTTTGGCCTGCTGCACACTGAAATAGGCCTGTTTCACACGAAGATCCACCTGGCGTGTGTAATAATTGAGCACTTCACGGGACATTTTATAATTCAGTATGGCGCTTCCCATCTGCGCGCACCTTGAAAATCCGGTAAATATGGGAATGGAAAGCGACACACCCACAGACCAGTTATAATTATCGTCCCTTATGTGTTTGATTTCATTGAAATCTTGGTGATTCCAGGAATACCGGTAGGATAATGACACCCGCGGCAGATACTGGCTGGCCGCCATCCCGATATAGGTCTTGGCGCCGTCCACATCCGCCTTGCCTTTCAATAGAATGGGATGCCTTACAGAACTGATTTGCACGGCCTGCTCGAAATCGACATTGACTTCCGGCAGTTCGAGATCGTCGACCACCTTTGTGTCCGCGTCCATATCCATGCCCAGCACCTGGTTCAGGCTGGTCCGGGCGATCGAAAGATTATGCTGCGCTTCGATCAATGCCAGCCTGGCGTTTTCGAGTTCAACTTTAAACTGAAGCATTTCGGATCTCGGCGCGGTGCCCACCTGATATCTGGCTTCTGCCAGTTTAAAAGTTTCTTCCGAAGACTTCATCGATTCCTGGCTGACTTCCAGCAGTTTTTCCGCTTTCAAAAGGTTATAATATTGCTCCTTGACCGCATAGATGATCTGCTGTCTCGTGTCTTCAAACTCGAATTTCGCGCTGCGCCTGCCTGCCAGGCTGTTTTTCATGTTAAAATAATTATAGCCGCCGCTGAACAGCGATTGTGATACCGTGAAAACAGAAGAAGAAAACCAGGATTTCTCTAATTCGTTTTGTTCGGGTTTTTTCAATCCCGTGACCGGATCGACCCACATTGTGGTTGAAGGGCCGGTCACGGAATGATTATAGCCCAAGCCTAATTCTGCGCTTGGCAGAAAGTTCGAAAACGCGACAATCACATCCTTACCTGCAATGGCTTTCGAAAACCGGCTCTGGGCCAGCTGCGGATTGTGCTTTAAAGCAATCTCCATACATTGATCCAGGGTCATGGTTTCGCCGGCCGTGACTGCCAGCGGGATCATCATACTGAGTATAAAAATAACCAGATACTTTCTCATAGCCATGCCTCGCTTTATTCCTTGTTGAAAATGAATTATATAAAATCTCCAAAAAAGTGCACGATCACGCTGCTGATCACAATCCAGATAAACCAGACTGAAAACGCGACTGTCAATCCATCTGTTTTCTTGATTTTCGCGACCACAGCCAGCCCCATCGCCCATAGCACCACCTGCCAGACCATAAAGGGATCCATTTTGCTCGCGATATGATAAAGGATCGAAGGTTTCTCACCGATCGGATGTACCTTCATAAATGCGGCCAGAGAGGTGTATATGCCATGCGGTGTATTTTCCAAAAAAACAAGAACGGATTTAAGAATGCCGCCGATCATGGTGACCAGACTGCTCCATGCCACGACACCCAGAATCTGGCTGAATTTCGCTTTTCCGTCCATCAGGCTGTTGCTGCCCGCCATCATCAATGCAGCGGTCAGCAGCCACGCTGCCATAATTAAAACAGGTGTGATCGCTATCCCGAAATATCGTCCCGGGCCTTCAATACGGGCCTTTGCCGCTTTGATTTGCTCTTGGGTCATGAATTTGTTCGCTTCGACTTTCTGTTTCTGATAATCCACATAAATATCCATCAGCCAAATTTGAGCCCCAATCGCGACAATGATAACAAGAATTAAAGGCACCCACCAGAGGGGCCTTTGCTCGACGCTTTCAAATGTCTCTTCTGGAGACATAAAAATGTTGCCGATGCGCCCAAACACGCCCATGGATTTGCTGCTGTCTGACCCGTTTTCCATAATTCCCTCCTTGGATTCAAAGAATCACTATAAGTAGACGGATTTTACAAATAATTGTTTCAAAGGAATATACACGAGACACTCAATTTTATTCAACAACCGGTCAGGGGATTGTTCAAACACTGAATCAGGACTCTAACGCCCATAGAATCCTGAACTTAAACGATCCCATCAAAAGGTCTGATGCATTCAATATATATGGCATTGTATTTAAAAGGCATTATGACAAACGCATGATTTCAGGTTAAAACAGGCTGAATAAAGGCAGGGTCACCAGCAAATTCCGGAAAAAATGATACACAATCGAGGGATAAAGCGATTTGGTGTACTGGTACAGAAAGAAGGAGAGGAGCTGGGAGGGGAAAATAATCATGAATCTGATTATTGTTGTTTTATTTAAATGAATCATATCCCCAACATTATGACCAAATGTAAAAATTAGCCCCGTAATCACAAGAGCCCACAAAATTCCAATTTTGTTTCGAAATGCAGGGTAAATGATACCAGTAAAAAGGATTTCTTCAAGGAATGGGGAAAAAATGAGTACCGTGACTAAGTGGGGGATAAAATAAATAAGTATGCGGTAAATATCATGTTTGTAAATGGTATATTTTAAATAATAAGGTGCCTCGATTTTAAATAAGGGATCAAGCGAAGAATTATTTAACAATAACAAGTAGAATAGAAGGATTAAAATAGGTAATACAGCAGCAAAAGAAATAAGAATCGTCTTCGCATCACTACTAAGGTCACGTGCCAATCCAAGGGAATACTGGTTGATCTTACCTGATTTGATAATATAAAATATCATTAAAATAATAAATAGGTTAATCTGGCCGCGCATGTAATAAATCGGGAAAAAAGGACTTGTGGGATTGATGACAGGAATAAAATGATCGATAATAACAAATAAAAGCGTAAAAAGAGACAAAAAAACAGCCTCAGAAAATGACCATTGGATGTGTTTGAGTTGACTGTAATGATTATTAACCTTTTGTCTGGTTTGTAGGATTGAATTTATAAAATTCATTCTTATAAAATCTTTCATGATTATAAAAATAATTAAAATAATTGACTTAATTAATTTATTAAAAACAGAAACTAATCAATTTTATCAATAATAAATATACAAGTACTGAGAAGATTTTAATGCCCCTCAGTACTTGTACTAGATTAAACTAATTAATATTAACCATGTGTTATTGCATCAATATCATGAAAATCAGGAGGATTATCATGAGTTAGCTTATGACTCATATATACTCCCCATGCAGCACCTATCAATCCACAATCAATTGCAAGGACAGCTAAAAAAAAGGCCATACTGCCCCCATTTACTGAATTCATTTCATTCAATGTCATTTTTTCCATTTTATTTCTCCTTATTTTTTTTTGAATGCTACCCACGGCAAAATGTATACTTGGTGCCGTTAACCATACGTTCCGGAACCGTTGGTTTTTAATTAATTCCCAAGTTTGTTTTATTCTTTAGAAAGTTCACCCTATTAGATCTAAAAGACTTTTTAAGAACAACTGATGAAAATAAAATGTACAATCATCATCACCACACAAACTCCTATAGCAACTTCAATGATTATTAATATCGCATATAATATAGATATTCTGTCAGTTTTGAATAAGACATTTGTTAAGATCGCACACCATGAAATCTGAAGAAGATTAAAATTATCCAAGCAACCATATATATTGGGTGAATAATTTTTGAATATAAATAATTTAGTTTAAAAAGTTTATTAAAACGCCTTTACCCTTTGATATTGATTTGCATTTCTTTGGATCAATCGAGTTTGTATTTCAAAAAATTGTTTAAACTGACTCATATCTTGCTTTAACAATTTAAAAACACAACCTGCTTCGTCAATGCCATCATTTCCAATGTGAAATAAATAATCTGCTCTAAGTAGTAGATTGATATCATGAGAGATTAAGATGACTATATTCTTTCGGGAGTAATCTTGAATAATGTTAAAAATAATCTCTTTTGTTTCAATATCTACTGATGATAAACCCTCATCGATAATCAAGACTTTTGGTTTTCTTAGAAGTGCTCTACATAATCCGACAAGCTGTCTTTCACCGCTTGAAAGATGTCGGCCATCCTCACCAAGTATTGTTATAATTCCATATGGGAACTTTTCAATAATTGCATCAAGCCTAAAAGGTTTAAGTAAGACCTTAATTTCATTATAACTACTAACAGAGCGTCCACATAATATATTTTCACCCAATGTTCCATTAAAAATTTTACATTCCTGATCCACTACAGCAATACATCGACGAATATCATCGCGATTTATCTGTTCAACTGGTTTGCCATCAAATCGTATCTTTCCAGTACAATAAATATATTTACATAGAAGCAAATTTATCAATGTACTTTTTCCACTTCCATTTGAACCCCATAATCCATATAATTTTCCTGATTCAAATCGTAGTGATAAATTTTGAAAAAGTATTTTTGATTTTGGATATGAAAAAGATAATGCATCAATCTCAATATTATTTTGAATCGTTTGAATATTACTTCCATTTTTAAATTCTCGTTCTATTAAAAGCAGATCCATCAACCGATGGATTGCAACACGTGCACCTTCTAAAGATACAATCGATTTAATTAAAGTATTTATTGAAGGTAATAAATAAGAAAATAACGAATAAACAGCAATCATCCGTCCAAGCATAATTTCACACTTCGCTACCAAAAATGCTCCCATTGTGACAGTCCCAACCAAAAGTAAAGCCATACTGGATTCGGAAAATAGGTTCACTCTTAATTGAAAGAGACCAAAATTCTGTAATGCAGATTGAAACAAATCAAATTGCGTTTGATTTCGAAGAATAGCGTCGTGTTGACCATTATAATTAATCAAAGTATCATACCCTTGAATACTATCAATATATGTCGATTTTAAATTAGCGTGGGTACGCATTGTGGTATATTGTTTTTCTCTAATCTTACGTCCCATATAAAATACCATAATTGAGTAAATTGGTAGAACCGGTAGGGCAATCAATACAAGTTTTGTTGAGAAATAAAACATTAATAATAATGATCCAATAATAACAAGCCCATCTATAACAACTGAATTGATTAAAAGAAGAATTGATTCCTGAATTTTCAAACTATCATCAAGTCTTGAAGTTATATCTCCTGTTTTCCTGCTATCAAAGAAAGTTTTTGGCAACAAAAATAAATGGTGCAAAAAATCATTGTTAATCTGTGTACTAATGCCTTTATTTAAAATTATAAATATCTTTGTACGAATAAATCCCATTATTGCTCGAATTAAGAGAACAAATAAAAGCAATATACCTGTCCAAATAATCATTGGTATCGATTTTTTTGGAATAAAATAATCAATAACTAATTGAATAGCCTTCGCGGGTATTAAGTTCAAACCTGCACACAGCAACCCGATAAATAATGTTTGTTCCAACTGAATGGAATGGCTTACTAAATAAGGTTTAAACCATTTCCACCAGTTTGTTTCAAGATCATTAAGTAAATTACTATCAGGAATCAATAGTATTACACATTTACTCTTCCAGATAGATAAAAAGACCATTTTATTTATCCAATGCAATCCTTTGGCAGGATCGCCTAATAATAATTTATCCTGCGTTATACGATAAATCACAACATAATGCTGATAACCATTATATTCTACATGAGCAATACAAGGCATTTTTTCGCGCAATAATTCTTCATATGACCCTTTTGCCCCCCAAGCTTTAAATCCTATTCTATTTGCTGCATTAACTATATCAACCAATCGCGTACCTTGTCTGTCAGTATGACAAAGTTCTCTTAAATAGACAATGGTACTGTTACCCTTATAGAATTTAAGAATACTCAGTAGGGCAGCAGGTGCACAATCCTGTTGTTCATATTGCCGAATAACAGGATATTTTTTTGAATAATATAATATTGAGAAAAGCATTCCATTTTCTATATTTTTTGAATAACCATTAAAATTAATAATTATACAAATATAATTTTATTTTTATTTATTTTTATAATCTAATTATTAATTTATTATTATAAATAACGATTTTCAATAGCGATTATTCGAATTTAATTCCGTTTTTTTGCAGTATTTTTACTTTTTCAAAAAGTATCGCCACATTGTTTTTCTACCTTTTATCTTAATCTCCTCACGAACTGATGTAGGAGATTTTCCAAACAATCGATGAAACATCTCATTAAAACGTCGTTGATCATTAATTCCAATTAAATATGCTATTTCCTTTATACTATAACCATCGTTTTCCATTAGATGCATTGCATGTTGCATCTTTAACAAGTCTAATAATTTCTTTGGACCAAAAGGATAATATTTTCTAATTTCTTTTGTTATTCTATAAATTGGGATACCCAAATATTTTGCAATATCCTTAACAGATCTTAGGTTTAAATAATTCTGTTCTAAAAATCGAATTGTTTCTCGAGCCAATGGTGAAAATTCATTAACATTAAAATCAAGATTATCCAAAGATAGCTGTAATTGTCGTTTAAAATATATATTTTCAATAACTTTCATTAATATACAATCAATATCCTGAATAGAAACCCAATATTGAATTCCTATTTCACCACAATATCGAATGAACTCATAATGTTCATCAATGATCACAGCAATAAAAGGAATATTTGAATAATATCGTTTTAACTTAAAAATGTGATATGGAGCTATTTGACTATTTTTTTTAATTTGGAATATAACACAAATTATGTCTTTTGTTCGAATAATATGATTCGCAACACGAAAATCAGAACAATGGATACATGAATAAAATTCGCCAATATAATTATCTATCTTTTTAAAAACAGAAAGATCCGAGAATACTAAATAATGGCATTTCATTATAAAAAAATATTAGTTTATCACTATCTAATCAATTAAATAAGACAATCAATAAAACATTCACAATATTGTATTTTAAAATATATAAAAATAGAAGTATTATTGCGTTATAATAACTATTATTATAAAAACAATCAAGTATTTTTTAAATTTAAACGGATAATATAATAAATATCACGAATAATAAGAAGATATTAATAAATAATACGTTTAAAAATACTAAATATCAAGTGAAAGATAAGAAATGTGTTTTATCGATTGATTTTTTCTGATTATCATGAAACGAATATTAACGTGTCTTTTAAAAGCTGCTATTTGATGTTCGAGATAATAGAATCCTTCGTTGCAGAGCTCTTTTTTATCAATTGAGAAAGTGTCGATAATAACTTTGAGCGGCGGTCTGAGTCTATCTGTAGTTTCAACGCGATTTCTCCGCTGGCTTGATCCAGGGAATCCAGTCTTCGGTTCAGTACATTCAGCAGGATCCTCAATTCCTGGACGATCGGACTATCGGCATGCTCATCACCCGCTTTTAATAACCAGCTATTTAAATCATTGATGAGATCGTGCAACTTCTGCCTGGTCTGACTGGTTATTTCGTCTTCAGATCGTAATTTACCAATCTCGTTGTTCATGCCTTCAGCAGCACAACCCAGAACATGGAAAACGAGAATCTCCTCTTCCGGCACTGAAAGGCTGCCGAACTGATCGCGCACTGCAATGATCGCTTCTTGAGAAATATCGCCGGTTGCATCAGATAATAACACACGACGTTTAAATTCCTGCACCGCTATAGAAGATTTGCGCCTTGCGGCAGGAGACAGTAGATTACGTATTCTGTGGTGTTGGTCTGTAAGTTTTGCGTTATTGTATTGAGGTTCCTTGAGCCCGGGAGATGTGATTTTATCATTATTTTCATCGTTTCGATTCTGAGCATAGTTGACCCTGTTTTGATTTTGGTCTGAGAGTTCTTCTTGTGAGGTCGGATCCCCTGTGATTGTGAGCACACCATCGAGGGTAGCATTGCCCTGAATATCCACATCGGAAAAGCAGTAAGAGCAGGTTTGTCCGACTTGAACATCTGAATCCACAAACTGATATTCCGTTCTGGATGAGGCATTTCCATGCCCCTTAAGCTCTCCTTGGGTTTGAGAAGAGTCTGTTGCCTTCCACATCGAATTTCCCTCGATTCTTCGTCCCGGCTTAAAACCAAAACTGTCTTTTTCACTTTCTGAGAACCTCTCAAGCACAGTGTATTTTTTTTCTGCCCGGGCAGAAAAGGAACTCTGTTCAATTGGCAATGCGCCCTCACCGGATGCTGTGAACATCATTATCATTAAAAGAGAAATGGTGATACAGTATTTAAAAAGTATCATTTTACACCTCTTTGTTATTATGATCGCCCGAGGTTTCCGCCCAAGTAGCGTGTTTCCTCATTGTAAATTCTGTATCGTTTCATGGGGATTCATCATTGTGTTTGGAGAAGGCACAGCCTTCTTTATTTCCCGCACTGGGGTATGAACCCCAGGACGATCAATTTTTAGTATAATCAATCTTGGGGCCACCGCCCGTGTTACAGGCCCAGTACGATCAGAGCGGAGAACTCTCGCAATTTCTTTTATTGCATCGTCCCCAATTCGGTATATGATGAAATACATTCTGAGAAAGAACCAAACCAATACTTTTATCTACGAATGATAGTTATGATCATCCTGGATTTCATAACCCAAAGACGCATTTCTAAGGGGCCTCTGCCCCATCATCAAGTGGATCAGGAAATCCACTCGGTTCGCGCCCCAACCGAACCCATCGACCACACATGGCTTAAAAGCCATGCCAAACTATTACTATTTTATTATGTCACTCACTCGGGGCACCTGGCGGCTTCAATCCTTAACAAGGCGGACAGAATACCCAAATAGCTCAAAGCCAACACCGCCGCCCCAACTAATGCCAGCACTCGAGTATCGCAGCTGACGATACAGCACTTCAACACTCGATGACCATAAGAAGGCATATCCGCCTATAAGCTCGAAGCTACCGCTATAACCATTGCGAGAACCACCGGGAAGAGCAGAAAAATAGCTTTCATTCGTGGCCCCGGTATTCGGGCTGTTCCAGTGGGTTGTGCCTGTTTCTTTCATTTTTCCACCGGCAGCACTTGTACCGCCAAGATAATTGACCAAGGTTGTCCATTCGTCATTTGTAGGCACATGCCAGCCCGCAGGGGCCAGATATCGGCTGTCAAACACTGCATACAAGTTGTATAAATAGCCGTAGGTAATTGCCGTGGATTCATTATTATTGTAGGCGCAGCGGGCCCCGGTGGATAATCCGGACCAGGCTGTATTATCCGTTACATTTGGGATAACATCACTGTTTCGATATTGAGTCTCTTTCAGATTCTCAGCCATCCACCATTGGTTGCCAATTTTGACTGTTTTATAGGTCGTGCCGTCATTCCCGGTCATGGTACCCACTTCTGAAGCTGTAACACGCACCTTGTAGCTGCTGCCGCTGACATTCGGATTGTCGGCATTAAAATCCCACACCACATGTTTGTTTGTTCCAAGGGCAACACCGGTTCCAACATCTCCTGTTAAACTGGTACACGTCAGCGTCCAGGTCGAGCCGTTATCATCGGATGCCTCAACCTTGATTTTTTTGGTTTCGCCATCCGTATCTGACAGATCATAATAAATATCCACAAGAAGACTTCCATCGGTGCGCTGCTGAAAACTGACATTCGACACGACCGGCGCCTGTGATAACAATATTTGTGCCTGTATTAAAAATATGAATATGTATAAATGCCTTTTCATGGATCACTCCTTATAATTAAATCCCCTGCCTCTGTTTGTTAAAAAAACAATATGAATAAATTAATGCATAAGAACGGCTTTCTGTTTTCTGATTTCAGAATCTGTTTTCAGGACAATCAGATACGTACCGCTTGCCATCGGATTGCCCGCCCTGTCCTGACCGTACCAGTAAAGTGTGTAGCTGCCGGCCTGCTGGTTCTCATTTGTCAGTGTTTCCACTTTCCTGCCTATAAGATCGAATATATTAATTTCAACAAAACCCGGTTTTGAAAGATGATAGCTGATCTTTGTCTGCGGATTAAACGGATTGGGAAACGGCTGATCAAGCACTGTCATTTCCGGCGCATCCGGAAGGTCAATCCGTATCATATCATAGATGTTCACATCGCCTCGGGTGTTCACATCACTAAGCCGGTAAGTATAGATTTGACCCGGCTGAATGGTTTCGTCAAGAAAAGAATAATCGGTACGCTGAGAAGTGTTGCCCTGACCTTTCAATGCATCCTGTGTCTGGTATGAAGCGATTATTATCCAGCCTGAACCATTGTTGAAGGAAGAGGCGCGTTCCAGAATAAAGCCAAGATTGTCAGTTTCACTTTCTGTGGTCCATTGAATGAGAATGCCGCAGGGAACCGGTTTCGCAGAAAATGAGCTCAGGGTAACAGGCAGCGATGCATCGGTGGTGAATTGCCAGGTGCCTGAATAATCGCCAGTGCCTGACACGTTTGTACCGCTGACATGCCAGAAATACGTGACCGCTCCGGAAAGACCGGGAACAGTATAGGTCGTCCCTGTCAGTCCGCTTTCATCAGCTAAGGTACTGCTGAAATTAGACACTGTTGAAACCTGCAAATTGTATGAGGCCGCGTGATCCACACTGTTCCAGGTGACATCCGAAGAAAGGACGTCGGTGGCCCCGTTGGCCGGACTGTCTAATGTCGGCGCGGCCGGCGGCATAGAGGTCAATGAGCCGGCTGATGATACGCCTGAGCCGGTATCGGCAAGAATCGTATGCTCTGTGGTTAAAATCAGAACAACAAAAAGAAAAATGATTGATTTATGCATGAAATTTCCTCCTTAATAATAATGTTGATTGAAATTATTATAAAAGCATTCATTGCCATGCAATGAAATACTAACAATAAAATCGGTCCATTGAAAACAAACTGAGATTGATATGAAAACAAATGATTCCAAAAAGCTCTCAGAAGCGGATGACCTCACAGTCGAGAAACGGAATTTTAATCTCTCAAAAAGCTTCCTCGATGCAAGCGCACATGATGTTGTTATTTGGGAGAAATATTACGTGAAAACGATACAAAAAAAATATAGAAAAAGCAAGCACAAAAATAAAATTTATTACGATTTGAATTTTCTCTGATCGCCCTGGATTTCATAATCCAGGGCGTACTTCACAGGGCCTCTGCCCCGTAATCAACTGGGTCAGGAAATCCACCCCGTTCACTCTCCGGGTAAAATACCCGGGACGATCAGAATCACCTGAAATGCCCGTATTCTTCCACCAAGCATGGCTTAAAAGCCATGGCACCCCGTGAGATAACAGTGAAGGTTAATTTGTTATTAGGGACTTAATTTATGTTGAAATTTCTAATAGCATTTTTATGGGTTGAATCTATTTATCTCACGGGGCCACACGATTTCTATTGGGTTATGTCATTTACTCAGGGCACCCGTCTCAGGGGCAGGAACTCTGCTAAGCGGGAAAATTGATTCAACATAATATATTTACTCTAAGAAACCAAGTAAAATTAGAAAGATATTTTTAATGTTATCGCTGAAGCTAAGCTCTCAGATGATGTCAGAAAAGAGGGCCGGATTCTCTTTAATTTACGTTTAATCATACACAGCTCCGGTTCGATTAAAAAAATCTAATCCATGCCAAATTGGTTTGATTATTTTAGCTGTTCAGAAACGGATAATTTTAACGAAAAAAGATGTAAGATAATGCTTGACTTTTAAGAATGGAAATATAAATTAATTGTTAGTAATAACATCGGTTGGACTCTCATCTATCTGAAATACTCATCATCATCCTCGCACTTGTTGCATACGAATTCTCAAATGGAAACAGCACAGATCTTAAAAACTGGCAGTTGAAAATACAATCTTATGGTTTTAAGTTGAAAAAGGTGAATTTTCACCTTTCATATATTTAAATTTTCCCAGACATTTTGTCTATTCAGGATTATTTCGAAAATCGATGTTCGGGGATGATACTTTTTCGAAATAGAGTACTTGCTGTCACAACTGAAGGCAATACAATTTTCTGTGAATAATAATTAGAAGGTTTCAATTCTTGGGGAAATGAAAGAGGAAAGGAGGATGATAAAATAGAAATTCATTTTTCTATATAAATTAGAGGAGGGAATAATGAAAAAGGTTAAAATTTATATTCTTCCTGTAGTCATTTTGGGTATTGCACGTTTTGTTTTTGCGCAAGACATTATTTTCGTCAACGGCGCCAATGCAGCCCTTAATTTCCAGCAGTCTTCACCCTCGCCTCCGGAAAGCAATTGGCCTTTCGGTCAGTTCACTCTTAGATCAGCTCCAGTACCGTCGCCATTAAGTTCGGTGACTGTAACTTTGGGAGGCACGTACGATCCGGGCGATCTTCAGTCCACACCTTTTCAGCTTTATGCCTCGAACACCAACGACTTTAGCAGTGCCTCTGCCCTGGGCAGCAGTGTGGCCGATCCGGGATCGGGCAACGATGTCACGTTCACAGTGAACGATATTATACCAAGGGGAAATCGACATTATTGGGTGACAGCCGATATTTCTGCATCCGCTGCTGTAGATGACAATATCAATGGAACTGTCAGTGATGCTGGTGATTTGAATGTTGCCGGAACGATGAGTGGTGCATCCAGTTATGGCAAATTGAATGCAGGAACAGATGTTTCATTGCCTGTCGGGCTGGTTTCTTTTTCTGCCCGTGCTGAGGCACGTTCCATTGTCCTGAACTGGATCACTGAGAGCGAGACAGATAATTTGGGTTTCATTCTCGAACGTTCTGAAGAAGACATCTGGACTGAAATCGCTTCGTATAAAAGCAATGACGTGCTCAAAGGCCAGGGCAACACCTCAAGTCAGACAGAGTATTCCTTTACGGATAAAACTGTGGAATCTGGAAAAAAATATACTTACCGTCTGTCCGACGTGAGCACCAAAGGCGGGATCACGGTGTATTCGCCTTTATCCATTACAATGGACAATCTGCCTGAGGCCACTGAAATGAAGAAAGCCTATCCAAACCCCTTTAATCCAAAAACATTTATCAGTTATCAGTTAAGCAAAGACACGCGTGTTGAAATTTCTGTTTTTGATCTGCTGGGACGTCGCTTGAGAACACTCCACGACGGCCCTCAATTTGCGGGGAGTTATCAAGTTTACTGGAGTGGGACGAATGAGAATGGCATCAATGTGCCGAGTGGTGCATATATCATTCGCATGCAGACGGACAGGATCACACAGGTTCAGAAGGTCTTATTCATGAAATAGAAAAACTTGCTCGTTCAGTTTTCCGTTTTGGGATTTAAGATCTTTGCAGGTTACATTTTTTATCCGGGAAGGTCAAATTTATTTTTCAGTCAGATTTTTTTATAGTTGAAATTCTGAAATAGGATGTGAATGAAAAACCCATCATAAGCGTGTTAAATGTGGTTTCGCTTGTTACAATACGGTATCTTTTCATTATGATGCTTTTCTAATTGTCCCGGGTTTCATAATCCAGGGCGCATTTCTACGGGACCTCTACCTCATAATTTATGATCGTCCCCTATTTCATAACCCTAATACACATTTCTAAGGGGCCTCTGCCCCATAATCAAGTGGGTTATGAAATCCAATTAGTTTGTTGCCAGTGAAAAATACACAAGATGATCAAAAACGATTTTTATCCATCCATTAGTTGCACACTTAACCTCAACCCTAATGCATGAGCGTATTTTTCTAATGTTGATAGCCTTATATCTTCTGAATGATTTTCAATCCGAGAAATTGCGGACTTTTTTGTATTCATTTTTTCTGCAATTTCTTCTTGAGTGATGCCGGCTTGTACTCTTGCCTCTTTCAAGATAACACCAATTTTAAAATTACTATATCCCTCTTCATAATTTTCAGCAAAGATCGGATCATTCGATTTCCGCTTTTTAATATATTTCTCTAAATCACTCATAATTTTTTTCTCCCGAAATAATCCTTTTTTCTTTCCTCTGCAATTTTTATCTCTCTTTGAGGAATTTTCTGAGTTTTCTTAGTAATGTAGGTTGGGTTGAACGAAGTGAAACCCAACACATCCTGTGAACATCATTCCATTCCAATCGATTGATCAAAACTCACTTTCTCATGGCTTGCCCAATCATGTTCATATATCCCATTCTGAACATACTTATGAAAACTGGAATATTTCCATCGATAAGGTGCATATACGAGCCCATGTTTCACTGGATTGTAATGAATATATTCGATATGTTTTTGATAATTTTTTTCGTCTGAAATCAGATGTTCCCAAAATCGTCGCTGCAATATCGTCTGCTCCCGCTTTCTCTTTCTGGAATCATTTGGAGCCTGTTTGTATCGATCATCACAATACCGGCTGAAATAGGATTTTATTGCATATTGAGATTTCCAATTCCCTTATTTGATTGATAATGGATTCATTGATAAACAATGGATGTTGGGTTTCACTTCGTTCAACCCAACCTACGGGCTTGGCCGGATGGGCTTCACACCCTGTCATCAGCGCAACAGTAGCATGCCATCCTGGGATACTGACAGGAACATATCAGGTTTTGACAAAGAACAACAACTCTTTACAAAACAATCAATTATGCGACTTCGTGTCGCAAATAACGATTTGGCTCTGCGGCTGCGAGCAAACTAAATCTTTCACGAAAAAAGTAATTCCATAGAACATCCCAACGTGGAAATAATGATCCGCGTAGCAGTCCGACAGCAGCCAATTGATATTATTCTTGTCCTAAAGAGTATTTATCCGTTTAATAAGTTATCACTCATTAGAAACGGAGGACAAGATGAAATTCTATACA
>JAFGCO010000041.1 GCA_016932575.1 bacterium
AAAAAAATATTGGAAAATCATGTAATTGTTTTTATAATTGTCAATAAAGCTACTTTTCGCAAATACAAAATATTTTAAATTGTGATGTTTTATATTTGCATTCTATGTGTGGATAGTTATATTATTAATTAAGCGAATTTAATAAATCTATAAAATATGAAAAAGATTAATAATGACATACAATCTGTTCATAATAATCAAATAATTTTGGATAAAATAACATCCAGAATTGTAAAGAATCAGAATGTTAATAAGATCATTTTGTTCGGATCACATGCTTATGATTCATATTCAGAAGATAGTGATATTGATTTGATTGTTGTATTAAATGATGATACGCTTCCTTCTAATTATGATGAATATATGAAAATTTATTTGCGAGTATCGTCCTCAATTCTTGACATAAAAAAAAGTATTCCTATAGATCTAATCGTTCATACTCGAAAAATGCATGAAAAGTTTATTGAGTTAAAAAGTATGTTTTCAAAAGAAATATTGGAACGAGGGAAAGTATTATATGAAGCAGATCACTAAAGAATGGTTATCTGCAGCAAAAGATGATTTAATTGTGATTGAAAAGATTATTGATGATGATTTATTAAGTCATGTTGTTGCTTTTCATGCACAACAATGCATTGAGAAAGTATTTAAGGCAGTTATTGAAGAATATGAAATGGGTTTGGTAAAAGTCCATAATCTTATACGGTTACATGAACTCGTTATACAACATCTGAAAATTAAAATAGATATGTCAATGCTGGAAAAACTTGATAAGCTTTATATTGATTCAAGATATCCAGGTGATTTGGGATTATTACCAAATGGAAAGCCTTCTTTAAAAGATGCAAATGAATTTTATGAAATTTCCCAAAAAGTGTATGAATATGTCGAAGAAATAATGAGGTAAAAATTAAGAAATAAAATTTTGGAAAGGTGATTGTCTTATCACAATTTCCACAATAATTTTTTCCATTAACAAACCATAACAATCATTCCTCAACCTGGTTCCTTCATTCACAGCTGCCTTTCCTGTTTAAAATCAATCGCAATCCCATAGAGTCTTAGAGTCTATTGTGTCATTGGGTCATAGAGTCGTAGAGTCGAAGGAAGAAAAGTAGATGAGTATATGGGTATATGTGTAAATGAGTTCCCTTCATCCCTGCCGCCAAAAAGATACCAAATTCCAAATGACAAATCTCAAAATACAAATAAATAACAAATTCCAAAATCCAAATGTAAAATCAATGACAAAACCCAAATGATAAATGACAAATAAATTTCAAATTTCAATGACCAAAATTATAAACTAAGAAGGAAAAATGTGTAATTATTAAACCACTTATTGTGATAACATTTTAATGATATGTTTTGCAAGGGTGTTTTTTATTTCATTATGTCGTGGAACAGGTTGACACTTACCAGTTTCAGGATTTTGATACCAGTCATGATTTTTTCCATGTCGGATTAATGTACATCCCATTTTTTCAATATTTTTAATCAATTGCTTCCGTTTCATCCGATTTCCAATTCCGAGACATGGAGGACATGAGGAATTTTACCACTGTTTAATTCCTGATAGATATCTTTTAAATTATTTTCCAATTCTTCCAGGGTCGTACCCTGGGTACGGTAATCCGGAAATTCCTCCAGATAACCGATGAACATGTCCTCTTCTTTATAAAAAATATATTTATGTTTCATTGTCTCTCCTTGTTTCATAATTATACATCATTATACATGGATTTGTAAATAAAATCAAGTATAAAAAAATAGAAAGGTAATATTTCTGAGTTAAGTTATTGGATTATAGAGTCATGAGTCGTAGAGTCACAAGAATTACGAATCAAGAAATAAGAAACAAGAGTCAAGAAAAAAAAGAAAAAGCAAGAAATGAGAACTAAGGGAAAATAGGGGATATACGGGAAATAGAGGAAATGTCGTAGGGTTAAAAGAAGCATAATCAAGGTAGATGAGTAAATGAGTTTTCTTCGTCCCTGCCGCCTGTTAAAACAGTGGAAATATAAATTTGTCAAATATAACTTGACAAATTTAATATAAAAATGTAAATTTACTTTATGAATTATAGCAGAAACATACTTCCCGAGCTCCTTGAACAGATCAATACACGCGAGATCATTGTTTTAACCGGAATGCGGCGGGTTGGAAAAACCACATTGCTTTCAATGGTTTACGACCGAATTGAAAGCAGCAATAAAGTTTTCTTCGATATAGAGAATATCATCGAGCAAAAGGTATTTGAAGAAACCGATTATAATAATATCATAGCCAACTTTCGAGATTTTGGAGTCACGGACAAGGAACGCGCGTTTGTTTTTTTAGATGAAATACAGGCAATGCCGGAAATCGTCAGGCCCATCAAATACTTATATGATCATTATGATATAAAATTTTATTTGACTGGATCGAGCAGTTTTTATTTAAAGAATCTGTTCCCTGAAAGTCTCTCTGGAAGAAAAGTGCTTTTTGAACTTTTTCCACTTGATTTTAAAGAGTTTTGTATATTCAACAATCTGGACAAACCGTTTCCTCGAACTTTTCAAGAAAAAGCGGCAAATAAGCGTCTCATATCAGCTGAGCGTTATAAAAAATACCATGAGGTGTATTTAAAGTATGGTGGATTTCCTCAAGTGGTTCTTGCCGAGTCCTTAAAACAAAAAGAAATTTACCTGAAAGATATATTTGCCTCATATTTTGAAAAAGATTTAAGAACGCTGTCGGATTTTAAATTTTTAAATGTCTATCGGGATTTAATATTGCTCTTAATGCAACGTGTTGGTTCAAAACTCGATATCACAAAGATTGCTTCAGAAGTCGGGGTCAGCCGGGAAACCGTCTATTCATATCTTTCTTTTTTACAAGGCACATATTTTGTTCATTTTATATCTCCATTCAGCCGCAATGTAGACAGAGAAGTCAGCGGGACAAAAAAAGTTTATTTCTGTGATAATGGATTTTTAACCCTTTACGGGAATCTGAGTCCCGGAAACGCACTTGAAAATGCAGTGCATAATCAACTAAAGAAATACGGCAATCTGAACTATTATCAGAAACGCAGCGGGGCGGAAATCGATTTTATTCTGGATCAGAAAACAGCATTCGAAGTGAAAATGAATGCGTCGGAATCCCGGATAAACCGTCTCAAAAAAATCAGCGAATCTCTCGGCCTGACGTCTAATTACCTGATTTCTCAGAAATTTTCGGATTTTGAAAACGTGATTTTAGCGCAGGATCTTTGAAAAAAAATTGACACAAAAAAATAGTCACAACCCATGAAAGCAGGTAAAAAACAAACCATTTTTACCCCATCAACACCTTCAAATGCATTCCGTGACCATTATCACACCCATTGGCCGTTTGTTGTATCACCCGACTTTCCTGTTTAAAATCATCAATCGCAATTACATAGAGCCTTAGAGTCTATTGTGTCATCGGGTCGTAGGGTCAAAGGCATAACAGTAGATGAGTAAATGGGTAAATGGGTAAATGAGTAAATGAGTAAATGAGTAAATGAGTAAATGAGTAAATGAGTAAATGAGTAAATGAGTTCCCTTCATCCCTACCGACTGGGAAATCCAGCATCTATGCGTATTTTGTTGGAGTATTTGGTGTTGAAAAAATTCCAAATAACAAAATCCAAATGACAAATAAATTTCAAATTTCAATGACCAAAATCATAAACAAAGATATGTGTGAAATGTAGAGTAGAGGGAGATTTGGTATATGAGAATGCAGTAAAAAAATATTGGAAAATCATGTAATTGTTTGTATAATGAATCATGATGAAAAAAATGCTCATATATATTGATACTTCAGTCATTGGTGGATGTTTTGATGAAGAATTTGAAGATATATCTTTAAATCTTATCGATATGATAAAGTATAAGAAAATCAGGGGAGTAATTTCTGACATATCTATCAGGGAAGTATCTGAGGCACCGGATTTTATTGTTGAACATTTCGAGACGTATCAGGAATTACTTGAAATTGTCAATATAACTGATGAAATGATTCAATTAGCAGACTCATATTTAAATGAGAATGTTATTACAGAAAAATTTTATGAAGATGCTCTTCATATTGCTTGTGCAACCATACGTCAGGTTGATTTAATGGTAAGCTGGAATTTTAAACATATTGTGAATTTTAATCGTATTATTCAATACAACTCAGTGAATCTGAAAAATGGCTATAAAACATTGCAAATATATTCTCCACTGGAGGTTGTGTTTGATGAAGAAAAATAAAAAAATTGATTGTGTTAAAATGACAAGGGAGATCAGGGACAAATTATTTGAACAGCATAAAGAATTAACAACAAACGAGTTTGCACATAAACTCATTGAGGATTCACATAAAAGCCCATTGTGGATGAAAATGGGATCGCTTCCAAAATAATATAATAATCACACCTTATTTTTTAATGTAAATCCGGCCATATTTTGTATTTACGGCTTCCTTTCATTTTTTATATCATCAATCACATCAATTTATTTCATTTACACTTGAGTCTTTGGGTTATAGAGTCGTAGAGTCGAAGGCAGGACAGTAGATGATTAGATGATTAGATGATTAGATGAGTTCCCTTCATCCCTGCCGCCAAAAAGATACCAAATTCCAAATGACAAATCCCAAAAAACAAATAAATAACAAATTTCAAAATCCAAATTTCAAATCAATGACAAAATTTAAATGATAAATAAATTTCAAATTTCAATCACTAAAATCATAAAAAAATAACCATGTATTTGGATGTCGAGACGACAGCCGATTTTTTAATCCTGTGTACGGGCTTTGTCATTCTGAGCGCAGCGAAGAATCTGTACCGGCAATGTGATAGGTCGTAAGAGATCTTTGGCTTTATAAAAAAAAATCTTTTTGAAAATTGTTATTGCATAAAATAATTAAATTCGTTATTTTTCTGACGTAATTAATATAATTAGAGTCAATTAGCTGACTGTATTATGAATATTATACCAAGAATTCTTCAGGACCAGGTTATCCGTTCGCTGGTGCCTGGGAAGGTCAACCTGATCGTTGGAGCAAGGCGTGTTGGTAAAACCGTTCTGATTTCTGAAATAATGAAGAAATTAGAAGAACCTGTTTTGCTTCTTAACGGTGAAGATATGACGACCTATGATTTGCTGAAATCCCGCAGGATTGAACAGTATCGCCAGTTATTACAGGGTAAAAATGTGCTCATCATTGATGAGGCCCAGAAACTTGAAAATATCGGATCCATTATTAAACTCATTGTTGATCATATAAAAAATATAAAAATCATATTAACCGGGTCATCCGCATTTGAGCTGGGCCATCATTTTGGAGAATCCTTAACCGGCCGTAAAATCACCTTTGTATTATTTACACTGGCCTTTCAGGAGTTTGCGCAACATGAAAATCCAATAGAGATCAGGGATCATTTACCCTTCCGGATGGTTTTTGGCGGGTATCCTGAGGTATGGCAGATTGATGATACCAGCAACAGAATATCTTATTTAAAAGAGCTGGTGAATGATTATTTATTCAGAGATCTTTTACAACTGGAGTCCATCCGGAATGCTTCAAAATTAAAAAACCTGTTAAGATTGATTTCATATCAGATCGGCAAAGAGGTATCAAATCAGGAATTGGGGAAGCAACTCGGAATCAGCAAGAATACGGTGGATCGCTATCTTGATTTGTTATCCAGGGTGTTTGTCATTTTTAAAGTCCAGGGTTTCAGCCGAAATCTGCGCAAGGAAATTGTTAAGAATCACAGGTGGTATTTTTATGATAATGGTGTTTTGAATGTATTTTTAAATAATTTCAATATGCCAGAAATGCGGCAGGATGTCGGATTGCTGTGGGAAAATTATCTCATCGCAGAAAGACTGAAAACACTAACCTATCAGAAAAGTCATGCCAATACCTATTTCTGGCGAACATATGATCAGCAGGAGATCGATTGGATTGAAGAAAAAGACGGTGATATCCATGGTTTTGAAATGAAGTGGCAGATTCAAGATAAAAAACCTCCATCTGCATGGAAAAAATCATATCCAGGTTCAACGTATCAGGTGATACATCCGGAAAATTATCAAAGCTGGCTGTCTGTTGGGTCTTGTTGAGTCATAGAGTCGTTGGGTCTTTGAGTCGGAGAGTCTTTGAGTCAAAAGAAACAAGAATCAAGAAGAAAAATGATGGTAATATGGTAATTGGGTAATATGGTAATAAAATGTTGAATACGTTGTTGAATGAGTCGTAGGGTCGTAGAGTCTTTGGGTCGTAGGGTCAAGAGCAGAAGAGTAAATGAGCAGAAGAGTAAATGAGCAGAAGAGTAAATGAGTAAATGAGTAAATGAGTAAATGAGTAAATGAGTAAATGAGTAAATGAGTTCCCTTCATCCCTGCCATCGTGGAAATTCATCCTGCTTGTGTATTTGGTGGGGAGAAGTGGTGGACTCATCTACCCATCTACTCATTTACCCATATACTTTTATGTATCCTTTATCAGTTGTATGCGGCCTGGCATGCTTGTTTTTATTAACGAAAAGAAAATGATATGAGAGAAACCTTTCTTCCATTCGCGCTTCCGGATATTGATGAATCCGAATTGGATGAAATCAGGGAAGCACTTGAATCCAACTGGATTACCACCGGACCGAAAACAAAATTGTTTGAAAAGCATTTCGCAGAATCTGTGGGTGCCGGACACGCGGTTGCCGTCAATTCCTGCACAGCGGCCATGCATCTGGCGCTGGAGGCAGCGGGAGTGGGGCCGGGAGATGAAGTCATTACATCTGCATACACATTCGCAGCCACCGCAGAAGTGATTCGCTATTTCGATGCAACGCCTGTTCTCGCTGACATTTCAGCGCTGGATTTTAATATTGATCCGGATAAAATCGAACCTTTGATTAATTCCCGGACAAAAGCCGTTATACCCATCCATATCGGCGGACTGCCGGCGGAAATGCAGGCCATTCTTGAAATCGCCGCCAGGCATGATCTGATTGTGATTGAAGATGCGGCGCATGCGTTTCAGGCAAAGTATCAGGACAAATGGATCGGGCAGATCGGGGATGCCACGTGTTTCAGTTTTTACGCGACCAAGACCATCACCACAGGAGAAGGCGGGATGATCACCACAGACCGGGACGACTGGCGGGACCGGTATCAGGTGATGGCCCTGCACGGCATCAGCAAGGATGCATGGAAGCGCTATACAGCAGAGGGATCGTGGTATTATGAAATTGTGGCGCCGGGGTACAAATATAATATGACCGATGTCGCGGCAGCCATGGGTCTTGCCCAGCTGAAAAAAGCGAATCGGATGCGGGAACGCCGGGAATGGATCGCCAACCAATATCATGCGGCATTCCGGGATTGCGAGGCTCTGCAGATCCCCTATGACCGGAAGGATTGCGTGCACGCCTGGCATCTGTACATGCTCAGGCTCAATTTAAGCCGGCTCAAAATCGACCGGAAACAATTTGCGGAAGAAATGAAAAACCGGAACATAGGTATCAGCGTGCATTTTATCCCGCTGCACATTCATCCGTATTATCGCGAAAAATACGGGTACCGGCCCGAAGATTACTCCATCGCGTACGGGGAATTCAGTCGGGAACTCTCGCTGCCCATTTACAATAAAATGTCTGATCAGGATGTCCGGGACGTGATCGAAGCGGTTCTGGATATTGTTAAAAAGAATACAAGGTAACCTCATGCCGGTTTGGCTGGAATGGATTATCGCAATTTCAGGATTGATTGTCCTGCTGCCGGTTTACGGCATTATCGCACTCTGTGTCGTAATAGAGACAAAAGGTCCTGTGCTGTATCGTGCGATTCGGATCGGATACGGAGAAAGCCGGTTTGAGATGCTGAAATTCAGGACCATGGATCATCATGCGGATAAGAACGGTCCGCCGATCACAACACGCAATGACCCGCGGATTACGCGTGTTGGCCGGTGGCTGCGAAAAAACAAACTGGATGAACTGCCGCAGCTGATCAATATCATACGGGGAGAAATGAAGTTTGTCGGACCCAGGCCTGAAGATCCGGGGATTATCGAAAAATACAGTGAAAAAGAAAAGAGAATATTTCAATTCAAACCCGGCATTACAAGCCCAGCGAGTCTCCGTTACCGGGACGAGGAAAATCAGATATCACAGGAGAGCTGGGAACAGGTTTATCTGAAGGAGATCCTTCCGAAAAAAATTGAAATGGATCTTAAGTATATGAAAAATGCGACGGTCTGGTCCGATTTTAAAATTATGTTTCAGACGGTGTTTAAAGCAGAACAGAAGGTAACCTTTTAATACCGATATCTTTATTTTAACGATCTATTTCTGTTGAATATTAATGATTCATAAAAAAACCGTTCTGGTGAAAAAGGTTACCTTCTAATGATAAAATCTGATCGCCCGGGATTTCATTATCCCGGGCGTGTAATGGGGAAGGATATTGATCCTGTTGGGTGGTGAGTGAAAGGAAAATTTGCATACCAGGAAGACCATCCCTGACAAAAAGAAAAGGTGATAAGCTGCAGGGATGATGTTTAAAATATCACAATATTTAAAGAAATGATTACAAGCAACCGCCTCTGGCGGTGGCAGTTGACTGTTTATTTTCAACACGGACACCCGGGGATGCTGAACAGCAGGAGCACCCGGGGTCTGTTCAGCGGTCACGAGCCGTAAATTCTGATGACAGAAATGGCAATACGGGAATCAGAGCAAAAAAGGGAAACACATGAAAAAAATATTCAAATTCAGATTATCGCAACAAACAATTTTAAACCTGTGCCGCCTCGTTCCACTGATTGTTTTGCATCAAATCCTGGATGCCCAGACTCTGCCGGTCGAGCACTGGCAGGTAAGAAATGAAAGCTGGATGCGCGATCTGGGTGCGGGCTGGAACCAGCATACTCTGCTGAATCCTTATCAGCCGTTGCCGGAATTACAGCCCCCGGATTCAAGATCATCGGACCTGTGGATCAATCAGGATCTGATTCGGTACAGGCAGAAACAAAAGAGGGCCTTTTCAGATGAGCCACAACTGAAGGGCATGACCTGGGCCGGATATCTGGGCAATGCCTGGTTCGGGGATCCTGATTCGGCAATGAAGGACATGAATGGTATGAACTGGCTGCAGCGGTTTCAGTATGGCCGTGTATGGGCGCAGTTTTATATTCGTGCTTCCACCAGGGAGAGCGGATGGCCTGGATATACACCCTGGTCCCGGGATATTGCGAGGGCGGGCATGCATGCCGGTGAATTCGATCAGGCATTGATCGGATATCGGGATACCCGTTTTGAAATTCAGTTTGGAAGGGGAAGGCAGATCTGGGGGAGTGATCTTGTGAACAATGTCATGCTTTCCGGAAACAGTGCCTCTTATGAGCATCTGATGGGATCATTTCATTACAAAAAGTGGACCGCTTCATTCTTTACCGGATTTCTAGAGACCCGTACTTATCAGGAAAAACTTTTTCAACGATATATTGCAGGACATGCGGTACAGTTTTCCAATAAAAAAAATATTGTTGCGATGATCGGCGAGGTTTCTGTATATTCGGGTGAAAACCGGCCCTTTGATCTGAGTTATCTGAATCCTGTTTCCCTGCATGTCGAAACCGAACTTAATCGCAGAGAAAACATCCCCTATGATGAAGGCAATCAGTCGAATGCTGTTTATTTTTTCAATGTCGACTGGATGACACCCCTTAAAGTGCGTGTCTCCGGATCCTGTCTGTTTGATGAATTTCAGCTGGATCAGGAGGACCGTGATCAGGGCCGCCCGGATGCCCTGGCCGGACGGTTGAAAATGTCAAGAGCTTTCTATACGGGCCGCCTGGCTGCTTTAATCTATGGAGAATATGAATCCGCCGGCACTTATACATTCAAACATGCCAATGATTATACGGGGTTTATCAGCCGTGAGCTTCCACTGGGATTACCTCAGGGGAGCGATTATTACAAAACGCGCGCGGGTGTTTCCTGTTTTTTGCCGCATGGCATCATGCTGGATGTTTCTTATGCATCTCTTGAGCAGGGAGACGAAGACATAAGGCAGAACCTGTATCAGCATTTCGATGAATATATCCGGGTGCCGTTTCCAAGCGGCGAAATACGGTCCGTGAGTCAGCTCGATATCCTGCTCATATATTCGTTCAGGCCCGGCATTGATATGAATCTCTTTTATCAGCGATCAAAAAGTCAATACGCAGGTGAAACCTGTCACCGGAATATTTTCGGTATATCTGTGCGTATATCCTTCCTGAAGTATTATTCACTCTAATAGAGTCGTTGAGTCTTAGAGTCGAAGGCAAAACAGTAGATGAGTATATGGGTATATGAGTAAATGAGTTCCCTACATCCCTTCCGCCTGTTAAATCAGTGGACGGAAATGGAGCATGGGAGAGACGGAGAGAAAAGACGGTCTGCTGTCCGCGGTCGAGAGACAGAGACGGTGCATGGGAGAGATGGAGAAACGGAGAGAAAAAAAGAAGAGTCAAGAAATAAGAATCAAAAAAAACAAGAAGTAATAATTAAAGACAAAGAAAACGTATGGATTGGTGGTGAAAAGAATCCAAATTTCAAATGACAAATCCCAAAATACAAATAAATAACAAATTCCAAAATACAAATGTCAAATCAATGACAAAATCTAAATGATAAATGACAAATATATTTAAAATTCTGATTATCAAAATTACATACAAAGAACCATGTGTTTGGAATTTGTCGTTTGTGATTTGGATATTGTCTGATATTTGTGATTTGATATTTGTGATTTTCAAGCGGTCTGCGTTCTCTGCGTCTTTGCGGTTTTCTTCAAACGTGATTACATCAAATAATCCGCCCGGAAAATCGGCGTCTGTTCAACCCGGCAAAAAATGCCGGATCAGTCAATTTTATTTAAATTATGAGGAGCTTTAAGTCTATTAAAAATAATATCTAAAAGCCATTAATCATCATCCGGTATGGCCTTTGCCTGAAAGTTACATGTATTCATACAATTCAGCAGGGGTTGTCCGGGGATGAAATGGTTTTATAAATCGACAATCTGGTTTTTTTTGTTTTATCAGGCTGCAGGTGGATATTGTTATGCCGGTCAAAAGAGTATGCATCTGAGTGCGCCGGATCTTCAATTAGAGCATGCTGACGGATATTCATCTCTCTATATCGAAGGGTATGGCTGGATGGGTGAAGCAGGCGCTCCGAAACTTCCCGGAAGAATCATTTCAATTCTGCTGCCTGAAGGTGCGACTTATATCCAAGTACAAGTTGCCTCTGTTTCATATAGTCTGATACCCGGTTCATTTTCAATAGCACCGATTGCACCCATGTTTCCTGCTTCGTCAGATCCGTTCATGATATCCGAAATTCATTCAGAATATCAGAAGAACCAATTCATTTATCAACAGGACACCTTTTATCCGGAATCGTCTGTCACATGTACAGGCGTTCATTATCAGGATAAAACACCGGTGGTTCAAATCAAATTTTTACCGGTCAGATACAATCCGGTCCAGCATATTCTGGAGAAGGTGGAAAATGCGGATGTTGTTATTCATTATGAAGATCCTGTGGAACATACTGTAAAATCTGTTCTAAAAAGGAATGTTCAATTCAATCCGTCCGATGTCAGGCCCTCCCTTCTTGTAATTGGTTCAGAATCTGTCAGTACCCAACTCGGTCCTTATCTGTTCTGGAAGACGTGTCTGGGATATCGTGTTTCGTTTGCCTCTGTTGAATCCATCTGTCAGCAAGTCAGCGGTCCGACGAAAACGGAACAGATTCGTCAATTTCTTAAGCAGAAGTATAAGAACGACGGAACAGAACATGTCCTTTTTGTCGGCCACCGGGATATTATACCCTATCAGAAACTCTATCCAAACCCGGACAATCATACGCCTGCAGGAGGCGTGCCCAGTGATTTGTATTATGCTCAGATTAACGGAGACTGGGATGGTGATGGGGATGGCTACCCCGGAGAATATGAAGAAGATCATGTTGATCTGATTTCTGAACTGCATGTCGGAAGAATTCCTTTTAGCGAGCCTGATATTGTTGCTGCGATTTTGGATAAAATCATTCTGTATGAAAAGGACGATGGCGCCTGGAAAAAGAATGCATTGCTGATGGGTGCGATCAGTAATTATAAAAACGAGAACCATGCCTTTGAATATTATGTCAAGACAGACGGTGCGGTTCTTATGGAAAAAATCAAAACGGACATATTTACCTTAAATGATGTCCGAACCCTTTATGAAAAGGAAGGCAACTCTCCTTCCGCTGCCTCGTGTGATTACCCGCTGAATCGTGAAAATGTTTTTTCTGCCTGGTCAGCCGGATCGTTTGGCTGCCTGAGCTGGTTTTCACATGGCAGCTATGAAGCACTGAAAAGAAAATGGTGGGATCAGGATAATGGCAATGAAATTCCGGAATCGACAGAAATTGAATGGCAGAATTTAATTACTGTCAACGACGCGCCGATCAATGAACAGTATCAGCCTGTCATATTTGCCAATGCCTGTGACAATGGCTGGCCGGAACGTACCAGCCTGGCCAGACAGCTGATTCGCAACGGTGCTTCTGCAATCGTATCAGCTTCACGTGAAGCCTATAATACACTGGGTTGGCAGGAAATTCAGGATGGCGGAACTGCCACTCTGTCTTATTATTTCTGGAACTGTCTGGTTCAGGATAACAGCCAGGTCGGTGAGGCACTCGAATCGGCCAGGACGGATTATCAGTCAATGTTTCATGGTTCATGGCTGCACTTGAGCAATCTGTACGCATTTAATTTATTCGGGGATCCGTCCATGACATTGGACGGAGGCGTTCCCGTCGCAGGCGGCTGTGAAATTCATATTTGCTCACAATGCGAGTCGCCTGCTTATGATTTAACCCTGACTGATGTGATGGGAGAGATTCTGTACCATGAAAACAGCGCAGAGCCGGTTCAGCAGTTTTATCCGCTGGATCCCGGGTATTACACTGTCCGCGTGAAAGCGGATGGAATGCCGGATACAGGCGATGAGATGCATGTTTCAGCCGGACAAATGGAAACCATTGAACTCACTTTACGAGCATTCAGTCCGCCAAAACTTGTCATGAATCAATTGACGGTTGATATTGAATATAATGAAGGAGATTCAGGTCACTTTGAATTGATAATTGGCAATCATGGGGAGCACATCCTGTCAGGCGGTATCCATCCGTTATCCGTTCACTGGTTAAGCACACAGGAGGATTCATTTCATGTGCTGCCGGATACTGATATCAGTCTGATTTTCCGGCTCAACGGCAGTGAACTGCAGAGCGGTGTTTTCAATACGCAGATTTCATTATTCAGCAATGATCCTCAGATTCCGGAATTGTCTGTTCCACTCAAATTAACCGTTGCTGATCATGAACCTCCGGCCGCAATTCAGGATTTTCAGATTTATCAGATCAATGATGATTCATTAAAAATGAGCTGGCAGGCGGTTGGTGATAACGGATTTGAAGGGAAGGCCTCTGCTTACCGAATTCAAACGAAAGAGCCGGACAATCAGATTCTCATGGAAATTTCAGGAGAGCATTATCTGCCCGGTGATACGATTGTGGCCGGCATGCCGACAATATGGTTTCGTGATTTGACTTCGGTCCGTGTGATTGCAGTCGACGATGCCGGGCATTGTTCATCGTCCGATGAGCAGGTTGTTTCACTTTCGACCGGCATAACAGGCGCTTCGGTCTGTCCAAAATCATTTCTTTATCCGAATTTTCCCAATCCGTTTAATATGCAGACACTGGTTCAATTCTCTCTGGCGGAATCCGGACCTGTCAGGATTCATATTTTTGATGAAAGGGGCCGCCTGACACGCAGGCTTCTGAACGAAATAAGAAGTCCTGGCACGCATGAAGTCACATGGGACGGAACGGATAGTCAATCCCGAAATGTGCCTTCAGGCATTTATCTGATTCAAATACAGGTAAAAGGATTCTCGGCCACGCGAAAGATGATGCTGATCAAATGATTGACCTGAATATCTAAAAAGGAGATTAATCAATCATTGAATCGGTCAATCGTATTATTTTAAAGCAGTCAAGCTGGTTTGTGATCATTTGCCCAATATATCAAAGAAATGATAATCAGCAGGGTGGGCTTAGGCCCACCATTTTTTTTCATCGGGAAGAATTCAGATCGAAAAATTCCTCCTTTCTTTTAAAAGAAAGGAGGCAAAGAAACTTTTGCTTTTTGCATGCTCATGGAGCCTTATGGTGTGTGCAGGGACTGACGGATCCGGATTTCCTCAAAAAGATCACATGAAGCCTGCTGTCCGCGCAAAAAGCGATTCTTTGTTCCGCCGCTTATTCAAATATATCTTGACAATTAATAATTTTTCAATATATTGATAAATTTAATAATGGGTAATCGGCATGAATTTTGCCAATTTAGATTAATTCAAATTCGATGATTGAATCATGACGGTTGATATCCTTTAAACGGGGGCGATATGCAGAATACGATTTTTGGAAAAGTGGTTCTTTTTTGCTCAATTGTTTTGTTTTCAGGCATGCTGTATGCCACTGTAACGGTTGATGAGATTGTGATTGTTCCGAAGGTTGTTCTTGATTCAACCGGTTATGTCGGTGATCTGGTGGTGGATCCGACAAACGGAACGCTTCATTGCATTTGGCCAAACAAATATGGCATATTAAAATACAACAGCCGGTCGATTGACGGTGTTTGGGGCGATAATGAAATTATCCCGACACTTGGATTGCCTGTGACCGCAGAAGACGGTCAGGGATTTTTAAGAAACAGCTGCGGTCTGACTGTTGATGAGCATGGTGTTTTACATATTGTTTATGGTGTGAAAGACGGAGATCTTTATTATGTGACAGGAAACTCGCATCATTGGTCGGATCCTTATGTGGTTGTCAAGAAATCACGGCCGTCATGCTTTCCTGAAATAGAAGTGATTGATGACAATTTAACTATCATCTGGGAAGACGCTTCCAGAACCCACATTAAGGAAGTATTTCTGGTGGCACGTTTTCAGGGTCAGTGGACATCTCCCAAAAGAATTTTGATGGCGGATAATCCTGACCTGATCAGCAGTGATAATGGGATTTTATATTTGTCAGGCCGTCTCTTTAATAATAATTGGCCTGATTATGATACCTATCATAATGCCCTTCTTTCGTATTCAATTCCCGGATTTCTGGACTGGCAGACCACGCAGGTGACACATGTGACCAGCGGACGTGTCGGCAAGGCGCCCAGAATGGCGGTATATCAGAATAAAATAGCAATGGCGTGGAACACCACCAACAGCTGGGCAGAAATCGGCGGCGATTATGATAAAAAAGGAGAACTTCGTTGTGCACTTGCATTTGAGCCGGGATTGGAATGGGAGGAATATCTGGATTCCCCCTATCCTATTTTCACTGTGGCAACAAGCGATCCTTACGGTGTCGTGGCCTTTTATTCTGACGGCACGCTGTTTCTGGCGAATGGAAAGGCCGGAGAACTGGCCGTCAATTCTACAAGATTTTTCTCAATTAATCCCGGAGGGGATTGGTCGAAGCTTCGACTGGCTGAATGGGAAGACGGTATGGCCCATTTGGCCAGTGATGGGAAAACAGTGTGGGCTCTGGGTGGTCCTACAGGATATGACAATCGGGAAGTCTCGGTATCCGGATATACCAATCCCTATGCAGAGCGTTTTGATTTTGATGATCATGCACCCACCTTTACGTCATTTCCCGATACAGTCACGTTATCTCACAGCCTTTGGAGATCTTCATGTCATGCAACAGATCCGGACGGGGATCCCGTTCGTTATTCACTTGCCTATGGTCCGAAAGAATGCCTGATTGATTCGATTGACGGATCCCTTCAGTGGCAGGTTTCGGACATCGACACCCATATCATTGGCGTAAAAGCTTCTGATAACCGCGGAAAATGCGATGTCCATTATTTTCGATTGCATGTCATCGACCATATTTATCATATCAATTTTTCCGTGGATCAGCAGCAGGGGACAGCGCCGTTCACCGTCCAGTTTACCAATCTGTCTCAGGGGCCGATTGAGCAGGTTCACT
>JAFGCO010000042.1 GCA_016932575.1 bacterium
GAGTAGAAGAGTAGAAGAGTAGAAGAGTAGAAGAGTAGAAGAGTAGAAGAGTAGAAGAGTAGAAGAGTAGAAGAGTAGAAGAGTAGATCCCCCTTCCTAAGCATAGCTGAGGGTTCCCCTTCAAAGGGGAACTCCCTTATCTCCCCTTGAGGGGAGACCCTCCGCGTCAGCCGAGGAAGAGGGGTGTAAATTTGGCGGGGTAAGGAGTGGACACATAAACTCATCAACTCATTTACCCATCTACTGATTCTTTACTACTTGCGATCCGTGGTCCATGGTCTGAAGACTGAAACGGAGCATGGGAGAAACGGAGAGGGGAGAATATCACAGATAAAAGACAAAGAGAACCTGTGGATAGGTGGTAAAAAAATACCAAATAACAAAATCCAAATGACAAATAAATTCCAAATTCCAATGACCAAAATCGCAAACAAAGAAAAGTGTGTTTGGAATTTGTTTTTTGTGATTTGGATATTGTTTGATTTTTGATATTTGGTATTTGTGATTTTCCAACTGTGCTTATTACATATTCAATCCATCTTTTTCTATTCATTAAACTGAATTTTAATCCATGATTTTCCAAAGATATGATCAGCAGTGGGTAGGACGATTCGATACTTTATTGTCCGAATCCCGTCTGGTTCATGGCTTCAGTACACGAAAAGGCGGTATAAGCAGTGCGCCTTTTGATTCTTTGAATCTGGGGATCAATACATTCGATGATTCAAAAAATGTATCCATCAACCGGCGGAGGTTTTTGCATCTTTTAGGTGTATCGGAAGAACAACTGATTTGTCCCAAGCAGATTCATGGAGACAGGGTGGCTGTAATCAATGTACAGCCGGAGTATTCCCAAACAGACGCCATGATAACCAAAACAATGAATGTGGCTCTTTCAATTCAGGTGGCCGATTGTGTTCCTGTTTTTTTTTATGATCCTTCTGTGCCATGTATCGGTTTGGCACATGCAGGCTGGCGGGGCACTGCCGCTCGAATCACATGGAAAACAGTAAACACCATGGTTCGTTCTTTTAAAGCGGATCCGAAATCGATAAGGGCGTTTATCGGCCCTTCCATTGGACCATGCTGCTATCAGGTTGGGAAAGAGGTGCAACCCCGGTTTCATAGTCAGTATGTCTTTCATGATCATCTGGATTTATGGGGATGCAACCGTGATCAATGTCAGGAAGCCGGAATTCTTGATCAGCATATACAAATAAGCGGTGTCTGTACCCGCTGCAATCCGGAATTCTTTTTTTCACATCGGGCGAGTGGCGGTAAAACCGGCAGAATGATGGCAGTCATAATGCTTAGGGAATAAAAGCAGAAAGAAGCGGGTATCGGGAGATAGCGGAAATAAGGGAATATGGGAGAGGGGGTCGTAGAGTCAAAAGAAACAAGACATAGACAGGGAAATAGGGGATATACGGGCAATAGAGGGGATGTAAACGGTGAAACGGAGCAGGGGAGAGACGGAGAAACGGAGAAAGAAAGAATCAAGAAGCAAGAAAATAATCAAGAAACAAGACAAATAATTAAAGACAAAGAGAACGTATGGATTGGTGGCGTGAAAATTCCAAATTTAAAATTCCAAATTTCAAATAAATTCCAATGACCAAAATCACAAACAAATAAAGTATGTTTGTAATTTGGATATTGTTTATTTGTGACTTGGTATTTGTGATTTTTCGACCGTCGACCGTCAGCGGTCTGCGGTCTTTGGGGTGCGTCGTAGAGTCGTTGTTTGAGAGGCCGAGGATAGAAGAAGATCAAAAGATCAAAGAAATAAGAGTGACGGACCCAAACAAGGGCGGGTATCGGATTCAACAGATCAAAAAAAAAGGGGACTGCATAAAAGTTGCAAATCCCCTTTCATATTCATATACAGTTGTTATATTTTTACAGGGTCAACAGATATCCGGCTGTGATTTCAAAATCCGGAGCTCCGTCATCCACGCCGAATCCGAGAGCGCCGCGGACACGGCCTCCTCCCATATTGTAATCCATACCGGCACTGAGCATCATGAAATCGAATTCACTCTTAATAACCATTTCACCGACGATATCGAATTTTTTATCCATTGGATAAATGACGCCGGCTCCGATTTCCAATGAAGATTCACGGTCGTCTCCTGCTTCATAAAAAATCAAGGCAAGATTTCCTGTAATAACAATGCCGCCTTCCAGCTGGTGACGAACGGCTCCGTATCCCCCGAAGTTAAAATTTCCCTGCGATACATCTTCAGAGCCTATGGGCAGAGTGAGCATACCGCCGGTAGAAAATTGGGTGTCCTTATTATCAGAAAGTTTATACCTTGCGTAAACAGCCAGATCTGATAGTCCGCTTTGCCCTTTTCCATGCTCATGGCTAATGCTCAGAAAACCCAGACTGCCAAGCAGCTCGATTTTCTTATTTAAAGCAAAACCTCCATAAGATCCTATTTTTAGTACATTCTGACCTTCGTATGTATCATATATTAATCCGGGTTGGACATGATGTGTTTTTGCAATGGGGGCATCAATAAGATAAGACTGAAACAGGCGTACATTGTCTGCACCTGTCTGGGCAAAACCCGATAAAACAAATACAAACAGTAAAGCAGCAATTCCTGAAATTAAAAGATTTCTTTTGCGATCAACCATGGCTCGCCTCCTTAATAAATGGTTTATCAACTGGTTGATAAAATGTATGGAACCTTTTATTTACTGTCAAGATGAATTTTATTTTTTTTTGTTTTTATTGATTTTCCCCCGGCTATTTTTTTATTGCTTCTCATGATTGAAAACTGTATAATACAATTCATATTTAATATACAGGAATTTCTTGATATATGAAACAGGGCAGGCGGACCGGATTGATATAAACATTGATATAAACATAGTGGAACAAGAATGACAAATATCCAAACTTAAATGCCAAATCCTGTCTGATACGGGAACCATTGACAGATCAAGGCGGGTGATTAAAAAAGTCAGGAGTCATTTCAATGAATAAAAAATGTTTCTATCATGTCATTCTTTGTATTTCCTTTTTCAATATTGTTCATGCACAATCCTCATCACGATCGTTGAGTGCGGGAATAAGTGCAGGCCTGGGAATTCCGGTGTTTAATGCGGTTTTTCGTGATTATTGGAATAAGGGTGGCAATGTAGGACTGGAATTTCAGCTTTATTTAAGCAGCAGAATCGCTTTTTGTCCCAGAGTATGCTATCATCGGTTCGAATTAAATCAGAATCGTATTCAGGATGATCTGGGCTCATCTGTAGCGGAAAGTGGTGGTCAGATACATTTCAAGCACGGTCGTAGGGATGCATGGGAAACGGGTGCAAGCTTCCAGTTATATTTGTCGCAGCCAGAGGATGTTGTTGATTTCTATTTGACATTCGGGGGCAGCTATTGTGCTGTTCTGTATGATGATGTACAGGGTGTGTTTGAAAAAGACGACCAGAAATTTATCGAAATATTGCGGGACAAAGTATCTTTTCATGGATATGGCCCGCAAGGCGGATTCGGTCTGGAATATTGGCTTAATCAGCGACTTTGTGTTTTTGGTGAAGCCCAGCTTCATTTTTTAATCGCTTCGCTTGCTGCAAACCGACCTGAGAATGATGACGAGATAGAATATGTGTTTTATTATGACAGTAAATATATGGCATTTATCTCTGTGTTATGGGGAATTCGCTTTGATTTTTAATCCTGACCAGGTTGTCAATACTTCCGTCAGATCCGTTTTTATTATGGAAATGATCACAATATCTGCTAAAAATTTGCATGTCGTAAATAGCGCAAAGATGTCCTGACGCTTTAAGAAAGATTTTCAGCAAAAAGCCCCTTTTTTTATTCCGCTGTTTCTAAGAATTTAAGTAAAACTTCCCTCAGGAAAAAGTGTCGATTGTCAGGTAGGCAAGAATTGCCGTTATCCTTTAAAAAATACAAAAAAACAGGAGTGTAATAATGCTATAAAAATAAATTAAACAATATATTATAAGACTATATAATTGTTGTGGCATGAGCATTGCTTGAAAGGGGATAGAAAATTCAGGTTGTGCCAATTTTACAGAAGAAAATGAAGAGGAATTCAATGTCACAGCAAACAAAAAGTCGTCTCGGGGAAATTGTTAGAATCTTATATGTGATATTTTGCTTTCCAGTCCTGTTGACAGGCGCTTCAGCGACAGTTACATGGAATCCAAATACGGAGTCGGATCTGGCGGGTTATCAGGTTCATTATGGTACCAGCCCTGGTGTTTATTCGACGATTGTCGATGTCGAAAATGTGACTGAATACAAAGCTCAAAATCTGGTGATCGGTCAGACATATTACTTTGCAGTGACCGCATATGACAACAGCGGAAATGTCAGTGATTACTCCGAAGAGGTCAGTTATACAGCGCAGGACGGTGTTCCCCCGACCGTGAGCAAGGCATATCTTCTGGATGTCGATCGTTTGAAAGTTATTTATTCAGAATCTGTTGATGAAGTTACCGCTGAACAAGTCAGTAATTATTCCATTAACAATAGTATTGCAATTCAGCAGGTTGAATTGCAGCCTGATCAAATCAGCGTTATTATCTATACCATTCAGCATGCAAATGGCAATTATACATTGACAATTAACAATGTCACGGATTGTGCGCCAATTCCCAATGCAATTGCGCCGAATACGACAGCCACTTACAGCTGGGACCAAAATGATGAAACCAAACCCACTGTGACCTCTGTGGCGCTTGTCGGCACGGATCATGTGCAGGTTAATTTCAGTGAACCTGTTGAGCAGAATTCTGCAAAGACATTAAGCAATTACCAAATTTCAGGCGGTATCAGTATTTCAAGTGCCAGCTTGACAGATGATTTTATGTCTGTTATATTAACAACATCACAACACACACCGGGCAGCAGTTATACAATTTCTATCAGCAATGTTAAAGATGCGGCATCGAATGTCATGAATTCTGTTTCCAAGTCATATACGGCGCCTTCAGCGAATGCAGAAGCACCGCGTCTGATTGCCGTGCAGGCGGTTAATCAGAATGTGGTCGAAGTTCAATTCAGTGAGACGGTCAGCCAGACCACTGCCCAGAATGCGGGCAATTACAGTATTCAGCCGGGAATTACAGTGATCAGCGCTTCATTGAATGCTGATAAAACCACAGTGACACTGTCAACCACTGCGCACAGCAGTGGTGATTATACGATTACTGTCAGCGGTGTTCAGGATCAAGGGCAGCCACCACTTACCATGAATGGCGCACAATTGTCATACAATTATACACCCCCCGATAATGTTAAACCCCAGGTTGTTGATGTTGAAATCAGCAATGGCACACTTTTATTAGTCAAATTTAACGAATTGATCGATCAAAGTTCAGCCGCCAATGTCAATAATTATCAGATCAGTCCGGCAGTGTCTGTTTTAAATGCGGCCATGGACAATACGGGCATGAATGTCTATCTTATTACTGAAGAGCATCCGGCGGGGGATTTCAATCTGTCCATTTCAGGTGTAAAAGATCTCGCCCAGAATGTGATGAACAATACTTCAAGAACATATACATATGTTCCGCCGGACCGCACGCCCCCTGTGTTAACCGGCGCTGTTATTGAAGGGGCTTCTTTTTTAGAGTTGGCCTTTAATGAGGAACTGGACCGTAACTCCGCTCAGACAATTGGCAATTATACCGTTTCTCCTTCTGTCAGTGTCACTCAGGCCGATTTGGTGAATGGAAATCATGTCTATCTTAAGACCGGGACGCATCAGTCCGGACAAAATTATACCATTACTGTCAATGGTGTCCGGGATAAGGCCATGAATGTCATTCAATCAGGCAGCAACACAGCTTCTTATCAGGCCCCGATTGTGGATAATATTTCACCCCTTTTATCCAGTGTTGAAGTGCTGGGAGCAAAATCCATTCAATTGACATTCAGTGAGGCAATGGAAGAAGCCAGTGCCTGCCAGACAGGAAATTACAGTATTAACGGGATTACAGTCCAGGGAGCATCAATGGATCTTTCCAAGCGGACTGTTTATCTTAAGACGAGTGAACATCAGCCGGGTGTGCAGTATAAAGTGAATGTTGCCAATGTCAAAGATTTGGCAGGGAATACGGTTCCCTCAACGCAAAGCAAAATATATACACTGCCGGCTCAGGATACGCAGCCTCCACGGGTGAAAGAAGTCGATTTGCTTGGTGATGATGTGGTGGTGATCTATTTTGATGAATCTGTGGATGCGACTTCAGCGGCACAAAAAGGCAACTATGATATCAATGGCGGCATCTCTATTCTCAGCATCAATATTACAGGCGGTAACACTGAAGTTTGGCTCGAGACATCTGTTCATCAGAGGGGAACATATCAACTCACGGTCCGAAATATCAAAGATCAAACTGATAATGCGATGACAGCCAATACATATGAATATCAGTATTCACCGCCCGATAACGATCCGCCGGTATTGCTGGATGTCGAGGTGATTTCTCCATATACACTGGAGTTGCAGTTCAATGAAGCTCTGGATCCTGTGACTGCAGAGAATGTATCCATTTATAAAGTTGAGAATTCTGTTAATCAAGAGGTGCTGTCCGTAACCAAAGCGATACTCGACAGAACCAACACCAAGGTTACTTTAATTACGAGTGAGCATATTCCGGGAAGTTACACGGTGACTGTCGATGGTGTAAAAGATGGGAACAGCGGTAATGTTTCAGGCAGTTTGTCTCTCGCCTATCCCTATACTCCCGCAGATAAGACACCCCCGGTTATCGAATTGGCGAGCCTAGAAACCAGCACATTACTGGCTATCCAGTTCAGTGAAGCTCTGGAAGCAGTAAGTGCTACTAAAAAAGCCAATTACACCATAAACAACGACATTACAGTCAAAAGTGTTTTTCTGAGCTCAGAGGGAGATGTCATGCTCGAAACCACAGAGCATGCAGCGGGTGAGTACACGCTGACCGTGAATGGTGTGAGAGACGCTTCCAATAATACGATTCAGCCTTACAGCCAAGTTGCTTACACCTGGAATCCCAATGATACAATTCCGCCCCAGCTGGCAGCGGCTTCATTGGTCGATAATAATTTCTTGAAACTGGTTTTCAATGAACCGGTGAATGCCACAGACGCCGAGAATATTGCAAATTATTCCATTAACAATAATGAAATTGCCATCAAGAATGCCACTCTTTCAGCTCAGGATCCCAAGGAAGTATTTTTGTTAACCGATGTGCATGAACCAGGCACTTACCAGATTAAAGTGAACAATATTAGGGACCGCGCATTTGTTCCCAATGTTATTAAAACCAATAATCAGAAAACCTATTTATGCAGCAATCCGGATACAGAACCGCCTGAAATCATTACGGTGGAAGCAAAAAGTCCCTATGCCGTATATCTGACCTTTAATGAAACCGTTTCCATGGAAGAGGCTCAAAATATTACCAATTATACGATCACACCAAATATCCAGGTAAACGGCGCCACCCTGATGGCCAATCGGCAAACCGTGATTCTGGAAACCAGCATTCATGATGCAGGCATTACTTACACAGTGGAAGTGCGGAACATGAAGGACCGTGCGCCTATACCCAATGTGATGACCTCTTCTCAAAGCAAAAATTATTATTATACGAAAATTGACGATGTGCCCCCCAAACTGATGTCTGCAAAATTACTGGAGTCTGATCTGCTGGAGCTGATATTTTCCGAACCTCTTGAAAAGACTTCAGCCGAAAAAAGAAACAACTATCAGATCGTTCCGGGTGTGGAAATTGCCAATGCGGTTCTGGATTTGGAGACTCAGAAAAAAGTCATGCTGGAAACTTCCATGCATTTGCCGGGTTTTACTTACACAGTCAGTGTCAGAGATGTGCGGGATCTTTCGCCTGTGCCCAATACAATTGATCCCTATACATCGAAAAGCTATTCGAATTTGATCACTGCAGATAACAGTACTGAATTGCAGGTGGTCCGCATCGAACCGTTGAATGCGACTCAGATCGATGTTGTCTTTAACAGACCGCTCGATAAAGCCTCTGCGGAAAATAAGAGCAATTATATTATTAATGAAGGGGAAATTGATATCCAGGCGGCCGTGATTGACTCAAACCTGGCCAGGGTACATCTGACCACAGCATCGCATGATCTGGGGCAGGCCTACCATCTTCAGATTCGAAATATCAAAGACCGGTCGGCCACACCCAAACTGCTTTCCGGCACATCCGGGATCCCCTATATTATGTCGACAGGCATGTCCATGAGCAGCTTGAGCCGTTCAGGATATCAGTTTGCATCTTTTGAGATCAATGCGCCCAGTTTTACAGACCGGGATTATACTGTGACACAAGCACCGGAATATCTGGATGGGTCTCTTCGTATTGTGACAGCCAATAATGATAAAATGATGACGGATGATTCGTTTTTAACCTTTGAACTCAAAGGCGGTGCAAAATGCGTCCTGGCTTACGATGCACGAATCGATTCGGTTCCGGTGTGGCTGTCCGAATGGGAGTTGACAGGTGATAAAATTGTAGACTCACGCAGCAATGTTTTCGATCTTTATGAAAAATACCTGTCCGAAGGCAAGGTGGCGTTAGGTGCCAATTGCGGTGGTCCCGAAGACAATATGTATCAAGTTTATTTTGTTCCGCAAGGAACAAGTGGGCTGCAGATTACCAGCCTCAGCAAATCCAATTACCAATTATCACACTTGGAAGTGGGCGACAAGATGTATATCGACCGGGATTATACACTGGCATCCGTCCCTGATATTTTAGACGGATTAATGTGGCTGAAAACTGCGAATGACGACAAAGCCAATCAAGAGTCCGTAAACTTTCTGTCGTTTACTGTCAGTGATTCAAGTCAGATTTATGTGATTTTCGATTCTCGAATCGCCTCGGTTCCTCAGTGGCTGGATAACTGGGAGGCTTGCGACGGTCAAGTTGTGGATTCGCGCGGTACACCGTTTGATGTCTATACAAAAATGTACTCTGGAGGCAAGGTTGAACTGGGTGGAAACGGCGGTGATCCTGAATCCAATATGTATCTGGTTGCGTTTCGGTCTCTTGCTTCGACTGAAAACAAGTGGAGCAAAATGCCCGGTTTCTTTACACTGGACCAGAACTACCCAAATCCGTTTAATCCAATCACGAATATCCGGTATACGGTGCATAAACCGGGTCTGGTGACGCTGTCAATATACAACGTGCTGGGTCAGCGTGTGAAAGTGCTTGTTAATCGGAATTTAAATCCGGGCGAATACAGTGAACAATGGGATGCCAATGATCATCGCGGTATCGCCGTCAGCAGTGGTGTTTATTTCTACCGGATCGAGACTCACGATTTCGCGAAAACAAAACGAATGTTGCTGATCAGGTAAACAATGATGACACTTTCAATGTACATACTAATTGGAATTTTAGGGCTGGGAATAGGCAGCTTTCTGAATGTGGTCATTTACCGATTGCCAAAAGGCCTGTCTCTTTTGGGCCCTCGGTCGCTGTGTCCCTCATGCAATTCGGTCATTCGGTGTTATGATAATATTCCGGTTCTCAGTTTTGTTTTACTTCGCAGAAAATGCCGGCAATGCGGCGCCCTGATATCCTGGCGGTATCCGCTGGTTGAATTGTTGACAGCATTGATGCTGATTGTCATGGCCGTACGGTATGGATGGGGTATCGAATTTTTGAAATTCAGCGTTTTATGTCTGGTTCTGTTGCCTATCAGTTTTATCGATTGGGATGAGAAAATTATTCCTAACCGGTTAACTTTTTCCGGGTTCATTGCCGGTATCGCCATCACTCTGATTTTTCAGATCGAACTGTGGCTTTCGATGCTGCTGGGGATGACGGCTGGGGGGCTTTTTATGATCGGTCTCATGGTTCTTGGAAAGCTCATTTTTAAAAAAGACGCCATGGGTATGGGAGATGTTAAATTCATTATTATGATTGGGACTTACGTGGGTGTGGCCGGTGTTTTTATCAGCATTTATCTGGCTGCAGTGACCGCTTTGGTCATTTTGGCTATCCCACTAATTTTAAAGAAAATAAAATTTGGTGATCAAATACCTTTTGGTCCGTTTCTTGCGATTGGTACCATAGTGTATTTATTGGTTGGAACGGATCTGATTCACTGGTATCGGAATCTTGTCATGGGATGATTTGAGTATTATTGAGGGAATGAAAAATGGAAGCTGTCATGGAAGCACAAAAAGTCGGAAAGATTAAAACAACAATTGATCAATTGCCTCAATCAGAACCGGATAAATTTCAAAAGAGTGTTCTGGTTGTGGATGATGATCCGACGATTATTAAAGTGCTTAAGGATCCTCTGACCAAAGCGGGTTATAAAGTACTGGTGGCAAATCACGGACTGGAAGCCTTACAGGTTGTTAAATCTCACACTCCCGATTTAATCATCCTGGATATTTTGATGCCACTGCTTGATGGATTCAGAACCGCCCGCATTCTGAAATTTGACAAACGATTTCAGAATATACCCATTGTGGTTCTGACTTCACGGGCAACAGAAGGGGAAAGAAAAATCGGGGAGCAGGTCGGAGCAGATGAATTTTTGTATAAACCATTCCGTCCTCCCCAGGTATTAAACATTGTGCAAAGGTATCTCAATGCATGAAGCAATCAGTACAACGGTTCGGCAGACGCGCGAACGGGATTATGACCGCGCACTGGCAAAAGCTTTGGTAGAACGGGAAGTTCTGTCGCTTCAACAGGTCAAAGCTGCATTGAATGAGATTCGCAACGATCAGTCGGATAAGACTCTTGAAGCCTATCTGATTGGCTCTGAGATTATTGAAGAAGACGAACTTCTTGAAACCAAAGCCGCACTCTGGCATGTGCCCTATATCGATCTTTCAAATTATGAAATCGATCCGGAGGTTCTGGAATTGGTTCCGGCCAGTATGGTCAGGCAGTTTCAGTTTTTTCCGCTTTTCAGGATTGACAATACGTTGCTGGTGGCCATGGCCGACCCCAAAGACGTGAAGGCCATTGATCAGATTACCCGTAAAACCCAGTTGGAAGTTTCTCCTGCGCTTTCTTCAAAAAAGGCGTTAATCGAGGCCATTAATAAACATTACGGCGAATCCGAGGAGGAACCGATTGGCGACGTCCAGGTAACCAGCGAGGAAATGCAGGATATCCTGGAAATCATCGAAGCCGAGTCAACACAGGAAGATTACGAACAGTCTACGGCTGATCTGGAACGTCTGGCTGAAGAAGCCCCGGTCGTGAAAATGGCCAATATGGTGCTGACGCAAGGCATCACCGAAGGCGCCTCAGATGTTCATATTAATCCCGAAGAAAAGATGGTCCGCGTGCGTTTCAGGGTGGACGGTGTCCTGCGTGACAGCCTGAAGCTTCCGAAGAATCTGCAGGAAGCGCTGGTGTCGCGTATCAAGATCTTATCCAATCTGGATATTGCCGAGCACCGGATTCCCCAGGACGGTCAGATGCAGATCAAATTGAAAAACGGGCGGCGCATTGAAATCCGTGTTTCTACATTGCCGTCGGCTTTCGGCGAGAATGTGGTTATGCGTATTTTAGACAAAAGCGCAGCCCTGCTGCAAATTGAGAATCTGGGGTATGAAGAGGATATACGCCAGAAAATGTATGACTTGTTGGACGCAGCCTATGGCATTATCCTGCTGACAGGACCGACAGGAAGCGGTAAAACTACCACCCTCTATGCTGCTCTGAACCGGCTGAATTCCGTGGAAAAAAATATTATTACCCTTGAAGATCCTATTGAATATCGTCTTGAATTGATCCGCCAGTCCCAGGTGAATGTCAAGGCGGGCATGACCTTTGCCAAGGGATTGCGCTCTATTCTGCGGCAGGACCCGGACATCGTTATGGTGGGTGAGATTCGTGATTCCGAAACCGGAAATATTGCCATTCAGGCAGCCCTGACCGGTCATTTGGTTTTATCCACCCTGCATACCAATGATGCGGCCGGTGCGGTCACCCGTCTTGCAGAAATGGATATTGAACCCTTCCTGATTTCCTCGGCCGTGCTCGGCGTTCTGGGACAGAGGCTGGTGCGGAAGATTTGCCCCAACTGCAAGGAAGAAGTGAAAAAACATGTGGAAATTCCGGATCATGTAATGCAGGCTCTGGGGATCGAAAATGCCAAAGATATCAAAATTTACCGCGGCCGCGGATGCAGCAAATGCCGTGAAAGCGGGTACAAAGGCCGGATGAGTATCGTTGAAGTGCTGAAAATCACGGAACCGATCCGGGAATTGATCTTTAGAGGCGCATCCACAGATGAAGTGCGTAACGCAGCCATTGCAGACGGTATGCGCACCATGATGACCGACGGCTGGATCAAGATATTGAAAGGCATTACCACCATTGATGAAGTGATGCGTGTTACGAATCTTTAAAACAGAAGGAATGATGCAATATGGCCATGTTTGAGTACAAAGCCGTGACCCCTTCGGGTGCCGTTGTCACGGAAACACTGGAAGCGTCGAATCCGCAAAAGGCACGCAGTGAAATTGCCAAAAAGGGCTACCGTCCGATTTCCGTGACCCAGAAGAAAGGGGAAGGACTGGCCGGCAAAGAGATTTCTCTGTTCACGAAAAAGGTAAAAACCGATGAAATCGTACTGTTTACACAGGAACTGGTGACTCTGCTCAAAGCCGGTGTGCCGCTTTTAACTTCCATTGAAGCGTTGTCTTCCCAATGTTCCAAAGAATTTGGAGAAGTCCTGAATAAAATCTATGTGGATGTGATGTCCGGAAAGAGTTTCTCACAGGCCCTGGATGCTCACCCCAAAGTGTTCAGCAAGCTTTATGTCAATTCCGTACGCGCCGGTGAGGTCAGCGGTTCCATGGATGATGTGCTGTCCCGTATGGCTTTATTACTGAAAAAAGACGAAGAGATGAAGAAACAGGTCAAAAGCGCCCTGCGGTACCCGATTATTGTGGTCTGTGCCATGATCGGCGCGTTCTTTGTCATTATGCTGAAAGTCATGCCCAATTTTGTCGATATGTTTTCAAAAATGGATATGGAGCTGCCCGTACCTACCCAGATATTGATCGCTGTCAGTACTTTTATGCAGGCGAATTACGGTTATTTTATTGTGTTATTTGTCGGATTGGGCTTTGGCCTGTTTATGTTTATACGCACGGAAAAGGGGCGGTTCTGGTGGGATGGTCTGATGATGAAGATTCCGGTAACCGGAAACCTGGTCATAAAGACAGCCATGGCCCGCTTTACCAAGATGTTCGAAACTCTGAACCGATCCGGTCTGCCTATTATTCAGACATTGAATACCGTGTGTACAGCCGTGGGTAATGTGGTGATCGAAAGCATCATCCGTGAAGTGGCGCTGAATATCGAGAAAGGCCAGGGCATTGCCGGATCCATGAAAAAGTATGACCTGTTTCCACCCATGGTGGTGCGCATGATCAGTATTGGTGAACAGTCCGGTTCTCTGGATAACATGCTGGAGAGCATCGCCCAGCATTATGAAACCGAAGTGGGGTATGCGGTGAAAGGCCTGGTCGCCATGATCGAGCCCATGCTGACTGTTGTCATCGGCGGGGCCGTGGCTGTAATGGCGCTGGCTATATTTATGCCCATGTGGAACATGGTCGGGGCGATTAAACATTAATGATGAGGGAAAAAAAAGGCCTTGGGCAAAAACGAGCCTTTCCCTCTTGAAATCTGTAAATTTGGAAATGAAATTAAGAATAAGACATTGAGAAAAGACGCGAAATTATAAGGAGGTGGCCGGACCAAAACACTCGGGGGGTGGTTGTGGGGTTCCTATGTTTGGATAATCAAAAATGAAAAAACATGGAGGTTCAACATGTTACGCAATTTTTTGAGAAACAACAAAGCATTCACGCTGGTCGAACTGGTTATCGTACTCGTGATTATCGGTATTCTGGCGGCCATCGCCATTCCGAAATTTGCTGATTTGTCAGAATCCGCGCAGATTTCCGCCTGTATTCAGAATCAGGAACAGCTGGAATCTGCCTGTACCATTTTTTATACACGTTCAGCAGTGGCTCCCACGGATGTGGGTCTGACTGCGACTGACGGGGCTCAGTATCCTGCAGCCCTGTCCGATCTCGTAACCTATGATTTAGTCGATGCAATCCCCGGCTGTCCGCGTACCGGTGACTTTGCCGGCGGCTCCTATAGTCTGAACTCAGACGGCGACAGTGTAACCTGTTCGAATGGCTGCGGTGACTGATTATTCGCAGGATAATAAGCAGGGGGGGGCTTGACAGTTCCCTCCTGCTGTTAAAAATTCGAGATTAAACCATGGCAACGTACGTAAAAAATAACGGTTTCACGATTGTAGAAATCGTGCTTTTTCTTATCATTACAGGGGTCATTGGCGCGATTATCGGGGTTAGGGCCGTAAATTACAACAAGTTGATTGATCTCGACCGCGCAGCCCGTCAGGTGCTGTCAGATGTGCGGTATGCCCAGGAAATGGCCATGTCCAGCAACCGGGGGGTTACATTTAATATCAGCGGGAACGGCTATTTTTTAACCTGGGATGACGGATCAGCTCTGGCTTCAACATTTCATGGAAGAAGTGTTCAGGAAGATTTAAGCGATGCAAGGGTGACATTTGCCGGCTCAGATTTTTCATTTACGAGTAACGGACTTCCTGATTCCCCGGTCTCTCTGACTGTCAGCAATTCAGCCGGTTCAAAATCTATTCGTGTGAATGCCACCACGGGATTTTCGAGGATGAATTAAGAGGAAAAGATTCAAGAAACAAGAAATAAGAAACAAGAAACAAGAAGCAAGAAACAAGAAATAAAGAAGTATTTACTGGCCGGGGATGGAGAAGAGGTACGGAAGAAAATTTATTTTTATAAAAATCATGGAAAGCGGTGGCGGTTTGCAAAGGAAGGACTGTTGACAGAGAGAAAGTGTTTGAATATCAAAACCGTGAGAATACAATGGGGAATTGTGCGGGAGCAGAAAAAAGCTGAACAATGTCAGCGGATATCGGATAACTCAATTATGAGGTATCACGTGGATTATGAAGGGGTGATGCGACAATGCGAATAAAAAAAACAGCAAAAATTTTGCAGAAACAGCAGGGAATTTCTCTGGTAGAGACCATTTTTCTTATTATTATTTTAGCCATCTCTCTGCCGGCCATTTCCCGGCTGCTTCAAAGAAATATAGAATCATCCGTGGAAATGAATGGATTGAACAAGGCGACATTTTATGCGCAGAGCCGTCTGGAGCAGATCGTGGCCGATTATGCCAATACAGCGGAAACCGGTAATGTTGTTTTTGATGAGATTACAACGGATGCATATGAGGCAGAAACCTTTGAAGCCGGCTATACCACAACAGTGGCAGTCATGCTGGATTCTCTGAACAGTGTCAAGTATAAGGAAATCACAGTGATGTGCACCAATCCGCAGGGACCGAGCGTCTCCCTGCAGACATGGATCGCCAATATTTGAGGGGATGCATCATGAAAGGCATGAAGGTGAACGTTCGAAAAAAGAAACGCGGATTTACTGTTCTCGAAATGATTCTGGCTTTGATCATTATGGGTATTATTGTCACGGTCCTGACGCCATTGTTCAGAAACAGCATCAGTATGTATATCTATACCACAGAGATCGCTGAAGAAGGTCAGATTGCGCGCATTGCGTTCAACCGGATGCTTATGGATATGCGGGATATCACCACTCTGAATTCAGGAACCTCAACCAGCATTGATTTTATCGATGTGGATAATGATAATCTCAATTATTATGTGTCCGGTTCCAACCTGTTTTTAAACGGAAGCCTTGCTGCTGAAAACCTGAATGATCTGACAATTGAGTATATTGATTGGAATGGTGCGTCTATAGATGAACCCGATTCCAGCACATGGCAGATACGCATCACCATGGAGTTTGATATTATGGGTTCACCACAGACGTATACCGGAGAGATTCAGCCGAGAAACTGGCAGGGGGGTATATAAAAAATAAAATTAAAAATGAAATATTAAAAATTAAAGATGAAATAAAAAAGAAGACCGCAAAGGCTCAGAGAACACAGAGAAAAATTTAAAAAACAAGAAGTAAGAAACAAGAAACAATAAACAGGAAAAAAGAAGTAAGACAGGTCAGAGGGGATTGGTTATCGGGGCCGTGAGATTTTGATTGAGAAGGTTTTAAATTAAATATTTAAATATGCAGGAGCGATTTTTCCTGCAGGAGGCACAACATGAAACGCAATTTTTTCCGGGGGGAAGAGGGGTTCTGGTCCTCTGTATTTCTGGTTATGATGGTATCTCTGGGTACCATGGCATTGTCGGCTTTTTATATGATGAATAAAGAGGCCGAAAACTCCGTGAACAGCGCATCAGCCATGCAGGTGGATTATTCGGCGACGGGGGCAGCCTATTATGCGATCGGTGCTCTGCGGGACGGCTTATATCAGGACGGATCGACCGATGTGGTTTCGGTTTCAGGTATCGATGTCGGGGTTTCGGTTTTACAAACCGCGGGTGCGACTGGCAGGACTGTCTGGCGGCTGCAGATTCAGTCGCAGACAGACGTGGGCGTGTCCCGGGCCATGGAAATTGATCTGAGCATTCCTGTCGATCTTGCCAATCTGGCCATTGCGGCAGAGGGCGATGTGGATGATTCGATTTATGCCTATGACTGGAGTACAGATAATGAACCCCAGGCGGGTGACACACCAAATCCGGATCTTATTGTAGAAAACACTACTTTGCCTGACATCGATTTCGACACCTTGATGGATCTCGTGATTGCGGAGTATGATTATGATACCGACAAGGGGGAGAACACGCTTGAGGACGGATTCGATCCGACAACGGGCGTGCCCAGCGGTGTGATTAATCCGGATTATGCGGATTCCCTTGACGCCGATCCGTTTTTTTACTGGAAAGACGGGCAGAAACTGCCGCATGTCATTTACATTGACGGGAATTCAGATCCTTCAGCCAGTAAAAATAATATCAAGTTTTTTCAGAATGAATGCTACTACGGCATTTTCATCGTGAATGCGAATGTGACCATTCAAAGCGGTCAGACCGATATTTACGGGGTGATCGTGCAGCTGAGTGACGAGCAGACGATTACGGAAGAAGACACGGATCTGAACGGAGCCACAGGCGGCCGTTATAAATTTTCAGGCGGTGTGGTCTCTTACGGCAGTGTTCACGGTACAGGGAATGCCACCATTAATGTTCAGCACAATCCCGTGTATATGCAGACCTTTGCGGACTATGCCAATCAGGATCTTAACCGATTTCGGATTCTCAGCTGGAAATATGTGGGAGATGATTATTTCAATAATGAGACCTACGAATATTAAGGACTCCTGAAACGAATTTATCCGGTATCTGATAATGAAATCCGGATGTCGGGCGGATCTGGTAAAAAGGAAAAAAAGACTTGAATTTATCAAAAATGTTATATATAATGCCTTATCAGATGATAAATAATAATTTAGGATGAAAATAAATGTCAGGCGGGGTGTTTGTTTGCCTGACCATTGATCGATCATAAATCAGCACAAAAGCGCTTTTTTCACAGGTTTTAACCCAGGGGCTCAGCGTACTATAACCATAGGGGGGAGCAAGACGGGTGGAACAACAGGAAAGCGCTTTTTTGTTTTAAGGCGGCCGGAGATAAACCATTGACAGGATTGATAATTAAATCCCGGCAATGATGTTGTCATTTCGAGCGTTTTTTGCGAGAAATCTTAAATGTTCAATGAAATGATATGCAATATACTGAAGGATTGAAGATCTCTCACCTGATAAAGAGGTTCGAGATGACAAGATTTCCGGTCCGGTCCAAAAGAAAAACTTGCGGGAGTGAAACCGTGGATCCATCTTTAAAAATATTGAACTTATCCTTTTTCCGTTTCAGACATGTTATTGGTACAGTATTTGCTTTTAAAAAAACGTCACAATTATGACATGCATGTCATAAAAGGCGTTTCAATTTGAAATATTAGGGAAACTTAACCTTGGAACTATTGAATTTCACATCATCAGCAAGCTGGTCGAGGGTGCTGGGGGTTGAGCTCGGCCAGGAAGCATTGAAGTATGTGCTTTTGAATCGCAAGGGCGGCAAACCATTGGTTGAAAGTTTCGGGAAATATACATATAAAGGCGCCCAGGATGCGGTCGAAGGCCTGTATGAAGCTGTACCACAGCTGTTCAAGAACCGCGGTTATTTCAAAAATGCCAAACTGATCATCGGCATCAATGAAGCCATGGTCGTCATGAAAACGGACAGTTTTCCCCCGCTGACAGACAAGGAGCTCAAACAAACCATTGCTTTTTCCTTTGAAAAAGAACTGGCCAGCGGTGAAGAGGGTGCTGCGATTGTCTGCGGCAACTATCCCATGGGATCGGATCCGGACAAGAAGGAAAATCAGCTCCATATTGTTGTAGGCATGTACGAAGATGAAGTCCATCAGATTGTGCAGCCCTTTATTGATCAGGGACTTATACCGGTTAAACTGGTTGTGCGCATGATGGCCCTGGGGAATCTGGTTGCCATGCTGCCGCACGGCAGGAGTGATATTCCTGTAGGTATTTTGAACATTGGCCCTTCAAAAAGCATGCTGGCTATTTTTCGTAAAGGCAAGCTGGATTTCCATCGTGAAATCGTCATGGGCGATATGGATTTTACCAAAGCGATTATCGGGACGATTTTTCACGAGGGAAAAGCCATTCAGTTTTCCATGGAAGAAGCCGTTGAATTCAAGAACAAGTTTGGCTATCCCCTGGGATTTGCGGACAGCATGTCTTTCAAGGGAGCTCCGCTTTCCGAACTGGGTGCCATGATGAGGCCGGTGGTTGAGCGGCTGACCGGAGAAATCCAGCGTTCCATCGGATTTTACAGTGATAAAACCAAAGGTCAGTCCGTGGATTCCCTGTTTCTGATCGGCAAAGGCGCCAAAATACAGCATCTGGATCAGGTGCTGAATCAGCGGGTCGGCATCCCCGTTGCCCGGCTGCCTCTGCCTAAAACCATAGCGGTTTCGGGAGGGAAAAAACAGAGGAGTGTGTTTAAAAAGAAATTCCCGGATCATACAATCAGCCTGGCCGTGGCATCCGAAACCACACAAAACGGCAACTTATTGCCTGATGTTTATCGAATTCGTCAATGGCAATCGGCGATTCAAAAATGGGGGGCTGTGGTTGGTTTTGTTTTCCTGGGCTGGATGGTTGTTGCGGCAGCGGGTGTGTTTTACCAAACCTCCAACCTGAAAAGTAATATCAAACGGGCGAAAAAGATTGCCCTGGAAGCTGAGACCGCTGAAAGACGGTATGGCAGGGCCATCACGCAGAAGGATGAATTGCATAAAACACTGGTTGATATTCATAAGCGCATTGAACAGGACCAGGATCTGGTTCAGGTGTTACGGCTGTTTTCACATCAACTGCCAAAAGAGCTGATGATCAGCAGATTCGATTATAAGTGGGAAAAGAAAAAGGTGCCTAAAAAGGAGCCGGCCCGGAAAGCCTCGAGAAAAAAGGCAAGTGCAAAGGAGGCCCAGCAGACAGAGATTAAAAATATCCGCAGGGTGGTATTTGAAGGCGGCAGCAATGCACCGAAAGCGGATGTGAAAATTGCCGTTGCGGATTTTCTGATTCATCTTCAGGAGTCCGGGTATTTTGAAAAAGTCGAATTAAATGATGAACTGCTCCAGGAAAAATCCGGAAAGGAAAATTCCGGAGGTGTTTACTGGTTTCAGGCGCAGGGCCTTTTGAAGGAGTAGATTGATGATGAATGCATGGATTAAAAGTGTTATTCTGCCGGTTGTCTGTCTGGTTATTTTTATCGCTGTCATGATTGTCTATGTAAAACCTCAAAGAGCTAAAATCAATGAGATGCAGGATGAACTGGATATTCTGCTGGGCAAGGGTGACAAGATGGTTCCGATAGAAAAGATAATGGCCCAGGAAGCCATTGTTGACAGTCTGCGTCAGTTGATTGAAGACGTGAAGGACCGGTTATATCCGGTGGCTGAATTTGGAGAACTGGGAGAGGCCATTGAAAACAGCGGACGCAGATTTAATTTGCGTCTCGTTACTCTCACTCCGGATTATTCCAAACTGAACCTGATACAGAAAGACGGAGAAGAAATCACTGAACTTCCGATCACCATTGATATGGAAGGCCGGTTTTTGCAATTTGCCCAGTATCTCGAAAGATTGTCCGAGTTTCCCTATGTCAAAGCGAGAGAAGTCAATCTTTACCGGTCTGATAAAAAAGTGCGGTCCGATGAAATTGTCATTGAAGTGAAGGGTGTGGTTATTTTTAAAAATAAATTGAATCAGAAATCAAAAAAAGAGAGTCAATTGGCATCCGCCATCAAAGGTGTTATTTGAATGAAAATATATGACAAATATTATATTTATTTAACTTTATTGAGAAACAGAAAACTCTCTGCAGGAGGAAAAAATGTTGTCGTCCAGGCAATTGAATAGATTATTAATTGCATCGGGCATGATTATTTTAATCGGCCTGTCCTGTACCCAGAAAAACCCGCTGGACTCCACGAGCTCCATCCTCGGCAATCAGCCCAATCTGGTCAATATGAAAGCAGAACCTCATGAAGTCGCTGCAGGCGGCGGCATCTCTGTCATTCAGGTGACATTGCTCGATAAAAATGACAAACCCATGGAGGGAGGCATTATCTATTTCTCTCTGGAGGGTGAAGGAACTTTGGATACCACAGCTGCAACAACCAACAGTCAGGGAGTCGCCAGCGTAAGTTTTTACAGCGGTACCAAAGCTGCACAGCCGGTGATTAAAGCCACTTATAAAAAAAGCACAAAACAAGTGGCACTCTCCGTGCTTTCCGCCTCTTCGGGCAAAGCCATGCTGCTGGTTTCATCTTCGAAGTCCTCTCTTTATGCCAATGGTGTGGACAGCACCAAGATCAATATTCATATGATTCCCGGTGAAGATACTGACGTATCATACGTTCTGGTGGATCTGTCGACTTCATTCGGCACGATGCCGCTGAATGTGCTTTTGAATAATGATGGGAAGGGAAGCGTTACCCTGACCAGTGATACATCTTATGTGGACACACAGGCCCTGGTCACCGCGACTTACGAATCCATGATCGGGAATTCGGCGGTTCCGATCAAGGCGGTCAGCTTTGATGTCACCACAGACCAGGCAAGGCTTCCGGCTGACGGCAAAAGCACATGCAAAATAACAGCCACAACGAAACAGAAAAGCAGCGGCAAGCCCATCGCGAATGCTGCAATTATCTTTGATTCAGATGTCGGAGATATTCAAAGCCAAAGTAACACAGAAGTCAACGGTAAGGCCACGGTGACATTGACCAGCACATCCATGCCGGATACAACCATGGTCACAGCCTGGTACGGCAGCCTGTCCGATTCCGTACGGGTGATCTTTTATTCCAGCAATGTTTCTGATGAACGGTCTTATATTCGGTCCATGACTGCTGAAAAAGCGGAAATCTGGTCCGATCCCCAGTATGAAGACAGGATTACTGTGCAAGTCGACAGCGCAGACGGCAGTCCAAAACGGGGAGCCACTGTCTATTTCACGACATCGGCCGGCATGCTGAGTCATGAACAGGTTGTCACAGATGCGAACGGCCAAGCAGAAGTCTATTTGTCCGGATATCCGAGTGACTTTGATTCGACGGCTACAATCACGGCTGATCTCTACAATGGCACCTCCTCTGCCGGAGTGAGTGTTTTACTCAAGAGCGAATCCTATAAGCCCAGGTACATCGAAATCAGGTTTGACCCGGCCGCAATCGGCGTGATTGAAACCGGCCAGATATCAACAACCAATGTGATTGCTTCGGTGAAAGATGTCAAATACCGCCTGGTCGGGGACAATATCCGGGTATTCTTTGATATCATCGAAGAACACGGCGGCGTCAAAGTAACAACGGTGACCAATCAGGGGGTTCCCACGATCAACGGACAGGCAAAAATCACACTGACGGCGGGAACCCGCTCCGGTGTGGTGCGCATGCGTGCCCGTCTGGTTGATGATCCGCTTACCATAGATGATGATGAGTCAGAAATCGAAGTGGAATCCACCAAACTGCTGATTCACGCAGGCCCGCCGTTTATGGCGGACCGGAATGATCCCAATACCTCGCACCTGGATATTGTTGCAGACCGTCTCAATATCTGGGAAGGCCAGGATTATGCGATCATGTCCGTTATCGTGGGTGACAAGTACAAGAATCCCTGTGACCGCCAGACAGCCATCTATTTGACGGCCACGGGGGGCGTGATTACCACGCAATCCTTTACAGACAAGAACGGCATTGCCATTGATACGCTTTATGCGGCCAGTCCGTCTCCCACAGTCAACCGGTACCATGGATTTGATCTGAACTTATATGATGCCAGCGTGTCCCAGCATAACGGCGGGGTCGGTCCCGCTCCGAATTTTCTCGGGACCATTCCTCCTTTGGATTACGGAGGGGATTATATCTGGAATCCGAATTACGATCCGGATAATAATGAGAAGTTCCATGTGATTCAGTATATACCGGGAGATTCTCCTGATTTTGAGGGCAGCGAAGTGCCCAATACCAACAGTATCAAATTCAGTGATCCGGAAACGGATATTACAGGATTCCCGACATCCTGGGATTGGGGTGAGAATGACGGTATTGCCAGGATTCGCGCCTCCACCATTGGTGTGGACGCGAACAGCGATTCCATCTATGTATGGAACTGGGGCGCGGTCATTTTTTCCGGCCATATCCTGACCGGGCCTGTGCGAACCCCTGCGGGTGTCTGGCTGGATGGATTCCGGGATAACAGCGAGGAAGCCATGGCTGCCCGCGAAGCAGCCAACCGGCCTCGGATCGAGGCCATTATCGGTGCCCTCAGAAACGGCAGTGATGTGCCTGCGTCGGTCACCAACAGCCAGATATATGACCAGTTTTTTCCAACGGGAACCGGGCACATAGTCTTTCTCGGGGAATCCATTAATCTGATGATCCGTATTTATGACCGCAACGGGAATCCCATTCACTGCGGTGCCAAGATCACGGCTAAGCTTGCCAGCAGTGCGCCTCTGGGTCTGAGCTGGACTGAGTACGAAAATGAAACAGGAACCGGGACGACCTTTTATCCGCTGACAGTGAACAATGAAGTGAATCCGGCAAAACCCAGAACCGGGGCATCCCCGGTTCAGATTGAAGTGAATTACAGAGGGGGCGATGTTTATATACAGACACGGTCGATTCGCGCCGAGGCGATGGCGGTCGAAGATTACATCGATTATATGCTGTTTTTGTATTATGAAACCTTCACGTTTTAGTAAAGGGGATCAATATGCGTCGCAACTTGATTTTGTTGTTGACTTTCATAAGCATTTGTTCGCTGTCATATGCCCAGATGGTCGGCAGCCCTGTGGGCAACCAGGGGCAGGGTCAGTGGTCGATATCATGCAGCGGCTCATTCATGAACCAGCAGGTTGGTTATGAAACCGCCCATTCCCAGCGATGGATGCTGAAAAGCACCTACGGCATTGTGCCCTGGATGGATTTTACTGCCATGATCGGGGCCGCGGATTTGCGACTGGATTCACCCAGAGAAACCATTGAGGATTACCAGGACAAGCACCGGTTTGCCGTCGGCGCCGGTCTGACCTTTACACCGAAGCATGAAGCGCCGGGAAAACCCTGGGCCGTTTTCGGCGGGGGCCACTTCCTTAGATTCCCTTCAAAGGGTGAATTTTATGAGACTGTATCCGGCCAGGATGTCATTTATCTGCACCGGGAATACAGGATGGAGTATGACTGGCGGGAATATTTAATTTTTGGAGGCATTTCATACAGGCTCCGGAACTTGCGGTTTTACGGATGCGGGGCGGGCTGGGGAATTTCCCGTTTGGAAAAGCAAATGGAATATCATTATGAAAATATTGAAAATAAGGAATTTATAAAAGAAAGAAACGGTGAGTTTCAATCCGAACTGTGGACCGGTGCGCTGGCCGGCATAGAAGTTGTTTTTCCGAAAAACGGGTATACCTTAAGTTTTGAGGGATTGTTTTACAATGAAAAGAACTTTATTCTGATGGTGGGTATCGGTCAGGTCGGTATATTACATGGAGATTGGTAAAACACGATGGATGGTGAACGGCTTACAGACAAAAATGATTCATTATGTTTCAATGCTGTGATTGACGGAGGCATTTGATGCCACAGGCCGCCATTTGTATCAAAAATTTAACCAAAGTATTCTCCGGAGATCTGGGGAAAAAGCCGGTAAAGGCGGTCGATGCGCTTTCATTGGATGTCGTGCCGGGCGAGGTTTTTGCATTTCTGGGTGCCAATGGAGCGGGCAAGACCACAACCATCAAATGCATGATGCGGCTGCTTTTTGCCACCCGGGGAACGGTTGGGTTGTTCGGTATATCCAACCAGTCCCCCGACGCCATGAAATCCGTCGGTTTTATGCCCGAACAGCCTCAGTTTTACGGATATCTGACGGGCAGGGAGTTCCTGTATTTTATCGCCAGACTTTATAAAATGAAGAAGAACGAGCAAAAAATAAGGATCGAAACCTGCCTGGACCGTGTTGGATTAACCGGCAGGGCAGACCAGCGCATCAAAGGATACTCCCGGGGCATGATGCAGAGGCTGGGTCTGGCTCAGGCGCTGATCGATGATCCGAAACTGCTGATTCTGGATGAACCCATGTCAAATCTGGATCCGATCGGACGGAAAGAATTCCGTGATTTGATTCTTTCGTTAAAAGAGCAGGGAAAAACGCTGTTTTTCAGTTCTCATATTTTATCGGATGCGGAAATCATCGCTGACCGTGTGGGCATTTTGAATCACGGCAAGCTGATCAATACCGGTAAATTGAAAGATCTGATCCAATCTCAAACGACATCCATTGATGTGACCTTTGTTTTGGCACAGGAGAAATTGAAAAAATTGAACCTTGATCAGTCGCAAATCGTCCGGCAGGATGAAAAAAATCTTGTGCAATTACAGAGTGAAAAAGAGGTTCAGACATTGATTGAAAATATTATCCGGCTTAAAGGGAACGTGGTCTCTGTGATTCCGCAGAAGCGGAATCTGGAAGATATATTTATGACAGAAATCGGAGGATAAAGGGCCGTGTCGATCTGGACGATCGCCTTAAATACCTATCGGGAATCGATTCGCAACCGAATTTTAATCAATATTTTATTATTCGCGATTGCGTTGATGCTGCTTTCCATGATATTGGGTGAATGGTCGCTTGGTGAACAGGTGAAGGTCATTAAGGATTTCGGTTTGTCCGCTATGTCAATTTTCGGATTGCTGATCGCGATTTTCATCGGTATCCGCCTGATCGTTCAGGAAATGGAACAGCGGACCATTTATATGATCGCGTCCAAACCCATTCATCGTTATCATATTGTGCTGGGCAAGTATGTCGGCCTGGCGCTAACGCTGGTGGTTAATGTGGCACTGATGAGTGTGACACTTCTGGGGATGAATTTTTTAATCGAAGGCGTTTTGGATACAGCCCTGCTGCCGGCGATATTTCTGATCTATGTTGAAATATTGATTATAGTGGTATTTTCACTCTTTTTTTCATCATTGATGAGTCCCCAGCTGGCGGCGATTGCCACATTGATTGTGTATATTGTCGGTCATCTGACCAATTTTCTGTATGAATATGTTCAGGTGTATCCGGACAAGGGATTCCACTGGTTGTTAAAGGGGATCTATTATATTGTTCCCAATCTGGAAAAACTCAATTTAAAGCTCGCAGCTGTGGAACATCTGACTCAGCCTTTACACACGGTTGAGATCGCCGCGCTTTACGGGCTCAGTTACATTGTCGGTATGCTTATCATTACCGTGTGGATATTTAATAAAAAAGACTTAAAATAGAAAACAGAAATGAATGTGACAAAGCAGAAAAGTGAAAAAACCTAAACACATAGTGATTGTTATTATGATGACAGGATCGTTAATTTTTCTTGGAATGGTTATCCACAGATCTCAGGTCTATCTGGATCATCAGCGCGAAATCCGGTTTGTTAACCGGATACCGGTCTATCTGCCGAAAGGAAAACTGCTGAAAGCGCTGTGTATGGGGCATCAGGCACTGGCAGCCGATTATTTCTGGATTCAAAGTGTGCTGTATTTCGGAAGACGGGCGATTGAGCATGATAATATTTATTATATATACGAACTCTATGAAGGGGATATGGAAAAAATAGAACATATCCGTGAACTGCAGCAGCATCATCATTTAACCGATCCGATAGAAACCGATGACTTGAATATTCTTGATGATATGCATGAAAAGCATATTCAATTCGAGGAAGCACTGAATGCATGGCAGAAGGAAAAACCGGCGCCGCCGGATTCCATTCCCTTGTTGGACCGGAAAGCGCCGGCACGGATTTTTGAATTTCCCTGTTTCGGACTCATGGATTATCTTTTTCCGTTGATTGACCGTGCGACGGAGCTGGATCCTTATTTCAAGACCCCTTATATTTTCAGCAGTGTGACAGTATTATCAAAAACCGGAGAGATCGACTGGGCGCTTGAATTGTTGAAACGGGGATATGCACATAATCCTGAAGATTGGGAATTCCCTTTTTACCTGGGGTATGTGTGCTGGCTGTACAAAGGGGACATTCAAACAATGACGGGGTATTTCAAGGAAGCAGTGCAAAAACCCGGATGCCCCTCCTATGTCGGTGAATTGCTGGTCGGCTTTGCCAGACATATGAACCAGCAAGAAATGGCCCGGCTCTATTTTCTGAGCATGATCAATAGCACCGACAATCCGGAAATTAAAAAACGGATTCAGAAATTGCTGAGGCGGCTGGGAACGAAGAATGAATCGAAAGAATTATTGTATGAATCTTTATAAGGCTGAAAATCGGAAGACGTAACTATATGAAAGTATCCACGTGTCTGAAAGGGGAATATGAACCAGGATGTATCCCGGTTGACAGGGGGCCAATGTTTGAATAAAGGCGTGATATAATGAAATTGAAAAAAAGTGAAAAAATTCTGCTGGCCGTTGCAGCATCGGTGCTCGTGGTCGGAGGGATATGGACAATAGCAGGATCGGGTAAAAAATCTGCAGGTCCATCGCCCGGAAAAACTGCTGCAAAGCGTGTCGCTGATAATATTGAGACCGGCATAAAGAATGTTCAATCTATTATAAAACCAGATTCAGCCTCTGCCGTCAAGGTGCGGTATGACTCCTGGGGACGGGATCCGTTCAGGGATTTGTATGCGAAAAATCCGGAGGAAGAAGAAATCATCAGTAATTTGACAGTCAAAGGCATCATTCGCAGAGGCAGTCATAAATTTGTCATGATCAATGATATCATTTTAGCCGAGGGAGAAGAAAAAGACGGACTCTATATCGAAAGAATAGACGACAATCAGGTATTTTGCAGAAAAAGTGGCAAATGGTTTACTCTCACATGGAAGGAAGAACCATGAGATTTCGAATTTCACAATCCATTACGGCCGGCATGTTCTGTCTGCTATTCATGCACGCTGAAATGGTTCACGCAGCTCCCAGTCTGATTTCATTAAAACGCGGACATGAAGGAGAGAGGTATTGGGCGGCTTTTGTATTTGATGAAAACGCCCGCTGGCTTGGCGTTTCTCAGTCGAGAAACGGGGCATATGCCGTGTATTTCAGCGGTAATGCCAAAGACAAGGATGGAGAAAGAATGTCCATGGATGACGGGCAGTGCCTTATTGGTATTCAACAGGTCAGCCGGCAGCCTTCTATATTCAAGGCCGATATTCAGTGTGACGTCTCTTATCCGGTTGCTGTGATCCGGAGGTCCAACACTGTCGTGATTGGACTGAACGATCCACGCCTGCTGACCCAAAGCAGTCAGGCAGTTTCTGCTGAAGATCAGTATGTAGAACTAATTTCTGTGACAGAGAATCAAAAAACATCGGGAGCAGAAACCCGTTTGCAGTTCAGTGATGATTATGACTGGATGGGCTTTTTTAAAACCGCATCCAATGAAGCGACACTTCTATTCGCAGGTGTGTCGAATATGTCTCCGGTTGATTCCTATATGATGAGCAATAATATTGTCAGAAATGTGCAGTTGTCCACTGATTATAAGAATCCAAGTATGCTGAAAGTGGATATGAAATTTGCCTCGAATGCCCCATATGCCATTATGAAAAAAAGCAATGATCTGGTCGTGTCGGGCCGATCCTCCTTATCGGATGATCAGTCGATGGCTGAGGAGGTATTGCGTCCTCAGGAAGAATCCCTGGCTTTGTGGGAGGATGATTCTGGTTTGTCTGACGCTTCGCTTTATGATGAAGGTCATTTGTTTGACCGGGAACAGGCCGGATCATCGAATACAGGGACAATGAATCAACCAGTCTCTCAAAAACAGATGAAACGAGACTGGACGATGCCTGTTTATACGGAAGGCAGGGAAGGCAGTTCGATTCCCTGGGATCAGATTGTGTCTTTTGAGTTCACAGATACTCCTATCAAGGATGCCTTGCGATTAATTGCTGTTTCCAACAATTTAAATATGGTTATTAGTGAGAATATCACCGGCACTGTGACCATGAATCTTCAAAATGTAAGTCTGCGCCAGGCCATTGAACGCATTTTACACACACATAATATGGAATATATTGTTCAGGATGACATCATTACGGTAAAACCGGTGAGAATCTATTTTACCGGCGGTATGCAGACAAAGGTGTACCGGCTTCAGTATGCGGATGCCAACAATGTGGTGAGGGTGGTACGCCGTGTCGCTTCCAATGATTCACTGGTCGAAGTGTTTAATACAGAGTTTTTAAACTATGAGATCGCAGGAAAAAATCGGAAGTCAGCCGGCGGTGTGGCTGTTCAGGGTATCCGTCGGGCCAGTATGCTCGTAGTGACAGACCGGCCTGAAAAAATACGGGAGATCGATGCGATTATTCAGGCATTGGACGAGCCGCCGGTTCAAATTATGATTGAATCGAAACTGGTGGAAGTATCGCCGACTTATGAGGAGGAACTGGGCATTGACTGGGACAGAACGCTTGGGATGTATCTTCAAAACAGCCGGGATGATTCGGAAGAAGGGGAACAGAAATTCTTTCAAATCTTTGATGAGAGTGACAAACTCAGATATGAGAATACCTGGAAAATGGGCCGCCTGACAGCGGAGCAGTATTTGACAGTGCTGGATGTATTAAAAACAAGAACCAACGCGAGACTGCGTCTGAACCCGCGGATTCTGGCCATGAATGATGAGGAGTCCTGTATCAGTGTGGGTACCACGGTTCCAATTCCTCAAATTCAGCAAGCCATAGGTGGGGCGGGTGGTCAGGAACGCGTAACGTTTCAGTACAAAGAGATTAATGTGCAATTGAATGTCACTCCGCATGTGAGTGACAACAGTGAAATTATCATGTATGTGAATCCCATCATCGAAGAGATTACCGATTGGGTGCAATTTGGCGGTCAGGAAGCGCCGGTTACCTCGAAACGGGCAGTGAACAGTATTGTAAGCATCAGAAACGGGGAAACCATCGTGATTGGAGGGCTGATTAAAAATCAGAAAATGGAGACGGTCAAGAAAGTGTGGCTGCTGGGCAGTCTGCCGCTGTTGGGCCGTTTTTTCCAGCACACAAACCAGCAAGAAGTGCAAACTGATCTGATGATTTTTATTACACCGACTATTGTTCAGGGATGATGTGGATTAAATAATACATAATCAGGGATTGTTCTGAATATTTACGGTTGGATTGAAATATGTATCACTGGATATTGATAATTGTAATTGATCGATTGCTTAAGCGATTGATTCTTCAGCATGATAAATCTGATATAAAAAGGTTAATTCTATGATTACAAGGGACAAAGTCAATCAGTTGTTAACACACGCCTACCGTATACAAGCTTCCGATATTCATCTCAGCAGCGGATATCCTCCAATTTTTCGTGTCGATGGTAAAATGCAGCCTGTAGGAAACAAAGTCATCTCCAAACAGGATATGGAAGATATTATTGTCCAGATATTGGATGATTTTCAGATGGAACGATTCAGGGAATTAAAAGAGCTTGATTTTGGATATTCGGTGCAGAATGTCGCCCATTATCGGACCAATGTTTTTATGAAACTGGATGGTTACGGGCTGGCTTTCCGTGTCATTCCGGACCGTATTCGATCCCTTGATGAGTTAGGTATGCCGGAGGGAGTGGTTTCATTGGCCCGCCGTATGGAAGGATTGATCCTGGTCACGGGACCGACTGGCCATGGAAAATCCACAACACTGGCCGGAATGATCGACTTGATTAATTCCGAGCGGCATTCCCATATTATCACCATTGAAGATCCTATTGAATATACACATCCTAAGAAACAGTGCCTCATTCAACAGAGAGAGCTGGGAAGCCATACGCATTCATTTGCCAATGCATTAAGGAGTGCGTTACGTGAAGATCCCGATGTCATCCTTGTGGGTGAGATGCGTGATGTCGAAACCATTTCTCTAGCGCTGACGGCGGCGGAAACCGGTCATTTAGTCATGTCAACACTGCATACAAGAAATGCCCCTGATACCATCAACCGTGTGATTGACGTATTCAGCGGGGATCAGCAAAATCAGGTGCTGACACAGCTTGCCGGTTCACTTGTTGGTGTGATCGCGCAGAGACTTCTGCCTACAGCATCCGGTACCGGACGATGCGCTGCTGTGGAAGTCATGATCGCAACAAGCGCAATACGAAATCTGATTCGTGAAAAAAAGACACATCAAATTCCCTCGACCATGCAGTCCAGCGCTTCCCAGGGTAATGTCACCCTGGATGAAAGTTTAACCCGAATGCTTAGAAGCGGTACAATCACAAGGGATGTGGTGTTGAAATATGCCATTGAACCGGAACGATTTGTTCAAACTGTCGCAAAAAAGGGGAGGGCATAGGGAGAGGCAAGAAACAAGTCGTTGGGTCACAGAGTCGTTGGTTGAGTGACGGAAACGGAGCATGGGAGAGACGGGGAAACGGAGAAAAAGAATCAAGAAAAAAGAATCAAGAAAGAAACAAGAGGCAAGAAACAAGAAGCAAAAAACAAAAGACAAGAGACAAGAAGGTAGCAGCCGAAAACCGGATAAACGAGTCGCTAAGAATCAGAAACCGGAAGCCAGAAGCCGTAAACCGGATACGGGGACAATCACGATTATTGCAGGGGGGATTATATTTAAGAGGAATATCTGCCGTTATTACCTTGTCAAATTTATTATTATCCTATTATATATTTTGAGCAGTGCGATTTTTGTATTAAAAAAGACTTGACAAAGTGATCGCTAATTAGTATATTAAGTTATTCGAATATTTGAATTAGCTATGGAGACAATAAGGTGTCTGATATGATATTTGATGTTTTGATTCTTGGTGGCGGTCCCGGGGGATTAACAGCAGGAATCTATGCGGGAAGAGCCCAGTTGAAAACGGGAATGATTGAGCGTCTGATGCCTGGTGGTCAGGTGGCCGGCACGGAACTCATTGAAAATTATCCCGGGTTTGCCGATGGTGTCGCCGGTCCGGATTTGATGATGGCTATGGAAAAACAGGCCAGAAAGTTTGGTCTGGAGATCATGACCGGAACCATTGAAAGCCTGGATTTCAAGTCCGCACCCAAAAAAGTGGTTGCCAGTGGCAAGACTTATTATGCCAAAGCGGTTATCATTTCAACCGGGACAGATCCCAAATTGCTGAATATTCCCGGTGAAAAGGAATTTAAAGGGAGAGGAGTTTCTTACTGCGCCACATGTGACGGACCGTTTTTTAAAGATAAAGACGTGGTCGTTGTAGGCGGAGGCAGCTCGGGAGTACAGGAAAGTCTGTATTTGACAAGATTTGTAAATAAAATCAATCTTGTTGAATTTATGGATCATTTAAATGCGGAACGGATACTTCAGGAGCGGGCGAAAAAAAATCAGAAATATACATTTTATCTCAACCATCAGATGTTGTCGATCAACGGATCTCAAAAGGTTGAGTCTGTGACAGTGAAAAACCGTGCAACAGAGGAAGCATTTGATATTCCGGCTGAGGGCGTATTTATCTGGGTAGGTATGAATCCAAATACTGAATTTTTACAAAATCATATTGATATTAATCCATGGGGATATATTGTTGCCGGGGAAGACTGCCAAACCTCAGTGCCCGGTGTTTTTGCTGTCGGTGATGTAAGGGATAAAGAGGTCAGGCAGATCACTACAGCTGTTTCCGATGGAACGGTTGCTGCGGAACATGCTCTGAAATACGTTGAATCCCAAGAAAATTGATATGAATACTGTTGAAAATAACAATAATTATGAAGAGAATGCCCGTTTTCTGAAAGCGCTGGCACACCCGACAAGACTGCATATTGTTGAATTGATACGAGATAAGGAGCCTTGTGTGAAAGTGATGGAAGAGGTTTTGGGCGTCTCTCAGGCCAATGTTTCACAGCATCTGACGCTGTTGAGACATTTGAACATTGTTGAAGCAAAACGAACAGGAAATCAGGTTTGTTATCGAATTAAAAATCCACGTGTCCTCAAATTAATGGATATGCTTACTGATCAATGAAAGGAGAATTCATTTATGGGAAAAGAGATTGAACTGAATGAAACCAACTTTAAACAAGAGGTTTTAGAAGCTGATACTCCGGTATTGGTTGATTTTTGGGCTACCTGGTGCGGTCCATGCCGGATGGTTGGACCTATTGTTGAAGAAATCGCCGAGGAATATGCAGGAAAAGTCAAGGTAGGAAAGGTGAATACTGAGGACAATGCGACTCTTGCCGGGGAATACGGAGTTATCAGTATCCCTACATTGATCCTGTTTAAAAATGGAAAACCTGTGGATCAGATTATTGGTGCTGTACCCAAAGAAGTCATTGCCAAAAAATTGGATGCAGTCATTTCATGAGTTTATTGGAAAACAAACAGTTGATCCGTATCATTGCGGGTATTCTTATCGGGGGATTTCCGGGATTTCTTTATTATCGTTTTATCAGATGCTCAACAGGTACCTGCCCGATTACGCGACACCCGATTTCGACGATGATCTATGGTGCTGTACTGGGGTCTCTGATTGCATCCAGTTACTAAACAGAAATCATTATCAGCTTCTGGATACATGTATGAAATGTGTGGGAAGACAAATCGCAATGATCGATTCGTAGATGATGCTATTCAATGCTCTTGCAGTGCTATTACATCCTGTCTGAGAAGTGTTTATCCGGCATTTGCATGAGAGTGAATAGCAGCGCGTAATAATTAACTGAAGATGCAGACACTGCCAATGACGCTGTCATTTTATAATTCAAATGAGTATGCGCGCGATTTATTTTGATCGTCAGGTGATCAATATAAATCATCCCTTAAAAAATGAGAGGAGTCTAAGCGATGCTCCGGGAAGAAGATAAAAAACAGATTCAGGCTCAGCTGAAAGACATGAAAGATCCTGTTCGTTTTGTTTTTTTTACGCAGCAAATGGCTGGTACATGTCAGTATTGCATAGAGACAGAAACATTACTGAAAGAACTCGTTGAAATTTCAGAACTTCTGTCTTTGAAAATATTAAATTATATTACAGATAAAGATGATGTCAAATCGTTGAGTATTGACAAAATACCAGCCACGGCAGTACAGGCTGATAAAGATGCGGGGATTCGTTTTTATGGTATTCCGACCGGATATGAATTCGCAGCTTTTCTTCAAATGATTCTGGCACTGTCGCAGGGAAACAGCGGACTGGATGACATTTTGAAAGAACGTCTGCATCAAATTCAAAATCCGGTTCATATTCAAACATTTGTGACTCCCACCTGTCCCTATTGCACCCGTTCTGCATTTACATCCTATCAATTTGCCATGGAAAACAGTAATATCCGTGCGGATGTTGTTGAAATCTCCGAATTTCCTCATCTGGCACAGAAATATGGGGTTATGGGGGTACCCAAAGTCGTTATCAATGAATCTCATTCGTTTGAAGGCGCTCTTCCTGAAACAATGTTTCTTGAGCATATTGAGATTGCACTTAAGAAAGAGTAGAGGCTCCTAAATCAGATAATGTCAGTAATATATTGCTCCCTATGCTGTTTATGGCAGGGGAAATCGTCTTTTAGGGACGATTATAGGAAAGAAATTCTTGGTATCTGATGATATTTCCCTATTAAGTGTAAATTTTATTCGATTTATTGAATGTTGATGTATTTAATTTTGGCTTTGATAATGGAATCTTTTTGTGTGAGAACAAGCCAGAAGAGATGCAATTCTGCAATGATCATTTTTTTAAGCATATGATAAAATTTCCTTTGATTTTTGATGTTGAATTTTGCATTTTTATAGTGATTTGTTGGCACAGCTTTTGCCGAAATAGTTATCGTCTTGTAAAAAGCGGATTTAAAGGGAAAAATTTTCCTTTTGAAACACGAATTGTTCATATTGAAAGTACTGATATGTGTGTGATCGCCAAGAGGAGGAAATATTGCCATTAAAAGTACTCATTGTGGATGATGATAATGGTATTCGAAAACTTCTTGGTCGTTTTTTGGAACGAGAGGGTTTTGCTACGCTTGAAGCAGAAAACGGGCTTGAGGGCGTTGAGACAGCGAAAAGGGAACAGCCTGATCTGATTATTATGGATGTTATGATGCCCCAGATGGACGGCTTAACAGCTGCCAGGCTTATTAAATTTTACAAACCGTTGAGTGAAGTCCCGATTATCTTTTTAACGGCCAAAGACGCTGAGAAAGAAATCGAATTGGCTGAAGCCACAAGAGCTGAAGCGTATGTAACCAAGCCTTTTGATGTCAGGCAGGTTATAGAGGTTGTAAAAAGTCTGTTTGAGAAAGTATAACCGGTTATTATACTCGTGATAACAGTGGAACAGGATGCGGTATTTCCAGGAGGACCTGAACCTTTATGAACGAAACCAGACATTGTGTTGTTTTTTCACTTGATGAGCGGTTATTTGCATTGCCATTGTCGATCGTAGAACGGATAACGCGAGCTGTCGCAATCACTCCTTTGCCTAAATCATCGGAAGTTATTCTTGGTGTTATCAATCTTCAGGGACGGGTTATCCCTGTCGTTAATATTCGAAAGAGATTTTCATTCGATGAAAAGGGATTAAATACAGAGCAGCATTTTATTATTGGCAAGGCAAATGAAAAAGATGTAGCGATTTTGGTCGATAATGTATTGGATATCATTGAGGTTTCCAAGGATAAACTGGTCAATCAAGAAGAAATTACTTCTAATATGCCTTATATATCCGGTGTGATCAAACAAGATGAAGAGATGGTGCTTGTTCATGATTTGGACACTCTGCTGTCACTGGATGAAATTCAAAAAGTTGAAGATGTCATCAAGTCGATGGATAATGACTCGAAAAGCAAAAATCCACTAAAAACCAAGCGAAGAACACAAAGAAAGAAATAGCCATTATGAAAAGCACACACATCAGTAAGCGCATCCCGAATGAGCTGCTTTCTCGTCTCAGCGATTTTATCAATATCAATATCGGGCTTTATTTTCCCAAAGATCGCTGGCTGGATTTGCTGCGAGGTATTCGGTCGGCCATGCCCGACTTCGGTTTTGATGATCTGGAAGAAGGAATTCGCTGGTTATTATCTAATCCGTTAAAACAAAAACAGATCGAAGTGCTGGCTTGCCATCTTACAGTTGGCGAAACGTATTTTTTCAGAGAACCCAAGACGTTTGAGGCATTGGAAAAACACATTTTACCAAAGCTTATACGAACACGCTGGCAGAACCAGAAGCGAATACGTGTATGGAGTGCGGGGTGCTGCACAGGCGAAGAGGCGTATTCGATGGCAATTTTACTCAGTCGTCTTATTCATGATATTCAGGACTGGAATATTACCATATTGGCTACTGACATCAATCCGATTTTTCTTAAAAAGGCTCAGGACGGTATCTATCGGGAATGGTCATTTCGGGGAACGCCTTTCTGGCTGAAAGAGCAGTATTTCCGAGACAGGGGGAATGGATTTTATGAAATACTGCCTCAGTTCAAACGTATGATAAAATTTCAGTATCTTAATCTGGTGGAAGACACATTCCCTTCTATTTATAATGATACCAATGCCATGGATTTGATTTTTTGTCGAAACGTCTTGATGTATTTTTCAACCAAACAAGTCGAAAAAACCATTAGCCGATTTCATCAATCCCTGCTTGATGAAGGATGGCTGGTGACTGCGTCCAGTGAAACCTCTCATATTTTTTACTCCCAATATATCACGGTTAATTTTCCGGGTACCATTCTTTATAAGAAGGGAACATACGAGGCACAAGGGTATACGAGAATAGAAGATGGATATTCGGATAGTGCATCTCACCTTCATGAAGATGAGGATATTGTTCATTTTCCAATGATCACACCTGTCAAGATTTCCTCTCATCAGGTTTCAGAACCCCAGGAAAAACAGGCTTCATTCGTCGAAGAGCCAGAAGTCACAGCCGATAATAATGAAGAAGTTATTGAACAACTTTTTCAGGAAGCCCTTTTGACTTACAATCAGGGAAATTATATCAAAACCATTGATTTGATATTAGGTTCGATTGTGCAATGTGAGTCATATCCGAAAATGATGACCTTGCTGGCCAAAGCGTATGCAAATCGGGGAGAATTAAATCATGCGCTCACCTGGTGCGAAAAAGCTCTCAAAGAAGATAAGTTGAATCCGGCTTTTCATCATTTACATGCTGTCATTTTACAGGAACAAGGCGAGCATGACAAGGCTGTCCATGCGTTAAGACGGGCGCTGTATCTTAATCCTGATTTTGTTTTGCCATACTTTATGCTTGGAACCCTGCAGCGCCAGCATGGCAAGCTTGTGGAAGCCGATAAGTATTTTGAAAATGCGTTGAATATCTTAAACAATTATGAGCAAGATGATGTGCTGCCTGAATCTGAAGGGATGACTGCAGGGCGAATGTATGAGCTCATTCGTGTGACCATGAATAAGGAGATGCCGGCGTGACAGAAGCCAGGATAAAAGATATCAACCGTATTTTAAAAGAACGCGCCAAAGAACTTTCTGAAGCGAGTGTTGATCAGGAAATTGTAGAAGAAAGTGTTGAAGTGGTCGAGTTTGTATTGGCGTATGAAAAATACGCCGTTGAATCTGCATATATCGATGAAGTATACCCCATGAAAGATTTTACAACCGTACCGGGGACACCTCCTTTTGTATTGGGGATTATTAATCTTCGCGGTAAAATATTATCTGTGATCGATATCCGCAAGTTTTTTGATTTACCTGTGAAAGGGCTCTCAAACCTGAATCGTGTCCTCGTTATAAAAACCCCGGAAATGGAATTGGGAATTTTATCTGATTTTATTTTAGGGGTCCATGTCATCCCAAAGAAAAGCATTCATCCCCCTATGCCTACATTAACAGGGATTCGAGCCAAATATTTACATGGTGTTACGGATGAAGGATTGGTATTACTGGATGTGTTGAAAATATTGTCTGATCCGGAAATTATCGTTCATGACGATATCGAAGCGTAGTATATTGTTGTTACATTACCTAATCGTGGCCCGGAGCAAGGGCTGATCTGTTTAGTCATATAAAGGGGCTTATTATGCGGCTAAAACTGAACCTTTCCATGAAATTAATTTTTATCCCCGCCGTTGTTCTGGTGGCATTTATCATTATATTCCTCATTATGAGAAATGCCATTAAAAAGAATGAGGAAATGATGAACAAAATTGTCAGGGGATATGTACCCGCCTGGGAAATAAGTCAGAATTTATTGGAATCCCTTGAAAATATCCAATACAGTCTTCAAAATGCTGTCGCTGCTGAGGATTTGGAAGAACTGACCCAGGCAGACAATTATTATCAGACATTTCTCGAGCTGGTTCAAAAACAGGCTGATAATCATGTTATTGATCAGACGGCCGAAATGAGCGAGTTGAAAAATATGGTGGAAGAGTATTATACACTCTCACGCGGCAATTCCCAGCGTTTGATTAAGGGAGAAACAGGTGAGCAGATGATCTGGGAATTAGAGAATATGACCAAACAATATAATAATATTAAAAACCTTCTGAATCAGAAAAATCAAATCAATAAGAAAAATATGAAAGAAAACTTCGAGAATGCCATTGAAAATAATGCAAAAGCAGAGGGTGGAATTACAATATTGGCACTGATCGCCTTTATCTTTATTGTGGCATTTTCATGGTATATGGTCAATAGCATTACCGGACCTCTGAAATCCGCAATCCAGGTGGTGAGCCGTATATCTGAAGGTGATTTAACGATAAAGGTCAAAGAGAGTAATTCGAATGACGAAGTTGGTATTCTCATGCGGTCTTTTAAAAATATGCTGGATACCCTGCGAAATATGACTTCTCAAATTAAAGAAGCAGCCAATGGTCTGGCGACAGCCGCCAGTGAAATATCGGCCTCAGTCACGCAAATTGCTTCCAGTGCTACAGAAACGGCCACGGCTGCCAATGAAACCAGCACGACTGTTGAGGAGGTTCGTCAAACAGCGCTTGATTCCAATCGTAAGGCGAAGCATGTTTCCGAGAGTGCCCAAAAGGCCGTACAAATTTCACAAGCGGGTGAAAAATCGGTCAGTGAAACAGTGGAGGGAATGCACCGTATTGAGCAGCAGATGGAATCAATTGCACAAAGTATTATGAAGCTCAGTGAACACGGTCAGGCCATTGGTGGTATTATTGCTACTGTCGAAGACGTTGCAGAACAATCGAATCTGTTGGCTGTTAACGCCTCAATCGAAGCAGCCAAGGCGGGTGAGCAGGGAAAAGGATTTGCAGTCGTGGCGCAGGAAGTCAAGAGTCTGGCCGAACAATCGCGGCAAGCAACATTACGTGTGAGACAAATTCTGGATGACATTCAAAAGTCCACCAGCAGTGCGGTCATGACAACAGAACAGGGCTCGAAAGCGGTTGAGGCTGGCGTCGCCAAATCCAAAGAAGCCGGAGATTCCATTCAGCGTTTGGCAAACAGTGTGGGTGAGGCAGCTCAAGCGACAACGCAAATTTCTGTTTCAAGCCAGGAACAGCTGGTTGGAATGGATCAGGTGGTTTCAGCGATGGAAAGCATTAAACAGGCCAGTACTCAGAACGTGACTGCAACAAAGCAGGTTGAATCAGCGTCTCGAGATCTGCATGATTTAGGACAGAGATTGAAACAGTTGGTTGAACAATATATTATATAACCTTTCAAGTGAGTGGGCTCAATGCAGTGTTATCAACAGAAGTAAGGAGTTATTATGGGATTAGATCCTGAATTTTTTAAAGAATTACTGTCAATGTTTAAATTGGAATGTCAGGAACATATTCAAACCATGCGTGCAGGAGTGGCCACACTGGCGGAAATTGAACCCTCTGATGAACAGGTTGAGATTTCCGAAACAATCCACAGGGCGGCTCACAGTTTAAAGGGAGCAGCCAGAACAATTGGTTTGGTTGATGTCGAGCCGATCTGTCAATCTTTGGAAAGTTGTTTTAGTGTCCTGAAACGACAAAAGGTGAAATTACCCATGGAATTGATCAGCATGCTACAGCGTGCTGTCGAAAGATTGAATGATCTTTTAGGGACCTTGGATGAAGCGGGAAAAGTAACAGGTGAAAAGTCCGAACTCACATTATTGATCGATGATATTAATGGCAAAGTTGCGACTTTAGCAAGGTAAATGATAAAGAGTCAAATCAAGCTTTATTTCAGGAGAATCCATGCTTAGTCAGGAAGAAGCATTTTTTAAAGAACTTCTCTCAATGTACAAGATAGAGGCTGAAGAACATCTGAAAGCTATTTCTTCCGGTTTGATTGAAATGGAAAAAGTAAAGGCTAAGGATAAAAGGAAGTCTATTGTTGAGACAGTATATAGGGAAGCTCACAGTTTAAAAGGTGCCTCGAGAGCAGTAAATTTGGAAGATGTGGAAACAGTATGTCAATCAATGGAATCCATTCTTTCATTAATGAAGCAAGACGCAATCGATACAAATGCTGAGTTATTTGATATTCTGTTGAAAGCTGTTGATGTGATCGATCAATTAATTAACGATTCTGAAAAAACAGATATTTCTGAGATTATGAATAAACTGCATTCTCTGGAAGAAGGAACGTCTCAGGAGAAGTCTGCAGAAAAGAAAAAAGAAAAATCAAAAAAATCCGAGGCAACGCCGGAAAAGAAAGAGAAATCTGCAGAGAAAGAGGAAGAAAAGCCAGAAGCGAAACATGAACCCCCACTGAAAGAAGAATCCGAACCGGAGGTTCCGGAAGAACAGGAGCAGCCGAAAGCATCAGATTCGACTGCAGCTCCCAGCCAACCTGTCGAAGTGCAGAAACGGCTTGTGTCGGATACCATTCGCATTGCTACGGAAAAACTGGATTCTCTTTTACTGCAGGCAGAGGAAATGCTGGCAGCAAAACTGACATCAGAACAACATAATAAAGATCTGCAGTCTCTTTCTTTGGAACTGGAACAATGGAAGAAACGATGGGATTCTTATGATGCAGAGATTACCAGCGCCAGGCATCAATCCGAAATAAAAGGCCATAATCAGTCGCAGGGAAATGGCACACTCATTGATTTTTTACTATGGAATCAGGAACAATTAAAATCAGTGGACACCCGTATCAATGAGTTGATTCGGATTTCTGAAAATAACGCGCGGCTTCTTGGCGGTATGGTGAATAACCTTTTGGAAGACATGAAAAAGGTGCTGATGCTGCCGTTCTCCACTTTGCTTAAAATTCTTCCAAAGGTGGTCCGCGATCTGTCCCGTGATCAGGGAAAAGATGTTGAATTAATCGTGCGGGGAAGTACCATTGAAATTGACCGGCGTATCTTAGAGGAATTAAAAGATCCATTTATTCATGTGCTTCGCAATTGTGTGGATCATGGTCTGGAAAAGCCGGAAGAACGCCGGCGAAGCGGGAAACCTGTCACCGGGACGATTTCTATTACCATTTCTCAGCAAAGCGGAAATAAGGTTGAAATATTAATTAACGATGATGGTCGAGGGATTGATCCGGAAAGGGTGCGTAAAGTCGCAGTGAAAAAAGGCATTGTTATTGAATCTGAAGCCGCGGCCCTAAGCGATGAAGAATGCCGTATGTTAATTTTTCAATCGGATGTTTCGACCAGTCCCATTATTACGGATATCTCCGGGCGTGGCCTGGGATTGCCAATTGTTCGGGAGAAAGTTGAGAAATTGGGTGGATCCTTGACACTGGAAAGTGAAGTTGGTGTTGGAACGACTTTTCAGATCACCTTGCCGGTGACCCTGGCTACCTTTCGGGGTATTATGGTGGAAGTGAATGGCCAAGTTTTTGTCATTCCAACAGTGAATGTTGAACGCGTGATTCGCGTATCTGAAGGTGATGTGAAAACTGTTGAGAATCGGGAGGCAGTGATTATTGATGATAAGCCTTTGGCATTGGCTCATTTGGGAGACGTTCTGAGGGTACCTAAAAAGAATCAAACCATTCAGCAGACAAATCTTCATCAGGCCATGTTGCTGAGTTCAGGTGAAAAACGTTTTGTATTTACTATTGATCGGATTCTCAGTGAACAGGAAGTGTTGGTGAAGGGATTAGGCAAACAGCTTTCACGGGTCAGAAATATTGCCGGGGCGACGATATTGGGAACTGGTCAGGTGGTTCCGATTTTAAATGTTGCAGATTTGATAAAATCCGCCGCCCGAATAACAACTATCCCGACGCGTGTATCAAAAACGGAGGAAGCAAAATTGGAAAAGAAATCTATCCTGGTTGCGGAAGATTCCATCACGTCACGGACCCTGCTAAAAAATATTCTTGAATCGGCGGGCTATGAGGTGAAAACAACCGTGGATGGCGTGGATGCACTAACGGCTGCCCGTGCCGAACAATTTGATTTGATTGTTTCGGATATTGAAATGCCTCGCATGAACGGATTCGATCTTGTGGCGAGTATTCGTTCTGATAAAAGGACTGCTGATTTACCTGTAATTTTAGTTACAGCTCTTGAATCACGGGAGGACCGGGAGCGGGGCATTGATGTAGGTGCGAATGCCTATATTGTAAAACGAAGTTTTGATCAAAGTAATTTATTGGATGTTATCAGAAAGCTTATCTAAGTTGTGTGGAGTGTTCTCAATGATTAAAGTACTTGTTACTGAAGATTCGCCGGTTGTTCGTGGTTATTTGCAATATGTTCTAAATTCCGATCCTGATATTGAAGTGATTGGTATTGCCGAAAATGGTGAAGAAGCTGTACGCATGGTCGAACATAACAAACCGGATGTTGTGACCATGGATATTCATATGCCGAAAATGGATGGTTTTGAAGCCACACGTCAAATTATGGAAACCAATCCTGTCCCCATTGTGATCTGCAGTGCCAGCTGGAATCCGGAAGAAGTAGACAAAACGTTTCGCACTATGGAAGCAGGCGCTGTGGCTGCCCTTGAAAAGCCGAGAGGAATGGGGCATCCGGATTCTGAAGCATCGGTTCGTGAACTGCTTCAGACAATTAAATTAATGGCCGGTGTTAAAGTTGTTAGACGATGGTCAAAAACGCGAATTAAAAAACCGGTGGAAAAAACGATCAAGGTAGCCGAAGAAGCATCAAGAGATCTTCGGTATAAGATTGTCACTATGGGCTCTTCTACTGGAGGACCCATGGTCCTGCAGACGATTCTTGCGGGTTTGCCCAAGGATTTTCCATTACCAATCATGATTGTTCAGCATATCGCACCGGGATTCTTAAGCGGTTTGGGCGAATGGTTAAGCCGAACAACCAATTTGCCGGTACATATCGCTTCTGACAATGAGGTCATTGAGCCCGGGAAGGTTTATTTGGCTCCTGATGGATACCAAATGGGTGTGAGCCGAGATGAACGGGTAAAATTGAAAGAGGGATATAACAATTATACACTTTGTCCTTCTGTTTCATATTTATTCCAGGCTGCCTGTGAGACTTTTGGAAGTGAGGTGATCGGTGTATTACTGACCGGTATGGGGCGTGATGGCGCGGAAGAGTTGAAGGCACTTCGGAGTCGGGGTGCGCCTACCATTGCCCAGGATAAAGAGAGTTCTGTGGTACACGGAATGCCGGGAGAAGCGATTAAATTGGGGGGAGCAACCTATGTGCTCAGCTCTTCAAATATTTCAAAAAAATTGGTCGAACTGGTTGTCAAATCGGAAAAAAAGAAATAAACACGTTGAATGTCATGGTCAGGATATTTATATAAGATAATATTCTTAATCATCATAGATCATTTTTTTAAGTAAGGAAAAAGCAGGTGTTGAATCAGCAAAGACCCAAGAAAAATATTGGAATTGAAATTCTGGTTGTTGAAGACAGCGCTACACAGGCATTGCATTTGAAGCATATACTTCAACAGCACGATTATGCTGTGACAGTGGCCAAAGATGGCAAAGATGCTCTGGAATACATGAAATCGCATAAGCCAACCATTGTCATCAGCGATATATTAATGCCGGAAATGGACGGATATGAATTATGCCGACAGATTCGTGCTGATTCAAACTTGAAGTATGTGCCGGTTATTCTTCTTACGCAGCTGGTCGATCCTCGTGATGTTATCCGCGGTCTTTTAAGTGGTGCCGATAATTTTGTAACCAAGCCTTACAGTGAGCAGTTTTTAATTTCCCGTATCCAGTATATCCTGGCCAATCAGGAATTAAGAAGAAATGCCATCACTGAGATGGGCATTGAAATTTTCTTTGCCGGACAGAAGCATTTTATCACGTCTGATCGTATGCAAATTCTCGATCTTTTGTTTTCAACATTTGAAAATGCTGTTCAGCGCAATCAGGAATTAGAGCAGGCCAACAAAGAACTCCGTAAAGCGTTAGAAACCATTGAAACGATCAATGAGGTTTCTGAAAAATTAAACCGATCTTTAAATCCAGAAGAAGTGGCCGAAGCGGTGGCGATTGGCGTGAAACGTCTGATTGATTATGGAGAATGTCGTATATATCGTATTGATGACGATGGTCAATATCTGATCCCTCTCTATTGCAGAAAAGAAAAAATTGATCCTTCTGACAGTCAGACCATCGAAGATTTGAAACTGGAAGTGGGAGAGGGGATTATCGGGCTGGTTTTTGCCAAAGGCAAAGCAGAAATGGTAAGTGATGTTTCCAGACACCCGAAGTCCCATTTTCCTGAAGCGGACAAGCCCCCCCAGGAATCCATGCTGGCTGTTCCGATGCAATACGAAGATCAGACCCTGGGTGTAATCGCACTGTTAAAATCAGGACTCCATCAATTTTCTGATGCCCATTTAAGAACATTGTCAATCCTGGCAGGTCAGGCGGGAGTTGCTATTGAGAATGCCCGGCTGATGCAACAGGAACGACGCCGGACACGTCAGCTTTCTTTGATCAATGAAGTATCCAAAAAGGCAGCCTCAACATTGGAGATTGATGAGCTGTGCCACCTCGCTGTAGATGCGATTCATTCAGAATATGAACATGCCCAAGTTCTGTTAATGCTTTTGGATGAGGAAAAAGAGGAACTTTATCTGCAAATGCAAAAAGGGCCTTTTACAAAGCAGATATCCAAAAAATTACACTGCCCATTAAATAAAGGAATTGAGGGGAAGGCTGCCAATACCGGTGAAGTGGTTGTCGCCAGGAATATAAAATCTGATAAAAATTTTAAAGCCATGATTCCGGAATCGGAATCCGAGCTGGTTGTGCCCTTATCAAAGGGCGATAATCTTATAGGTGTTTTACACCTGGTCAGCAATAAATTATATGATTTTGATGAAAAAGATATTTCAATGATGAAGACTTTAACTGACCAGATTGCGATGGCCATTGAAAATGCACAGCTATATGAAAGTGAAAAGAAAAATGCAGCAATGGCCCAGGCAGCCAGCCGGGCCAAGAGTGAATTTTTAGCGAATATGAGTCATGAAATTCGTACACCAATGAACAGCATTATTGGATTTTCCGATTTGTTGCTCCAGGAAAATCTGCCTGAAGATTTGGCCGATTTTGTGAAAACGATAAAAATGAATGGTGAAGAATTGCTCTATATCATCAATCAAATTCTTGATTTGGCCAAAGTAGAAACAGGCAGAATGGAAGTGGATATTGTCGATTTTGATACGCAGGAATTGGTTAAAAATGTGTCACAGTTGATTCGTCCGCGTGTACTGGATAGGGGTTTGGCTTTTCAATGTAAAACCGTCCCAAAAATATTACCACCAATTGAGAGTGACAGACTCAAAATCCGACAGGTGCTGGTGAATCTGTTGGGTAACGCTGTTAAATTCACTGAAGAAGGCAGCGTAACAATGGAAATCATTCTTGAACAGAAGAAAGACAAAAAGGGTGAGTTAACGGCCCATATTACAGATACAGGTGTGGGCATTCCACCGGAAAAACATGCGGCTATTTTTGAATCTTTTACACAGGCGGATGCGTCCATTACACGGAGATTCGGAGGCACGGGTCTCGGATTGACCTTGTGTAATCAAATGATTGAATTGATGGGCGGAAAAATCTGGTTTGAATCGGAAGAAGGGAAAGGAAGCACGTTTTCCTTTACAATTCCCGTTACTGTCATTCAAACCAAGGCACACGTTGAGGCTGCAAAAGCTAAAGTAAAAATTGAAAGAATAGAACAAGATTTGGAATCCAACCAAGAAGCCGCTTCAGTACTGAGTCAGATCAAAGATAAAGTGATAAAACCGGAAGATGGCTCTCAACCCAAGGTATTGATTATTGAAGATAATGCCAGTACGACGGCTTTGTTGCGTCGATATCTTGAACGGGATGGATATATTGTAGAGTCGGCCAATACTGGGGAAGACGGTCTTTTAAAAGCGAAATTCTATCGTCCGCATGCCATTATCCTTGAAATTCTTTTGCCCGGTAAAATGGACGGCTGGGAAGTGCTTCGAAGTCTGAAGTCCGGAAATTTAACCAAAAATATTCCTGTGATTGTATGTTCTGTACTTTCTAACCAGAAAAAGGCGTTCAGTCTGGGTGCTGTCGAATATGTTGAAAAGCCTGCCAAAGAAAAGGCGATTCTTGAAACATTGCATCGTTTTATCGGTATGCCGGAAACCAAAGACAAGGAGGTTTTGGTTGTTGATGATGATAAAACCGTTCTTGTATTGTTTGAAAGAATGCTGGCCCGTGAAGGGATTAAAGTAAAGACCTTCGACAATGGCCGGCCCGCCATCGATTATATTGAACGCAGTGATGATATTGCATTGGTTATTCTTGATCTTTTAATGCCAGGCGTGGATGGTTTTGATGTTCTGGCAAAACTGAAAAAGTCAAAAAAGAGCCAGGAGATACCGGTTGTTATTTATACGGGCAAAAAGCTGACTGCAAAAGACCGTTCTCGTCTGAGCCATCATTATGAGCTTCTTTTACAAAAAACAGAGGAAACACCTGATACATTATTAAAGCAATTAAAACATCTGGTGACACAAACGGTTCAGATTGAGCGTCAAGAACCCGCCTATGATGCTTCTGTAAAAGGACGGATTCTGCTGGCTGAAGATGATCCATCCGGACAAAAATTGATGAAACATATATTGGAACGTTTGGGCTATAAAGCGGATCTGGCAAAAAATGGTCAGGAAGTTTTGGATTGGCTTCAAAGAAATAACTATGACATTGTTTTGATGGATATGGAGATGCCAATTATGGATGGTTTTACAGCCACCACAAGAATTCGTGAACAAAAAAAGTATAAAGATTTAACAATTATTGCCTTAACTGCTCATGCCATGAAGGAACATCGTAAAAAGACGCTTGAAGCGGGATGCACCGATTATCTTTCCAAACCCGTGAATCGTGAGAAATTAGGCGAGATGCTTAAAAAATATATCAAAGTGCCAAAAAAGCCGGTAAAAGCAAAAGAAATGGAGAAAGAGACTGCCGCCGAAACTGAGGAAGATGATGCGATCATGGCTGAACTCACCCAGTTTTTTATTGAAGATTTAGGTGAGCGGATGAAAAAATTCCTCACAGATGTTGAGACAAAAGTTCAGGATGAAGTGGTAAGATTCGGTCATTCACTCAAGGGAACCGGCGGCTCATATGGCTTTCCTGAATTTTCAAAAATCGGAGCCGCAATTGAAGATGCAGGGAAAGCCGGAGAATGGGAAAAGGTAACCACTTTGAAGGATCAGCTGGTGAAGGCTTATGATGACCTGGACGGAGGAAAATGAAACCTGAAAATATGACCATTCTCACGGTTGACGATACACCGGCGAATATTCGTTTGCTGACGCATCATCTTGAAAAACAGGGGTATCGGGTTATTACAGCTGAAGATGGATTTGAGGGATTTAAAGCAGCTATTCAGTATCATCCGGATATTATATTATTGGACATTATGATGCCGGGTACAGATGGATATGAAGTATGCGAACTTCTTAAAGCCGAAGAACAAACCCGGGATATTCCTGTGATGTTTTTAACTGCCAAAGCCGATGTAGAAGATAAAGTACGCGGATTTGAATTAGGAGCAGTAGATTATATCACAAAACCCTTTAACCTGGTTGAAATTTCCACACGGGTACAAAATCAGCTAAGGATGATACATTTTCAGCAGCAAAATGACCGTCTGAAAAAAATCTTTTATCATATTCATCCTGCCTTGCCTCTGAAACAAGCCGGACATCTGCTGGTTCAACAAATGAAAAATCAAAAATCATCAAAGACAATGATGCCAGTCATTGAAGCCTGGCTTTCAATGGCAGATTCATTTTCAACTGAAACCGAACCGGTCAATATAAAATACTGGATTGATGATGTTGTGGAGATTGTTCAGGGTGGCGTCAGCGGGCTTGTTGGTTTTAACGTAGAGGTTGAGCAAAAAGGGGAATGCGTTGACGCATATCCAGGTTTATTGCACCTTGCACTCTTAAATGTATTTATGAATGCTTATGAGGCCATGAACAGCAAGGGATTTATTCATATTTCCAGAGAAGTCTGTAAGATGCCGGATCAGCTTGCCAAACAACTGGAAGTGGAAATATCTGAATCCTATTATAGAATCGATATCAATGACAAAGGTATTGCTGACGGCCGTGCTGTTTTTAACCTTCAAAATCCTTACGAAATTACTGATATGGATTTTAAGGAGTTTACTCTGCGTTTGGCCGCAGTGCATCAAATTATGTTGGCTCATGGCGGTGCTTTGGATATACTGAATGATGATAAAAAAGGGCAGTTTCATACATTTCTTTATTTACCTGTTTAATAAGGCCTCCTGTTTCAGATAACCGGTTTTATTTTCAGTTTACGGAATCCCGGTCAGTGCTTTTATGATATTCTCTTTGAATTTTCCTTAAAGATTATTATCTTTTAATGATTAAGTGATACATCACAAATTTTGTTTTTATTTGAAATGGAATAACCATGGCCAATTTAACGACGCATTATCTGGGCCTGACTTTGAAAAATCCGATTATTGCAGGCAGCTCTGGATTGATGAAATCCATCGATAATTTAAAAGAGGCTGAAACGGCCGGCGCAGGTGCTGTGGTTTTAAAATCCATTTTTGAAGAACAGATCATGGCTGAAATCAAGCAGGAGCTGGATGTCTCGAATTTAGAAATGCATCCTGAAGCCATGGATTATATCAGGCGGTCAACCCGGGAAAATTCAATTGACGCCCATTTAAGACTCATTGAATCAGCAAAGTCTTCACTCAGTATCCCGGTGATTGCCAGTATCAATTGTATGCGAGCAGGCGAATGGACGGAGTTTGGCCGGCGTATTGAAAACGCAGGCGCGGATGCTCTTGAATTGAATGTATTGGTGACAGATTATGATCGTTTTGAACCTCGTGAAATTGAATCAAAATATCTGGAACTATTAATCAGTATTAAAAATCAGGTTAGCATTCCAATTGCAATGAAAATCAGTTCACAGTTTACAAATTTACCCCATATAATCCAAACTTTAAGTGGGAATAATGTGGATGGTCTGGTCATGTTTAATCGCTATTGGAATCCAGATATTGATATTGAAGGACAAGTGATTGTTCCGGCGAGTTCATTTAGCTCCTCCAAAGAATTGTATACTCCGCTTCGCTGGATTGCCATGATTTCAAACCGGATCACTTGTGATATATGCGGAAGCACCGGAGTTCATGACAGCAATGCAGCAATTAAATTGATCATGGCAGGTGCTCAAACTGTCCAGGTCTGTTCAATTCTGTATCAAAAGGGAATATCCTATCTTTCAACACTTATTCAAGGCGTTCATAAGTGGCTGGATGATCATGAATATTCTCATATTCATCAAATTCGAAAGATCATGGGTCAGAAATCTCAAAAAGAACTGGATAAGTGGGGAAGAGTGCAGTTTATGAAGTATTATTCTGAACTGGAATAGAATATAACCCGTTGATTTTACAACTGGTGATTTTTTTCATATAATGCTAAAGCCGTCATCCTTTTTGTTTTTGATTCAAAGATTTGATTACAATATTTACTTTTTTCATAGAAAACTGGTTATATAATTACTGTATGTGGTTGGTTATTGAATCATAAATCATCCGAACGGTACTAAATTTGCAATATTCGTTTATTCGTGGGTTTATACCCATAAATAATGAAGGATGTTTCTGATATCTGTCTTCTGCATGCTCGTTTTAAAGCTTGTTTATTCTTAAGGAATACAATGATGGAGGCAAGGACGTCTTTTAGACAATCGAAGATATTTGCTGTCGCAGGGGGTAAGGGGGGCGTTGGAAAATCTGTTTTGGCAGCTTCGATGGGTATGGGGCTTGCCATGCTGCATAAACAAGTGACATTAATTGATGCAGATTTTGGGGGCGCTAATTTACATCGCATACTGGGTATGGAAAACATAAGACGAAGCAATGTTCAGTTTTTAAGGAGAAAAGTACATTGTCTGGAAGAACTGGCAATTTCACATCCTCGGTTTAATCATCTCAAACTCATTCGTGGCATGAATGGGTATCTCGGTGCGGCAAATTTGCCTTATAGTCAAAAGTTAAAAATGATTCGTCATATTTTCCGGCTGCCTGCAGATTATGTTATTCTTGATCTCGGTGGGGGTACGAATTATCATGTTCTGGATTTCTTTTGCGCTGCCGATGCCGGTATTGTTGTTGTTACACCCGACCCCTTAAGTATTTTGGAAGCCTATCATTTTATCAAGCAGGCCTTTTTTCGTAAGCTGACTCAAACATTTAAAAATCAAGATAAAGTATCAGAGATTATTCAGCACTATGCCCATGAAGAGTCACACAATCGTCATGCCAATGTGAATAATATGATGACGGAAATTCGATTAACAAACGCGGCTTTGGCAGACAAAATTCAAGATTTTCAAAAGCGTTTTCGACCAAAGTTATTGGTCAATCATCTAAGGAAACCCGGTGAAGAGAATGAATGTATGGCTGTCATGGAAGCAGCAAAGGAATTGCTGCTGATCGATGTTGAATATTGGGGCGCAGTTCACGATGATTCAACAGTCTATGATTCAGTTAAAGCGAGCCAGCCTTTTATCAGTTACAATTCAAAAAGCCGTGCCTCCCGCGATCTGGCGACTATTATTATTACCAAAATGTTGAAAAAAACGCATCTGCCTCATCATGAACCAAAGGATATTACAAAGCATTCGAATGCGAAACAGGAAAAAATATGCTCGGTTCATTGTCTGTATTGGGAAACATGCGAATTTAAACGTGGTGGATATCCTTGTGATTTATTGCACTTATAAAATGCGGGTAAAAAAGTTGCAATGATGATAAAAATTATCTACATTAAGTAAAAATGTGCAAGTTCTTATTAAGACGTATCTAATTATACGGTTGTCATCAAAGGTTCTAATATAATAAATAAATGATACTGATTTACAGCGAGTGTTAAGCCATAGTGCGATTTGAGTCTTATGGATCCATACTGCTTTTGAACAGTGCTTCGGTTGCCCTTCATTATATAACGTTATACATTCATGATCAGGTGTCACTGCTCATTCAGAATAGACGATTCAGAATGTATCATTACTCATGATTTAAAAATTGAATAGTTGGATTGGTTTCATTTTTGCAGTTATCAAAGGGCTGTTTTTTGATTTTGTTATCTATTAGGAGCTTCTTAATTGATGAGCCATCCGTCGCCAAAAAAATGTAAATGTGCAGAATTTTTTGGGACATTCAATCAGGGAATCCCCGAAATTCAAGCCTCCTATCACGATCTAAGTCATGAAATACAAAAGCATAACAAATCTCTCGCGTTAAAAATTCGACAGCTTGAAGACCATCTTGAAAATGCCGATTATTCACAACAGTTTTTTTATACGATTTTGGACAGTATAGACGAAGGTGTCGTGGTTGTCGATAACCATGAGCGTATAATATTCATCAATCGCGGCGCTGAGATTTTAACAGGTTACACTCGAAAGAGTGCCGTAGGATGTTTATATAAAGAGTTGTTGGGTCAGCATCTCAGTGAGCGTTTTACACCGGCATACACTTTGAAATATAAAGAATCTCAGCTCTGTCAGGAAAAAGAAATAATATCAAAATCCAAGAAAAAAATTCCGGTTCGTTTCAGTTCATATCCCATATTTAATCGACAAGACCATTTGGCAGGCGTTATTGAAGTGATAACGGATTTAACCCGGTTAAAGCAATTGGAATCTGTTAAGCAGGAAATCAGGACGCAGGCTTCTTTAGAACAAATGGCCGGATTGATTGCCAATGAGATTCGAAATCCTCTTGAGGGTATTTTAGGCAATGTTGATGTGATTATGAAATCCTCCCACAAGGAGTGTGAGTATAAGGATCGACTGCAAGCAATAAAGACCTCTGTTGATCAGATTAATTCTGTCGTTTCCCGTTTTCAATGGTTTGCCAAATCTGTAAAACCTAACTTTGAAACACTTGATTTAATTCAATATATAAAGGAAGTATTGAAAATTTTTATTAAAAACAACCATATCGATGAGAACAAAATAATTTTTAATTTCATCTATCCCAGATCTCATAAAACCTTTATGTGGTCTATTGATCCGGTTCTTTTGGAGCAGGTTTTATTTGATATATTAGATAATGGGGTGAAGGCTTTATCCGAAACCGGTACAATTACGATACACCTTTTAAGACATTCGGGTCTTTTAAAAAATGATTCAATAGAAATTGACATATCAGATACCGGTCGGGGAATGAGCAGAAAAGAGCTAAGTCAATTGTTTACGCCATTTTATACAACGCGTGCAAGAGGGTTGGGATTGAGTCTGGCGGTTGCACGTCGTTTTATTATTCTACACCGGGGAAATATACAAGTTGAAAGCGCTGTCGGTAAAGGGAGCACGTTTAAAATCAGTTTGCCGAAATAAATGGGGAGAACAGGCTATGAAAGACCGGAGTGTTTTGGTTGTTGAAGATGACCCTATTATTCGACGTTTTATACACGACGTATTAAAACGAAAGGGTTATGATATACAGAGTTGTGAAAATGGACTGGCAGCTTTAGATACTATAAAGCAGAAAGAATACCAGCTTATTATCAGTGATTTGAAGATGGACGAGATTGATGGACTGGAACTTTTGGCCCGCGTGAAAAAAATGTCTCCAAAAACGGAAGTCATCATTATCACGGCTTATGGAACAGTGTCGAATGCTGTTGAGGCGATGAAGAAAGGTGCTTTTGATTATATCATGAAACCTATAGAATTGGAGGAATTGGAAATTGTTATCGAGCGTGTATTTGAGCATCGGTCTCTTGTGGACGAAAATAAATATTTAAAAGAGAAGCTCGAAACCAGCCATGTAACACAAAAGCTTATTGGTAAAAGTGTATTTTCACAGCGCATTCGTGAATTGATCGAAATGATAGGGCCCCTGGATTCGACTGTATTAATCATGGGTGAAACAGGAAGTGGCAAAGAAGTGGTTGCAAATGCAATTCATCAGCTGAGTCCCAGAAAAAGCCATCCCTTTATTAAGGTCAATTGCGCCGCTTTACCGGATACACTTTTAGAAAGCGAGTTATTCGGACATGAAAAAGGCGCATTTACAGGCGCATTACAGCGGACAAAAGGACGATTCGAACTTGCGGACAAAGGAACTTTACTCTTGGATGAAATTGGGGAGCTGGGAATGCAGGTTCAGGCCAAGCTCCTTAGAGCTTTGCAGTATCAACAGTTTGAACGTGTTGGCAGTGGAAAACCTGTAGATGTTGATGTACGGGTGATTACCACAACCAATCGAAACCTGAAACAGGAAGTCAAAAGGGGGGCTTTCCGTAAAGATCTGTTTTTCCGGTTGAATGTGGTCACCATCACTTTAATTCCCTTACGAGACCGGAAAGACGACATTCCTTTTTTTGTGGAATATTTTTTACAGATGTACAATCAGAAATACAAACGCAATAAAATTATTTCTGACAAAGCCATGGATTTTTTAATTCAGTATGACTGGCCCGGAAATGTCCGTGAGCTGGAAAACTGTATGGAGACTGCTGTTATTTTAAATATAGGAAAAACGTTGCTTCCCGAACATTTCATTTTTCTTGAAGATCATCGAGATTTATTGGAAGACCAGGGAGATTTCAGTGAAGTGACAACCATAGCGGAGGCTGAAAAACAATTAATTATTAAAACCTATAAAAAGTATAATCACAATAAGACGCATGCTGCAAAGGCTCTGGGCATCACGATTAAAACCTTGCGGACCAAATTAAGAGAATATGGTTTTATCGATCAATCCTGAAGCATTTTATGATCATAAATATACCCTAAATAGTGAAAATCTTCCTGTTTATTATTCAATATTTTAAATATTGATTTTCTCCTATTGATATTACCATCCATAACTCATATAAAATCAGATTATTAAGATTATAATTATTTCTGAATTAAATATGAACAGCTGGCACATGCCTTGCTTATTGTTCTTGTATGGTAAACGAAAGGTAATTGGCATGACTTCTAATGAATGCAATTCCATGTCGACAGTGGAGTCTTACCTTATTCTTGAAGCAAATCGAGCGATTTCAAATTTATTGGGCATTCGAATTCATATAAGTCCGGTGATTCAAGAAACAGTTAATAAAAGGTTTTCGGTAATAAATACCGGGTGGAATTTGGATTTTAAGTGGAATAACATGCCGGGATATTTGCGAATTTATATTGATAGTCAGGGAATTACAGAAATGCTGGCTATTGATAAAAAATATATAAGCTCGGGGGATTTAAATAAAATTTTATATCAATATGCTTTACGATTTTCTGAAGAATTGAGCAGAGGGCTCACCCGCTCCTTGATCCAACCCTGGAAAGCAGAGTTAATCGAAGTCACACCATTTTTAAAACTGGATAAAGCGATAACATCATCTAAGTTATTCCGTATTTATGAATTATATACGGGCGACCGTTTTTTATTGTATGCCGGTGTTTCGGTGGATAATCATTTGTTTCGCACTTGGCGTAATCAATGGCAGCAACGATTCAAACCCGTTGTCCCTGTTGTTTCCAATCCTGATCCGTTGTCTGTTCAATCCCATTGGCAGGATTCTCTGGAAGTCGAATTTCCAGTATCCGCAGAATTGGGTAAAACAAACATCCAACTTAAAGAAATATTGGATTTGTGTCCCGGAGATGTGCTCAGCCTGGATAAAATCGAAGAGGATCCAGTGGATTTGTATATGAACAGTCAAAAATTTGCTGAAGGCAGAATTGTTCGTACCAATGGAAGAATCGGGATCCAGGTAACGGCCCTGATATGTCAGGAAGACCGCATGCGTCAATTATATAAAACTGGTCAGACCCATGAAGCGTAATAAATCAACAGTTGTTTTCTTTTTCCGCAGATTTTTAAAAAGTGAAGAGACAATGAGGCGAGTGATTCAGGCGGGGAACATTTATAGAGTAAATGGGTAAAAAAGTGTTTGGCTATTCGTCTGAATATCAGTTATTATTCTGATCAGATTCCGGATATGGTTATTTTGAAAATAGAATAATCAAATATTTAAGCCGATAAGTGGAAAAATATGAAAAAGCGTTTTATCATCATTGGCATATAAGTTGCTTGAATAATAAATGACAGAGTTAAGCCTGGAAAGGATACTGAATAATGCTGTATGAGTTCAAAGATCAAATTCATCGTCTCATTCCTATGCGATGCCAAATTTGTGGTTCATGGGGACACTTCTATTCGGGGACCAAATGGATTTGCGACGCCTGTTTGGCGAAGCTGTTTGATCAGAAACGGATTTCTGTGTCTCCAGAGACCAAAGAATACATACAAATTTCGCTTTTCTAATGCGTGATGAGTAAATAGTATGACGATTGTCAGTTGTACAAAGGAGGTTTTTTTTCTATAAACCCTGTTCCCTGAATACCCTTTACCCTATATGGAGAGGGGCGAACATTTGGATCGACATCGTTTGAATTACATCTTGTTTGCCTCTCTCCCTCTCTTTAATCAGGCCTTATTGTAATCAAATCTATATAGAGATTCCTGTATCAATATCAAAAATCAATTGATTTTTCCCTGGAAAATAAATCAATACGGATTAATAACTGAAGCTGCTTCCACCAATAAATTCCCGTAAAATGGAATTTAAGGGGACAACTTTTGGGGAAAGCGGTAAGAAACAGCACAGAAGCTCATGAATGCGGCGAGCTTCCGAATATGCCAGCAGTTCCTGTGATACGGATTCAAGGAGAGGTTTTGCCAGCACACGCAGGACGCTGAGTTCATATGTCAGAGAAGAGTTGAAAACAATGTCAGATGTCTCCTGAAAAGGAAAGATATATTTTTCTTCGCCGAGACGGACGTGGCGCCAGTAGTCAATCGTTTCAGCAGCATCGTATCCCCTGAATTTTTTTGCTCGTATCAACCGTCGAAGTAATCTGACGTCACTGGTAGGAACACGCATGTGTGAAGTGATGTTTAACTGTGTCAGTGCACTGACATAAATTCTTAATTTATTTCTTTGTGAAATCATTCCCGTTAATTTATCATTCAGACAATGCAATCCCTCAATTAAAATCGGTTGATCTGGCTTTAATTGCCATAGCGGGCCTTTGATGCTTTTTCCTTTGATAAAGTCGTATTTGGGAATCTGGACTTCCCTGCCATCGAGAAGGTTTTCCAGATCCTGATTGAATCGTGGAATATTGATGGCTCTTAAAGATTCAAAATCAAGCAGGCCGTTTTCATCCAAAGGTGTTTTATCCCGGTCGAGAAAATAATCATCCAGAGAAAGAGATACAGGATTCAGACCAATCACCCGGAGTTGAATAGCCAGCCGCTTTGAAAATGTGGTCTTTCCCGAAGAAGAGGGGCCTGCAATAAGAATGATTCGTAAATGGCGTCTTTTTTTTCTGATAATATCCGCGATCCGGGCAATTTTTTTTTCATGAAGACCTTCGGCGATTTTTACAACATCAAAAATTGATTTGTTGATGACCTTTTTATTGATATCGCTCGCTTTATTTGTGCATAAAATTTCCTGCCAATGTTTGTATTCATGAAATACCTGAAATAGTTTTTTCTGTTTCACGCGAGGTGCCAGGGCTTTCAAATCATGCTCGTCAGGTGGACGCAGAATCAAACCTGATTTATAGTATTGTAAATCAAAGACACGGAGACGCCCGGAATAGGGCAGCAGAGGATAGCCCAGATAATCGCGAATTGGTCCGCTATGGTAGAGGGTTAAATTGATTTTTTCCGGATTTCCGGCAAGCCAGGCAGGATCTTCTCCTGTCAATTTCATTCGGGCCAGAGCTTTTTTACGTGGTGTTTTTTCCGGTACAATGGGTTCATTGTTTTCTATAATTTCCTGCATTCGCCGGCTGATTTGACGTACACGCCCTGGTGTTAATCGGATTCCATTTTGAAACTCGCAATATAGACCTTGACCCAGAGAATGATCGATGAGCAGCGTTCCCTCGGGAAAGAGTTCTTTTGATGCGCGAATTAATATCAGACAAAGCGATTGCTGATAGCTTCTGCGTCCCTCGGGACTCTGCATTATAATCCATTCCAATGTACAATCTTCATCTAATGATTCGTGCAGGCTTCGGATGACATTATTAACCCGTGCCAGTACAATATCAGGATCTTTCTCTCGCCTTAAAAATTCAAGGATTTCAAAGAGAGGAGTGCCTTTAATAAAGGATGATTCCTTACCATCCGTGAAAATAATCCGGAACGTATTTGCTTTTGTACGGATCAGCATACCGAAATCCAAATATCGATAAAATCAGATATTAAACTAAACATTTTTTCAATCATTCACAAGTATTTTTAAAAAAACAGTAAAAAGTCTGAGTCGATACCGTCGTGTTTATATTTACGTAAATAAAAATGAATGTTATATTTTTACACAGGGTATTTTTTTGCGATGATTTCATGTCGTAAAATCCGGCAGTGATTGTTGTATGAATTCTCTTTGGTTATTTCCGGCCACTGATTGGTGAAATCACCCATCTCGATCAATATTTCGATAAACCAATTACTTTGGTGATTTTTATATTGAAATATAAACTTCTGATTTACATCAGGTTAATTTCATTTTGAACTTATGGCAATATTGACACATGGTTGGCACAATGATTGCTCCCCATTTCTTCAGTTGAATGGAGTAAAAGGATGTCAAGAAAAGCAATTAAAATTGAGACAGGCATATTCGGATTGGCCCTGATTTTGACGGTTATTTTATTTGGATTCGGACGGGCCGGAAATTCGAATCATAAAGACAATGTCCAATATTATGGAGGAGAGGTTTCTTCACGAATTGTAGGAATTCTTAATGAGATGTATTCTGAAATTCAGAATGCATCGACGTTGCATATTGCCGAACCCAACCATTTGATTTTTGAAAACAGACAGGGTGATGTTTTTGAATACAGTTATGCGTATCAGGCGATTTGGCACAATAACAAACCAATGATTATGAATATTCATGCGTTTCACTTTGAGTACCGTGACTATACGGGGCATGCATTAAGCACGTCTCATTCAGATTTGCTGGATATAAGAACAGTCATGTTTGTCTTAAGGTTACAAAATGAACAAAAGAATATACTTGCCAATGGTCGAATTCATATTCAACAATGCTGTTACTCTTTTCATGATTCCTCGGAACCTGAGGTGCTTCTCGTGAATGCAAATTAACTCTCTGATCGTTGCCCCTCCTCTAAGTCTGGGAAAAAGGCGGTCTTCAATGGGGCCGCCTTTTTCATTGACAGAATTAAAAAAAATCTTTACTTTTTACCGAATCGTTTACACCCGGAGTCAATTATGAATGAAATATTCATCGCTATGGGTCAGAATATGTGGATACGTTTAGCGCTTGGCCTTGTTATGGGTGGTTTTATTGGATTTGAAAGAGAGTTGCATGGACGGCCGGCAGGATTTCGAACCCATATTCTGGTTTGCCTTGGAGCTGTGATACTGATGATTTCAACCGAGTTGTTGATTCCATCAGAATTATCAGAAATGCGTCATCATGTACTGGGAAGAATTATTGCCGGTGTGATCACAGGAATCGGTTTTTTAGGAGCAGGCGTCATTCTGCGTGTGGGTGATACTGTACGCGGGCTTACGACAGCGGCTTCGATTTGGTTTACGGCTGCTTTGGGAGTGGCGATTGGAGAAGGACTGGTTCTTCTTTCTTTGATAGGCACTGTTCTTATTCTTATTGTCCTTACTGTTTTTAATAGACTGGATGTTTTGATTCCACCAATTGTCTATAGAAAAATTGTTGTTCATTGTACACGCGATCAGGTTTCTGATTGTCGGGAAGCAATTGAAACTGTATTCTCTCAGTTCCATGTTCATGTTCATGATATTTTAGCAGAATTCAACCAGGAAAATCCATCGGTGAGGTTTGAATACCAGGTCCATGTGAGAAATAGAATACAGGGTTATGATATTGCAAAACAAATTTCTGAAATTTCAGGTGTATGTAAAGTACGATGGGCCGCGAGTCAATAAATAACGTTCCATGCTGTTTCATATCATCAAGACAACCCTAAAATAGTATTTTTCACGTGTTTGTTTGGAAATATATCGATGGATTTGATCCCTATTGAAATATCAAAATGACAAAAGAATTGTAATGACCCTGGATGCCGGCGGAACCAATTTTGTATATTCCGCTATTCAGGGAAACCTGGAAATTGTGCCGCCTGTTATCCGGGCTGCTCAAACGGAATCATTGGATTTTTGTTTACAGACAATCATCGAGGGATTCGAGCAGGTTATTCAAAGTCTCAAAGAAAAACCTGCGGCTATCAGTTTTGCTTTTCCGGGACCTGCTGATTATTCGCAGGGGATTATTGGCAATTGTCCAAATTTAGCCTGTTTTCAAGGCGGGATTCCATTGGGTTCAATACTCGAGGAAAAGTTTGGCTTGCCTGTTTTCATCAATAACGACGGAGATTTATTTGTATATGGAGAAGCCATCGGAGGATTGCTTCCAAATATCAATCGGATGATTGCTGATGAAGGAAGTGGAAAATTGTATCAGAATTTGCTGGGCATAACTCTGGGTACCGGATTTGGTGCAGGTCTGGTTGTTGGTCACAGGCTGCACAGGGGAGATAATTCGGCGGCTGCAGAAATCTGGGCGATGCGCCATCCATTTGATCCGGCAATTTTTTTAGAGGAGGGAGCCAGTATTCGTGCGGTTTGCCGGATGTATGCCGAGTCTGCCGGAATTCGAGTTGAAGAATCTCCTGCACCAGAAGAAATTTTCAAGATTGCCAAAGGAGTCAAAGAGGGGAATCAAAAGGCAGCGATACAAACATTTTCTTCTCTTGGTCAGGTCATTGGCTGCGCATTGGCGAATATCGTGTCTGTTGTGGATGGACTGGTTGTGATTGGCGGCGGACTGTCAGGTGCTCATGAACTGTTTATGCCTTCATTGATTTCAGAAATGAACCGGCCGTTATATACAATTCATAACAATTGCAGAATACCTTCTGTATTACGTGCTTTTAATCTTAATGATCCTGATCAATTAACCATGTTTGTACGGAGAGAAATTAAAAAAATACCCATTCCGGGCTCAACAAAGCATATCATTTATCATCCCGGAAAACAAATCGGGGTTGGAATTTCTGCAATGGGTACCAGCCGAGCTGTGGGGATAGGTGCTTATACATTTGCACTGGATTTTTTAGATAAAAACAGTTGATGATTCTTATTCTTCCATTTATCTCACTGTAAGTTCAGAGTGATCTCAATTTATCAATGTTATTTGGGATTAATGTCGATTTGTGCGATATTTTTAATGCGATCATGAGACAATATCGCATGGTTATATACATTTTGGTATGGTTTTTGAAGGAGAATAATAAAGGAAGAGTTGTCATTAACTATATAAAAGTAAAATGTTTGTTGTGTGTTTTTAAACCAGATTGAAAAATGAGAAAATTCCAGGTGATTTAATAAAAAATGTCTCGGCTTTATTACCGGAATTTATATTGCAAATCAATATAAACAAAATGAAGTCACTTGCTATACACCGGTTTCATGTTTTTATACTTCCCCTGATACTTTTCGAGGTTATTCAGGCTGAATCCTATTCGCTACGTTTCGAACATCTTTCTGTGGAACAGGGACTCTCCCAAAGCAGTGTGTTGTCGATTGCTCAGGATGATGACGGTTTCATGTGGTTTGGAACCTATGAAGGTGTGAATCGTTATGACGGATTTCAATTTAAAAATTATACTTATCACTCGGAAGATACAACCAGTCTGAGTCAAAATGTGGTAAGGGCCATTGTTTTCGATCAGGCAGGAACACTTTGGGTGGGTACAGAGGGCGGCCTGAACCGGTATGACAGGGATCATGAGATATTTATCCGCTATTATCATGATCCGGATGATCCGCACAGCCTTGCGCATAACAGGATCCGGCATCTGTATGTGGATCAATCCGGTGTCTTATGGATTTCGACAGATGACGGTCTGAGTCAATACATTCAGGATAAAGATCACTTTGTCAATTATCGTCATGATTCTTCAGATTCGCTTTCATTAAGTAATAGTCGTGTTCGGACTGTATATCAAGACAGTCAAGGAAAACTGTGGGTTGGCACAGATGAAGGCTTAAATTTATTTGATCCCAGAATACATCAGTGCATTAGATACGTCAATGATCCGGAAGATCCCCATAGTTTAAGTGATAATCTGATTATTGAGATGACTGAAGATCGTGATTGCAATTTGTGGATATGCACCTGGGGTGGTGGTGTATGCCGATTTAATAAAACTGAAAAGAAATTCACTCGATACCGGTTTGATCATAACAATCCCTTTAGTCTGAGCCATAATATTGCCCGTGCTATTCTTAATGACAGAGAAGGCAATTTGTGGGTGGGCACCTATGGGGGTGGTTTGAATTTATATGACCCGAAACAAGATCGGTTTATTCGTTTTCAGAATGCATCCAATACATTCAATACCCTGAGCAGCAATGCACTGTATGACATATACGAAGATAATTCCGGTATGTTATGGGTGGGGACAGATTTTGGGGGTGTTAATAAAATTGACAGGCGTAAAACCCAATTTATCAATTATTTTACAATAACAGATCCCGGTTTTCATGTTGAATCCAATACAATAAATACAATTTTTCAGGATCCGAATTCAGATGAAAATATTTTATGGATCGGTACCTGGGGTGGGGGACTAATACGATTGAATCGTGCAAACGATAAAATCCGGATTTATCGTCATCATTCTAACGATCCGAAGAGTATCAGCAGTGATATTGTTCGGTGGATCACAGCCGGTCATGATGGTAATTTATGGATTGGTACAGAAATGGGATTAAGCCGGATGAATGTGAAAACTGAAGTCTTTAAAAATTTTCCATTCGAATCAACCAATGAATTTGACATGGATTATGACAATGTTTTTACCGTGATTGAAGATCATAAACGTCAGGTTTGGGTAGGCAGTTATTACGGCGGTTTGCATCGGTTTGATTATAAAACGTCCACATTTTTCCGATATCCTTCCATTCCCGGTGATTCATCAACCATCAATGATTATATTGTGTGGTTTATTTATGAAGACTCAAAAGATGTCATATGGATCGGCACAGAAACAGGCGGATTAAATCGGTATGATCCTAAAACACAGATGTTCAGATCTTTTCAGAACGATCCGGATAATCCTGAAAGTATAAGTGGAAACAAGGTGATCAGTATATTCGAAGACAGTGATGGTATTCTCTGGGTAGGAACAACGGTCGGTCTGAACCGATTTGACAGAAACACGGAAACCTTTAAAAAATATACTCTCAAAGATGGCCTCCCCAGCAATGCCATCCAGGGAATCTTGCAGGATAATAAAGGAATATTATGGGTCAGCACAACTCAGGGTCTTTCTGCATTCAGTCCCGAAGCCGAAACTTTTCATAATTATTCTATGAGTGACGGGTTGCCGAGTAATGAATTTTATGTGAATTCGTGCTGCAAAGGTAAAGACGGTGAGCTTTATTTTGGCGGTATCAACGGGATGACTGCTTTCCATCCGGATGATATTCATACGAATACGTTTGTTCCCCCTGTTGTTATTACAGATTTTAAGATTTTCAATGAATCTGTTCCCACCGGTTACTGGCAGGATGATCGATGTATTCTCAAATCATCTATTACACATACAAAAATTGTTCACCTTGATCATGATGAAAATGTCCTGTCCTTCGAGTTTGCCGCTTTGGATTTTACATCTCCGGAACATAATAATTATGCTTATATCATGGAAGGTTTGGAGTCAGAATGGAATTATGTAGGCAACCGGCATTATGCAACATACAGTCGGCTGCCGCCGGGAGAATATATGTTTCGTGTAAAGGGTTCCAATAATAATAAAATCTGGAATGAGGCAGGGACATCCCTTCAAATTGTGATCAGGCCGGCGTTCTGGAACGCAATGTGGTTTCGAATTTTTATCCTTGTTTTTATAATTGGCGCCGTTATTATCATACATCGATTACGGGTCAAGTCAATGCGTAATCGGAATTTGCAATTAGAGCATATAAATAAAATGCTCAATGTTGAAGTTCAGGAACGCAAGCTGGCTGAAGATAAAGTACAGGCAAGCCTAAGTGAAAAAGAAGTGTTACTGAAAGAAATTCATCATCGAGTTAAAAATAATATGCAGATTATATGCAGCCTGTTAAGTCTTCAATCAAATCGAATTCATGATCCCAAATTGTTGAATATTTTTACTGAATGCCAGAACCGGGTACGGGCCATGGCCCTTATTCACGAGCGTCTTTATAAAACAAAAGGCTTGCATCGAATCAATTTTCAGATATATCTCAATGATCTCAGCAGGGATCTGCTGGCGAGTTATACAAATGGCACTGACAATATTCAACTGGATATGGATGTAGATCAGATTTACCTGCCGGTGAATCAGGCTGTTCCATGCGGACTGGTAATCAACGAACTTGTCAGTAATGCAATCAAATATGCATTTCCAGGGAGAGAAAATACAAAAAATCGGATCCATATCCGTATGAAAAATGAGAATGAACATGTCATAATGACAGTGGAAGATAATGGCATCGGATTATCAGATGATACGCAATCGAAAGACAGTGAATCTCTGGGGCTTAAGCTTGTGGATATTCTTGTACAGCAGCAGTTAAGGGGAAAATTAACCTGGACAGTGTCTGGTGGAACCCGCTTTAAAGTTCAGTTTAAAGTAAAAAAATGGGAGGTATGATTTTGTTCTTGACTTATCTCTCATTTTTTATTATGTTATTGCGTTAACGTTAACGCTTAATTTATGTCAACAATAAAAGAAATTGCAAAAAAAGCCAATGTATCGATTGGTACTGTAGACAGGGTTCTTCACGGCCGGGGCCGGGTTGCACCGGAAACAGCGGAAAAGATTCAGAAAATTATTCGCGAGATGGGGTATAAACCGAATCTCTTTGCCCGCAATCTAAAATTGAGCCGTTTGTTTCATTTCGGTATATTAATGCCCCAAGAAAAACAGGATGGAGGCTACTGGGCACAGTCGGCTGACGGTATGAGAAAAGCTCTGGATGAATTGAAAAGCAATCAGGTGCGCGGGCATTTTTATTATTATGATAAATACAGCCATAATTCCTTTGATCATATGATCCGCGCCATTACCAATGCAAGGCTGGATGGTTTGATCATTGCTCCCATCCTGGCAAATCCGATTAACGAATTACTGCAAAATTTGTCCAATGAATGTCCCTATCTGTTTTTCGATTCTGATCTTCCAGAGACATCACCTCTTTCTGTGATCAATCAAGATGCCCATCAAAGCGGCCGGCTGGCAGCGGAGCTAATGATCAAGCTGGTTCCCTCTTCCGGTTCCTTTCTGGTGATTAAGGTTATTCCGGATGATTATCACATCAATGCAAGAGTTAAGGGTTTTGTGGATTTTTTAACACAAATCGACTGTCACAATGTTCATGTTTTAGATGCAAATATCGGAGATGATCCTCATTGTATTTTACCAATGGTGGATCAGTTCATGAATCATTATCCGGGTTTGCATGGAATTTTTATGACAAACGCATTAACGTATCAGGTTGCGGAAGTGATTCATCAATTGTCGATTCATCCCAAACCTTCACTGATAGGGTACGACTTGATCGATGCAAATGCATATTGGCTGGAAAGAGGCATTATTGATTTTATTATTAGTCAGCGGCCCGAGATGCAGGGGTACCAGGGTATCTATACGCTTTTTCGCCATTTGGTAACGAAAGAACCGGTTGAAAAAAGGATCGTGCTTCCTCTGGATATCATAACTCGAGAGAATATGTTGTACCACCGCCAGTATGTTAAAATTAAAATCAATCAGTAATGCATAAAAAGCATTTGGTTATTATTGAATGGCCGAATCATTTCAGGATTGATTGAAACGGACACCACCGAACAGATATTGATCAAAACAAAAGAAATATAGGAGGATTTATGCAGGTTCAACAGCTGGATTGGGGCAGTATGAATAATCAAAAAGTTTCACAATTTGTTCTTGTGAATAAAAATCAGATGACTGCAAAAATAATCAATTATGGAGCGATTCTGGTGTCACTGGAAATGCCAGATAGAAATGGTAAAACAGACAATATTCTTTTGGGATATTCCAATCTGGCAGGATACCAGAATGATTCGTTTTTTATTGGTGCAACAGTCGGCCGTTATGCGAATCGAATTGCAAGAGGGCGTTTCACGCTGGACGGGAAGGAATGTCATCTGCCGATCAATGACGGACCCAATCATTTACATGGCGGTCCGGATGGATTTTATAAAAAGGTTTGGGAAGCAAAGCCCTTTCAGGAAGCAGATAGAGGGGGTGTTGTCTTGACTTATTTCAGTCAGGACGGTGAGGCAGGATATCCTGGCAATCTGAATGTTAAAGTCACTTATTGTCTGACTGATCATAATGAATTGAAAATTGATTATGAAGCAACCACTGATCGGGCCACGCCTGTTAATTTAACGAATCATGCCTATTGGAATCTGGCCGGCAAGAACACAATCAAGAATCATGTGCTGACCCTGTTCGCATCCCGGTATTTGCCGGTGGATGAAACTGCGATTCCATTGGGGGAATTGGCTCCTGTCCAGGGCACACCAATGGACTTTACTGTCGCCAAATCCATTGGACAAGACCTGGATAGTATACCCGGAGGATATGATCACTGCTATGCTGTCGATTCACCCAGCGACAGGGCAGTCCCTGCTGCCCGGCTCGAAGATCCCGACAGCGGTCGGATCATGAATGTCCTGACAACAAAGCCAGGTATTCAATTTTACAGTGGCAATTTTTTAGAGGATCCATTCCTGAAACATGGTGCCTGTTGTCTTGAAACACAGTATTTTCCTGATTCTCCGAATCAACCCGATTTTCCCTCCTGCATCTTATTGCCGGAGGACGTTTATCAGCATGCAACAATACACCGATTTGATATTGAATAAGCCGTCCATATCATAGGAGATTATGCGGAAAGGAAAGGATATGTCTCAAGATGTTTTTGTGATTGGAATGGATTACGGGACGGATTCAGTACGCTCTGTGCTTGTCAATGCCAATACAGGGGAAGAAGTCTCAAATGTCGTCTTTGAGTATCCGAGATGGAAGGCCGGTAAATTCTGTGATCCAGCCAATAATCAGTTTCGTCAGCATCCCTTGGATTATATGGAAGGCCTGGAATATACAATCAAAGAAGCTGTCCGGCAGGCGCCAGCAGGTATTGAGGAGAGAATAAAGGCTATTGCTGTGGATACGACCGGTTCCACACCCGTGGCCGTGGATAAGTCCGGAACACCTTTGTCGTTAAAACAGGATTTTGAAGAAAATCCGAATGCCATGTTTATTCTATGGAAAGATCATACGGCTGTCAAAGAGGCCGGAGAGATCAATTTACTTGCCCGTTCATGGGGTGGTGTTGACTACACACAGTATGAAGGTGGCATATATTCCTCGGAATGGTTCTGGGCCAAAATTCTGCATATTTTACGTGTGGACGAAAAAATCAGGAGGGCGGCCTGGTCCTGGGCTGAACACTGCGATTGGATTCCGGCACTGCTGACAGGTGTTCAGGATGTCATATTCATGAAGCGGGGACGGTGTTCGGCGGGACATAAAGCCATGTGGCACGAATCCTGGGGTGGTCTGCCATCAGAAGAGTTTTTGATAAAGCTCGATCCGCTCCTTACCGGATTAAGAGAGCGGCTCTATGAGAAAACCGAAACCAGTGATGCAAGCGCTGGAACCTTGACAAAAGAATGGGCAGAACGTTTGGGGCTAAAACAGGATGTTGTCGTGAGTGTCGGCGCATTTGATGCGCATATGGGTGCAGTGGGGGGAGGTGCGAAACCTTTTTATCTGACCAAGATTGTGGGCACATCCACCTGTGATGTATTGACCGCTCCCATGGAGCAATTCGGAGAAAAACTGGTTTCGGGTATTTGCGGTCAGGTGAACGGTTCTGTTATACCCGGCATGCTTGGTATGGAAGCCGGGCAATCCGCATTCGGTGATATTTATGCGTGGTTTAAGCAGGTGCTTATGTATCCAGTGGAACAGATTATCGGATCCAGCGCACTGATGGATGCGGAAACGCGTGATAAGCTGATTGCCGAGACTTCCGAACGGCTCATTCCTGAGCTGACTGAAGCAGCAAACAGGGTGTCTATTGATGAATCGGGGATTGTGGCCCTCGACTGGATGAACGGCCGCCGGACACCGGATGCAAACCAACTTCTTAAAGGCGCAATCACCGGACTGAATCTCGGATCCGATGCACCGAAAATTTTTCGCGCTCTGGTTGAAGCCACGGCTTTCGGTGCAAGAAAAATTGTAGATCGTTTTATTGATGAAGGGGTGCCCATTGAAGGAGTCATTGCTTTGGGTGGTATTCCTAAAAAATCCCCATTTGTGATGCAGGTACTCGCTGATGTACTGAACCGCCCTATTCTGGTCACTCGGTCCGAACAGGCCTGTGCACTGGGTGCGGCAATGTTTGCAGCGACTGCTGCTGGAATTTATCCCTCTGTGGAAGCTGCTCAGGATGCCATATCGAGTGGATTTGAGCATGAATATCATCCGAATCCGGAAAATTCAAAAAAGTACGAGACACTTTATCATCAATATTCCAGGCTGGGAGCGTTTATTGAAAAAGAGACCTTGTCATGAGCCGTTATCGGAATTTAAAAGAAGAGGCCTGGGAGGCCAATCTGGAGCTTCCCAGAAGGGGTGTGGTGATTTACACCTTCGGAAATGTGAGTGCTTTGGATAAAGAGCACGGCGTGTTTGCCATTAAACCCAGCGGCGTTCCGTATACAGATTTGAAAGTCAGTGATATGGTGGTTGTGGATATTGAGAACCGGATAGTGGAAGGCCGTTTGAATCCCTCATCAGACACCAAAACTCATGCTTTGCTTTATCGTGAGTTTAAAGGCATTGGCGGAATAACACATACACATTCTGCATATGCGACGGCCTGGGCGCAAGCAGCGAGAAGCATACCCGTTTACGGGACCACGCATGCAGATCATCTCGCGGTTGATGTCCCCTGTACTGAATTGATGACAGATGCAGCCATTCAGGGGGATTATGAAGAAGAAACGGGTCGTCAAATTGTCAAAGCCTTTCAAGATCTGAATCCCTTGGAAGTGGAAATGATTTTGGTAGCCGGGCATGGTCCGTTTACCTGGGGCAAGACAGCGGCAAAATCAGTATATCATGCCGTGATTCTTGAAGAACTGGCCAGAATGGCTTTTTTAACTGAACAGATCAATCCGGAATGCGAGCGGTTAAAAAAGCCTCTGATTGATAAACATTATTTTCGAAAACACGGTAAAAATGCTTATTATGGACAGAAATAGCAGGAGTCTGCTGTATTGAAAGCTGCGATGCTAATCGGGCCAGGTCGCTTCGAGGTCCGGGAAGTACCAGATCCGGTTATTACCCAGCCGAATGATGTATTAATTCAAATAGACTACACGGGAATATGCGGATCGGATCTGCATTATTTTCGTACCGGAAAGATCGGGGATCAGTATGTGACCTTTCCATTTGTGATGGGCCATGAATGTACAGGCCTGGTTCGGGATACGGGACGGGGAGTCCAAGATCTTCATCAGGGTGAACACGTTATTGTGGATCCTGCTGTTTCCTGCAATGGATGTGATCAGTGTCGTTCCGGTCGCATGCACACTTGCCGTAACCTCAAATTTTTAGGATGTCCGGATCAGTTAAGCGGTGGATTGGCAGAATATCTGGTAATGCCTCGATCAAGTTGCTACTGCTTACCCGCTACGTTGTCTTTAAAAACAGCGGTGTTTGCTGAACCCGTGTCTATTGCTTTATATGCGTGGCAGTTTTTAAACAAAGCAGATGTCCGGGAAATTGGTATTCTGGGGGTTGGTCCGATTGGACTGAGTGTGCTTCTGACAGCGAGGGATCGTCCATCTGTCCGAGCCTATGTAACGGATAAAGTCAATGACCGCTTGCAGATGTCGAAAACTTTGGGTGCCGTATGGACTGCCAATCCTGATCAGGTCGATATCGTCTCAGAGGCAGGTGTTGAGCTGGATGCGGTCTTCGAATGCTGCGGCCAGGAAGAAGCGCTTCATCATGCTGTGAATCTTCTGAAACCCGGGGGCCATCTTGTGATCGTGGGCATCCCGGAGCAGGATGACATACGGCTGGATCCGCATACGTTGAGGCGTAAGGAAATCCGGATTGACAATGTACGCCGGCAGAACAGATGCATGAAAGCAGCAATTCAGTTTTGTGCGGAGCATCACAGTCAATTTCAGGCTTTGTTGACCCATACGTTTCCGTTAAACGACGTACAGCAGGCATTTGATATTGCTGAATCATATCAGGATGGTGTGATAAAGTCGGTGATTTCAGTCAGGTAATATCATGAGCAGATGCAGAATGATCAATACATGATATTCCGAATTGGAAATTTGTGTCAGAATTGTTACATCCCGACAGAATATCGATATGCCAGATATAAAATTCCATTTTAGAGACGGGGGATTTCGAGGCTATTTGGATAAGATTTATTGAACCATTATTTTGAAAGGAAATACTATGCAGAATATTCCCGAAGTGAGATTGGGTATTGTGGCGGTCAGCCGCGATTGTTTCCCTGTCGAACTGTCCCAAAAACGGCGAAGCAATGTGATTGAATCCTGTCATGCTCAAAAAATATCTATCATTGAACTCAAGACGACAGTTGAAAATGAAGCCGATGTTTTGAAATCACTTAAAGAAATTCATGCTCAGGGCGTGAATGCATTGGTGATTTATCTGGGCAATTTCGGACCCGAAGGCCCGGAAACCCTGTTGGCCAAAAAATTTAACGGACCGGTTATGTTTGCAGCCGCTGCTGAAGAATCGGGTAAAGACCTGATTAACGGCCGGGGCGATGCCTATTGCGGCATGCTGAGCGCTTCTTATAATATAGGTTTAAGGGAACTCCGGCCGTATATTCCGGAATGCCCTGTGGGCTTACCCGAAGAAGTGGCCAAAATGATTGGCGATTTTCAACATATTGCCAGGATCATGCTGGGCCTGAAGCACTTGAAAATCTTTTCATTCGGTCCGAGGCCTCACGATTTTCTGGCCTGTAATGCGCCAATCAAGCCGCTTTTTGATATCGGCGTTGAGATCATGGAAAACAGTGAACTTGATTTGTACGATATTTATCAGTCAGCTGAGGGAGACAGCCGTATTGAATCTGTATCGCATGAGATGACCCGGGAACTCGGGGCAGGTAATCAATATCCGGATATTTTAAGAAAACTGGCACAGTATGAAGTGGCACTGATTGATTTTATGGAGAAAAATCTGGGTGCCTCCCAGTATGGAATCTTTGCCAATAAATGCTGGCCTTCCTTTGAAAAATTCTTTACTTTTGTACCCTGTTACGTCAATTCACGTCTGGCCAGCCGGGGTATCCCGGTTTCCTGCGAAGTCGATATTTACGGCACACTCAGTGAATATATGTGCGCCTGTGCAACCCAGCTTCCTCCTACATTACTGGATATCAATAATACAGTCCCTGCTGATATGATCCGTGATAACAAAGGAAAAATCGGTGATTATAAACCCAATGACCTTTTTATGGGATTTCACTGCGGCAACACACCGGCTTCATGCATGGCCAGTCATGCAATGAAGTATCAGCTCATTATGCACCGTTTGATGGAACCCGATCAGGATCCCGATATTACACGGGGGACTCTGGAAGGTCAGATTCGGCCCGGAGAGATGACGGTTTTCCGGCTCCAGTCCACCGCAGATACGATTTTACGCGCCTATGCTGCAGATGGCAGGATACTCAATATTGATCCGAAATCATTCGGCGGTATAGGGGTGTTTGCAGTACGTGAGATGGGACGTTTTTACCGGCATGTGCTGATTGAAAAACGATTCCCCCACCACACGGCAGTGGCATTCAAGCACGCGGGTAAATTTCTGTTTGAAGCGGTCAAAATGCTGGGTGTGAACGATATCTCTTTTAATCGGCCCGCGGGCATGCTGTATCCCAATGAAAATCCATTCTGAGAAAAAAATACAGAGTATTGGAGCACATATGATAAAATAAAAAACAATTACCTGATAATGATCTTGGAAGAGAAGTTTCAATGATAAAAAAAGCGATCATTACGGCTGCAGGAAAGGGAACGCGTCAATATCCCGCAACCAATACCATTCAGAAGGAAATGTTTCCTCTTGTGGATATTGACGGCATTGCCAAACCCGTGATTCAGATCATTGCAGAACAGGCTGTACGGGCAGGCATTGAGTCCATATGTATTGTGGTGAATCCTGGAGAATCGGATCAGTTCAAGCAGCATTTTACAGGATTGAATCCAAAAAATTACCAGTCGTTTAAGGAAAAAGGGAAAGAAGGGTACATACATCAATCGGAGATTCTTAGTCATCTGGAAAAACGGATAACATATATGGAACAGATCGAACAGCATGGGTTTGGTCATGCAGTTTGGTGTGCGCGGGAATTTGTGGCGGACGACCCTTTCCTGCTGCTTCTCGGTGATCATGTGTATATATCTGATAAGGAAATTTCCTGCATTACTCAAACACTGCAGGGATTTGAGCGTGTGAGGAAAACGCTGTTTCCTGTGATTCGCACGTCCATTGAGCAGCTTCATCTGTTCGGTACATTGACCGGTCTTCCTGTTCATGGACAGAGCGGATTATACCGTGTAACAGAAATTATTGAAAAACCGAATCCTGAAACTGCTAAAACAATCCTGGTCACGCAGGATTTGCCCCGGAACCAGTTTTTCACCTTTTTCGGGATGTATGCATTGTCTCCGGAAGTTATGCAAATTTTGGATAGTCATGTTAAGGAGAATGTTCGATCCCGGGGAGAAATTCAACTGACCCCTGCCCTTCAGGAACTTGCTGCAGCCTGCGGTGCCTTTGCCCTTGAAATCGAGGGGCAAAGACTCGATATGGGTACGCCGTTGGGCTATATTAAAACCCAGATGGCTCTGGCACGGAAAGGCGCATTTTCACAGGAAGTGGAGGGATATATTCAGGGAAGATGAAATTATATCCTTTAGTGGCGGTCGGTTATTATTTTTTAAAATCAATTTTGGTTTTTTCTTAATAATCAGTTGCATTAAATTATTTTTTCAAAAAGAAGGAGGATGTGATGCGTACAATAAGAATTTACATTTTGTTTCTTTTTACTGTGCTTATTTCAGGCAGTTGTCTGTTGGCACAGCCTGCAGATAATCCGAGTACGTTTTGCAACCCCATGAATCTGAATTACCGGTTTATGGTGGACGCTGTGGATGCCAGAGAGGCGGCCGATCCGGTGGTTGTGCTTTATCAGGACGCATATTATTTATTTGCTTCACGTTCCGGAGGGTACTGGGTCTCCGAGGATTTTCGGAACTGGGAACTTGTTGTGCCCACCGGGCTGGATGTCGAAAGCTATGCTCCCGCCATTATTGCAATGCGGGATTCGCTGTTTTACATCCCTTCAGGCAATGGTCAGATTTTTAAAAGCGGTGATCCCGGATCCGGGGTGTGGGAAAAGGGGCCCAATGTCAATGCTTACGGCGATCCTGCATTTTTCCTGGATGACGATGACCGGCTATATATGTTTTTTGGCCTGGCACAGTGGGGCCCCATTCAGGTGGTCGAACTCGATCCGGTGACTTTTGAAAGGATAGGATCGGTTGTCGAAATTCTTCGGGCGGAGGCATCTGTTCACGGATGGGAGCGGAGGGGAGATACCAACCTCCAGGATGAGAATCCCTGGATTGAAGGATCCTGGATGATAAAAGAAAACGGCCGGTATTATCTTCATTATGCCGGTCCCGGCACCGAGTTTAAAACCTACGCGGATGGTATTTATGTATCAGATTCCCCGACGGGACCTTTCGAATACGCCACGTACAGTCCTTTCACTTTCAAACCGACCGGGTTTATCTGCGGGGCGGGGCACGGCAGCACGTTCAAAGACAGGCATGGTCAGTATTGGCATATAGGCACCATGACCATTTCGATACAGCATATGTTTGAACGCCGGTTGGGGGTTTTTCCGGTCAGCTTTGACGAAGAGGGTCAAATCCGATGCAATACGGTTTTTGGAGACTATCCGCATTATTTTCCGGGCGAACAGGATAACATGGTTGAGGATGGTTTTGCAGGCATGATGCTGCTTTCGCATAAAAAATACGTCATGGCTTCTTCATATGTAAAAGATCACAGCGTCGAGCTGGCTGTGGATGAAGAAGTGCGAACCTATTGGAGCGCTCAGACCGGAAACATGGATGAGTGGCTGATGGTCGATCTGGGATCGCTGTGCAGTGTAGAAGCCGTTCAGGTGAATTTTGCTGAACATAATACCAATCCGGATCAGGTTCGCGGACGCGAAGTCTCTATTTATGAGCAGTATATTCTCGAACATTCTGTGAACGGCATTGACTGGGAAGTCCTGGCAGACAAAAGTCAGAATCAGAAAGATATGCCGCACGATTACATTGAGCTGGTTCAACCCGTGAATACCCGCTACATCAAATGTGCCAACGTTTTCACACCGGGTAGCGGCTATTTTGCCATCCGGGATTTGAGAGTTTTCGGAAATTCTGATAAAGTGGTTATAACGCCGGTGAATGATTTCACGGTTGATCGTGATCCATCGGATGGAAGAGATGCGGTTATTCGCTGGTCACCCGTAGAAAACGCGGACGGCTATGTGGTACGCTACGGTATTGATCCCGATAAATTATACAACAACTATATGGTCTATGACAAAGACAGTGTATCCATGCACAGTTTAAATCACAGTGTCGACTATTATTTTAGTGTAGAGGCTTTTGATAACGGTACCGAATATTACCATCCGGCCGGAGAGTTTCGGTCTTCTCAGTCCGGAAACTGGCACGATCCCGATGTGTGGGCCTGGCATAATGGCACGGATTGGATCATTCCGGCCCCCAGAGCCCCCCGATATCAGGATGGATTGATTACAATTCTTGATGGTGACACAATTACCATTGCAGACCGGGATACTGTGGATCAGCTTCAAATTGCAGCAGGCGGTGTGCTCGCCATTGATCCCGGGATTAATCTGTTTGTCAGTAATGGCGTCGGACCGGACATGCAGATAGCAGGGAGCATAACAAACTGGGGTTCCATTTTAACGGATGCGGAAGCAATGCTGAACTTTGTTGATGGTGGTGTATATTTGCATCAGCAGGACGGCGGTACAATTCCCTCAGCCATATGGCGAAAGGGATCGAGCTGTATCATTAACGGTGTGGTGAATGATGCGCCTGCCAACGGGAATCAAGATTTTTATCACATCACCTGGAATTGTCCCGGACAGTCCGGCAATAAAAGCATGAAATGGAATGGAAATACGATTGGCGGGAATATTGTCATAGAAAATACCGGTTCGGGGCGCTGGCAAATGTGCGCTCCATCTTCCGGTCAGCAAGCGACTGTCCATATTGCAGGGAGCATCATTCAGTCAGGCGGCAGTTTTTCATCAAACGGTACCAGCAATGCGAATACAACTGTCATGATTTACCAGCAGGGCGATATTCAGGTAACGGGAGGCAATTTTTCTGTCAGCAGAGGTTCACAGGGCGGATCTGGCACAACACTATGGAATCTTGAGGGGAATGTTACCATTCAAGATGCAACCACCCAGAATTCAAATCAGGACGGCGCGATGTTTGTCTTTAAAAATATCCACAAAGCTCAGACACTTTCTCTTACAAACGTTACTTACGGTTCGGGCGGATTTCCTGTTCAGGTGGACAGCGGCGCGGCTTTGGATATGGGTGAGAGCATTCTGGAAGGCAGTGGCAGATTTATATTAAAATCAGGTGCGATGCTGATTACCGGTCATGAAGCAGGGGTGGATGCTCCTCTTGCCAATACCGGGACAAAAGTCTTTGAATCCAACGCCGGTTTTGGATTCAACGGAAAAACCGGACAGGTCACCGGAGATCAAATACCATCGGAAATCGGGGACTTTTTGATCAATAACAGCCAGGGAGTGAACCTTTCCAAAAGTCTGACAATCAACGGTCAGCTTGAAATAATTCAGGGATCAATCAAATCGGATGCCCATCATATTCAATATGGTGCCAATGGATCGCTCTGTTATTCCGGAGAATCCGGACAAACGACCACAGATGTGGAATTTCCCGAGGTCAGTGGTCCGGTATCCCTGGTGATTGCAAATGATAAAAGTGTTGGCTTGCATGCGTCCCGTTTCGTGCATTCGATTAACCTTCAGGGCGGGCTCGAGCTTCAGACATTTACGTTAACCGCAGATGAAGTTTTAAATGCTACCTCTGATAATTATATTTGCACCGAGGAAGGAGGCGTACTCAGGCTGAGTTCAGTCGGATCCTCAACAGTATTATTTCCGGTGGGAACCAACCGTTATGCCCCGGTCTGGATCACCAATACAGGAGAGCCCGACACCATTTCCGTGAGTGTTGTCAAAGATGATGACATTTCACCGGAAGGCGGGCGTGTGAGATTGAAATATGACATTCGGGAAGCAATCCAGGGAGGCGGGGATTACACGGTTCAACTTGGCTGGATGTCCATGCATGCCAGCACTCAGTTCCGAAGAGATCCGGAAAACAGTTTAAAAATATTTCGTCTGTCCGATATGAAAGAAGTGGGTGAGGGATCCTATGCTGCCGATCTGGAATCACAGCTGATGACTCTGGCGCGGTCCGGTATTACTGAGCTTGGTCCTTTTGCCATCGGAGATTTCAGCGGGATGTCGGGAATCGATGATGCCTTGAGTCATGAACCGATTGTTTACAGCCTGAAACAAAATTACCCTAATCCCTTTAATCCTGAGACAAAAATCAATTTTTCCATTGGACGGAACGAGGTTGTGAAAGTCGCTGTTTATGATTTGCTCGGCAGGCAAATCGAAACACTTGTGAACACAAAAATGGAAGCCGGCAGCCATTCGTTGGTCTGGGATGCCCGTCAGCAGGCTTCCGGTATCTATTTTGTGAAAATTATCACCGGAGAATTTGTTAAGACGCGAAAGATGGTTTTGCTGAAATAACCAGAGACAGCATGAATAAAATGCTGTTTTTTCTATATACCCGTTTCCTGATCCAAGATCCGGTATTCGGGTATACTGATTTCGATTCAACTGCTTTTATTGATGATCGCGCGTTTGATCTGCTCTCCTGCATAATCATAGACGAAAAAATGGGACAAAAGGTCCTGATGATGCGGGAGAGCATCTATGTACAGGATGTCAAAACCTGCCATTTCTTAAAAAGCGTATTGATTTTAAAAGATATTTTATTAAATTAATTCGTTCTGAATAATGCGGACGGTTAATATTATATTCATGCCTGTGATAACAGGCCAATTCAAGAATATCATGCATTGCTTTCCCTTAAAAATAATATGAAAGTAAAATGGTTTCACACAAATATAAGTGCATATTCATCCATATACCAAAAAACGCCGGGACCAGTATAGAAAGCGCGTTAGGCCACCTCGATCTTTATCGGGGAGTTCGAGAAGGGCAGGATCATAGAACTTTAAGAATGATCGAACAGCCTTTTCCTACATCACATATTTTCTCGTCAAAAGATAATATTTATGAGGCTTTACGACGGGTATATCATCAAAACCGAACTTTAAAAAATCCATTAAATAAACTTGTTGTTACACGGGAGCAGTATAATCACTATTTTAAATTTACATTTGTACGTAATCCCTGGGCGCGCGCATATTCATGGTATGAGAATGTAATGCGGGATGATATTCATAAAAAGAGGTATCATATCAAACAACAGCTGTCATTGAATGAATTCCTGCGAATATTTTCAGGAAAGGGAATGCTGAAACCACAGATGTATTGGATAAGGAATTTTAGCGGTTTAATTCCTTTGGATTTCATCGGTCGGTTTGAAACTCTTGATGAAGGTTTTAAAAAAGTATGCGAGGCAATCCATCAGCCTCAGTTGCGCCTTCCTCATAAAAACAAAGGAACCACTGAAGACTACCGTGAGCATTATGATAAACATTCCGTCAATATAATTAAAAGAATCTACCGCGAAGAAATAGAGATGTTCGAATATTCTTTTTGAGTGATAAAAAACCGTTATTTATATTATAATTTTTATTCGCATCAGAGAAATTAAAACATTCTCTCATATCAATACCATCGATGGATATATAGGCTCAATCAAAAAAATCTTGGTCTTTTTACTGGAACAGGATATCCGGAAGAATATAACATGACTTTTATGGAAAGGGAGGTAACATGAAAAATGTGAAGACCGCCAAGCGAATTGTAAGTGCTACGGGTTGGATACTGGCATTTCTGGTCTGGATTATTTGGTATGCCATGGTTCCTGATGAACCTGAATGGATTGGGTGGGTGATCGCGATAAGCGTTATTTTGATTGGCGAGGGTCTTGTCAATCGCATCCTGCTGCCTGAGACAAAGCAAAAAATATCAAGATTATCTTCTCTTCCGGATGTTTTGGAAAAGGATGAAGTGATTCGTGCTTTTAAAGAATCGGTTACCAATCCTCACAGAATCGTCGAAAGTGCTGATATTATTCACAATTTTATTGAAGCATTAAAAAAGAAGCGAAGCTTAAACATTCAAAATGAAGATATCCTGTTCCTGTACACAGGCATAGCAAAACCCAAACTTAACAAACCACCCAGATATTCTGGTCTTATGAGCTGTGCGGGTGCTGTTCTTGTGACCAATAGACGATTGATTGCCATTGATGTTGGCCTCTTCGGACCAAAAAAAGAATTGGCATCCATTCAATTTAACAGAATTTCGCGGGTTGAATCCGGGGGAATGGGTCTGAAAATACTGATTGATAACGGAAGGAAGTATGAGATTTCTGTGCTTGATGAAGATAAAAGAGCGGTTGCAGAATCTATTCTGAATATCTGCGAAAGCAAGAGGTAACGAGGTTCATGGGTGACCTTGATTGTTATTCACATTTACGGCTCAAACAAAAGCATTAAACTGAAATGGCGCCTTCTTTAAAAAATGGCGATCTGAAACGATTTTCGTTCTGTTCATTATTCTCATTTTTTATTTATTCAATATGATCAAGGATCAGCAGAAAAACATAAAAGTAAATAAGAACCGGGAGGATGACTCATGATAATATTATTGGTCATTGTGCTGACAGTGTTGTCGGTGACGCCTTGCGTTGCCCATGACAATGTCGATGAAGATGTTGTTCGGAAAATCGCTGATTATATTCTGGATCATACCACATTTGAATATATGTCCTGGAATCCGAGAAAGACCTATCAATCCACGGATGAAATACCTGAAAATCAAGAGGTCTGGTTCCGGGATCAGTTTACCGAATGGGGATATACCATGGGTGTGCTGAATATGGCCATGATCAATCTGGGGAATTATTTAAACGAAGAAGCATATATCAATTATCCTGTCAGGCATGTTGCCAATGGTATGGATCATTATCAGTTTTTTCAGGAAAGGTTTAAAAATGATCGTCCGCATTATCGCTGGCCGTACGGTCAGTTATGGACAATGAAGGAACTCGATGACTGTGGGGCGATGGGAGCGAGTGTTATTGAAGTCTATCACAGGGTCAATCGAGAGGATTACAGGGAGTATATCGATAAAACTGCCAAACATATTATGGAAAAGCAGGACCGTCTGGCGGATGGAACCCTTGTTCGTAAGTTTCCCCATGAAATGACGCTCTGGGCTGATGATTTGTATATGAGTGTCCCGTTTCTTGCCCGAATGGGTGACCTGACCGGAGAATGTAAATATTTCGATGATGCATTGAAACAGGTATTCAATTTTACAAAATATCTGTGGAACGAAAATAAAGAATTATACTACCATTGTTATTATTCTGATTTAAAAAGAAATGGTGTGGCTCACTGGGGACGATGTAATGGATGGGTCATGATGGCGCAGGTGCATTTGATGAATTTCCTGCCCAAAGGTCATTTGAAACATGAACAATTAAGAAAAAATCTTGAACGGCAGATTTTAGGTATTGCCAAATATCAGAATGAAGCGGGTTTATGGCATCAGATTCTGGATAAAACCGATTCGTATCTTGAATCCTCCTGCTCTGCTATGTTTGTATATGCCATTGCCAAAGCCGTGAATGAGGGGTGGATTGACAAACGCTATGCAACCGTTGCTCTGAGGGGATGGGAGGGATTAAAAGAACACAAAATTACGCTGGACGGGCAGTTGAAAGACATTTGTGCGGGAACCGGTATTGAGGATAATATGGTCTTTTATTATACACGTCCGGCACGGAAAAATGAAACCCACGGTCTCGGTGCCATTATTGATGCGGGAATCGAGATTATTAAGCTTAAGAGAATGATGGAGCAGTAAAGATCGATTAAAAATTTAACTTTGTTCCGGCGGAGAGAACAACTATAAATCAATGATCTGAATCCCATGGGGTTTCAGACTGACTTCAATCGATTTTTCATCTGCATCGATTATTTTTGTAATCTCAGCCGTATCACTGTTATTGATAACTACGAGTTTCATCACCTTCGGATAGAAAGCGCAATCCGTTCGAACATTACTGCATGTCCATGGGCCATATTCTTTGTGTTTCCCCGCTGCCCAGAACAGAGACCGATGCAGGAGGCGCGTATTTTCCGGTGTGAACTTGAAGCCGGACAGATAAATCGACTGACCCTTACCAAATGGATTAACAGCAATTTTTGCAGATCCGTTTTTTTCAGATAGAGCCAGCGTTTCTTTTCCCAGTATAAAAATATTTTCAGTATCCTTACCAAAATCAATATCACCGTTCATATCTTCAAGGATGAAATGCTCCCCCTCAGATAGGGTAATATCCAGCTTCATGATGTTCGATGTCAGACCAATTTCCCTGTCAACTCCTAAAAGATGTGCCAATTGAAAGTACTGGCTCGAATACTGGCAGGCAGATGGCTCCCCAATCCCGATAAATCCACCGCCGCAGGCGACCCATTCGGTAATTGCTTCGATGATTTTTTTATTTTTCCAGTGCTCACCGCCTGACCAGGCGGTGCCTGCTTTTCCGGCATTGATCATCACATCAGTATTTACAGGGATGCCTTGTTCCAGAATATCATCAAAGCTGATAAAGGAAACCTCAACCGGCAGACCTGCCAAAGACTCTGTGATTTCGTAAAGGGCCATTCCATGAATAAAATGACCGACATAGACCCACGAACGTCGTTTTCCCCAGGCGGTCAGAACGGCCACTTTCAACGGGGCCGTATAAGGGCTGCCGTTAATATGGAGCTGCTTGAGTGTCCGGAACTCCCGGGTGATCTGTTCGATGGTATTTACAAAATCCGGAAAATCTTCGACCAGATGGAGATACCCCCCCAGGCCGATCCGGTCAATGGGAACACGGAGCAGACCCCGGCGTATATTCGCCCAGAAACGTCTGGCATCCCGTGCCGGATCACCGCCTTCCATGAATGTCGGTTCCCCTTGCAGGCCTGTTGGAAAAAGGTAGGGATGAAGGCGAAGCTCCTTTGTTTTAACACCCTGTACCCCTGCACATAATCTGGTTTCAAATGCGTTGAATACACATTTAATCAGACCATCAAATCCCATGTTTCTATAACGTTCTCCCCAGGGTTCGGTACCCACCCAGTGATCGTCATAAAACATATAAGCTTTCTTGCCTGCATCGTGTACCAGGTCAATGCACCTGCGTCCGAATTCAACCACAAACGCATTCATAAAATCCATCCAGTCCAGCAACCGCTTCGAGGGAACATTATGGCTGGAGCAGTAGGCACCCTTGTTTACAAAATCTTCACTGGTCAATTCGTACCCCTTGGCTTCAGCAAATTGTGCCATCGCAAGAGGACTGACTGTCATTTCATAAGATCCCCAGTCTGCATATCGAAATTTTTGTATGGATGGATCTCCCCAAAACCAGGCGAAATTGTAAAATAAAGAGGTAAAGCGAACGATTCTGGTTTTCGGATGCATGTCCAGCCATTTCTGAAGATATTTCAGAATAAATTTCTGGGTTTCCGGATAAACCGGATCGACCGGCATCTGGTGCTCCCGGTCACCCCAGTCATTGGTGATGTGATTGTACATCGAGATGGCTTCCCAGATTCGGTAAGCCAGAAAATTTACCGTATATTTATGCCACTTTTCAGGCTGATCGACAATAACAATGCCCTTTGCAGAATTAAAGGTCCATTGATCTTTGGAAACTTCTTGTCCGGTGGTACGATCGAATACCTGCCACCATTTTTTTGGATCATCATTTGTATTGACCTCGAACTGATCGCGGAAATAGCCATTGAGCAAATCGATTTCAACAGTATCCTTTTCAGCCACAACCGGATTGCTCATCAGATAGTTCTGCTGCAACTTGTCCCGGTTCGCCTTGGCCCATTCATTATCAGCCCGGACCAGACAGATCGTAGAGTAAATATGATAATCTGCTAATATGATTTGATCAGACAGAACCGTGCCGTCGCAGTCTCGAATGGCATCGGCCCCCCATCTTTCAGCAAGTTTCAAGGTCAAGGCTTCATACCCTGCCTCGCCGGGCAAAGTAAAGTCACCTTTTTTCGTTATTTTAGCAGGCATATCAACCTTTCATCAATATTATTTAATAATAAATGTAAAGCATTATTCCTGTTCGGATTCTTTTCTCTGTTTCAGGTCGATTTCGATCTGCATCAGCAATTTCTCATTAATGGGATAAAAGAAAAGCATCATACCGCAGATCAGTATGAAACCAGCCGGGATGATACTGAATAGCAGTCTGATCCCCTGAATTGAAGCCGGGATTTGCGGTACATTTGCCATATATCCGAACCAGTTTAATATCTGTAAATTTAAAAAACCACCAGCGGCGACACCCATTTTTATGGCGAACATAATACCGGCAATAACCAATCCGGTGGCTCTGCGTGAAAATTTCCACTCATGAAAGTCAGCTGTGTCCGCGAACATGGCAAATAAAAATACCGGCATGGCCCCGGCAATCAATGACCATATGAAATTAAATAATAAGAGTAAAGTCAGATTTAAAGAGCTGTCGTTCTCATACCATCTGACAGTGCCCTCAGCTCCTGCGGCTTTTAAAATATCCGGATCGCCGTCTGAATCAAGATCTGCAGAGTAAACAGTTCGCGCGCCGTCTGCCTGAATCATGATTAATCTCTGATTGGAAAAAATACCACCGTCTGCCCGGGTTACAATGACCTTCTTTTCTGAGAACGTGCCTGGTTTTGATTTATTTTTATCCTTTTTCAGAGGAGCGTTCTCATACCAGGCGACAATCCCCTCCACGGCTGATACAGTAATGATGTCCATGTCTTTGTCATCGTCGGAATCCAGGTCGGTCGCATAAACAGATTGAATATCCCGGGCATTGGTTGTGATCACTTTTTCTTCGGAAAAATTTCCTGATCCGTCATTTACATACCACGCGATTTTGTCATCCTCTGCAGAAGCGGATAAAACGTCGATGTCCTTGTCTCCGTCAAGATCCGCCGCGTAAACGGATGCAGCACCGTCGGCCTGTGAGGTAATCACTTTTTCTTCGGAAAAATTTCCTGATCCGTCATTTACATAC
>JAFGCO010000011.1 GCA_016932575.1 bacterium
ACAGAAAAATTAATATAATCTAACACCGCTCGGGTGGCCGGTTTTGAACTGCCCCCGACTGGCCGGTTTTAAAGTGCCCATTGACACTTTTACTGACCTTTGAAGGTTGGTCTAAAACGAAAAGTTGGACGCTGACGGTTGGCGCGCGACCGGTTAGGGGTTAGCTTTTATTGTTATAACTTAAGGGAACTCATTTATTTCACTGTAAAATTTTATGCAGCTTAATCGTCTTCGTTAACGATTATCAACTTGATAAAGGTATAGGATGATGAAGAATACCGTATTTACTTTGACATTAATACCATTTCTATTTTTTTTAACGATCAGTATTCATAGTCAAAACAATAATAATTATTTAGAACTGATTGAAGAATCTGAAGACTTCATTATGCGAAAAATGAAATCAGATAATCTAGTTGGGGTAAGCGCTGCAATTATAATTAATGATTCTGTTATCTGGAAAAATGGTTTTGGATACGCTGATAAGGAAAATAAAATACCTATGACTGTAAATACGGTTGTAAATATTGCTTCAATAACTAAAACATTTACAGCGCTGGCATTAATGCAACTTCAGGAAAAGAGATTACTCAATATAAATCAACCCGTGAATAAATATTTGCCTGAATTCAATCCCAAAACCAGGGGGGAAAATTTAAAACAGCTTACAATTAAATCTGTTATCACTCATTCTTCAGGAATTCAACGTGACATATTGAAGAATAGTGATTTAAGGACAGGAAAATACACTGATGTTCTGGGTTTTATTAATGAAACCTATTTATTTTACCCTCCGGGTATGGTTGAATCATATTCTAATTCAGGTTATAACATTTTAGGCCACCTCATAAAAGAAATGAGCAGACAGGATTACCCTGAATATATTCATAATAATATTTTTACGCCGCTTGGGATGAGTAATTCAGGCTTTGTTATGGATTCATTAAAGAATAGAACTAAAATATATGCGGGAGGCAAAGAAGCTAAAGAATATGAGCTAAGGGATATTGCATCGGGTGGTATTTACACCGATATCAATGATTTTGCCAGATATTCCAAAGGTTTACTGGATGCTTATAATGGAAAAAACAACTCGATTATTAAAAAAGAGATGATTAAAAATATATTCACTCTTCAAAGTAAAAGCGCCCTGATAGAACAAAATAAAAAAGGATTAGGGTGGTTTATGCTTAAAAATGATTCTGTTTTTGCTGTGACGCACAATGGCAGTGCTGGATTTACACAAGCCAATTTATTTTTGATCCCTGAAAAAAAAGCTGCTGTTATGATTTTGGTTAATTCAGCAGAAGGATGGCCTTTGGCGAAAGACTTTTGTAAAAATTTCATAAATAAATATGGATTGAAAGGTCAAGACATGGTTCCTCCACCGGTTATAAAAGAAATCCATAAAGAACTTAGGCCAATAGTTTTGTCAAATAAATTGTTAAGAAAACATGTGGGTGATTATGCCAACGGATTTTCTTTTTTGACTATTTCGATCGAAGACAGCAATTTGATAATGGTTAGAGATAATAAGCATTACCTGTTAAAAGCCCTGTCTGAAAATGAATTTTTGCCTTATGAAATTGTTGGAAAAGACAGCCTTATTCAAAAAGATAATGAAAGGTATTGTTTTATAAACGTAGATAAGTTACACATCCTGTTTCAAAAAGTTGGAAACCGGGAATATCAATTGGGTTACAGGCTGAACAAATTTAATATTTCTCCATTAAGTGAGAAATTTGGTGCATATGAACATTATGGCTACCAGATGTTAGTAGGAGATACGAAATTTAAAGGGGCAGAATTATCATTGGCCGAGAATAGCGTATTAATGTTGAAATTAATTGCTTATGATGGAGAGTTCACTTTTCCACTAAATGTGATTTCCAATGAATATGCTGTTACAAGTGGGTTAAGCACAGGATTTGAATATACGATAAAGCTTAAAGAGAATGAAAGATATGATATAATTGATTTTGGAGGAATAACGTTTCGAAAAATAAAATAGAATAACAACAGCTAACATTATGGATAATCCGTTGATGAATTGTACAAAATTGAGCTTTATCTGTAATTAATCAGCTAACAAGCGGCTTAACTCCGACCAAAGGGGTACAGTTTTTTCTAAGTTTGTTTGGTGCTCTTTCGTAGCGGCTTTTTGAAGTGGAAAGTACGTGGAGTTTGCCCTTTGGCGGGTTAGCCGCAAGTTATACAGATCGTCCAGGGTATCTTACCCGGAACACAAACTGAGTGGGTTTTCTAACCCACCAAGCAAAAGAAGAAAAAGATGACACATCATTCTATTATTGTACATGTACAATCGTTCTATGGATACCCATTTTTCAGAGTGAAGAATATTTCCAAATCATTCAGAGTCTTAAATATTGTCAAGCACAAAAAGGCTTCATTCTGCACGGATACATGATTATGCCCACACATTTACATTTAATCACATCATACAAAGAAGATAAGTCTCTATCCGATATAATGCGAGATTTTAAGCATTATACATCCGTGCTTATTCAATTATCACAAAAAAAAAGCAAGTTCATTTATCTGTTTTTATGCTCACTTTCTACTATTCATATTACTGCCGGCGAGTTAGGCGGTTTTCGTGACATGCAAATACGCTCGGATGAAATAGTCACAGTTTGGTTAGGCTATCATTCCACTACTGATGCAACTATATTAAAAAATATTACACTTTATACAATTACCAGTACAGATGATTCAGATTACTTAGATGGGCGTCATCCGGTATACATCTCTCGTTTTGCAAAGGCATCTCATTCAGTAGGCGGATGGGGAGAGCCTGAGCTTTTGGATAATTTTATGCATTGCACATTGCCATTTGCTCTAAAACCAGGGAAAAACTATACAATGACAATTGAAAACAGTTTAATCCCTTCACATGATACACTTAGTATGGATTTCAGTTTAGATGCCACACCAAACCCTGGTTTTAAGCTTAACCAGGTCGGGTATTCAAAACGTGCAAACATAAAAATTGTATACCTGTCGTCATACCTTGGTGATGGCGAGCCTGCAGATTTAACAAAATATTCAACATTTAAAGTGTGTCGTACAAAAGATGGAAGTGTAGTTTTCCTGGGTACAATCGAATTTGTAACAGATAGCGATCCACAAGGATTGGATAAATTGTATAAACTTGATATTTCAGCATTAGATGAAGAAGGTGAATTTTACATATGGGTTGATGGGTTGGGAAGATCTTATAATTTTATGAATGGGGATATCGCATCGAAGGAAATATATCGAATTATTGCAAAAGGAATGTACTTTCAACGAAGTGGTACTGCCATTGAACAGCCTTATGCAGAACAATGGCCACGGCCAATTGCCCATAACCAAATATATGTTACAACAAAAAATATTGTTCATCCGTGGACAGAAGGTACATATGATTGGGGATGGGGTTCGATAGAGGTTGATCCGAATAGTTATTCTGCAGGCGATTGGTATGTTCCGGAAGGTCCGTATGAATACTATGGAGGACATTATGATGCCGGAGATTTTGATACAAGAATCACACATGTGGGAATAGGTGAACGCTTAATGGCTTTGTATGAAAATCTTCCGGAGAGATTTTACGATGGCCAAGTCAATATTCCTGAAGCAGGGAATGGAATACCGGATATTCTGGATGAAGTCGCATGGAATTTAAAGGCATGGGAATATTTTCAAGATTACGCAACAGAAATTCGTAGCTTGGATGGCGGTATCGCCCCGGGAATAGAATCGTATTGTCACCCGTTTGTGAAAGGAGAAGATGATGATTTGCCGTACTGGATGCGTAAAGTAACACCCTATTCATCCTTTGCCGGTGCCGGATTATTTGCACAGGCAGCACGGCTTTTCAAGCCTTTTGACAGTGTTTGTGCTGAAAATTATTTAGAGCGGGCTAAAGCAGCTTATCGGTATGCCTGTAATCATAGAGAGGAACCCTGGCATTCGGAAATTGAATTATACTGCCAGAGGAAATATTCCTGTGATGAATATTATGATGATTACCTTCTGGAAAGTGCCTGGTGTTGGGCTGCCGGGCAGTTATTCTCAACAACCGGAGAAGCGTTATATTGGAATCATTTTTTAGAAAATAAGCTTGACAATGATTGGGCAGTTCCATATTGGAATTTTGATCGATGGATTGTTTTATGGCCGATTATTTCAACCAAACAGGAAGCGCTTTCCAGCGGACATATAAAATCATTACAGAATGAGCTTCTTCAAGCAGCAGATGCTACAATATCACGGATCAACAGGAACGGAGAAACAGGATATCAGGCAGCCTGTGCTGATCAAGGATGGTCGGGACTTCTCTCGCCATTGTATACAGGGAATTTAAATCCCGTTTATCGTGCTTATCTGCTCACGAAAGAGCAAAAATATTTAGACGCGATTGCGACTTCTCTGGATTTTGTTCTTGGCATGAATCCCGCCGAAATGAGTTGGATGACAGGTGCGGGTTCTGTCTATCCGATGGATCCAAGGAATTTAAATTGCAAATTTGATGATGTTGAAGAGCCCTATCCCGGTATTGTTATTTATGGTCCAACAATGGATTATGATAGTGAGAAGATTCTATTTTACCCGGACAAATCAACATTGGGCATTTATCGTATTCTTCCAGATAATTTTAACAGTGGGGAAATTACGGAATATGTAGTTGATGAACAACAAGCCAATATGTATTTAGCTGCAGGTATACTATTGCCTGATGGGATAAGTGTTCCGGTCGGTTGCGTTGGATCATCTTCAAATGTAATTCATTTTTATAATTACCCGAATCCATTTAATCGGGATACGGCCATCCCCATCACAGTACACACTACAAGCGTTTTAACCATTCACATTGTTAATAGCAATGGCCAACTCATTGATACTTTAGTAAATCGAGAAGTGGGAGCCGGCCATTATACTTTTACATGGGATGGAACTTTTTTTTCAGGAGCTCCTGTTGCCTCTGGTTTATATTTTTGTAAAGTTAAGGCAGGTCAGTATGTGGGTAGTGCGAAGGTGCTATTTTTGAAATAATAAGAATATTGTCGCATGATTGTTTTATTTAAGGCGAAGTGCAACACAAAAATATATAGGAAAATAAAATGAAGCATGATGATTATGAAAAAGACATAATCGAATCCTATGAGAATGACGAGTGAGAACCGGTAAAGAATTTAGAAGAAGAAAAGGAAAGATTTGCGCAATATGCGAGGAATACATTTAATAAAAATAAAAGAATAAATATAAATTTAAATTTAAGGAGATGTAAAATAAAAACAAAAGTAAAATTCGCATGGATATTTGTAATTGTAGAATTTGTATATGGTTTTAAGCCATATACTGATATTTACAAATTGTTAAACGAAGGAAACAAATCTTACTCAAATGAATTTATCATAACGATGCAAAGTGGTAAATGAAAGTAGAACTTAAACAACAAAAAGATGATAGTCTCGACATAGGGGCTATAATTTTCTTCTTTATTTTTGGTCTATGTTTTCTAATCCCAGGTATTATTCTTACCGCTAATTATACTTCTAAACTCATCACATCATTCCAATGCTCCCATTGGCCGACAACTGAAAGCATAATATTAAAATCAGAAGTAAAAATTGGGGTGGAACGTAAAAAGCATAAACAAATGTATAGCCCAAATATAGAATACAAATTGGACGCGCCGCACAAACTGGTTATATGCTTAATAAATCCTTGACAATATACATAATAATATGCATATTTATATGCATATTATATACATAGAGGAACTTATGAGAACAACACTAAACATCGAAGACACGCTAATCGATAAAGCCTCAAAATTAACTGGAATTAAAGAAAAAACATCGCTTGTACGCTTAGGCCTTGAAGCATTAATTGCTCGTGAAAGTGCAAGAAGGTTAGCAAAACTTGGTGGCACCGAAAAGAATTTAATCAAAATATCCAGAAGACGAAATCTGTAAAAATGGTTTTGGTCGATACTTCCATATGGATTGATCACTTTAGAAATTGTAATGATCAACTTGTCGAACTGCTTAATGATGGAGAAGTATTTTGTCATCCATTCATTATTGGAGAATTGGCTTGTGGTAATTTAAAAAATAGAAAAGAAATTTTAACTGCCCTTCAAGCCTTACCTCAATCTTCTATAATTGAACATAACGAGATAATGATTTTTATCGAGAAAAATAATATTATTAGTAAAGGTTTGGGCTATATTGATGTAGCGATTCTTGCTTCTTCCTTAGTAACAGGCAGTCCACTTTGGACGCTTGATCTAAAGCTAAATGACATTGCAATTAAATTCGACATTAACCATAGCATATAACACATGAACCAGACGCCAACATTGCCGGGCTTCCAGCCGGGATGCTTGTGCTTTTGAATATTTCGGCATTCATGAAAGACAAAAGACTTGGATGCTTTCGCATCTGTTTGGATTGCAGCAAGTTGCACATCCCAACTGAAAACAGGGAGAAAAATTGAAAAAAGCATTCGTATTTTGTTGGTTAATAATTTCAAATGCAGCATTTTGTTGGAAATTACCTGAAAATGTGATTTATCTTCATCCAAAACCCGATGCAGTAAATATTTCTACCAAGACCGGAATAATTTTACGTTTTGATCCGGTTTTACAGGATCAACTCAGTCTGAATGATTTTTCGATGACTGTTGCCGGAGAAAATAGCGGAATTCAGCAAGGTAAAATGGTATTGTCCGATAACAATGTTCTATTCCAACTTAATAATGCTTATACACCTGGTGAAAAAGTATATGTATCTATTCAATGTGAAAAACTCGGATGGACCAGTCCGTATCAATATCAATTTTCAGTGAATACTTATTTGTCTCTCTCAAAGCAAACCCGACAGATCGCTCCAACGATGACATCTTCTTTATCGAAAAAATCAGGAAGCCAGGTGAAAGTTATTAATGGTGTTTCAGTTCCATCCGATTTCCCTTTATGGGAAGTGGCAGTTCTGGAAGATGGAATGGCCCCGGGAAAAATATTCATTACGAATTATATGGGCGATCCATCGTATATTATGATCCTTGAAAATAATGGGATCCCCTACTTTTATCAACGCATGGAACAAAATCTCTTTAGTTATTTTACAATTCAACCAAGCGGAGAGCTTTCACGAGGTGAAATTTCTCAATTCGCTGTTTTGGACTCAAACTGTACTGTTAAAAGATATGCTGAATGTGGTTTTGGTTATGTATCGAATGGGCATGAATTTCTTATTTTATCCGATGGCCACTATTTCATGATTGCACATAACATCATCAAGGTTGATATGAGCAAAATAGTTACAGGCGGAGAACAAGATGCAGGGATTATGGACACCAGTATTCAAGAATTTGACGAAGACGGCAACGTTATTTTTGTATGGTTGTGTTCAGAGTATTTTGACATCACTGAGGCGGTTTATGAAGATTTAACAGATAGCTTTATTCAGTATGTTCATACGAATTCAATAGCGATCGATTACGATGGTCATATTATTGCGTCTCATCGACATTTAAATCAGGTGACAAAAATTAATCGCCAGACAGGAGATATTATCTGGAGATTAGGCGGCAAGAATAATGACTTTAATTTTGTGAATGATGAATTACGAATATCTTATCAGCATGATGCCCGCCCTGTACCCCGCAAGCCAAATCATTATACAATTTTCGATAATGGTAATAATCGTAAACCGCGGTGTTCACGCGCTGTCGAATTCAAGCTGGATGTCGAAAACAAAACCGCAACGCGAGTGTGGGAATATCGTCTGCCCAAGGGGAATTCAACTGCATTGGGAAATGCCCAGCGTTTACCAAATGGCAATACACATATCAACTGGGGACGCGGAGAAGGTGCAAAAGCGACTGAAGTAACACCTGACGGCAAAGTCGTGTATCAGGCCGATTTTGCAAATGAAAACTGGGTATACCGGTCTTTTCGCTTTGAATGGGAACATGTTTATGAAAAACCGTATTTGATCGTTGAAAAAATGCCTTTCAATATCGATTTAATATTCAATAAATTTGGTGACAAGACGGTTAAGGAATATCAAGTTTATGGCGGCCAATCAATGAATGATTTGGAACAGTTAGCAGTCACATCAAACACGTTTTATCAACTGACGTCGAACGATCTGGAAAACAATAGAGACTACTATTTTCAAGTAAAAGCTGTTCATGAAAATGGATCATTAAGTGCATCCTCTAATACAGAAAAAGTCCGTGTATTTTTCCCTGAACCAGGAATTAATCTTGTAAGAAACGGTGATTTTTCGCAAGAGCTGGATAACTTTTGGGAATTGTGGATCGATCCTGATTCTGGATATGGAGAAATTATGATTGATTCGAATGAACAACTGCATTTTAAAATAGTTGATGGTGTCAGTGACTATATTAATATTGCTGTTTCACAAAATAATATTCCATTGTATGCGGGTCAAACTTATTTATTTGAATTTGATGCCTATGCTGATTCTCCCCGAATATTTGAAGCAGAATTATTCAATAATGACAATCTGAATATAAATTACAGTAAAATTGGCCCAATATCATTAACCACACGTAAAGAACACTTTGAATATGAATTTACAATGAAAAATACAAATGACATGCAAGCCTGTATTATGCTTGATGCCAGCTTTGACGATACAGATTTTTATGTGGACAATGTATCATTATTAATAATTGGTAACGTTGCAATTAAACAAGAAACAAACAACCAACCCGGTCATGTTAAATTATGTCATAACTTTCCAAATCCGTTTAATCCGGCTACCAAAATAGCTTATAATTTGCCAAAGTCTGCCAATGTTTCTTTGAAAATCTACAATCTGTCAGGACAGGAAGTAGAGACTCTTGTTAATACATTTCAACCAGCAGGTGAATACAAAATAATGTGGCAGCCAAGAAGTTTGGCGAGTGGAATATATTTTTACAAGCTGCAAGCCGGTGCGTTTTCAGAAACAAAGAAATTAATACTGCAAAAGTAAATAGGTATAAGTATAGTAAATTGATCGCCCTGGGGTTCCTACCCCAGGGCGGAAAATAAGAACTCATGCTGGCGGTACAATAGGATTTGCTTGATCCTATTTTTTCTTGAGCATATTTTAAGATATATGTAATTTTTTCATTATAATGTTATATTTTCAACAAATATTTTTCTTGTATGCACTGTATTTGCTTCGCTTGACAACCGGGGTTTTCACACAAACTCAAAGGCTGGGAACGAGGGTACTATATAATCACTGGTTAGCCCATAATAAAAATAAGATTGTTATTGACTTTTTCTTTCGATATCATTAACGTATTACAATTAATGTATCGAAAGGAGTTTCGTTGTGGAATCAGTAAAAATATCACCTAAATATCAGGTTGTAATACCTAGGAAAGTACGTGACAGCTTAAACTTATCTCCCGGTCAAAGAGTCCAAGTCATCCAATATAATAATAGGATTGAACTCATTCCTGAACGAGATATCTCTACAATGAAAGGTTTTCTAAAAGGAATAAATACTGAGTTTTCACGAGAGGAGGATCGATTATGAATTTAGTCGATTCCTCAGGATGGTTAGAATATTTAACTGATGGTAAAAATTCAGAAATATTCAGTAAACCTTTAAACAATAAAGAAGAGTTAATTGTGCCTTCAATCATCCTATATGAAGTATTCAAAGTAATTTTAAGAGAGAAGGATGAAAACACTGCCCTTCAAGTAGTTGCCACAATGCAACAATGTAAAGTTATTGAACTTACATCTGAAATAGCTATCCAGGCTGCTAAATTAAGTTTTGAAAAAAAGCTGCCCATGGCTGATAGTATTATTCTGTCAACTGGTTATTTGTATAATGCGGTAATATGGACACAAAATGCTGATTTTAAAAATATAACAGGTGTAAAATACTTACCGAAAAAATGATGTCGGGCTAATCGGCGCATAGCCTGGATATGTGATATAACCAAAGAGAAATCGTGCCACTCTGTAAGATTAAAAAATTAAACCGGGGAAAATGATGGTAACAATTTTAACCTGTATTAAATGGGTGGCGGTAAATCATTAAGCATGATTATTATATCACGGGGCCGCACGAAATATGGAAGGAATATTGATTATCCTGGCCACCCCACATTAAAGGCAAAAAGTTAAGCAAAAAAGTCCTACCGCCGAATATCCCCTTAAAGCTGCGATTTACGACTGAAGGGATGTCTCTCCCCTGATTTGTTTCAACTTTTCCTGAATTTCCCTGACTCTCTCGCGGGTCAGCGGGTACTTCCACATACAAATGATGGCGCCGATCATCGCAACCACCGGAATGACGATATAAAACCATCGGAGCGTGAAGAGCTGCTGTGCCGTTGGATTTAAATCTTCCCCTTCAAATCCCAGTTTCACCAGCACCCAGGCACTCACTCCCGATACCACGGCGATGGCCAGTTTGTTCAGGAATCCGAAAACAGCACTGTACATGCCCTCGCGCCGCCCTCCTGTTTTTAATTCGTCCAGATCGCAGATGTCCGCACTGAACGATCCGTTCAATACCCAGCAGGCGCAGAGACCTATATTGATCACGACAGGGGGGATAATCGTCAGATAGGGTGACTCGGGCGTGAACAGAAACCAGCTTGACAGATAGCCGATAATACCCACCGTGAGTCCGGCGATCAGCACTTTCTTTTTATCGAAAAACTTAGCAAAATACCCGATCACGAACATACTGAGAATCTGTGTGCCCGCCTGGACAAATCCCGTATACATTCCGACCGTGGCCATCAAATCTTTACTGCCCTGACAGACATAGTACAGTGAAATATAGGTCAGCAGGGGAATCATGAAAAAGAGGGCGACAAAAACAAAAAATACGGATCCGATCAGGAGCAAAAACGGTTTTTCTTCAAGCGTCTGAACAATCGCCTTGAACATATTCAGTTTTTTCTGCCTGGTGTGCGCGTAACGCTCCCTGCATAAAATAGCGGGTGTAATCGCCGTAATCAGCATAAACGCGGCAACAATCGCTCCCACATAAAATGCACCCGTGACTTCATTGCCCCCCCAGAGCTGATCCATCAGTGTAATCTTATATAAGGACGCAATCGCGATGCCTACGATGAAAGAGGGCAGAACCCTGAAAATCATCAATTGGGTGCGCTCGTTATAATCCACGGCCAGCTCAAGACCCAATCCGCTGTAAGGCACCACCCACATGGTAAATGCCATATAAAACAGCGAGACCATAATAATCAGATAGAGTGGAGTCCAGATGTTCACCAGGGAAAAATCAGCCGTATATCTGCCGATATCTGAAATCCTGACTTCATCAATCAGTCCTGAATAACGGGTGGAAGTATCATCGTTGATTGACGTTCCGATTTCGGTGGAAGAGTCGGTTCCATCCCATGGCACATCCATCACAATATCTTTAACAGCCTTCTGCTCGCCGTTCAGATACAGACCCATCTGAGTGCCGTTGTAAACGGCTGCGATATGATTCCATACACCCGTTGCCAGGGTCGTGTCAATCCGCAGTTCCTGGGTTTCTCCTGCGCTGTCTTTAATTGAAAAGACGATCCGATTTCGTTCAGGCACACGAATCGATACCTCGCTATTCTGTCCGCGATGATTGAACAAAGCACTGCCCGTAACAAATGAATCACTTTTTGCATACATTTCGACTGTAAATGTATTTTGAAGCCCCGAGAACGGGCTTCTGATCCCGACACCTCCGTCCTCTTCTGTGAATTTAAGCGCCTTTTTGAATTTTCCTGCGTTTTCCCAGATAAAATTTTTCATGGAACCGTGATTTTGAAATGGACCGGAATCCACGGCAATATGTTTATGTTCAGCCTCCCCGTTAAAATGCCAGAGGCCGGCCGTGTTCGCATCGACTGAGAATCCTTTTTCAAGCTGTGTTGTATACCAGACCCCCATAAATGTCAGCGACATTAAAATCGCCCCGAGGAATATCCAGGGCCGCCTTCTTCCCCATCTTGATTTTGTATTGTCCGTAATATTTCCCATCAGGGGATCGGTAACCGCATCGATGATCCGTGAAGCGGACAACGCCAATCCGATGTAAAAAGGACTGATCCCCATACCGACGCCAAATATCGGATAAGACAGTGTCAAAAATGCATTGTTGGCCAAATTTTCGGCAAAACCGCCAATCCCCCAAAATGCCTTCTGCACAATCGACAGAGATTCTTTTTCCTTCGCCACAGGTTGTCTCCTTTTGTCTTATGATCCATTATCATGTAAAGAGGTTTTTTAATGTACGTCCCAACCATATAAAAGTCAAGATAATTTAAGGAGTTAAGAAAAGAGATTCTATCAGAAAGCACGGCGCTGCCAGAGGCGCTTCCTGGATTCAGGTCAAGGTCTGATTAATTGTGATATAGCTAAAAGAATGTGAAAAGGAGCCTCGGAGAACTGGTAACACGTAAAGAAGAGTCAGAAATTATGAATGATGAATGAAAAGAATGTGGATATAAGGGTTATATGGGTAATATAGTGATATGGTGATATGGTTTTAGTGGCTTGTGTCGATGAATGAAATTGAGAAATATAAAAAAAAATAAGATTAAAAATTAAAGACCCAAGAAGGGAAATGTGGGTATAAGGGCAATAAGGGAAATAAGCGAACCGCAGAACCGAGTCCCCGGCAATGCAAACATCAATTGTTCTTCACTATGCAATGATTCCGTTCAAATGGTTCGAAGATTTTTTTGATGGATTTGCATCCGTTTTTTCCTGTCTGTTATTAAATCTTTAATATTTATACGCTTATTTATTAACAGAAAAATCATAACAAATAATCTGTCGGTTTTAAAAAACCGGCGATCCCATTGGCATGGTAGTTGCAAATTAATTATAGTTAATTCAATAATTTGTATCGGTTTGATAGAAGAGAACACTATTGAAAGGCATATTGAGGAAATGCACAGTGAAGCTCCCCCCTGAAAGCATCGGGGAAACTTCATCTGTAAGGAATCAGTTTATTCTATTGTCTCGAAAGCACCCGCTGAGCAGATTCAAGCGGGCTTTTATTGTTATTATTCCCGTTTTGTTCCTTTTTTCTGATTGCGGCAATAAACAATCATTTCACGACAGAACCATTTGCATTGATCAAAAGCGCTTCTTCTCAGTTAGATTCGATCCGTCGTATTACTATGATGTGGATTTAAAGGTTCCTGCGCTTTGTGAAGAACTCGTTTCGAACTGGAAAGAGAGCGGGATCAATACGGTTTATGTGAAGGTCTATGATCCGCTGTACGGCGCGGTATACAAGACCCGATACATACATAATATCCAGACGGATTACGGCAGACTGAATCTGCTCAAGTCCCTGATCAAGACCGGCCATAATCATGGGATTCAAATATTTGCGTGGATTCCGGCCTTTCAGCATAAACAGGTATGGGAGGCACATCCGGAGTGGCGCAGCAAACAGGCGGATGAAACCGACTACCAGCCGGATGAAAACAGCTGTCATCTCTGCGTCAGGAATCCGGAATACGGAAAATGGTGGATCGGATTTGTGGAAGATCTGCTGAAGCGGTACAGGGATCTGGATGGTGTGGATATCGCCGAACCCGTTGTCAGCTGGAAACCGGATAAGGTCTGCTATTGCCGCCATTGCCGGGAGGCTCAGAACCGAATGAGTGACAGCTATGGAACGACAAAGAAGGATGCTTTTGAACTGACCCGTTCAGCGGCACTCACATCACTCATTGAAGAGACATGCCGGCTGGTTCATTCACACGGCAAGCCGGTTTCTGTGACATCTCTCACAACTGCCTATAGCGAGGGCTCCCTTTATTCCGCCCGGGAACAACAGTCCGCTACGGGATTCGATCTGGAGGCGGTTCTTGAGCTTGAGCATAAACCCGATATCATCAATATGGAAATCCTCTGGCAGGAATGGGCCAATTTCTGGAATGACACCACCCTGTTTCAACCGGAATGGACCAAGCAGGCTGTACGGGAAGTGATAAAACAAGTGGATAATCGCAGCAAACTGGTGATTCACGTCGAAATGACACCTCTGGGGGATATTCAGGTTCCGGATAAAATGTTCGTCAGATCGATATACGCGGCCCTTGACGGAGGGGCTCAAGGCATTGATTTCTACGATTCGCATCAGGCGGACAACCGCGGACTTTGGCCGCGGATTAAACAGGCCCTCGGTTATACCCCGTTGAAAAAGATTCTGGTCTATCATGATCCTGATTATTTGCAGGATGCCAGACAGCTGGAAGTGCTGCTCCGGCATTTTCGAACAGATACGGAATTGAGGCCCCTGGAAAACAGTTTTTCTCCATCCGATTTGTCGGGTACGGATTGCATTTTTTATGTGGGTAACGAATACCGTGCATCTCTGCCTGAACGGTTTATACAGGCTGCTGCCGGATTTGACGGAACCGTTTGCTGGATCAATGAAAATATTCACGCATTGAAAGATGCCGGACTGTCCGGGCTGGGTTTTCATTATCAGGGCTATGATGATACGACCCGGTATGAGATTGTTTATCAGGGAACGTCTTTTAATAAAGATAATAATTCGCTTCATCTGATTGATGTGGATCGCCCGGATCGCTGCCATATCATGGCTTCCGCCAGATCCGGTGAAAAGGAAGTGCCATACATCGTTCGAAGCGGACTCTTTTGGTATGTGGCCGATCTGCCTTCAAACTATATGACAGAGGGCGGAAGGCATATTGTTTTTGCGGATCTGCTTCATGATATTCTGCGGGAAGACCATATCGAAAAGCATTTGGCGCTGGTCCGGATTGAAGATGTCAATCCCACGTCTCATCCGGAATATCTCAGATCTATTGCCGATTACTTACACTCTCAGGACGTTCCTTTTTCGGTGGGCCTGACTCCATTCTATCTCGATCCTTCTGAAAACACAGCCATTTCCATTTCTGATCGTCCTGATTTGACCGATGCGCTGCATTATATGGTCTCGCGGGGAGGTACTGTCATTCTGCATGGATGTACCCACCAGTATCGTGGGCAATCGACTATTGATCATGAATTCTGGGACGGAATGAACAATCGGCCCCTTTTTGAAGATTCTGAAGTTTATGTGGAGGAACGGTTAGAGAAAGCGATCAACGAGTGTTTTAAAAATGATATCTATCCTCTGGTCTGGGAGACACCTCACTATGCCGCTTCTCAGATTGACTATCGGGCAATTAACCGGTTCTTCAGCACCTGTTATGAAAGAAGACAAACCGTGGATGTTCTGGGATCTGATCAATTGTTGCCCTTTTACATTCCCGCGCGGGCGGGTAAAGCAACGATGATTCCTGAAAACCTGGGATATGTTCCTATAGACGATCCCTCTCCTGAAACCATTGTGCTCAACGCACAAAAAAACCTGAGGATCCGGGATGGATTCGCCAGCTTCTTTTTTCATCCTTTCGTTCCGCTGGAGTCTCTGAAACAAATCATACCCGGTATCCAGGATTTGGGATATACGTTTGCCAGTATCCGATCGATCGACAATCAGGTGAAGGCCGCTTCCCAAACCGTCATCAGCGGTCAGAACGATCTGAAAATTGATGTCAATGACCAGTATTTCCGGGAATTCTATTTGACTCAAAAAGGCAAAAAGAAACATCAGCGAATCAGTGAAAAAAAACTGTCCGAACCCATGGAAAAATCGGTGGTTTGTCCCCAGGACTGGCTTTATGTGGCCAGCGCGCTGGATGTCAGGGATAAAAAATTTCCGGCAACCCTGCTGGCATCGTTTGACAAGGCACCCTTCGGTCTGGGACATTTCCTTCAGCCGCAGCCTCTGAAGGCGGCCAGTACTACCATTGCCCCTCTTTTCATTGTCGATTCATCTGCCACAGGAAAACCGGCCAGTAGCCAATCCAGTTTAATCAATGCCTTCGAGGCTGCAGGCATCGATTATCAAACCGTTCCGGTCCGCGAATTTCTGGACATTCCGAATCATGTCGATATGATCATTGTCCCGTTTGCTGCCGGCCGGAATCTTTCAGAACAACAGATTCTGTTTATTTTAAGGGCCCTTTCACGCGGCTTGAGAATCATTATGGAAAAAGAGACGCCTTTAAGTGAACGGATCGGGATTATGGGCATCGGCGATTCGCTCACTGTGAGTATGGTCCGGGATGAATACTATCCGCAAGTGGATATTCAATGGAAAGAAGCGGATACGTATCGCCGTTTTGATGTGCCCATCGATTATGTCACCTATTATTCAGAAAAAAACACCGGCAATCCTCTGGTGATAGGCGGTGAATTCGGTGAGGGCATGTATCTTTACTTTGCCACGCTGTTTGATCCCACCACATCAAAAGGGTATGGCCGATATCCGTATTACTGTGATCTTCTGCAGCGGCAATTTGACTCATGGCCTCTCGTAAAAAGAGAGTCTGCGGAGATATATTTTGAGCCGGGTGACCGGGAGGATGTAAGCATAGAAGAGCTGGTTAATCTGTGGAAAAAGAGTGGTTTCAGAACCATCTATGTTGCCGGCTGGCACAGGTATCCGGACTGGACCTATGATTATAACCAACTCATTGAGTTGGCGCATCAATACGCCATGGAGGTTTATCTCTGGTTTGAACTGCCCCATGTGAACGTCGCTTTTTGGAACGAACATCCCGAATGGCGGGAGAAAACAGCCACAGGTGAGGACGCGATCATTGAATGGCGGCATTTTATGGCGCTTAACAATCCAGCCTGTCTGAATGCGGTCTGCTCGGAATTGTCCTATTTAATTCAAAAATATGACTGGGACGGGATAAATTTCGCCGAGCTCTACTTCAGTTCTCCCCTCGGGCCTGATCGTCCCGATCTTTTTACGCCCATGAACGCATCGATAAGAAATAGATTTTCCCTGTTATATGGATTTGATCCTGTACAGCTTTTTGATCCTGCTTCATCCTTCTATTGGCGAAAAAACAGGGCAAAATGGGAACAGTTCCAGCGATTTCGGCAGGACTTGGTCATTGAACTCCATGATGTTATACTTTCCTTTTTACATCGGGAAATAGCCAAAAAGCAGAGCGATATGGAAATTGTGGTGACCGCTCTGGACAATATCCATGCCAGACAAACGGGGCTGGGGACAGCAATGGATACCCGGCGTTTGATTGAACTGGGCGAAAGGCTGCCCTTTACCCTTCAAATTGAAGATCCCTTCGAGTTATGGCATTTGGGACCTTCCCGATATGACCGCCTTTCCCGAACATACAGAACATGGCTGCAGGAACCGGAGAAACTTATTTTTGATATCAATGTGGTTCCCTATCGTTCGTTTAAACTGACCATGGCCCCGACAAGACAGCCGACGGGTCTTGAATTATATCATTTTCTGAAAAGTGCCTCTCAGGATCAAAACCGTGTCGCACTTTACTCCGAGTCAAGTATTTATATGGTTGACCTGCCCTGGATCTCTTATGCTCTCGGACAATATACCGAAGAGACGTTGTCGCCGTATCGCTGGGAAATTCATACAGAAAACACAGTCACTGTGGACATGGATCCGGATAGTCATAAAGACCTGATGGTGAACGGATCATTTTGGCCGGCGTACTTTAATGGTCGCTTGATGCTTCCCCCGGGAGATCATGAGATCGAGTCCGTTTCAGGGATCAAGGGATTTGCCAAATCCTTAAATACAACAACCCGCCTTGTGGATATCAGCGGAGAGCTAAAATCCTGCCGTCTGAATCATCAGGGGATCGACGTGACTTATGAATCTCCGGTCCGAAATTATATCATTGTCAATGAAAAACCAAAGAAAATTATGGTGGACAATACATATTATGAGAGCTGGGTGCGAAAGGGGAAAAAAGGGTATTCTCTCACCGTTCCATCCGGAATGCATACAATAAAAATTATCACACAGAGTTCGGGCAGCCGATCTTTGAGAAACTTCAGCATTGTTTCTTCAGTCACCCTTGTTCTGATAAGCGGACTGGCAGGTTTCATTTTACTTGGGCTCTATATCACCGGCGCCTTGAGAAGACACCGTCGCAACAAGCATTCATCCTAATTCTTAAGGAATCGCTCCCATGCCTTTCGAATCCATTGTGATCAACATTTTATTCCTGTTTTCTGTCTCTGTCATCTGGGTGATGATTCTCTATCAGCTCGTCCTGACCTTTTACGGGCACAGACACCGCCGGGCCATGGAAAAACGACTGGCAGAAGCCGACTGGCCGGATGCGTCATTGCCTCCGGTATCCATATTGGTTCCTGCGAGGAACGAAGAAGTTGTGATTGCCCGGACTCTGGATAAAATACTGGCACTGGATTATCCGGCTGAAAAAATGGAAGTGATTGTGATCAACGACGGTTCAACCGACAAGACCCAGGCCATCCTTGAACAGTACAAGAAAAAAGACAGCCGGGTAAAGCCCCTTCAGTTACCACCGGCAGAGACCGGCAGAGGGAAAGCCCGTGCCCTGAATGCGGGCTTCCGGATAACCCGGTATGATTATATCGCCGTTTATGATGCAGACAACAATCCGGAAGCTTCCTCTTTAAAAACACTGGTTCGGGAACTGATGGAAGACACCGCGGTGGGTGCAGTGATCGGTAAATTCAGAACCCTGAATTGGAAGAGGAATATTTTAACACGATTCATTAATATCGAGACCTTGAGTTTTCAGTGGATTCTTCAGGCAGGCCGGTACAGGGCATTCCAGGTTTCAATATTGCCGGGCACCAATTTTGTGATTCGCAAAGCAGTTGTTACCGCCTGTGGAGGATGGGATGAAGCAGCGATAACGGAAGATGCGGAACTGAGCGTACGCATTTATCAGATGGGCTGGAAAATTAAATTCGTGCCCCATGCGGTCACATGGGAACAGGAACCGGAGAAGTGGGAAGTGTGGATCCGGCAACGGACACGCTGGGTCAGAGGGAATAATTACGTCATACAAAAATTTATTAAACCGGCATTGGGCCTGAAGAATCGGTTTCTCTTTACGGAATTTCTGTATCTCTTTATTCTCTACTATTTACTGCTGGGCGCCATTGTGACCTCCCATCTTCTCTTTATTCTCTGCGGACTCGGAATCCTCAATGTCGATGTGCCCGGGCCCTATATGGCCGTGTGGATACTGGCCTTTATTTTGTATCTCATGGAAGTGGTGCTTGCTTTGTCTTACGAAGACGAGGATAAACCGCTGAATATCCTCATTACTGCGGTCATGTACTTCACCTATTGTCAGATGTGGATCTATGTGGTATTTCGGGGATTTTATCTGGACCTTTTTAAAAAACGGGTCGGAATCTGGGATAAAACAGAACGTCATAATCAGGATGATCTCCTGACTCAGGATGGAGATTAGCCTTGCATGGTAAATTCTGGCATATTGCGGCAGGAATGTTTCTGGCTGTGAGCAGCTTAATGGGCAGTGAGCCGGATTCATCGGGGATTGAATCAAATCCCGATGAAGGAGGATCCGCTGAAATTCATTGGAGCATTTGGGGAGAATTTTATGATGAGTCCATGATTTTTGAGAGTGAAGAAGACAATGTGTTCTCCAATTCGCATATCAGGCAGGGGCTGAAAATCAGACATTTGCCGGTCATCAATCTGTTCCAGACGTATATCCTGCTGCGGTACGGACGGGATCTTCACAGGGATTTTTGGAACAATAAAACCGAGGTCGGCCTGGGGCTCAGGACCCGGTTCTTTAAAAAAATCTTTTTCGCGCCATATGCTGAATATATCTGCGGATTCTACAACAAGATCCCGGAGGGTCGTCCGCAACCCCAAGCCCGACAGTATACTGATTTAAGAGGAGGATTCATATTCTGGTATGGATGGGACACATGGTATTCCCCTGCCTCGCTGATCACGTTTCCCAGACATTTTATCGGTGAGGTATACAGCGAATTGAACTATTTCAGAAAGGACCGTGACAATATCATATCGTATACCCACATGAAGGCAGGCATTCGCGCAGTCCGCATTTGGAAATGCGCTTTTGTCGGTTACGGAGCCATGTATATCATGAAGGACAGAAATCGGGATTTTTGGAACAATGTCGCTGAAATAGGGCCCGGTTTCTGGATAAAGCCCCACCCTGACGTGGATTTAAAATTTTTTGTGGAATGGCTTCGGGGCTATTATTATGGGATTGAGGGCAGGGATGATAATCCCAATCCTCAAATATTCAGTGATCGAAGAATCGGCATTCTGTTATGGATTGGATGGTAATATTTTTAACCGATCAATCGACTTATTTTGGTAGGAGCAATTTATTATGAAAAAGAGTCTCATGGGGATTGTATTTTATGTCCTGTGCTTTTGGAGCCCGGGAAATTCCCTTGTTTTTTCCGAAGATATTGCTGCCCTGATCTGGAAGCTGTCTGCCGATCTGACTGTGACATCTATTGCGCCGACCAGTGATATTGACGGGGACAGTATACCGGACGTCTTTGTGGGATCGGCCGATCATCTGGTCTATTGCCTTTCCGGGAGCGTTATTCGTCAGGGCGAGATACTCTGGTCCTGGAATTTCGGTGCGCCTGTATGGACAGTGGCCTCTATTCCGGATATTAACAGAGACGGGGCGGATGACTGCCTGGTTGGGTGTGCTGACAATACCATATACTGCATGTCCGGAAATCCGGTTCAGGGCCTTTCGGAAATTTTGTGGTCGTACGGTGTGGACGGCGATATTTTTACGATAGCGGTTCTGAACGATCTGAATGATGATGGAATCGATGACTGTGTGATGGGGACCAATGATGATCAGGTTTGCTGTCTTGACGGGGCATGGGGTCAGGTGCTCTGGTCCTACCGGGATCCGGCAGTTGGCGCCATCAAGTCGGTGAGTGCCATCTCCGATGTCAACAATGACGGACTGGATGACTGCCTGGCAGGCGGCGAGAATGACAAGGTGGTCTGTCTGTCCGGGGGCAGTACCGGAAATGGAGATCTGATCTGGTATTGCAATACCCAGAGCACCGTTCTTTCTGTCAACACTATTGAGGATGTGAATGAGGATAACAAGCCGGATTGCCTGGCAGGCGGAGAGGATAATTTTGTGTATTGTATATCCGGTAGCGGCTCGGGAAAAAATGATCCCCTCTGGCGCTGTGATATGGGCTCAACTGTAAAATCCGTTTCTTCTATTGCTGATGTCAATCAGGATGGCATATGGGATTGTCTGGCGGGCAGTGAGAGTTGGGACGATAATATTTATTGTATTTCCGGAGTCACTGGTCACGTTCTGTGGTCAAATAAACTCCCCAGCAGTGTTCTCAGTGTGTGCTCCATTGATGATGTCAATGACAGCGGGTTTCATGATTGCATTGCAGGGTGTGAAAATGACCGGATCTATTGTCTTGAAGGAGGACAGGGAACAGCAATCTGGTCTTACGAGACAGGCGGTGCAGTGAACTGCGTGGTGACAGTGGCCGACCTGAACGGAAACCTGATTGATGACGTGTTAGGCGGGTCCACGGACAGCTATGTTTACGCTTTAGACGGGGGGGATATTTTAATCGAGGTTGTCAGTCCGCCGATTGTTCCCACAGGACCATCCGGGGAAGTATCAGAAGGCAAAACCGGCAACCCAATGGTGCTCGTCACAGGCGGATCGGCCAGCAGTTTTCATCATCCGGTGGAATACCGGTTTGACTGGGGAGATGAAACGGTTTCGGTTTGGGGAGATTCGAGCCGGAGTCATATCTGGGAAGAGGCTGGCTCATATGAGGTCAGAGCGCAGGCCAGGTGTGCTCTTCATCCAACGGTACTCAGCGAGTGGTCTGATAATGTAATCGTGAAAATTGTTGAAAAGACACTTGTGAACCGCCATCCAGCAGAAGATGTGCCCATTCATTTCTGCCTTTATCAGAATTATCCGAATCCCTTTAATTTAATGACCACGATAGAATATCAGGTTCCAAAAGCCTGTCAGGTGACCATTAATGTATACAGTATCCATAGTCACCTGATCGCATGCATTGTTGATGGATTTTTCGAGGCCGGGAATTATCGAATTAACTGGGAGGGGAGAACCTCTTCCGGCACCATCGCATCATCGGGCTGCTATATTTACTGCATGAAAGCCGGAGAATATATCGCGGTCAAAGACATGCTTCTGCTGAAATGATTGAAGAGAAAAACATTTTGGAAGGCTTTGGGAATAATGAGCGGCAATAACCTCTTCAAAATCATGGTCGTCATGGGAACACGGCCGGAGGCCATTAAACTGGCGCCGGTTGTGCTTGAACTGAAAAAGCAGTCCGATATTCAGCCGGTTATCGTGGCCACTGCACAGCATCGGGAGATGCTGGATCAGGTGCTGGCCCATTTCCTGATTGCGCCTGATATGGATCTTGATCTCATGATTCCCGACCAGACCCTGTTTCATCTTACAGGAGCGGCCATTCATGGATTCGAAGCAGTTTTCCAAAAAATCAGGCCCGATTTGATTCTGGTACAGGGAGATACAACCACATCTTTCATCGGCGCACTGGCCGGATTTTATAAAAAAATCAGGGTCGGCCATGTGGAGGCAGGACTCAGAACCGGCAACAAGTATTCTCCCTTTCCTGAAGAGATCAATCGAAAATTGGTTTCTGTACTTGCTGATTACCATTTTGCCCCCACGCCGGGCAACCGAAAAAACCTGATCGCCGAAGGAGCCGCGCCCGAAAACATTATTGTCACCGGAAATACGGTGATCGATGCATTGCACCTGACCGTGGACGACAATTTCACCTCAGAGATGCTCTCCTCACGGGATTATGACCGTTTTATCCTGATCACCGCCCACAGAAGAGAAAATTTCGGCAAACCCCTGGAAAACATCTGCGAGGCTGTCCGGCAAATGGCCATGCATCATTCAGACTGGATCTTTATGTATCCGGTTCATCTCAACAAAAATGTTCAGGAACCTGTCCGTCGTATACTCAGCGGTATGCACAATGTCCATTTGGCCGATCCCATGGATTATTACACCTTTGCCAATTATATGGCCGCTTCCGATCTCATTCTGACAGATTCCGGAGGCATACAGGAGGAAGCGCCCAGTCTTGCAAAACCGGTTTTGGTTTTAAGAGATGAAACCGAAAGGCCAGAAGCAGTCGAAGCCGGTACAGTGAAAATCATTGGAACGAACCTAAAGACGATTATTTCAGAGACGGAATATCTTCTGAAGAACAAAGAGGCATATGAACAGATGACCAGGGCTCATAATCCATACGGCGACGGTAAAGCATCGGAAAGAATCGTGACGTTTATTCGAAATACAATCATGTCATAGATGTATCATTGCTCTAATTGAATAAACCAGTGACAATACTGAATTATTTATATTTTTGTTTTCATGGCGGTTCGGATTTTTTGCAGTAATGCGACCATCGTATAGGGCTTTTCCAAAAGGGGATACGCCTTCTTTTGAATGTCAGACCATTTGGAGCTGTATTCAGGATAGCCGCTGGTCAATAAAATGTGAATATCCGGCTTTTTAGCCAATAATGTTTCAACAAGTTCAACCCCGCTTTCACCGGACAATTCCACATCACTGAAAACCAGATCAAAACTACCATTTTCTTTATCGAAAACTTCCATGGCCTCTTTGACATTGGCGGCCGCAAAGGTGATAAAATTGTTTTTGATTAAAGCTTTTTCCATAAAGGTTCTGACTTTTTTATCATCTTCAACAAAAAGAATACGTTCACCGTTTCCCTTAAGAGACTGGATGGGCAGTTCTTTATTTGTTTCAATATCCGGATGTTTCGGAACTGCCTCAAAATAGATATTGAAGGTGGTTCCCGTTGCCGGTTTGCTTTTCACTTCAATCCATCCGTTGTGTTCCTTCACAATACCAAATATCACGGCCAATCCCAGACCTGTCCCCTTATCATGCTTTTTGGTGGTGAAAAAAGGCTCAAAAATACGTTCCAGGGTTTTTTTATGCATGCCAACACCCGTGTCCGTTATTGAGAGGCAGACAAAATGACCGGGTCTGGCTTCGGTACTTAGACTGCTTTGCTTCTCAGAGATGGTCACATGCTTGGTTTCAATGGTCAGCGTGCCGCCTTCGGGCATTGCGTCCCGGGCATTCATGGACATATTCAGGAGAATTTGTTCCAGAGTGCCTTTATCTGCTTTGACGGAGCACAGATCCTGAAGCAGGGATTCTTTGATCTTAATATGTTCTCCAATCAATCGGCGAATCATATTGGTCATATTTTTAATCAGGACGTTTAAATCGAGAACCTCAAATGACATGGGCTTGTTGCAACTGAAGACCAACAGTTTGCGTGTTAAATCGGCAGCCTGATCCGCAGAATCCTGAATTTGCTGAATGAATTGATAAAGGTTGGACTGCTGTGCCAGGTCCGGAAGGATCAGTTCTGTTGTCCCCCGAATGGCAGTTAAAATATTGTTGAAATCGTGTGCGACACCTCCTGCCAGGGCTCCTATAGCATCCATCTTGCAAGCCTGTCTGAGCTGCTCTTCCATTTGTTTTTTTTCTGTGATGTTCCGAAAAACCAATACGACACCATTGAGTTTGCCGCGATCATCCCTGATGGGTGCTGCATTGTCATCAATCGGTATTTTTTTGCCGTTTTTCGCGATGAGCAATGTATTGTTGGTCAGGGAAACGGGCTTCCCTGTATTCAGCACCGTTCCGACCGGGTCGTTCACCCACTCTGTTTCGTTATCGTTGGTAATATGAAATACCATATTTATGTTTTTACCTATGCCTTCTTTCTGTGACCATCCGGTCAGTTTTTCTGCACCGGGATTCATAGAAACAATGGATCCTTTCCTGTCTGTTGTGATTACCGCATCGCCGATACAATTTAAGGTGGTGGAAAGCCATTCTTCATTTGCTTTGAGCTTCTTTTCCATCTCATGCTTATAGAGAGAGATTTCAATGGATGAACTTACCTCTCTCTCATCCAGAGGCTTCAGTATGTACCCGTAAGGTTCAGCTCGTTTTGCTCTTGTTAAAGTCTGTTTGTCTGAATAGGCTGTTAAAAAAACAACCGGGATATCATAATGCTCATGGATATATTCAGCAGCATCGAGCCCTCCCATTTCATCACCCAGCATGATATCCATTAATACCAGATCAGGCCGGTTGGATTGAGTTGATTGAATGGCAGCTTCTTTTGACCTGACTGAATCGGTGACATGATAACCCAGGTCCTCCAGTCTTTCCTGGATCTCCAGGGCAATAATGTGCTCATCTTCAACAACCAGTATTTTTTTCTTATCGGTATTCATGATTCGCCTCTTTATTTATAGATCATATTTCGAAAATAATTTTATATTCTGTTCCATTGTTTCGGTTGATTTCCATCATGCCATCCAGCTGTTTAATTAAAGTATTGACAAGCCGCAATCCCAGGGTGTTCACATTTTTCATATCAATTTCATCAGGCATTCCAATGCCATTGTCCTTTACATCAATAATGGCCCGGTCGCTGTCGATAGTATCTATTTTAATCTTGATCTCCCCTTTGCGGGCATTCGGGAAGGCATGTTTCAGGGAGTTTGATATCAGTTCATTGATGATCAATCCACAGGGAATGGCCTTGTCAATATTGATTTCGAAATTACCGATTTCCTTATGAATAGAGATATTTAATGAACTAACACGATATGACTTGATTAAATAGGATGTCAGACTGCTTATATATTTGGAAAAATCAATATGAACAATATCCTCTGACTGGTACAGTTTTTCATGAATTAATGCCATCGCTTTAATTCGGTTTTGGCTTTCTTTGAACATTTCTAAAGCTTCATTATTTTTGATTTTCTTGGACTGGAGAAAAAGCAGACTGGAAATAACCTGCAGGTTGTTTTTAACACGATGGTGAATTTCTTTTAGAAGAATTTCCTTTTCTTCCAGGGAAGCCTTTATTTTTTTCTCTGCACTTTTACGCTGAATCAGCTCTTCGTGCAATTGCCTTGCCCGGTTCTCAAGTTCATGGCTGGCATTTTGAAGCGCAATATTTTGATTCTGAATTTGTGTCAGCATTTCATTAAACTGCTCAGTGAAAAAACCCAATTCATCTTCACTTGATTTTTGTGCACGGACTGAATAATCCTGATTCAGGGAAATTTTTTGGGCAACCTTTGCAAGGTGTAAGATGGGTTCAGAGACAACGCGCTGTAACCGGGTTGTCATCAGGAAACTGACTAAAATCGCCACGAGCAATACCAAAATCACAATAATAAAATTTCGCCTGAGCCTGGCTTTAATTTCTTCCAGACTTGATTGGATATATACCTTTCCTATTTTTTCCTGATCCAGCATAATATCCCTGTATATAACAAAGTGGTCTTTGTAAAAATAAGCGCCGTTCTCCTTTGGCATGGGCGGCAAAGACTGAATATCCACACCTTCAATTTTGTACTTTGCAAAAATTTTATCGTTCTTATCATAGATGGCGGCAAAAAGAATATATTTTTCTGCTTTTAATAAAATGGACAGGGTTTCCTTGGCATCATCTTCATTATCAAAAATTAGTGCTGCAGTGCAGTGATTTCCAATAATCTCCGCGAGTGTATCCATCTTATGTTTAATGACTTCCCGATAATTGAGCTGATCTGAAGTGATTAAGGCAGCACAAGCAATAAGAAGCGCAACACTGCTGCTGAACATTGTGATTGCTGTCAGCTTCTGTTTGATAAAAAGCTTATGGAAAAGCTGCTTTTTCATTTCATTCTATTCAAGTGAAGGTTCTGGAATATCTGCCATTTTCAACAGTTTTGTACTCATCTTTAAACCGGACTGTTTAACAGCTTCGCTGTTGATTTCAAAGCGTATCTTTTTTTTCTTGATAATAAAATTAATCATTCCGCCATCTTTGGAAAAATTGGTTTCATCACCCACTGTAAGAATACTGTTATTTTTAATTTTACTGAATATTTGAGACCGCCGGTCTCTGTTGTCCACACCAATGAACAGGATATGGCAAGACGACAAATCTTCCAGATTCTGATAGCGCCTGATTCTGAACTCTCGATTTTTTATTTGTTTCCCCTCAATGGTTTTTTCCAGATCAATGCCATAAGGATCACTGCCGATAATACCAATCACAAACGGTGAATCCGGATTATTGAATGATTCTTCGGGCCAATCCACAAATCTTGCAAAATTATACAGATATTTGGCCTTGATCTGATACTCTGTCGGAATGACAGTAAATCCCATTTGTGAATAACTATTTGATCCCCCAAGAATTATGATAAATACGGTAAAACATCGGATTGAAATGATGTTAATTTTAGGTAACATATGTTCTATTTTTGAAATATTTTTCAATTCCAATCAACCCATAAAACATTAATAAACAAGATATTATTTCTAAAAATCAATAATAAATCACAATGTTTTATGAAAATCTCTTTTTCATTATGGAATCATGATCCTTTTTATCTCAATTTCATATCCAGGGGGATTGTTCAGCTGCAGTCGCAGAATGAAGGGATGATAAATCCAGATTTTCCAATAAGGTTACACAGTAAACAAATTTAATCAATGGTGAAGGAGAAGTTTTATGCTCATCCTTTTCCCCGGTTCCGATATCCTGTTTTTATTAAAACCTGTATTTTTTATGAAATGTGCAAACGATATGCCAGGTTGATATGTGAATAACAGGGTAATGTCTATATTCAATTGAATACCGTGTTGCACAGCAGGCGGCCTGCTTTGGTATTGCAGTTAATCAAAATTAAGGACATATGGCACGGCTGCCGGTTTTTTAAGGGGAGCCATAATTTCATAAAATAATCAGTCAATTTCAGTAATATCAGTTCAATAAAGGCCTTTCTATTTTGGATGATGTCGTCATGCCGGCATATTTACATGTCATTCCTTCGATGACGAAACAGCGAACCTGACCTGGCATTATAGTAAAAGATTATGTTTGATAAGAAATAAATAATTAATTACATTTACTTGACGAGTACCATCAACAGGGTGTTTTGCTTTGTGTTTCCAATGAGTAAAAATCGATAAATATTTATACCTGAAGCCATGATATGAAAAACAAACACACCAAAGAAGCAGCATACTGGATCGAAAAACTCGACCTGAAACCGCATCCGGAAGGCGGGCATTACCGCGAAGTGTTCGCCGGATCGGACCAAATCCGGGCCGATGCCCTGCCCCCCGGATTCACTGGCCCGAGAAAAACATACACCTCCATTTACTTTTTACTGGAAAGCCATCAGATTTCACGTCTTCATCGTTTAAAGTCGGACGAACTCTGGAACTTTTATTCAGGCAGTCCGATTCGGATTCACGTCATCAGGCCTGACGGAACCCATGAAGAGCGTATACTCGGGCCCGATCCGGAAAATGGAGAGGCATTTCAGTATTGTGTTCCGTCCGGATGCTGGTTTGGAAGCCTGGTTAGTGAACCCCAAAGCTACGCACTGGCCGGCTGTTTCGTCGCGCCGGGATTTGATTTTCAGGATTTTGAACTGGGAAGCAGGGAGTCCCTGATCCATACGTTTCCTGAGCACAAGACGATTATCCAGAAATTGACGTCTTGAACCATTCATTCCGGCTCAAAAAGGATTTCCATAAAGACAAACAATGCTGAAACCCAATACTTGAACAATGATGCATGATATGCCCTTAAGCAGCGCTGTTATTTTTTAAAAAATGAATTTATCGTGGGAGGTTAAGACCGAATGGATAAACAAAATGCCTTTTCCACTCACTCCTCATGGAATCATTATTATAAATTATGCGGAGTGACGACCCTACTCATGATGATACTTTTTTTATTTGACGTGATAATATGGAGCGTGTTCGGGCCGTACCCAGACTCCGCCGAGGGTTGGTTCAATCTATTACAGCAAAATCGATTGCTCGGTTTGTCGTTGCTTTCGTTTCCGACTCTTTTGGGTATCATCTTGTATTATATGACATTTCTTGGTCTGTACAATCTTTTAAAGAAAATTGAACCGGCTTTTGCATCTCTGGCATTGCTTCTTTCCTTTACAGGTTTGACAATTTTAATAATTACCAATATGGCTTATCCACTGGTTCAATTAAATGATCAATATGGTTCTGCCACCTCTGAGGCACAGAAAATGTTATTGATAACAGCAGGCGAGATAAAAATCGTGACTGCTGTGACAGGTTCGAAGATTGGCGGATTCTTTGCGGAAGGAGCTGCTGTTATTTTTTCAATTCTTATGTTTAAAGATCCTGTTTTCGGTAAAACAGCTGGCTGGCTTGGCGTCATTGGCCATGGTCTTGATTTTATTCGAATCATTATGACCTTGACCTTCTTGCCGGAGAATATCGGAGCAATACTTTTAATGATCGGCGGTCTGCCTCAATTTATCTGGTTGATTATTGTAGGAATCAAATTTATTCATTTAGGGCAATTAAAACGAGCACCTGCAACAATCGTGAACTGAATTTATATGTTTAAATAAACAAAGGGCCAACGCCGGACCGGTAAATACGGTGCATGATCCCGAATCGATGAGACAATTTTTAAATAAAATTTAAGGAGGATACCCGACAATGTCAAAAAAACCTTGTATGCAAAAAATCTCCGATTCCAGGCGTTTTCCGTGGATTCATCATTTACTCAGGTTCTCAGCCGTTTCAGCCGGTCTGATGCTTTTCTGGATCGTCTGTTGTGATCCTTCACCGACTAACGCCTCCGGCCTGAAGTGGGTCGGAACCTGGGGGACTGCACAACAGCTGGTTGAACCGCGCAATATGCCTCCGAAAAAACCCGGATTGAGCAACAACACACTCCGGCAAATCGTTCAGGTTTCAGTAGGCGGAAAACAATTGAGGGTGAAATTCTCAAATAAATTCAGTACGAGCCCTGTAACAATGAAATCGACACATATTGCTGTCTCAAGGGAAGGCAGCACGATTGATACGGAAACGGAGCAGGTACTGTTATTCGAAGGAGAACCGGAAGTGACCATGGAGCCGGGTGCTGCCGTAACGTCAGATTTATGTAATTTTCTGCTGAAACCGCGATCCCGTGTGGCAATCACAATTTACTTTGGCGAGACGTCACCGGACGTGACGGGTCATCCGGGATCGCGGACCACCTCTTATCTGCTTGAAGGAAATAAAGTTTCTGCTGAAAACTTCCCGGATGCCGCACAAACAGATCACTGGTACGTCATCGACGGCATCGATGTCAGGGTACCGGAAGCCGCTGCTGCCGTCGCTGTATTGGGCAATTCCATCACCGACGGACGCGGTTCGGGTACAAACAGGCAAAATCGCTGGCCGGATGAACTGGCGCGCCGCCTTCAGGAAAATCCCGGAACGCTACTGGTGGCTGTTCTAAACATGGGAGTCGGGGGCAATTGTGTGCTTCGTCAGTGTCTTGGTCCCTCTGCCCTGAATCGCTTCGGCCGCGATGTGAAAGAACGGGCCGGGGTGCGCTGGTTAATCATCCTTGAGGGAATCAACGACATTGGAGGAACGCAGGATGCAGCGGAAGCAGACTCTGTGGCAGACAATCTGATCGCCGCGTTCGAACAGATGATCGACCAGGCTCAAAACGAAGATATTCTTGTATACGGAGCGACACTGCTTCCATTCGGCGGATCTTTTTATGATACGGAGTACCGTGAAGCGGCGAGAAAAACCGTCAACGAATGGATCCGGAACAGCGGTCGTTTCAATGCTGTGATTGATTTCGATGCAGCCATGCGTGATCCTGAGAATCCTTTGTACCTTTTGCCTGAGGCGGATACGGGTGATCATCTCCATCCAAACGAGACAGGCCACAGGATGATGGCCGAGGCGGTTGACCTGACACTTTTTCAGTGAACCGAAGGCCATTTGTATAATTTACGATACGATATTATAATAATACTTGCACTCGTTCATAAAATTCATTATTATTTTTTTAATCATAAGGATTGAAACCCCTTCCTGAAATAAAGATGGCAGCTTTCCGGATATATACTATTAGGGACTATCAATGGAATTTATCATCGCATGCATCATTTGGAATCGGCATCGATTTAGGATATAATCTTGCAGCAGAAAACGGTTTTGGCATTATTCCCAAAGTGATTGTAACAATTGCAATGTAAGATATTTTTTAAACCTTTATAAATAACTTGGCCCGCTTCTCTCATTCATCTGAAGAAAGGAGACCTTTCATGTTCTGTAAATATTGCGGAAAGGAAATTGAGGAAACCACTGTTATTTGACGATAAAATTCTCAGATTAAACCATCCGGGTTTTGGACAGCACTGACCAATATAAACATCATATTTTCATCCCCAAAAGCCCTGGATCAAAACACAAGGAGGGCATGTGATGACCAAAGAGACATCCAAAATCAGGGAAATGGTTTCATCACTAAAGGATTTTTTTATATTTCTGAGAGAAGCTGCCATTATTTCCATCTTTCTTTTAATTCTGTTTTTCCCCGTGTCATTCAATACGGTTTTGTCGCGTGCCGGGTTTGTGGAGGGCAATATCGCTGGATTTACCTGGAGAAACCAGCTAAATAAAACAGACAAGACGCTTCAAAAAGCCAATGAAACAATACAGCAGCTGGAATCTGAACTGGCCGAATCCAATAAAATCATCCAGGAACTTACCGCCGAAGTCGATGCACAAAAGGCTGAAAAATTAAAAACACAGACCATTAAAAACACACGCGTTTTAAAGGATGTCAAGAGTCGGGATGAAGCCATTCAGAAGACACTTCAGATGAATAAATCCATGCTCGAGCGGCAGCAATTCCAAATTCAGCCGATATCGGAATGGGGTGTTATCTCCGGCCCACACATGGACTTGCAGCATGCCAGGGTACAACAGGAGCAGGCACTCGAACGGGGATTCGGACAAAGCCGGATTTATCAAAAACATCAGGAATACTGGAATGTGCTTCTGTTCCAGTCCGAAGAGAAAGCGCACGACATGCTCATGAAACTGGAGAGATCAGGGCTTCATGCCGACATGGTCAATCTGAATGAATTTTGTCCCCACGCCGGGCTGTCGCAGCAAAGGGATATCTGGATTTGTGAAGAATAATTTCCACTTGAGGACAGGACAAACCAAATTGATACCGGGTGGCCATGGACTCTGCTGGATCCGCAATCTGACAATCTGTCCGGCCAGACGAAAACGAATTCAGGAAAAAACGATCCGGAGATCAAATGAAGATCATCAGTTTGTCTTCACGTGAAACTTTGTTTCTCTTGAAACCGGGGGCAGGGTGCTGCTAAACAACCAATTCATGGAAAGAAAGGGATTCATATGAAAAAACTAACAAGCACATCATCGATGAGAATATCGGCTGTCGCAGTCGCTTTCATTGCCATAGTCCTCAATGCATCCATAATGAACGAATCTGCTGATCTGGTGTTCATTAACGGAAAAATTATCACAGTCGACGAGGATGATCATATTGTTCAGGCGGTTGCAGTGAAAGACAGCCTGATTTATGCAGTGGGAACCACAACAGAAATCATGACGCTTGTCGGGGACTCAACGGAGGTGCGAAACCTCAAGGGCAAATGCATGACCCCCGGCATAATCGATGCCCACACCCATCTTATGTATTATGGTCAGGGCGAGATTGATTATGTGAATTTGCGTCCCCCGGAAGTTCAAACCGTCGAAGATCTGGTCGCAAAAATTGAAGAACGTGTGAAAAGTATCGAACCCGGTGAATGGGTCATCGGAGACGGGTACTTTAAATTGGAGAAAATGCCGACGCGCTATGATCTGGATCCGGTGTCACCGGATAATCCTGTTTTTTTAAACAGTCTTGGCGGGCATTACGGCACCGCGAACAGCAAAGCACTGGAAATCGCCTGTATTGACTCCACCACTGAAGATCCTGTGGGGGGCATCATCCAAAGAGATTCAACCGGTGTCCCAAACGGATTATTCTGGAATCATCCGGCAATGGATATGGTCAGACAATATATTCCTCCGCTTGATGAAACCGTTTTAACAGAATGCGTCCTCTATGCCCAGGAGAAATATTTAAATTACGGGATTACCAGTTTTCAGGATGTAAACTGCAGAGGCATTTCCCGATTAATGGGTTACGTACATGCTGTGGATTCTTTAAAAATAAGAGGATACTTATCTTTCACGATTGAAAAGTCAAGAGACGCGGCTTTCAGTATCGAGAATTTACAGCCCTATCAGGGCCCATGGCTGTCACTGATGAGTGATAAATTCCTGCTGGATGGTCAGCCGCCAACATCATTTACTTATGATCCGCATTTGGGCCCCACCCATGATCTGCCCACATGGAATCCCGATACTTTAAAAAAGGTCGTGAAAGACCTGCATTGTGCCGGTCATCAAATCGCCATTCATGTGATGGGTGACGCTGCGATTGATCTGGCGCTCGATGCTATCGAAGAAGCATTGAATGATACGCCGAAACCCGACCACCGTCATCGTCTCGAGCATGTCATGATACCCACAGAAGAAGCCATTCAGCGAATGGCACAATTGGGTGTTATTGCCTCACTGCAGCCTGCCGCCATTTATGCAAGCGGTGATTTCTATACAAAAATCTGGGGTGCCGAGACTGCAAGGCGATTGAAACCTTTACGGTCTCTGCTGGATGCCGGAATTCATATCGCATTGGGAACCGATTATCCGACTGTTCCGCGTTTGCATCCGAAATATACTTTATGGGCCTGTCTTGCCCGAAGAACTTCAAGCGGCATCACAATCGCTCCTGAAGAGAGCATTACCATTCAGGAAGCCTTGCGCGCACATACCATGGGCTCGGCTTATGCCGCCTTTGAAGAGGATGTCAAAGGATCGATTGAAGTGGGTAAATATGCCGATATGACAATCTGGTCGGATGATCTTTATTCGGTTCCGGTCAGCGAGATCCCGAATTTATGGATAAGGGGTGTGGTTGTCGGGGGAACTGTTTATGATAATGTGAATGCCTCTGTGGAAGACAATAGAAAAGCAAATCTCCCTGAAAATATCCAATTATATTATAACTATCCCAATCCTTTTAATCCATCGACCAATATTGTTTATAATCTTGTAAAACCCGGGCATACAAGTTTAAAGATTTATAACGCTGTTGGACAATGTGTTCGAACTCTCGTGAATCATATCCAGTTGCCGGGTAAATATATTGTCACATGGGACAGCCTGGATAATGACGGGAAAAATGTCCCTTCAGGACAGTATTATTTTCAGCTGGCGCAGGGAGATCATATCATTATTAAAAAAGCACTTCTTCTAAAATAAGAAAAATGTGGACGATAAAACACCGCAGAATATTTTGAAAGGAGGCTCTAAATGTCAAAATTAATTAAGGTCAGCGTGGTCTTAATGCTGATCATGGCTTTATTCCGAATCTTTGCGAGCATTCAAATGGTTTTAAGCGGTGAGAAGGAATTGGATTCAGGCATTCTGTTCGCCCTCAATGCGATTGCCGTTATCGGTATCACACTGGGAGCTTATCAAAAAGGAGAAAAATGGGCCTGGTGGACTTTGCTTGTCATTGTGATGACGCCCCCCATCTATTGCATTTTTGCCCACGGATGGCTGGCCTGGAATATTATCGGATTGGTACTGTCAACGCTCCCAATCGTCATACCGGCAAAGGCCATTCTTTGTTCAAAGCGAACCTGACTCCTCCTGTTATAAAGCGATAGGGACAAGACTGAATAAACGGACAACGAACTCACAATGGTTTTTCAGCACAACCCAGAGTTGAGTGACAAGCGGAAGCCGGTCCTGCGCAGCATGGCTCCTTAATTCCCCTGTCACCGGCATACATCCGGAAGCTTAATCAACTACAGTCACACTCTTCTCGAGCACAATCTCCTGCGATGACTTTCCGATCATAATCGCAAACACGCCCGGCTCCACGGTCCAGTCTTTAAGATCCGGATGCCAGAATGCGAATGCATCTTTGCCAAGTTCAAAAAAGAGGGTTTGCCTCTCTCCGGGCTGAAGACAGACTTTCGCAAATGCCTTCAGCTCTTTTTCAGGACGGGGCAGCGAACATGCTTCATCCCTCACATAAAGCTGAACGGTTTCTGCGCCTTCCCTGCCTCCGATGTTTTTAATCTGCACAGAAACACGGACGGGTGTGTCTGTCTTGACTTGTACCTCCGGAATATCAAGATTGGTGTATTCAAACTGTGTATACGACAATCCATGACCGAATGGATACAAGGGCGCAATTTTCTTGTGCTCATACCATCGGTATCCGATAAAAATATCTTCTTTATAATCCACATCATACACCGGATGTTCATACTCTTTCTCTCTGGGCCAGTCATGATAAAGCTGCTCACCCTCCGGGATGTATCCATACCCCGGCGAATCTTCAAACCGTTTCTCGATGGTAATGGGCAGTTTGCCTGAAGGATTGGTTTTGCCTGATAAAATTTCAGCTAACGCGACATTGCCGATCTGGCCTTTGTACCAGGTGTGCAAAATGGCGCCCGCCCGCGCCTGCCACGGGCTCATATTGATTCCACCTCCCGAATGCACAATCACGACAGATTTGGGATTATGATCAAGGCAATAAATGATAAATTGATTGGTCGAATCTGGCAGATCAAAGGGTCTGTCCCATCCTTCACTGTCGCTGGTACCGGTATTGACAAGAACCATATCCGCCTCTTCTATCACTTTTTCAGTGGGATTGGGATCATAAATAATCTTGTCGCCGAATTCTCCTTTCAGGGCTTCGAGCACCGTAACCGTATTGTATCCTTCCACATATGCGGAACCACCGCCCGTTGCGTTCTTCGTAACATATTCTCCTGTTATCAGAATCCGCCTTACGGTTTTTAACGGAATGGGAAGCATATCCTCGTTTTTCAGCAGTACAATCCCTTCACGTGCAGTTTGCAGTGCAATTTTCTCATGTTCCGGAAATTGTTCATCATAGCTGTGATCCACCGGAAGCCGGTTATATATCCCCATAGCAAAAAGTGTTGTTAAAATGGAGGATGCCATACGATCGATATCAGATTCTTCGATTTTACCTGCATTCAGCAGGTCCTTTGCACCTTGAACCGCTTTGGGACCTGGCATCTCAAGATCCTGGCCCGATTCGATCACTTTCTCTCCGTCCCAGACTGACCACCAGTCGGTCATGACCATCCATCTGAAACCGAGTTTATTACGGAGAACATCATGAATCACATCCCTGCTCTGTCCTGACCATTCCCCATTTACCAAATTATACGAGGTCATGACCGCCATGGCTCCGGCCTCAATACCTGCCCTGAATCCCTGTGTGTAGAGTTCATGCAGCGCACGTTCACTGACTACAGAATTGGACCTGCGTCGAAAAAAATCCGTATTATTTGCCACAAAATGTTTCAGCGTGCCGATCGTACCCGTGGACTGCAATCCTGAAATGTAGTTCCTGATCATTTGAGACACGAGAAAGGGATCTTCACCAAAATACTCGAAATTCCTTCCGCACTGGGAAATCCGGTACAGGTTGAGTCCCGGCCCCAAAAGCACGGACACACCTCCCAGGCGGCATTCCTCACCCACGGCTTTGGCATACTGATAAGCCAGTTCTGTGTTCCATGTGGCAGCCAGTAAAAGCGGACACGGAAATGCTGTCGATCTCTCCATGGGTTCAATTTCAAAGGTTTGATCCCGATATGTATTCCTGATATGCACACCCTGGGTGGCATCCGCCATGTACAGGTCGGGAAAACCAAACCGCTCCAGTCCATGAATAAAAAAATGATTGACTCCTCCGATTATGCTGAGCTTCTCATCAAGTGTCAGCTGCTGTACAATGGAATCTGCCCGCTCTGAAGCGGCCTCAAAAGAAACTGCGGGTGTAAATGATTTTTCCATGCTGAATAGAGCTCCGGTTAAAATGGTTGATTGTAAAAACAGAATTTTCAAGAAATCTTTCATGGCATTCTCCTGCAATAATAACAGTTTTTTAAGATATGAATATTTTTTACCGGTTTCAAGCAAAAGGTAACAACCGGTTGGCCAATCCTGTAAATTTTATTTGGAATAATCACTAATGCCTGATTTAAAATATACTGGTTTTAAAAAAATAAATTCTTATCTTTTATAAAAAGGCGGCTTTGTTGATTATATGGTTTTCAAAACAAATAAAAGGCGATGTTTTTAAAGCAATAAGAGCAAACCCGGATAAGCTTTCGCAATGCCAATAAATTTACATCGATTCAAGAGGAGGTTCATAAATGCAGTATAGAGAGCTCGGCCGTACAGGCTGGAAAGTATCCAGCATCAGCTTTGGATCCTGGGCTATCGGCAGTGCCTGGGGACCTGTAAAAGATGAAGAATCCTTGGCAGCCCTGCACCGGGCTGTAGAACTTGGCGTTAACTTTTTTGATACAGCTGATGTTTACGGTGATGGCCGCAGCGAACGGCTGCTGGCTCAACTTCGCAGGGATCACGGTAAAACCTTTTATATTGCCACCAAGGCAGGACGAAGGCTGGATCCTCATCTCGCAGACGGCTATAACCGGGAAAACCTCACTGCGTTTGTAGAGCGCAGCCTAAAAAATCTGAATACAGAAACCATTGATTTGCTTCAGCTTCACTGCCCGCCGACCGATGTTTATTACAGACCTGAAGTATTCGGCATACTCGATGGTCTTATGAATGCAGGAAAAATCCGCTACTATGGTGTGAGCGTGGAAAAAGTGGAAGAAGCGCTTAAAGCTATAGAATTTCCCAATGTGCAAACCGTGCAAATCATTTTTAATATATTCCGTCACCGTCCCGCAGAACTGCTTTTTGAGCAGACAAAAAAGCGAAAGGTGGGTATTCTAGCACGGGTGCCGTTGGCCTCCGGCATGCTGACAGGCAAGCTCAAACCGGATACCCTGTTCGCATCGGATGACCATCGTGCGTTTAACCGCTCAGGAGAAGCGTTTGATCGCGGAGAAACCTTTTCAGGAGTTGATTATGAAACGGGTCTCAAAGCAGTTGAAGAGCTGAAATCCGTTTGTCCACAGGGAATGAGTCTGGTACAGTTCGCCCTGCGCTGGATTCTGATGTCTGATGCTGTAACCTGCGCCATTCCAGGTGCAAAGCGTGTGTCGCAGGTTGAGGAAAACCTGGCCGCAGCAGATCTTTCACCCCTATCTGAAGAGACCATGACACGGGTACGATCCATCTATGAGCACCAAATCTCCGGATTTGTTCACCAATACTGGTAAATTTGATTTTATGTGAAACAAGGAGAATAAAATATAAACTGCGCCATCTGTGAAACTCCAAATTTTGTCAGCAATGGCCCGTTTTTAAATAATAATCAAATTTTAAAACCTGTTTCCTCAATACTTATGCAATGATTTAACATTTTTTCAGAAATTTTAAAGAGATTTCTTGAAATTTCAATAATTGCTCAATATATTGGAACTATATACAGTCCGAACGAAACAAGGTGTTTGCATGCAAAATGCCAGTATCCTGATCGTTGAAGATGAAGTGATTATCGCCTATGATCTTCAGCAAAAGCTGCAAACGTTGGGTTATCAGGTTCCCGATATATGCACCTCTGGTGAAGAAGCTATAGAAAGCACAAACAAACATCTGCCGGATCTCATTCTTATGGATATCCGGCTTCATGGAAATATGTCAGGAATCGAAGCCGTCGAACAGATCCAAAAACAACACGACATGCCCATCATATACCTGACTGCTCATACGGACACATCCACCCTTGAAAAAGCAAAGCATACACGGCCTGAGGGGTACCTTGTCAAGCCTATTGATGACGAACAATCCATTTACGGCCCAATAGAAATCGCATTACACAAACATCAGATGGAAACCATTCTCAAGGAAAGGGAATCCTGGTTCGCTTCAACTCTGCAAAGCATTGAAGATGCAGTTATTACCATCGATCATCTGGGAAATATTACTGTAATGAATCCCAAAGCCCAAATGATGACAGGCTATTCAAAATCACCCTCTCCTGAACAAAGCATCGATGAAATTATCCCTCTGTCGTTAAATAAAAAATCCATATATATCTCCAGGTGGATGCAGGAAACCATCAAGACCGGTCAATCCATCAATCTTCCGGATAACACACTCCTTCATAACCTGAATGGAACCGTTTTTAATATCGAAGGCACAATTACTCCAATCTTCTCACCAAAAAACGAGGTGTTGGGCGCGGTTTTTTCCTTTCGAAATATCACTGAAAGAAAAAAAATGGAAGACCGGCTTCGAATGACCCAGTATTCTCTGAATCATGTCGGTGAAGGCGCTTTCTGGATACGAAAGGATGCTACTTTTGCCGCTGTGAATGAAACCGCCTGTAAAATGCTGGCTTATACTCGTGAGAGATTACTTCAAAAAACAATTGTTGACATAGACAGTAATCTAAGCTTGAAGCGTTGGAATTTATATTGGGAGACGTTAAAGGAAAAACAGCATCATATTTTCGAGACAACACTATTCACAAGAGACGGCCGAAAATTGCCTGTGGAAATCATTGGCAACTATCTGGAATATAATGAGGTCGAATACAATTTTGCAATTGTCCGCGATATTACGGAAAGAATCATTAATATAAAGGCACTGCAGGAAAGTAAACGAAAGCTCAGTTTATTCGCACGGAATTTCAGGGGGATCGCTTATCAGGTACAGGCCAAAGGCGAGCATGAATATATTATTTCACATCTTGAAGGCGATCTGGAACGTATCACAGGTTATCCCTCTGAACTGTTTCACTCGGGAGAAATGCATTGGAATCAACTTATTCATCCGGATGATCTCGACAAAGTGCTTTCAGAAGACAAAAAGATGATCACCATATCAGACTATACAGCTGATAATGAATATCGGATCATTAAAAAGGATAAAAGTATCCGTTGGGTCAGAGATATTGCCCGTATCATTGAAACGGAAAAGAATCTGATCTATCAAGGTTCGATTTTTGATATCACCGAACGTGTACAAGCGGAACAGGCGCTCAGAGAAAGTGAAGAAAAATATCGAAGTCTCGTCGAACTGGCAAGTGATGGCATTCTCATTGTTCATCAGGGATGGATTCGTTTCGCAAATAACAGGCTAATCTCAATGTTCGATCTTCCGGCCAGCAAAGTGCTGAATACCCGATGGCTGGATCATGTTATTCCTGAAGACAAATCCATAGTAACAAAATACTTTAAAAATCAAATGCATAATAAAGAGATAACAGAAACCTTCGAGATTCAAATCTATCTTCGCAACAATCAAATACTGCCTGTCGAAATCAGTATGGGACATATCCCATTCCATGAAGAAAAAGCATATTTGGTCTTTGTCCGTGATATTCGCGAACGGAAGAAAGCAGAATTGGCCATGCAGCAGGCCCAACGCACGTATCATCTGGCTTCATTGGGAACTCTGGCTGCCGGCATTTCTCATGAAATCAATCAGCCGCTGACAGCGCTGAAAGTTAAAGTGGACGGCCTGCTCTATTGGGGAAAAGAAAATCCTGATATTTTACAAAGAAATTTAAAGAGCAATTTGCATTTTATCTCAGAGCAGGCAGAAGAAATCAATAAGATCATCAAACACATGCGCTCGCTTATCTATCAGGAAAAAGGTCCCTTAACCAAAATCCATATCAATCAGGTTATCCAAAAAGCCTGCCGTTTTGTGGAGCAGAGACTTTCCTCTCATGGCATTGTTCTCAATCTCAGATTAACCCCGCGAGATCCAAGCGTTCTCGCCATTGAAACGCCTTTGGAACAGATTGTATTAAATCTCATCACCAACGCCCTTAACGCATTGAATCGTACCGATCTGAATGAGAAAATCATCGAAATACAGACACAGCGCAGGCATGGTTATTGTTTTATCCATGTCAGGGATAACGGCCCCGGCATCCCGGAAGACAACATGAACCGGATTTTTGATCCATTATTTACAACGGAAAAAAATGGAAAAGGCATGGGACTGGGCCTTGCCATTGTGGAAGAATTGCTAAGACAATTCAAGGGATCTATTAAGGCAAAAAATCAGACAACAGGTGGCGCTCAAATGACCGTACAGATACCATTAATTAATGAATAATGGTGGCATAATGATGCATATTTTACTGGTTGAAGACAACACAGGAGTCCGGGAAAGTCTGGTCGAATTACTCCAGAATCTCGGCTATCAGATCACAAGCTGTGAAAATGGAAAAATTGCCATGGACATCCTCAATCAGTCGGATATTAATGTGGTCCTGTCTGACATCATGATGCCGGTAATGAATGGACATCAATTACTGAAAAATGTTAAAGACAAGGATTCGTTAAAACATATTGAAGTCATCTTATTTACAGGACATGGAGACGTGAAAAGCGCTGTGGAAGCCATGCGTGACGGCGCATACGATTATTTGGTCAAACCGGTGAATGTTGAGGAATTGGACGTGGTTTTAAAACGGCTGAATGATCTTTTTCAATTAAAAACAGACCATGAAAAACTCAGCCATCATTTTAAGGAAGAAGTTCAAAAAGCCACGCAGGAAATTGAGAATGAATTAATTGCCATTCGCAAGGCATTTGCACGGGAAATTGGCACAGTTGAAATTGGTATTTTTTCAAAATCCATGAAACAGGTTTTCGGACGCGCAGAAAAACTGCATCAGAATCCCGACATTCCTGTACTCATTGAAGGAGAAACAGGGACTGGAAAAGAGCTGGTGGCTCATTTCATCCATTATGGGCATGGCGATGTGGTCGCTCCTTTTGTGGGATTAAACTGTGCGGCACTCAGCGCCAATTTATTTGAAAGCGAGCTGTTCGGTTACGAACCCGGTGCATTTACCGGAGGCAGCCCCAGGGGTCAAAAAGGCAAACTGGAACTAAGCGGGAATGGTTCTCTTTTCCTGGATGAAATTACGGAAATGCCGGCTGAGCACCAGGCCAAGTTGTTACGGGTAATTCAGGAACGGGAATTTTTCCGTGTGGGGGGGTTAAAAAAAAAGGAAGCCAAAGCCAGGTTCATTTGCGCAACGAACCGGAATGTAAAAGAAGCCGTTAAAAACGGCTCTTTTCGTCAGGATCTATACTTCCGGTTGAATATCGGACATATCCGTATTCCTCCGCTGAGAGAGCGTCCGGAATCTATTTTACCAATGGCTCTTTTATTTTTGAAACAACTGACAAAGCAGAAAGCCACACATTTCCAGAAAATTTCTCAAAAAGCCAGTGAGATGCTTCAAAAGTATCATTGGCCGGGCAATGTACGTGAGTTAAAAAATCTGATCGAACGCATTGTTCTGTACTGGGATGACGAAGAAATCCGGCCAACTCATGTTCGTGCCTGCCTTGAAAGTATCCCAAGCCCTTATATGTCCAATAAAATAAACGAAATCCCTGAAGAATTCCAAATGCCCGGAAACCGTATGGATTTAAATAAACATGTATTGACCCTGGTAAAAAAGGCCCTGGATATGCATCAGGGCAATCAAACGCAGACCGCCCAGTATCTTGGAATTTCTGTCCGCGTCTTGCATACATATATGAAAAAATTATAAAAATCAAATAAAAAACTTCGGGTTCCATAAAAGACAACACTCTATCTGAATAAGCAGGTTGCGCCAATTGACAAATCCGTATACCAATCTGTCAATCCATGAAATTTCCACGTATTTCTTTATCATAATTTCTTTCAATTAAATAATCATTTTATTTCAATTTAATTAATAATTTATATAAGCTCCCGGTCGGAAAGAATTCAACCTGGCATAATTCATGCATTTAAAGTTTTGTTTATTGATTCGCTGACTTTAAGAAAAATGACAGAGCATAGATACAATGCCGCGTTTAATCATTGATAAAGTTCATGACAGGAATGAAAAGGGATGCCGAAATGCAGCTTGCCAACGCTTTGAAGAAAGTGGGGTCTCCGATGAAGCTCCTGATTATTGATGATCAACCTCAAGTAACAAACAGCCTTAAAGAAGCCATCGAGCCTGGAGGACATGAATGTGTGGTATTTAACCAGCCCCAAAAAGCCGTTTCACATTTTCAGAACGAATACTTTGATGCCGTCATTACCGATTTGAAAATGCCTGAAATGGATGGCATTCAAGTCTTAAAAATGATTCAAAAAAATCGTCCGGGCACTCCGGTGATTATCCTTACAGGATATGCCGACACACAAAATGCCATAGAAGCAGTAAATCTCGGGGCATACGGTTTTTTTCAAAAGCCGGTTCAAATTCAGGAACTGCTGGAATCTCTCAAACAGATCGAATTAAAAATTCAGGAAGACATGTTGAGGGATATCCGACTGAACCAGTTGCAGGCAGAAAAGGAAAAAATGTCCACTGAACTGAAAGAACGCATCAACCAGACTCTTCAGCTCATCAGCAGCCTGTTGCGAATGCAATACGGAAAAATGGAAAACAGCCAGGCAAAAAAAGCGCTTCATTCCGCCTATCAACGCATACATACCATGGCATTGATTCATGAACGTATTTATTCAGAAGGTCACGCAGCAAAACTGAATCTGGCTGAATATATCAAACGTTACATGAATACATTTTCACAAATCAATCAATTGAATGAGAAAAATATCACCATTGATTTGCAACTCGAACCTGTCACCGTGGATGTCAATCATGCCATCCCCTGGGGTTTGGTATTTAACGAACTGATCGCCAATGCCATTTCTCATGCCTTTTCAGACTCCAATGGAAATGACAACAGAATTTATGTGTCTCTAAACCGAAATAAAAGCAATGCCATTACTTTGAAAGTCAGTGACAACGGAAAAGGAATCGATCAAAAAATAAATATGGATGAATATGCTTCTTTAGGCATGAACCTGATTTCAAATATTGTACGATATCAGCTTAACGGAAATATCGATATTCAATCCAAATCCGGAACCTGTATAAAGATTGTTAGCCCCTCATGATCATTTTGACAACCTATGCGAGAATAAAAGGACGATACAATGGACAATCAAGATCAAGTTAAGTATATCTGGCATCAGTGGGTCTGTTTTAAATTGGGCAATGAAGAGTTTGGTGTGGATATACTCAAAGTCAGAGAAATTGTACGCATCCAATCGATTACCCATGTTCCACAGACACCTGATACAGTTGCCGGAGTGATCAATCTGCGAGGCAATGTCATTCCGGTAATCGATTTGCCCAAAAAGCTGGGTCTGCCTGAATCCAACCGGGACGACAAAGCACGAATCATTGTTTTTTTCGTCGGTGATAAACTGATCGGAATGATTGTAGATCATGTCGAACGTGTACTGCGTATCAGAAAAGAGCAGATTGAATCGCCTCCGGATATTGGTGCAGGCAGAATTCAGGATTATATTGAAGGCATGGGAAAAGTTGAGAAAGACCTGATTGTCTTACTGAATATCGACAAAATATTAACCGAAGAAGATATTATTCAAATCGAAGATTTGAAAAAAATGAAACAGGCAACCGAACAAATAAAGGCATCGAAAATACCGCCTGAAAAAACTGTCAGAAAACCAGAATCCACATCGAAAACCGCAACGAAAAAAAAGACAAAATTGAATCTCCCGGTTGCTAAAAAAAAGAATCAGAAAAAATTATCGAAAAAATAAAAAAAGGGGAGAATCTGGCATGACTGTTAAAAAGATACTGGGCATAAGTATAATAATCTTGTCAGGTATTGATATCGGATTTGCCCAAAAGACCGAAGATCTGATGTCTATGTCTCTCGAAGATATCCTTAACATGAATATTTTTTCAGTATCCAAGCAGGCAGAGAATATCTTCGAGTCCCCGCTTTCAGCATCAGTGATTACTCGGGAAGATATTCTGAACTCAGGCGTGACCACATTAGAAGAGGCTTTACGCCTCGCACCCGGGTTGATTGTTCGTGAAGAAAGCCACGGAAATTATGATATTCATATTCGGGGTATGGATAATATCCCGCCGGGTAATTTTACATCATTCAGTGAAAATACCATGACATTGGTCATGATCGACGGTCGAAAGGTTTTCAATCATCTGAATGGCGGCACATTCTGGGAAACACTTCCGATCGGCATTGATGAAATTGAACGTATCGAAATTATACGCGGTCCGGCTGCCTCCTTGTATGGTCCCAACGCAGTCACGGGTGTGATCCATTTTATTACCAGGGAGGCACATATAGACAAGTCTGGTATTTCTGGAAATATCACACAAGGGCACCCAAACTCATCAATCGGTGAACTGAATGCTTTTTATAAACCGAGGAATAATATGGGTATGAAAATCAGCGCTATTGGGGAACAAAGAGAACGGTTTCAGGACACCTATCATTCATATTTACATGATGCAGAAGTGCCTTATGATTCGCTTCGGCCTTATCGAATCGATCCTTCCACAGATCAGGGTTACCCTGAAATTAAAGACAAGAACATTTCAAAAAAACGCTGGAGCAGCACAATCAGATTGAATTGGGACATTTCCAAATCGATAAAACTTGATATAAGCGGCGGCTATCAGGATTCAAGAGCACAAACCGTATTTATGGAAACTTTTGCCACACCATTAAGCATTCGTACTTCAAAAACAAGTTATGCCAATATCAATGCTACTATTTACGGTTTTCAGTTACAGATTTCCGGTCAGACGGGAATACAGGACATGAAAGAAAATTTTAAAATTGTATCGAAATTCGATATGCGCATGTTTGATGGTAATTTAGAATACGCCTGGGAAAAAGGTCCGCTGAAACTCAGGCCCGGAATGAGCTGGCAGGAAGTAATGTACAAAGATACGCCTTATCTGACTCCTGAGCAGCTGGATATGGGGTATTTAAACGCTGAACGAACTCTGAGCAATTATGCCTATTTTTTAAGGACAGAATATCAGCCTGTCAATCCTGTCCGCATTATAGCTGCTCTGCGTACCGATTATTATAATTACCCGGATACGGCCTATATTAATTATCAGCTGGCTGCAACATATCGAATAAATGGCAACAATATCATTCGAGGAGTCTATTCACGAGCCAATCGCGGTCCCTTTTTCATGGATATTTATACGGATGTTTCTGAATATATTGACGAAAAACAAATTGAATATCTGGGCAACAGAAATTTACGATTACCATTAACAGATATGGCTGAAATTGGTTTTCGCAGCCGACTTTCAAAGCGAGTGCAAATGGATATTGAACTCTATTACAGCACAACCCGGGATCTGACCAGCCTTGATGTAAATACGATTGGATATATTGAGAATCAACCTTCAAATTTCAGCAGTCTGGGATATATCTACCACAATATTCGTTCGACAGCACGGCAGATGGGAATCACAGGCAATTTCAGCATCACCTTGAGTCAGTCATTAAAAAGTCGTTTTTACGGTTCAATCCAAAAAACGGAACTTGAAGATTTCGGCTGGAAAACCTCACCCTTTGAATTACAACCTGAAGAAGGATCACTTATACATAAAAATACTCCGGCATTTTATGGCGGCCTTTTACTCACATATCATCCTTCCCATTCATGGACAGTAAACGGGAGCATTTATTATCTGGGTTCTCATATGTATCGGCATGATTACGCCTCGATAGATGAAGCCAATGGTGAAATAAAGCTGAAATCCAGACTCATTCCGGCAATCCATGTGAGATATAAATTTTTCAAAGAAAATTCGGTATACTTCACCCTGAAAAATTTCATTACCGATCAACGGGAATTCGGTTTTGCAGAATCTACCGGCCTGTCCATATTCGGAGGATTCCGGTGGGCATGGGCAAAGCCATAACAATTCCAGTAATAAAAGGCAATCTATCATGAATATAAAAACGATCGCAGAATTCTTTTTATCGATTCTATGCCCGGGTTTTCTTTTCAATCTTCAGACCCGGGAGATCGACAGTAAAATTCTGCTGAATTTCACTTTAACGCATCATATCCATACGAATATCGATCTGTTTGTGAATACACGCAACGTATTGGGTAATAACTCCCAGGAATTTGGATTTACCGACAATACAAACCGGCTCTGTCTGTCAGGCCTGCGTTTTGAATATTAATAACGGCTCAATCCTGGAGGCTATGATGGCCAAATTGTTTATAAAAATATTCATTCTGATCATGACAGGCATACTCATTCTCTTGCCTGTTTCACTGACGGCTCAGACAGAAAATACACCTGCGAGTCTTGCTGTTGCTCTGACCTTGAAATTGGCCGCTTTTGAAAAAAATATCGCGTCACAAGAAAATGTGACAATATTTGTTCTGGGAGCGCCTGATGTAGCTGTTGAGCTACAGAACGTCATCGGAAGTGCGATTGGCAAAGCGACACTGACTGCCGTATCATCCGGAGATACATTGCCGGAACAGCCGCCCTCTTTACTGTTTGTCGGTTCTGAAGCCGATATCAATCAAGCCGTTGAATATGCAAAAAAGCACAACATCCTCAGCATCACAGGCGTGCCGCAGTTTGCCAGCAAAGGAGTAATCCTCGGAATCGGCATCGGAACAAACGGGAAACCCGTTGTTACATTAAACCTGACTTCAACGATCGAAGCGGGTATTTCCTGGAATCCTGCCATCATGAAAATCGCAAAAACAATCAAATAAGGGGTAAGAATATACCATGTTCGAAAAAATTCTTAAAATAAGCAATTGGAAAATCAAATGGCGCATCATTCTTCTGATCAGCCTGATTGGCATTTTTGTCAGCATTCTTCTTGGCATTTACGCTCCCGGACAGGCCAGAAAAATGGGTGAAGCCATCCTGAAAAACGACGTGGGGTTTATTGCCAATCTGCTTGCCGACAATCTGGCTCTGGGTATGCAGACCCGCTTCTTCGATGAAGGCGCTTCATTGCAGCAAACTCTCGATATGTTAAAATCATCGGATGGACCTCAAAAAGGAACCATAAGCCAGGTTTATATCTTTGATGAGACTGGCGCATTCATCAGAGCTATGAAGGATGAAAAACCAATAGAGTTCAAGCAAACAAACAACATTGAAATCATCAATAAAGGTGCCTATTTTCGTGTATGGATCCCCATGCAGGATATCGATCAGGCTGTTGTAGGATATCTGGCAATTGATTTTTCAAAGAATTTTTTCAAAAGACAGGCAGATAAGATCGCATGGCTGGGTCTTCTGATTGGAATAATAGTACTGGCAGGCACTTTATTGGGAAGTATTTATCTCAGTCGCAGCGTTTCACAGGGACTGCGCCGGGCTACCAATATCATGATTGACATTGCCGAAGGAGAAGGGGATCTAACCCGTCGTTTGCCTGTGGAATCTGAAGACGAGGTAGGAGAACTGAATCGGTGGATCAATGCCTTTATGGACAGGCTGCATGATCTGATCTCCCAGGTAAGGGACAACACAGACCAGGTAATCGGGGCTGTCGGACTGATTACGAACGCTGCCAATGAAATGGCCTCGGGTGCCGAAGAACAGACTGCTCAGGCTTCCGAAGTATCTGCCGGTGTGGAAGAAATGACGTCTTCTATCATGCAAACTTCACAAAACGCCGGTGAAACAGCGAAAATCAGCGAATCCGCCACAAATAAAGCCAAACAGGGTTCTGAGGCCATGCAAATGACACGCGAGGGTATCCGTGATATTGTGACATCAACGGGTAAGATGCGAGATATCATTAAAACTTTAACAGAACGCGCCGGCCAGATTGATAAAATTATCCAGGTGATCGACAAAATTGCTGATCAGACCAACCTGCTTGCATTAAATGCCGCAGTTGAAGCTGCACGAGCTGGTGAACAGGGCAGCGGTTTCGCAGTAGTCGCCGATGAAGTGCGAAAGCTGGCTGAACGCACCACAAATGCCACCAAAGAAATCGCGGAAACCATTCAGGCCATACAGCAGGATACGCATATGGCATCGGAGTCTATGGATGAAACAAACAGTAAAGTGGCCCACGGTGAATGGGCAACAGAGCAAACTGAAAAAGTGCTCGGTGAAATCGTGGACATTGTAGCGCAGGCCATGGATATGATTCAACAAATTGCCGCGGCCGCTGAAGAACAAAGCGCTGGTGCCGAAGAAATTTCAAGCAGTGTCGAAACCATCGCCAGTATCACCAAACAATCCGCGGTAAACGCAGAAACCATGGCCTCTGCCGCACATCAATTAAATAAACAAACAGCTGTCCTTCAGAAGGCAGTCAGTTTGTTTAAATTACGTAAATAACACATAATCATCAAGGGCACCTGATCGTGAAACCAGTATCCCTTTAACGAAATCACGTCCAGGCGCTCCATTGTAAATAAAAAACAGAATGGGGCAACGTTATTATATATAAAAAAAGGATGATCCAATGTTTAAACGATTGAAATTCAGAGAAAAATTATTTTCAATCCCCCTGGCTATACTCTTTTTCTTTTTTATTGCTATCATCGGCGTCACGATTATCAACAACAGATCAGCACATAACCGGAACAGCTTAATCAGCGAGGGATACTGTCCGGCTTATATGATCAGTCGGGACATGGCGGAACAGCTCGTCACCATTAAAATGAAACTCCAGGAGGCTGTTTCGACTATGGAAGAAGAAACACTTCTTGAAGCGGATGAAGCAAGAAATACATTTATTGCTTTAATCAATAAGGGAATACAAAATCCGGTTTTAGAGGATAAAATTGATTTGCTTGTCAGACGCAAGCAGGATCTTGAAGAATACTACAATCATGCTTATAAAATCAGCAAGCAGATGATTAATGGTTATATGAACAGAGATCTCATGAACGAGCTGGAAACCATGAATAAAAGGTATGAAAATCTCAAAATCGGGATTGAACAGGATCGCGACATTTTTGAAAATGAAATGAACATGAATTTTAAAAAAATGGAAAAAAACAACAACGTTTCTTTCTTTATTATGGTAGGTTTGATAATCATCTCAATGACAACCATAGGTATTGTGAATTACCATATCACCAATACAATCACCAGAAATCTGAATGAGATGGTCAATATGATGAAAGCCATTGCAAAAGGTGAGGGTGATTTGACCAAAAGGCTCACTGTATATTCAAATGATGAATTGGGAGATCTGGCCAATTGGTTCAACCTTTTTGTAGAGAAATTACATGCGATTATCAGTCAGGTACGACTCAATACCAACCATGTATCCAGCGCAGCTTCCACCATAAGCGCCACTGCGATACAAATGGCTGCCGGGTCTGAAGAACATAACACGCAAGCCGGAGAAGTATCTGCCAGTGTTGAAGAAATGACTGCCTCGATTATGCAGAATTCCAAAAACGCGGGAGAAACAGCTAAAATTGCAGAAGAGGCCAGTGACCGTGTAAAACAAGGCACAGAAACCGTACAGACCACTCGCCAGGGCATGGAGCGTATTGTACAAGCATCTTTAAAAATGGAATCCACCATTAAGTCACTGACCAATCGAGCATTACAAATTGGTGAAATCACACGGGTCATTGATAAAATTGCCGATCAAACCAACCTTCTTGCCTTAAATGCTGCTGTGGAAGCGGCGCGCGCCGGCGAACAGGGCAGCGGTTTCGCGGTGGTTGCGGATGAAGTCCGCAAATTGGCCGAACGAACTGCAGAAGCAACCGGTGAAATTGCGGAAACCATTGAAGCTATTCAAAAAGATACCATTGAAGCTTCCGAATCCATGATGGAAACCAAAGATGCTGTCGATTCCGGAAAAAATTCTACAGAACAGGCAGAAATAGTATTGGCAGAGATTCTTAATTCCGTGAATCAGGCCGTGGATATGATACAGCAAATTGCCGCCGCTTCAGAAGAACAAAGCGCCGGTGCTCAGGAAATATCAGGCAGTATAGAACAAATGAATTCTGTCTCCAGACAAACCTCTGATGGTTCAGAGAAAATGTCTACAGCGGCCCAGGAATTAAAGTCACAAACAGAAGTGCTAAGCGCGCTGGTTAATCATTTTAAATTAAATCACAATATATAGACAGGCCTGAGGGAAATGATAGAAACGCCATACATTGTCACATATCCGGTATCTGATGCTGAATTTCAATTGATACAAAAGTTAATATATGAGACTGCGGGAGTATACATCAAATCCCATAAAAAAACAATGGTTGCCAACCGTCTCAGAAAAAGACTGGAGGCTCATGGCTTCAGCAGGCATAAACAGTATTATGATTTTATCACAAAGACACCGGAAGGACGACAAGAATTAATTGAATTTATTAATTGCCTGACCACCAATGAGACTTTTTTCTTTAGGCATGGCGAACAATTGGATCTCTTGGCAGAAAAAATTATTCCTCAACTTCTTTCTGAACTGAAACCTTCGGAAAAACTCCGAATATGGTCTGCCGCCTGCTCATCGGGTGAAGAACCTTATTCTATTGCAATATTGCTCCATCACAAATTCAGGCCAGATGTCCTGAAACGTATTGAAATAGTGGCATCCGATATTAACATTCAGGTATTGGAAAAGGCCAAACAGGGGGATTATAAACCGTATGCACTGCAAAAGGTATCGCCATTTTTCAAGGGTCATTACTTCGAAAAAAAATCCGAAGACAAATATCACCTGATCCGGCCAGTGAAAGAAATGGTTCAATTCTTTCGCCATAATTTATTAGAATCCAATCACCACGGAAAATTTGATATTATTCTCTGCCGTAATGTAATGATCTATTTCGATATTGAAAGTAAAAAGAAAACACTTGGGCAAATAGACCTGTGTTTGAAAAAGGGCGGATATTTGATGACCGGTTACGCAGAAAGTCTTTTTAGAATAGAAACCACTTTAAAGTATATACAACCGACACTCTATTTCAAAGAATAGGTAAATCGATCACCATGCATACCATATTTGATGAATATAAAATTGCTTTTCTTGAGGAAACCCAGGAACATCTGATCATGTTGAACGACGATTTAATTGCTCTCGAAAAAAATCCTTCCCAGACTGATCTTATTGACAGCATTTTTCGTGTTTTGCATACCCTGAAAAGTTCGGCAGCCGCTGTCGGTTTCAATGAGCTGAGTCAGTTTGCCCATCGTGCTGAAGATCTGGTCCAACAAATTCGTAATAAACAGAGAAAAATCACTCCTAAACTTGTCAATCTTCTGTTCCAGGTGTTCGATAACATTCAGGCATTCATCAACCTTGCTCAGTCAGATCATGCCGACAACAAAATATTCTCCCAAGTATTACGGCAGCTGATGGCCTATAAAAGCCGAAAAGGCCGAAAAAATATTCGTATAAAACCGGAGATACCCGCTTCTGCATCCGTGCAGCAGTTGCCGGCCGAGATTCAGACCCATCTTAATCAAAAGACCGGAAGAGATGCGACTCTCTACGAAATTTCTGTTTGCATTGATACTGCTGAACCCATTAAATGGCTGCGTTCGGAACTCATTCTAAATCATGCAAAAAAACTCGGGGAAATTGTCGCCATTGTACCGGACAAATCTTCATTTCAATCCATCGCGTTTGATGGCAGATTCAAACTCTTTCTTTCATCAAAACAAAACGCAGCAACCATTCAAAAAAAGATTACGATTGATTTGATGAAAATTGAGAACATTCAAGTGCTTTCACCGAACGACATGACCAATTCAAACACTCCTCAATCATCCCAGGTTGAGAACAATCGCAATCGCTTCAACAATTACAAACAAGCCGGAAAAACCAATACCATTCGTGTGCCAATAAAAAAGCTGGACAGTATCATGCACCTTGTGGGAGAATTGGTGGTGGCCAATTCAGCGTTAAAAATACTGGAAAATCAGATTCATAATATTCATCGAGACGACCCGATCTCTCATGAAATGAATTTAATTGTAGATAAATTTTCCAAGCTGTCGACATCACTACAAAGCAGGGTGTTAAACACGCGTATGATGCCGATTTATATCCTGTTTAATCAATATAACCGGGTTGTCCGCGACCTTTCTCAAAAGGAATCAAAAGAAATTGATTTATTAATCAGCGGAGGCGAAACCGAGCTGGACAAAAAAGTAATCGATGCCATGGGCGACCCTCTGACCCATCTGATACGAAATGCAGTAGATCATGGTATTGAATCACCTCAGGAACGGAAAAGCAAAGGTAAAAACCTCCGGGCAAAAATTCAATTGTCTGCAGCACAGGCTGGAAACCACATCCTTATTTCAATTAAGGATGACGGAAGGGGTCTTGATTTAAATAAAATCCGAACGACCGCTGTGGAAAAGGGATTGCTGCAAAAAGAGGCAGCTGACAGTATGGCGGAATCCGAAATTCTGAATATGGTTTTTGAACCCGGATTCAGCACCGCTGAAAAGGTGAGTTCTGTTTCAGGAAGAGGGGTTGGTTTGGATGTGGTAAATAATATTATCAGCAGTCTGAATGGAACTGTTCAGATTAATTCCCGACAGAATCAGGGAACTGAATTTTTAATTACACTTCCATTAACACTGGCAATATCCACAGTTATTGTCGTAGAAGCGGGGAAAAGCAGTTATGGTATTCCCATCAATGATATTCGCGAGACGATTAAAGTACCTGAGCATGAATTAAACACACGGCAATGCATTCGTGCACTAAACTTGGAAAATCGTGTTATCCCGGTATTGGGGCTTGATCAGATTCTTGACGAAGCACCGGCGCGATTGCCCAAAGACATCCATGGGAATGTTCCTGTCATTATCGTCACTTACCAGGAGCGTGAAATCGGACTCATCGTCGATCGCATTATGGGTAAACAGGAAATTGTCATGAAACCATTAGAAGAACATTATAAATCAATTCGCGGTGTATCCGGGGCCGCTATTCTGGGGGATGGGACTGTAATTCTCATCGCCGATGTACTGGGCATCATACAAATTGTAAGAGACATTGAAAAAGAAGACCAAAAATCCCAAACAACCATAAAGGAAAAGGTACAACCATGTTAAATCTTGCCGAGGAATTAAACAAGGTCAATATCTCCAAATCCACCTTTAACCAAATCAAACACATCTTTCAATATGGATTTGACCAGGCGGCACATTCGGCTTCAACAATGTTTGGTCGTCCCATGACCATCGATCAAATTCAAATCCAGATAAAAAGCGGTGAAACCTTTATGAATCAGGTTGAAAATGAATTTGAAACATGCTATTTCGCCTCTATCATTAAAACCATGAACGACATGAACTTAAATATCCTCTTCCTCACATCTGAAACAGAAGGCATCGGGTTGTATCACTCATTGATTGGAGAAGAGAAAAGAGCAAATGTTTTCGTCACATCAGAAATGATTTCCGCTATTGGAGAACTCAACAATATTCTTGGAAGCGCCTTTATCAACAGCATTGCAAATTACTTTAAAACAATTATTCATGCAACCCCCCCTTATAATACATTTGATATGTTGGGGGCTGTGGTTCAATGTATCGTATTGCAGGATGAGTTTTTAAACAAAGAATTTTTATGTGTGGATGCGGCCATTCGTGAAAAGGAACATGAGGGATTTCTGATTCGATTAATCATCATGTCGAATAAAGATCTATTTATTGAACTGGCAAACCGATTCTAAAAGGCCCGATGGAAACCTTTTTAAAAATGTCCGAAATCCGGGTGGCAAAGGCACCTTGCGTGATTAAAACTGTTGTCGGATCATGTATTGCGCTTTGTATTTGGGACAGGGAAACCAGGATTGGAGGAATGGCCCATATTATGATGCCAAGCAATAATGGAGATACTTCGGCACCAAAAGGCAAATACGCAGATCTTGCTGTGGATGCACTCATTAATGAAATGCAGGAAAAAGGTGCTGTCCTAAAAGATATGATTGCCACCTGTATAGGCGGAGCAACCATGTTTGGAAAAGTCAACGGATTAAAACCGACAATTGGCGAACGTAATGTGGAAATTGTCAAATCTCTTTTAACAGATTACACGATTCCAATCATGATTGAATCTGTGGGCGGATTTGCAGGAAGAAAAGTTGCTTTGGACTGTAATAATGGGGCTGTAACTGTGACGATGCTTAATAAAAAATTTCAGTATGATTGGTGATAAACCATGAGTCATTCAAAACAAGAAAAGCCCATAGGGGTTCTATGCGTTGATGACTCTCCTCTCATTCGTAAAATTCTGACGCGGATGATTGGAAAACATCCGGATCTGAAGCTTTTGGGGACCGCACATAACGGAAAAACGGCATTGGAAGAAATCGCCAGGAAAAAACCGGATGTTATTACCCTTGACTTTGAAATGCCTGAAATGGATGGGCTGGAAACTTTGCGCCGAATCATGCAGGAAATGCCAACACCCGTCATCATGTTAAGCTCATATTCTGTCGAAGGTGCGGATTTAACATTTCGAGCTCTGGATCTCGGCGCTGTGGACTTTATTGCCAAACCGCACAAGATTTTTTCTCGAAGCATAGAAGATATTGAAACGCAAATTTTAAATAAAATCCGCGCGGCCAGTCAGGTCCATGTTAAAAAAATGGATCCTGTTCAAATAAAATCTGCTCTCAACAGTCAGCATCTGCATAAAGAACATAAAAAATCAATCCGGATACGTGCCTGTGACTATGTCATTTCTATTGGAGTTTCCACTGGCGGACCATTGGCTCTAAAACAAATATTGCCGATGATACCGGCAGATATCAATGCTTGCTTTTTAATTGTGCAGCATATGCCGCCGGGATTCACAAAAGCATTGGCTGACCGTTTAAACGAAATTGCTTCTGTTGATATCAAAGAAGCGGACGACGGCGATCTTTTGATGAGTGGTAAAGTCTATATCGCAAAAGGCGACCACCATTTGATCGTACGCGGAGCGAACCATGGCTGGATTACAGGACTCAGCATAAATGGGCATGTATCCAGTTTTCGGCCTTCGATTGACGTTTTAATGAACTCAACATCCAAATATTTTGAAGACAGAAATATTGGCGTCATCATGACAGGCATGTGCGCCGATGGTGTCAAAGGCGTTCAAAGCATAAAGAATAAAAACGGACGGGTGATTGCACAAGATGAACGGACATCCGTCATTTTTGGAATGAATAAACTGGCAATACAGGCGGGTTATGTCGACGAAATCGTTCCTTTAAATCAAATTATTCCTAAAATTCTGGAACACATTAATTACGCGTAAAAGGAGGTGAAATCTTATGGCCATACAAGATCTGGATGCAAATTTTATTGAGCTTTTTCTGGGATCAGTCGAATCTACTTTTTCAAAGGTTTTTAATACTGAAGTCACCCGTGGACAAATGTCTATCTGGAAAAACAATCTGAGCGATCATGAAATTGCTGCGATTACCGGAATTATTGGAGAAGCGCATACGGGAATGGTAATTTACAGTATGAAAGAATGCACTGCAGAAAGGATGATTCGCTTTCTGGATCCTTCGATGTCAAAGGAATTCGACAGACGGGTTATTTACGATGGACTCAGCGAAATCATTTGTATACTCTCGGGAAACACAATGACTGCCTTTTCAGAAAATGATATTGAGATTGACATCACAACTCCTTCTATTGTCTCAGGAGACTCGTTTCAAATGCATATGCCTAATCACACAATGCTGACCGTGGATATGCTTTCTGAATTCGGAACCATCGATGTGAATATTGCTATTAAACGACATGGCAAAAAACAAAAAAATAAAGCAGCATAAGGAGGATAGCTTAATGGGAAAAATTATGATTGTTGATGACGCCCGGTTGATGCGAAATATCATTCGTACAGCGCTACTGGAAAATAATGATTACAAAATTGTTGAAGCGGTTAATGGAAAAGAAGCCGTAGCCTTGTACAAGCAGGAACAACCGGACATTGTGACCATGGACATTACAATGGAAGTGAAAAACGGTGTGGAAGCTGCCAAAGAAATTTTGGAATATGATCCCAATGCTAAAATCATCATGGTCACATCTTTGGGACAGGAAAAACTTCTCAAAGAATGTGTGGAGGCTGGTGTAAGCGATTATATCGTCAAGCCATTCACCAAAGAAAGGATCACATCATCCATATTGAATTCATTGAACAACTGATTCACCTATCATGGATAATCGTATGATTCAGTTTTATATTGAACAAAGAGAAACCTTAATAGGAGTTAGACAGATGACAACAAATCATTCAGTCGATCCATTATATCCATCAGGAGGTCTGCATGTATAAAATTCTCATTGCCGATGATGCAAAATTAATGCGGGACATCATCTGTCAGGTATTCAGAGAATTCGGCGATTTCGAAATAATCATTGCGCATAACGGCAATGAAGCAGTTGAACTCTACAAACAGCACCAACCGGATCTCGTAACTATGGATATCACAATGGAGATAAAAGACGGGCTCCAGGCCACTCAGGAAATCATGACTTATGATGCCAATGCTAAAATTATCATCATTACATCCCTGGGTCAAGATAAATTGCTGAATGCATGCCTGAATTGCGGAGCTTATGATTTTATTGTCAAGCCCTTTAACAAAGACCGTATTAAATCAGCTGTTCAAAACGTATTAGGTAAAAAAAATGTTTCAATACCGAACCGAAATACATCAATGCTTAACTCTTCAATGACATACAAGTAAAATTGAGAAGAAACCAATGGCACTCGAAATGGTATTGATCGAAAGAATCTGGATGGAGCTTCTGGAAACAGCAAATATGCCATGCTTCATTATGGATGAGCAGGGTCAGCTTATTGAAGGAAACGATGCTCTTAAAATATTGATAGAATGCCCATCCTGGCAAACCATCGAGCCGTACAACGTATTTGAAAAACTCGGAATAGATGATAACAATTTGAAACATATCAGAGATAAGCTTGATAAAGGCATCCTCTCTCAGCATATCCAAATCCGTCACAAGGGAAAAAACCGGAGAATGCATTTTATTTGTCGAGAAATGCAGGTTCAGGTTTATGATTCAATGATGTATTATGGTATGCTGATAGATGAAACAGAAAAAGTGGAATTGCAGCAAAAATGGTCCCGTGCTAAAAAAACAGTTGCCCTGGGCCAATTAACCGGAGAAATCATCCACGATTTCAATAATCTGACCAATATTATTCAAAATTGTGCAGAATTAATCCATCGCGAAATCGACGATAATGGTCATATTTACAATGATCTGCAGGCAATCAGACTGGCTGCCCAAAAAGCCAGCCAGCTGAGTCAAAAACTATTAACCTATATCAAAGAAGGGCACGAATCTCAATCCACAGTATTTTCTGTAAACGATAAAATTCGTGAGCTCCTTGGTATATACAATGCCTTTTTACAAAATCATTTTACCATTGAGTATCAATTAAATGCCGAAGAAGACCGGGTGCAAGGAGATCCAGCGCTTCTGGATCAGGCCATTATGAATTTACTTATCAATGCCAAGGAAGCCATGCCAGACGGGGGTATCATCACAATTATAACCAAAAACGTCAATATGATTGAAGCCCTGCCCCATAAAAAATCTTTAAAAATCTGTCCCAACAATTACATTTGCATTCAAATTAGAGATACCGGTCCAGGTATTCCTCAGGAATTAAAGAAAAATATTTTCCAGCCACTCTTCACCACAAAACAGAAAGGTACTGGTCTGGGATTATCCATTGTTGAAGACAATATACATAAATTGAACGGCCGTATTTCCGTTTACAGCCGTAGAAAGCAGGGCTCAACTTTTAATATATTAATTCCATTTTATAAAAAATAAATGACTATATCCGGTTTGTGTAAAAATGATTCGTTATAGTCATATTAATGCAATCTCAATAATTCCATCTTGTCATTCATTGTTAAATTCTATATATTATTATCATAATCACAAATAGGAAACCACTTATGAAAACATGGGAATATAAACTTGTCGACAGTAATACCGTTAAGAAACCCGGTCTGATGAATGATTTTCCACCTGCCGATGTGGAGCAGCTACTCAACAAACTCGGCAGAGAAGGATGGGAAATTGTCTATTTTCAGTGTAAATTTAAAGCCAAGCAAATTGAAAATTTTTATGGGGTTGCCAAGAGAGAAGGCTCGGATCAATCTTAACCATTGATTTTTTTAAACGAACATACAGCCCTTTTAAAGGGCAAATCGGATGATTCCCGGATAATATCATGATTCTTTGTATTCTCAATAATCTCTGAGTATAAACAGGCCTTAAAGTTCAATTCATGTGTGATTGAACCTTGGCTTTTCCATAAGAGTCCATTATCTTAACATATCTGCCTTCTAAATATTTTGGAGAAAATCGCATTATGCCGTTTCATTTTAAACATCTTGCTATACCGGATATTATTTTAATCGAACCAAAAACTTTTCGTGATCCACGCGGTTATTTTCTGGAAACATATAAACATCCCGATTTCACTGCAAACGGCATTCCAAATCATTTTGTTCAAGATAATCTCTCCCATTCAACAAAAAATATACTCCGGGGATTGCATTACCAGATACCGCCCCACGCACAGGGTAAACTGGTCATGGCCCTTCAGGGAGAAATCTTTGATGTGGCCGTTGATATTCGAAAAGGCTCACCCACATATGGAAAATGGATTAAAAAACACCTGTCCGAGGCCCGCCATGGGATGCTTTACATTCCTCCAGGATTTGCTCACGGATTCTTTGTGAAAAGCGAGGTTGCCGTTGTCATGTACAAGTGCACTTCTGAATATTCGCCTCAGCATGATCGGGGAATTATTTGGAATGATCCCGAAATCCGGATCTGCTGGCCTTCTGAAAAACCGATATTATCAAAAAAAGATTTGTCTCTGCCCCGCCTTTGTGAAGCAGAAAATCCATTTTTATACGCCCCCTGAAGGAAAACTGGTTCAGGAAATAATCTGAATGAACAGAGCACACAATCAGCGTGAGACAACATGGAGAAAACGATGACATTTCATAACAATCATGCCAAATGTATTATTTTTACCTTTATGGGTCTTATCATTTTTCTGCAAGGCACATTCCTTTTTGCTGTATCTGAGACTGCAGTATTGTTTTTATTGATATCGCCTTCTCCCCAGGCCAACGGCATGGGCCATACTTATGCAGCTGCGGCTTCCAAAGATCCCATGGCGTCCTTGATGAATCCGGCTTATCTGGGTTGCTATACAGAACATTATAATGCCGGCTTGTCTTTTTCTTATGCTGACTGGCTTCCCGAACTGGTCTCAGACATGTCCTACCACTGCGTATCCGCCAACGCGGGATTGACACTGAAAAAAATGCCGGTTTCTTTTGGATTGGGACTGCACCGCATATTTCTGGATATGGGAGAAAATGTCTGGACAAGTGAATCAGGTACAGAGCTGGATCGCTTTGAAAGCTGTGACAAGGCCCATGTGCTCTCCCTGGCCGGTTCATGGAATTATCTGATTAATTTCAGCGCCGGAATGAATATCAAATGGATCCATTCCATGCTGGCTCCTGACTGGATCAGTGTTGGAAGCAAACAAGGGGCGGGAGAGGCAAAATCGACGGCCTATGACTTTGGAATGGCCCTGAAAATCCCGGCGGTCCAATCATTTGAGCATATATACGGTGACCCCATTTTTGGGGATTTTCCCGTAAGCATCTTTCTCACTCCCGGTGTGAACTACAGTATCAACAATATAGGTGAAAAATTGACCTATATGGATCCTAAAGAGGCCGATCCTTTGCCAAGGGCTGCCCGTACAGGGATTCATTTTGAAACCGGGCTCCGATATCAGCACAATGATTTCCGTTTCAATATCGTTTCATTCTGCTATGCGCGTGAAGCAATGGATATCCTGGCTGAAAAACAATGGGATGCAAATCATGAAAAAACGTCGATTCGCTACCAATCCGGCCTGGGGGATATTGATTTCTTTCATAACATTCTGCAGGGTAAAAAAAATTATCATGCGGAAACAATGGATGGTTGGGAATTTTCATTATGTGAAACTGCGGACCTGCGTTATGGCTATTATGAAGATATTTCCGGAAATGTTAACTATCATACGCTGGGAGTCAGTTTAAATATACTGCCCGCTTTCAAATTATATCGTTATTTATTCGGCCATCTTGACCATGATGATCTTATTGATTTCTTTATTACATACGGAGATATTGAAATACTCTACTCACAATACGATACAGACAAGGGCCACCCTTTGCAGGGCACATATTTTGTCGGCTTCCGCCTGCAATTAAGAAATTTTATAAGCTTATAAATTGATTATTTTTCAATGGATGATTCGTTATATCAGGATGCGGATCAAACAGACGAACCGGAGATCAAAATGCCCGTTCAAACTGAATTACTCGAAATCCTGGCATGTCCCGACTGCACAGGACATCTGCAAGCCGGGGATTCTGAACTTATCTGCGCTGACTGTAAACGAAAATTTCAGATTCAAAACGACATTCCCCTGCTCTATCCGAAAAATCAGGATATTTCCGGATTCCGTGAAAAAATATTACTGGCTGAAATTGAAAAGCAATCCCGCACCGGAGAACAGGCAGAATACGACGCCATTCAATGGAAGCAATCCAAACAGGAATTTTGGAAGATAGTTCAGAAAAAGATCGGCAAACCTCCAAAGCGGATTCTCTATATTGGTGCCGGTTATGATCCCGGATTTCAGCCATTTCAAGAAAATGGACATCTTTTCATCAATTTGGATTTGGTCAGTGACAAGCTGGAAACATTAAAAAATGAGCACAAGGCCGAGTACTGCATTGCAGGCGACATGCATGCCCTGCCCTTTCAAAAGCAATGCTTTGATGCGTTCATCATCATCGATTTGCTTCAGTACGAAAGAGACCTGAAATCCATTCTGCAAAATATGATGCATTTTCTGAAACCGGAAGGACAATTCTTTCTGCGGGCAATAAATGCCTGGGCTCTTTTCCGATTTTTCAAACCCATTGTCATGCCCCGGATGATGTATTCATTGATACATAAAATTCATGATCGATATAAAAAGAAACATCACTGGCGGTACAGGTATCAATTCCCGACCAGTTACTGGAACATCAGACAACATTTGGCCCAATTGGGATGCAGCAACATTCAGGTCTTTCCCATCGATTCTTATCCCGGTCTGAATCAAATCAACCGCACTATTTATCATCTGCTCTCCCTGATAAAAGCAGTTCCTATATATTTGAATTATCATTATATGCTCTCTGCCGAAAATAATCACAACAGCAGTTTCAACGAGGTGTTGAAACGCGTGAACAGCTTTGATTTTGATAATGCAAAAAAGCCGTCCTGAAAGACGGCTTTTTTTTATCTGAAACAAATTGCCCTGATGAGACAATCGATACGAAGCTGATGTTTAAAACGGCGCGTATTCTACAGCTGCTTCCAATTTTAATTCTTCGATATGCTGTTTGAAAATTTCATTTTTTCTCTCATTTTCAATTTGAGACATAAGTTTATCTCGAACTTCTTCCAACGGAAGCGTCTCTTTCTTCCGATCAATCACCTTGATAATATGATATCCATATTGCGTTTCCACCAAATCGCTGATTGAATCCACGGGCAATGTGAATGAAGCTTCTTCAAAAGGCTTGACCATATCCCCCCGTTTAAAATCTTGATACAGACCGCCTTTTTCATTGGATCCCGGATCTTCGGAATATTTTTTCACCAGTTTTTCAAAATCTGCACCGCTTTTTGCCATGGCCAGTACTTCTTCTGCCTTTTTCCGGGTTTCCTGCTTCATTGAATCGGATTTTCCCTGGGTTAAAAAAAGAATATGCCGAACGGAAGCAGTTTTATCCTGATTATAACGATCAATAACCTCCTGCTCTGTCGGGATTACATCCTGACCGAATTTTTCATCAAAGTATTTGTTAATCAGAAGCCTGTTTTTCATGTCTTCAATCACCTGGTCAACAGAAATGTTGTTATTTTCAAGTTGGGTCATAAACTGTTCCTCTCCACCCGCCCGGTCATAATTAAGCTGCATGACACTATCCAGTTCTGATTCTGAAATATTTAATCGTGTTTTTTCAATCTTGTTGATCAGTAAATTTTGATTTACGACTTCTTCCAGATTTGATTGAATAATGTTCCGTAATTGATTCTCGCGTGCAGACAAAAGACGGCCACTGCTCTTCCCAAAAAAGAGATGCAGCTGCTCGATGACTGTGCCCGTAGTGATTTTAATACCTTTTCCTTTGGCCAAAACATTATTGGCATCCGGGTCAAAATAGGGTAATTTCTCGGAAATACTGACAGCCAGTTGATACGCTTCCGTACCTGGTTCCAATTTTACACTTTGATCTTTTTCTTTTGAACAGGCACCAATCATAATACATAAAACAACAAAAACCATCATTAATTTTTTCATTTTAAACTCCTTGTTAAAATTGACATAGGACGTAACTGACCAGCAAATCATTATCAATAACATTTAATTCCGTTCATTTCAGGAATCATAGCCCTGGTAGTATAATGTTTTTAATTTATCACTTCTGCTGGACAGCCTTATCTTATTTGTTACATAAAAGTACAAAAAGATATTTAGATTTCCCAGTGAATTATATCAGATCGCGAATATAGGGACGAAATATCCGGCAGACAAACAAAAAAACAATATTTGCCGCCAACAATGCGAGTAACACCGGCCATGAGAATCCGTGAATGGCCACTCCCAATGCTGTCCCCGAGGCCGGAGGATGTTCCATATCAAAGACAACCATGAAAAACATGGAAAAGCCGACAGCCAGCGCATAAGCCATTAATGTAATCATCACATGCGGCTGAGGAATAACAGCGCACAGGCTGCCGCAGACGAATCCAATCATATGCCCGCCAATCACATTTCTCGGTTTGGCTGTTACGCTTTTCGGCATGGAAAATACAATAAAAGCCGTAGCACCAATTGAAGCCGATATCACCAGATTCTGAAATTTTAATACCAGTAAAACAGCAAACATAGAAATCATGGCGAACATGCTTTGAAAAACATAATGTTTCCAATGACTGCGAAACTCCTGCAGCATCTGCGAAACACTGCGCTGTGTTGAATTTCTGTTTCTCATGGATTCCTTCATAATAGATTCAAATTCGTCTCAGTAAATAGGTCACGCAGACCAACTGATTTTCAAGGATCTGGTTTTCCCTGATCTGCGCATCGAGATATTTCTGCAGAATGTCCTGTTTATCCGGATATTGTAATATGAATTCATTGGCTCTTTTTTCAATGGCCTGATAGATTTGCCGGTTTGATTTCTTAATAAATGATGCGTCCATTGTCTGTTGACCCGCACATATAAATCCGGCCCTTTGGATTTGTTTCATCATCTCCGTTTCAGACAGATACATGTCCGATTGCCAGGAAACGTTATCAGGAATGTACCCGTCATCCAAAACAACATGTCCATTCGGTCTCAGACGCAATTTGATTTGTTTGAGCGTCTCTTCAACCGTTCCCAGCACGGGGCCAATAGAGCCCAGTATAATCAAGTCATATCCCTTGAACTCGGATGAAAGCTTACGGATATCTCCCACTTCAAACCGGCATAAATGAGAGACGCCGTTTTGTTCAGCATGCTCCCATGCTTCTTTGATAAACGCCGGCATGGCATCAATGCCATGCACACGGAACCCAAATACCCTGGCCAATGGAACGGAGATCGCCCCCTTGCCGCATCCCAGATCCAGCACGGTGAAATCGGATTGCTGATCCAGCTGATGCTTTCTGATCAGGCCAAGAATCACGTCTGCCGATGAACCGATCTCCCATAAATCCTGCAGCAAATATGGGAGGTAAGGATAGAGGGCCTCGTCTTCACCGTCCAGGGATTGAACAACCGATATGATGATATCATCCTGCAATTATTTTCTCCAGTTCAGAAAAAAAATATAAATATAAATTTATGTATTTGAGTACAGCGAAATCCATAATAAATATAAACAGAAGAAAAAAGACGATGATCCTGACCGATTTTTTATGATCTGTTGTTTGATAAATCACAAATTTACTTTCCCATTTCTAGCAGTTTCAGTGCGCTCTCTTTTCCCTTTTCACCCACCTCGAGAACCGGTCCCACACAGGACGGACACCCGTTTGTACACGTACAGGAGCGTATAAGGTCTCTGGCAGCATCAATCAGATCCTCATGAATCCCGAACAGTTTTTGGCTGTAACCCACACCTCCAGGCGTATGTTCATAAATATAAACCGTGGGTTTAGAAGAAAATGGCGAGCGGAGCATAGGGACCGTACGTAAATCTTTTGGATCGGTCATCACCCACAACGGCGCCACATTTTCGAGCACATTGGCCACGGCTTTTAAGGCATCCCCGAGATTGTCTTCAGTCATGCTCAATTGATCCTTGACTGTATCATCCAATTCCCACCAATAGGCTGTGGTATGCATGGTTATTTCAGGTAGATGAATTTTACCGGCCCCCACATTTTCATGGGTATTGAATTTTATTTTTTTATAAAGGGTTGCGAGATTGGTCACGCTTACCTCGCCGTGGCCCTTCTGCCCGCAGGATACGGGAACCTGCTTAAAGGCGTCAATGACCCGGATATCCGTCTTCATCTGCGCATCTGTGTAATAATCCGTCTTTTTCTCTTGAACATACGCTTTTCTCCGGTTCCAATCAAGCTTATCTACATGAAACTTACGACCCTCATGAATATAGATGGCTTCATCGTGAACCAGCATAGGCGCGCTGAACAAATCCACTTCCCCGATAACACGCTCTCCCTGCGTGGTATCAATAATCACCACATTGTCCGGGGCAGCCCTTCGCAAACTCACCTCTTCCGCCGGATAGGTTTCACTGGACCAGTGATATTGATCCCCGGCATGATGAATCACTTGATGCTCTTCCAGATATGTCAGCAGTTCATCGGTAGAATCCGTACCAAAGTGCTCACCATCCTTAAAAGGCAATTCAAAAGCCGCACACTTCAGATGGGATAATAAAATGATAAGATTGTTCGGATCGACCACGCCCATTTCAGGCGGACTTTCGAAAAAATATTCCGGATGATTGATAATATACTGATCCAGAGGAGCACTTGTGGCGACAAGAATGGCGACAGACAGGGACGATCTCCTGCCTGCACGGCCTGCCTGCTGCCAGGTTGAGGCAATTGTTCCCGGATAACCGCACATCATGGCCACTGAGAGCTGGCCGATGTCAATACCCAATTCCAGGGCATTGGTGGAAACCACTGCCTGAATCGATCCGTTCCGCAAACCGGTTTCTATCTCTCGCCGCTGATTAGGCAGATACCCGCCGCGGTAACCGCGAATTAAACGGGACGATTTTTTCAGGGACTTCATGGCCTCCTGCAAATAGGTCAGCAGGATTTCCACGCGAAGCCGGCTTCTGGCAAAAATGAGGGTTTGCACGCCGGAGGACAAAAAATGCCGTGCAATGGAACGTACTTCTTTTACAGCTGATTTTCGAATACCCAGTTCGGGATTAACAACAGGCGGATTATAAAAAATAAAATGTTTTTCACTGCGGGGCGCGCCATTATTATCGATTAAAACCGCTTTGTCTTCAATGAGTTTCTGAAACAGTTCTTGCGGATTGGCTATGGTTGCAGAACAGCCGACGAACTGGGGGGAAGCACCGTAAAATCGGCATATCCGTTTTAAACGCCGGATCAAATTCACCAGATGGCTGCCGAAAACACCCCGGTAAGAATGGACTTCATCAATAACCACATATTTCAGATTTTCGAAAAGTTTCACCCATTTTGTATGATGCGGTAAAACACCCTGATGAAGCATATCCGGATTGGTAACCACAATATGCCCTACCAGACGAATGGCCCGACGGGCAGATACCGGCGTATCGCCATCAAATGTATAGGTTTTAATATCCACTCCAAGAATCTGAACCAGATCATGCAATTCGGAAACCTGATCCTGCGAGAGTGCTTTGGTAGGAAACAAGTAAAGTGCCCTGTTTTCAGGATTTTCAAGAACCGCATCCAATACGGGAAGATTATAACAAAGCGTTTTTCCTGAAGCGGTCGGTGTGACAACGACTGTATGATTTCCGGCCAGAATTGAATCAATGGCGGCGGTCTGATGCGTGTACAGCTTCTTGATACCCCTGGATTGAAGCGCATCCAGAAGCCGGCAATCAAGTTTTTCCGGAAATCCAGAATATTCAGCAGGTTGCGCCGGTATTTTCTCCCAATGTGTTACGTTGCTGTGGAATTCAGGCGACCTTTCCAGCCAGTCAATGAGTTGTAATAGATTCATGGCATCCTATTTGCCTGTTTTATAGATGTAACTGTTATTTAATTGCTTTATTGAGACCCCAAAAGAGAAAATCTATGAAAATCGGGTTTCGAATTCTAACGACAAGTCTGATAATTTTAAGCATGCGGGGTTCTGCTCGCTCTGAAAAGTTCCTCTTCTGCTACAAGTTTCGTCCCGGAGAATACTTAACATATCAGACCAACCGATGGGACAGTGTTTTAATTGGCAGTAAAAACCGATTTTCTGCCAGTGAAATTCATGTCTATTTAAAAGAAACACTCGAAGTCCGGAAAGCATCTCCAGAAATTCATCACGCTATTGCATATCATCTGGATGCAGTCGACATAACACCTGACAGGCTGACTTCCAAGATCGAGGATTGGAATCTGTTTCAGCATTTTCGAAAGCAATTAACTGATACGTTGATATATATGTCCACAAACGGATATCCATTGTGGAATACGGATCATTTTCATTTTAATCAACTCACATTGCCTTTGTCTGAATTTCCCCTTGAATTGAATGAAGGCTGGGAATTTGAGTTTGAGCTTCCACATGATCCTCTTTCTTCCCAAAGCTGCCAATCTGTTGTATTCGGGCATGGTATGCTGTATGATTTTATTAAGGAAGATTCACGAACATTTGCCCGATTTGTTGTCAATACCACCCAGCTTTTTGAAGGTGAATGCACAATATTCAATGGATCATCACACAACTTCATCAACCGTGAGGGTGTAATTGAAGCCACGCATCTTGTATACTTTGACGAGGATCGTGGCATTATCACAAAAATAATTACAGAACAAGTGACAAAAGAAAAACAGTACACACAGTCCGACTATCTGTCATTTACCATTAAAACAAAATCCACCACAGAATTGGTGGATTGGGATATGGGTAAAGGTCTCCTGCAGTAAATATCCGAATTTAATTTTAACGATAGCTCAAGATTAATATATAAAAGCCATTTCAATCCCGCAAGAATAAAAAGGCCAAAAATAAACCCGAAAAATATCGTGAGTTGATCAGGCTGCAGTGATACCCAGTTTTACGGTCACCTGCCAGTAGGCGACTTTTCCGTTTTCGACCTGGCCTCGCGTCTCTACTACCTGAAACCAGCGGATATTATTCTCCGCTTCTCCAACATGGGTAATCGCATTATGAACGGCGTCTTCAATACTCTGTCTGGATGAACCGACAACATCGATTATTTTATATACATGGTCGGACATGATAACCTCCTAATCAATGTCTGATTTATGATATCAAACGATTCTCATGAATTGATGGTTCCCGAATTCAAACCCAAATGTTCACCTGGCAATCGAGTGACTATTTCTCAAGATCAGAGAGCGCCTTTAAGATTACCTTGCGCACGTCTTCATCAGGATCGGATATTTTTTTTAACATTTTGGGCTTCAGCGGTCGGGCAGTCTCATTTAAATAATCAATAGCATTTGCGGCCCGCAGCCGCACAGCATTTATTTCATGATCCAAAAGCATACTGAGTATGGATAGTGATTTTCTGGGATCACTGAACCGTGCTGCGTATTCAGCAGCGGCAATCTGGACATCCGGGCATGCATCCTCAAAGAGATTCTGAATATCAGGCAGAAGAGGTACCGCCCGGCAGCCGAGAATAAGACAACCCGTAATACCCCAATATCGAATTACAGCATCCGCATCATGCATATACTGCTTGAGTAAAAATAAATTCTCAATCTTCCCCAGGCTGGCGGTTTCAGCCGCATGACTGGATTTTTCGAAATCGTAATGTCCTGTCTTTCGGACCATCTCATAAACCGTGGTTTTCCTGGTTCTGGCAATCATCTCTCCTTCGGGGATAAATCCTGTATCCTGTATCTTTTCCATCCATTGATTCAAAGCCTGTCTCATCTGAAACAGAATTTTTCGATAATCGGGATCTTCAGCAAGATTTTTCACTTCATCCGGATCGTTTTCGGTATCATACAGTTCTTCCGCAGGTTTGTGCTCCCAAAAAAACCGTTGACTCCCCGCGCATTTGCTTTGTTTGTAAAGAGATTCCCACCTTCGCGTCGTAGGCATGCGCCATAAATATTCCACATGCTGTCCGTAAATCAAATGAGGCATGTAATTGCGAATATATTTGAATTTATCACTATGAACAGCTCGCATGAGATCATACCGTTCATCCATACGGTCACGAAAACAGTAAACATAATCCTGTGGTTTTCTCTGCTGAAGACCCAGGAAAGCTTGTCCCTGCATATGAGAGGGAATCTCCACGCCGGCAAGACTCAGGATCGTGGGTGCCAGATCAACAAAACTGATCAGTCGGTTCGACATTGTGCCCGGGGCAGATGGAGCCAGGTGCTGATATTGTTTCGGAAACCGGACAATAAAGGGCACATGAATACCCGAATCATATAAAAACCGCTTGCTTCTTGTGAGTACTCCCCCATGATCAGAATAATAAAATACAATTGTATTATCGAGCAAGCCTTCGGCTTCCAATGCATTTAACCTGTCTCCGATTTGACAGTCCAGTTCAGCAATACGGTCATAATACTGCGCCCAATCGTGACGAATAACCGGATCGTCCGGATGATAATCCGGCAGCCGCATTTGATCCGGATCATGCTGCACATCTGTCGTTTGATGCAGCGAACTCTCATGACTCACCGTGAAATTGAAAACCGCAAAAAAAGGCTGCTCCGGATTTCGATTTGCATAAGTGGCTTGTGTGCTGGATTCATCCCACACGTTGTCAGGTTTTTTTGCGACATTATAATCTTCTTTCGAATTGTTCGTGCAGTAATATCCGGCCTGCCGTAAAAGCTGGGGAAAAAATGTTATAGAATTTGGAACAGCCCGTTTGCTGCGCATATGCTGGGTACCCAGAGAACTGGCATACATCCCGGTAATAATCGAGTTCCTGGCCGGAGCGCATACAGGGGCATTTGCGAACGCATGTGTGAACATAATTCCTTCGGATGCCAGCCGGTCCATATTTGGCGTGTTTGCATTGGGATCTCCGTAACATCCTAAAAACGGTCCGTTGTCTTCACTGGTGAGCCATAAAATATTGGGCCGGTCTGGTTTTTCCCGGCAATGGATAACAGCTGACATGGCTAAAGCCATAGTGCCGGTGCTGGTGGTTTTAATAAAATCCCGCCGTTTCATTTTTTTTGACATAATTGCCTCATCGAGTTTATTACCCTGCATCGATCCATTTGCCGAATTTGAATCCCACCTGTTTAAAATGAGAAGCTTAATAGAAATCACAGATATCCTGGATATCACTAAATTGAACGTATCAAATATTCAAGTCATTTCCCTTGTTTTGGTTAAGGTGAATCATCAGGCTGGTACTCAAACGGCAGCATATCAGCAACTCCGCAAACAGACCAGTGTCCGGAAACGGAAAATGCATGAGGTGTATGCACATTACCTAACGGATCGATTAGGGCCATATCACAGTTCATGTTAAAAAAACACGGTTCATAAAACTCGAGCTGATAAAAATCTGCCTTTTGTGCCTGCTCAACGAACTTGTCCGTTTTTCTCGGAATATGATGGGACAATAACATATAATGTCCTTTCAGACAGATTGACTTTAATCCGGGAAAATCGCTCTTTACGGCCATCTTTACATCTTCTCCGACTCGATCGGTGGATCCCCAGGTATAAATTTTATTACCAACCTGCTTCACTTCATAAAGTTCCAGCCCCTCTTGATCCAGAGACTGATGATATGCAGCCCTCAGAAAATGACGGAAAGAACCCAGATAGGTTTTCTGCCGCTGCCTGACCCATCGAATCGAATCATCCAGGGCTTGGACCGGCATAGGACGGAAAACAGGATAAATTTGATATTTTATTTGATTCGGCCCGCATCTGAAATTTTCCAGAATCAAACTGATATCATACCCAAGCGCCTGATTCCGGATGCGGATCAGACTGTCTGTGGATGCATAAAGCCATCCCTGACGGACAGTAAAATCAATCACTTCAGGATGATAAAAATGGCAGTATTTTGCGTTTTCTGTTTTTCCCAGAAAAGCTTTCCGGAATTCCTGAAAATGTTTTTGCCATAATTTTTCCCGTTCAGCAACAATCTCGATGCGTTTGCCGGACAATACACGGGGAACAAGTTCTACGGCAAGGTGGACTGTTTTCTCTTTAAGCAGATTCACATGAAGCACTTTTGTTTGATAAGCAATGTGATGGACGACCACTTTATAACAACCCGGAGCGATATTATTCATTTTGAATGTACCATCCGTTGCTGTAGCGGAGCCTATGGTGGTATTGGATATAAACACATCCGCAAAATAAACCGGATCCTTTGTTTTGGAGTCGATTACCCGGCCGCGGATGTCAGATCCATGGTCCTGTCCCAGAAAAATAGAGACTGATAACATGAAAAAAAAGGGAGTTATATATTTATAAACTTTTTTGTGTAACCTGATGTTCTTCATGTTTAACAGGGAGATATTATTTATGACATTCAAATTGATTATAACAATATCTAAAAGTAATGAGTATTACCTATTCATGCAATAAAAAAATAATTGACAACAAATAAACAATTTATTATATTTCGTTATATATCGAAATGATATGGATAATTATATGGAACAATGTTTAACATTATTTAAGGCGCTGTCAGATAAAAACAGAATTCGCATTATTAAAATACTTGAAAAACGTCCTCTATGTGTCTGCGAAATCACGACAATTCTGAATCTGGCCTGCTCCACGACTTCGAAACATCTCAGTGTTTTAAAAAAAGCCAAACTCATATTTGAGCAAAAAGAAGGCAAATGGGTTAATTATTACCTGAACAAGGCAACCATGAATCCTTATATTAAAGAATTCTTGCCGATGGTCAAGCGATGGTTGAATGACGACATGATTATTGTTCGAGATCTTCGCAAAGTGGATAAAATTAATCGAAATGAAATATGCAAATCTTAAAAATCATACAGGCATTATTATTTCGATATTTATCGAAATATGAGAATAATTTAAATGAATTGGAAACACGAATGGAAAAATTTCGGCTGGATGGCAGCTGTTTTTCTGACTGCTTATTTTTTACCTGTTGAAAAAACACGTTTCATCCAGGCCGTTCATGAATCTCTCGCTCTTGCGAAATGGTATGCACGGGAGCATGTACTCTTATGCCTGGTACCCGCATTCTTTATCGCGGGTGTAATCAGCGTATTCATTAGCCAAGCTGCCGTGATTAAATATTTCGGCGCAAGAGCGAATAAATGGAAGGCATACCTGATGGCTTCCGCTTCGGGGACGATTCTTGCAGTCTGTTCGTGTACGATACTGCCCCTTTTTTCCGGTATTCATAAACGGGGTGCCGGATTAGGCCCGGCCATTGCCTTTCTTTATTCCGGCCCTGCAATTAACATCCTCGCAATTATCCTGACAACAAGGATTTTAGGGACTGAGCTGGGTATTGCACGTGTTGTCGGTGCGGTCATATTCAGTGTAGCGATTGGTCTGATCATGCATCTGATCTATCGACAAGAAGAAAAGCAAAAAGCAGACATGCAGCTTTTAATACCTGAGCCAGTAGAGATACGTCCCCTTTGGCAAACGCTCTTCCACTTCTTTATCCTTGTGAGTATTCTTGTATTTGCGAACTGGGGTAAATCCGGTGAGTCCTCCGGATTTTTGTACAACATCTGGTCCGCCAAATGGGTGATAACAGGATTCTTTGGTGTGTTGCTCGGCATTTCACTTATCACCATTCTCAAAATACAATGGCAATGGGTGGCGGTCTCTTTTGTTTTTGTGATCCTGGAAGTTCTGCTTATACCGAACAAACCTTTAATACCCTTTATGACAGGTCTATTGGCGACATCAATCTTAATCAGCCTGCATGAAGGAGAGCCGCATGAGTGGATGGCCGCTACGTGGGGATTTGCCAAACAGATTTTACCAGTACTGGCTGCCGGAGTTCTTCTCGCCGGTCTCCTTTTGGGATCACCCGAAAGCGGGCAGGGACTTATACCGCCAAAATGGATTTCGGATCTTGTTGGCGGGAACTCGGTTTTATCAAACTTTTTCGCCTCCGTCACCGGTGCATTTATGTATTTTGCCACTTTGACGGAAGTGCCGATCCTCCAGGGTCTGATCGCTAACGGTATGGGCAAAGGACCGGCCTTGGCCCTTTTGCTCGCGGGACCGGCGCTTTCCTTACCCAATATGCTGGTCATCCGAAGTGTGATCGGCACACAAAAAACCATTGTATTTATTTTGCTGGTCGTGGTGATGGCCACAACCGCCGGTTTGATTTACGGATCTGTATTTTAATGGAGACTCATCATGAAAAAACTTCAAATTCTGGGTATGGGCTGTCCCAAATGCCAAAAGCTGAGCGAATTGACTGAACAGGCGGCCAAAAAACTGGGTATCGAGTATGAAATTATCAAAGTCACAGACCTGAATGACATCATGAAATTCGGTGTCATGATGACACCCGGTCTGGCCGTTGACGGAGAAGTCAAATTTTCGGGCAAAGTGCCGACCTTGGATGAGATAAAAATAATGCTGATGTAGGAGGAATTATGCCCCGTTCAATTTGATTTGCAGTGTCATATAAACTATGGATGAGAATCCAATGTCAGAAAATCCAAATAAAATCAAGCTCCTCTTTCTCTGTACCGGTAACTCGTGCCGTAGTCAAATGGCAGAAGGATGGACACGTCATCTCAAAAGAGACTGGATCGACGTATGGTCCGCAGGTGTGGAACCGCATGGCCTGAATCCATATACGGTTCAAGTGATGGCCGAAGCGGGTGTTGACATTTCTGATTACCGGTCAAAACATATCAATGATGTCATGGACATCCCGTTCGATTATGTTGTCACTGTCTGTGACCATGCACGCGAAAGCTGTCCGCTGTTTCCTCGGCCGGTAAAAAAGATACACAAAAGCTTCGATGATCCGCCGACTCTGGCGAAACAGGCGGCATCGGAAGAAGAAAAAATAGAAATTTATCGCCGCGTACGCGATAAGATCCGCGCCTTTATAGAGACTCTGCCGGAAGAACTGAAATGATTGTTCGAGTGCATTCACCATTTTGGAGGCTATTATGCTGGTCCAGAAAAGCCGTGAAATGAGTATTGTATTGATTATATCTGCTGCCCTGGTGTTTTGCACCTGGTTTCTTTTAGACGGGGAACGCTGGATCGGACCCGGTGTGGTGGTCATGAGTGCGCTGCCCTTGCTTGCAGCAAAGATCGCAAAACTCAAATTAAAATCACTGATCCCCGATCTGGTGTTTGGTTCCGTAGATACCGGACTGCTTACCATTGGAGCTGTTATAGGGGCAACAGGATTCGGAGTTCTTGGAGCCGTTGTGGGAGGCGTTGTCGCTGATGCAATTACAGACGGTATTGCCGGCTTTTTTGAAGGCAGCGCGGCAGAATGGCTCCGAAGCAAAGGTTTTGAAGAATCAAGAACAGCTTTGGGTTCTGCATGCGGAAAAATGGCCGGATGCCTGCTGGGAAGCGGATGGATGCTCACGCTCCTTACAATTGCAGGAGTTTCTTTAAGTCAGCTTTGAAATAAAATACCCTATATTCAATTCTGGCTGAAAGTTAAAAATCATCTTTTACATTCACAAAACTGAATGGATACTGCTTTTTCAAATTACGGATATATGCTTCATCTTCCCGCACTCTCTCATGGAGACTGCTAAATGGCCATTCCTCTGCATTTTCAATGACATCATGATGTTGTGGATTATACCACAAATAATTTAGTATTGAATCCCATCTTCAGTGATTGTATCTATCTTTGTTTGGATTCATCTGATTGAAGCATTTTTCGCTTTCGATAGATCGCACCAGTGACAAAATACTTTGCGTCCGGAATAAACAAATGAGGTGGGTTGTGTTGATATGTTTTATAGACAGCCATAATATCTATCTTTACCTTATCTCTTGCATGCAACATCATGGATGTTGCACTCCAAAAGCAACGCTCGAAAAATATTTTTTCTTAATACAGATTCAACCAGCCGCGAATTTATTTATGGAGTGAAATATCCGTGATATTTCACCGGTTCTGATCCACATCCATGTGATGCATTTTGAGGTACAGAATCAGAATAAAAACGAGCGCGGCCGATAAAAACACCAACCCTGCCAAAATCGGAAATACAAGAGAAATTGAAGCACGTTCAGCAATAATTCCGGTCAGACCGGCTGCGAATGCACCCACACCAAAAGTTGCTGCAAACTTAATCCCAAATCCCGATCCCGTCCATTTGTGTGGCATCCATCTCGAAATCAGGTGATTTTCAATGGGCTGCTGGGGAAAATGAAACAGCGCGAAAAAAAGACCGGCTCCCACAATCCACATATTCTGTACAAATCCTAACAAAAAGAGGAACGGAAGTGATAACAAAAGTGTGATCAGATAGAGCCGCACCATTGAAAAACGATCCGAAAAATGTCCGCCGGTATATTGTCCTATCATACCGACCGATAAAATCAACGTTGAGAAAAGCCCGCCGGCGAAGGGAGATCCGGGAGAGAGATTCTCGGAAACATACGTGGGAAGCATCGTCAGAAATCCACGGTACACCAATCCGTTGATCATCATCACACCGATCATCAGTGCGAATGCAGCAATCATTTTTCTGTCGAATGGTTTTGATTCTCCAGCCGGCAATACTGTGTGACGCACCGGAATTTCATGATCGAAAAATAATATCAGGAATCCAATCAATCCCAGAACCGACGCTGTCAGATAAATAACCCGCCAACCGTAAAACGTCAGAATGGCTCCGGCGATCACCGGAGCCAGCGTAATGCCCGCACTTCCGGCAACCCCGTGTATCCCCAATGCCTTGCCTCTGCTTCGAACCGTTTGTGAAATCAGTGTGACACCCGAAACATGATACAGGCTGCCGAACAATCCCATCATTGCCAGACCCAAGGTAAACATTTCAATATTTTTAGATAGTCCCGTAAACAGGGAGGCAGCAGCGGTGAATAAAAAAAATCCCTTCAGCACCATTTTCGGATGCGTATGGCTCACCAGCATACCGGATGGAAAAGCGCCCAATCCGAATATAAAGTAACTGATTGTGCCTATGGCAGTAATCTGTGATGTGGTGCTCTCCAGATCTTTCACAATTGTGAGAAGTGCACCTGCCAGAATCAGCATATTAAAATGGCACAGCGCATGGCCAAATACCGTTACACCAATCACTTTTTTTTCAACAGAATTCATCGTTTAATCTTTATTCTTTAATTTTGTCTCTTCTCTCCGTCTCTCCCCTGCTCCGTTTCTGCCTCTCAGCCAACGACCCTATGACTCAAGGACTCAAAGATCCGACTCTCACACCCATCCTCTCAACTCGCACGCTTCTGCCACCCGGGCTACAGCTACGACCGTGGCTGCCATTCTGGGATCAACTTTTTTCTCACGGATGGCTTCGATGACCGTGTGATAGGCTTTTGTGAGTTTTTTATCCAGTTGGGCGTGTACTTCCTTCTCCTCCCAGAAGTAGGAGTAACTGTCCTGTACCATTTCAAAGTAGGAAACCGTCACTCCTCCCGAACTGGCCAGAATGTCAGGAATAATATGGGCACCCTTCGCATTAAGGATTTTATCCGCTTCCGGTGTGGTAGGGCCATTGGCCAGTTCACAAATCATCCTGGCCTTGATCCGGGATGCATTCTTTTCAGTAATGGCGTTTTCCATGGCTGCAGGATAGAGCACATCCACATCCAGTTCCAAAATTGCATCTCGGTCGACAACTTTGGCGCCCGGATAACCCTTAACAGTGCCTTTTGTCAGCTTATATGTGACCAGGTCCTTCACGTCAAATCCATCAGGATTATAAATACCGCCTCTCGAATCACATACACCCACCAGTTTTCCTCCACCCAGCATCTCTTTATGAAGCAGAGCTGCGCGCTGGCCTGCATTGCCGAAACCTTGAATAGCAAAAGTAGCCGGCTCAACCTGAAGGGCCTTGCAGGCTTCACGGACAGTAATCACTCCCCCCCTTGCAGTGGCATCACGTCTTCCTTCCGATCCGCCGATTTGCAACGGCTTATCAGTAATCATGCCCGGATGATGTCGCTGCACTATGGTTTCATATTCATCCAGCATCCAGGCCATAATTTGAGGATTTGTATACATATCGGGTGCAGGCACATCTTTATCGATACCCAAAAGCGGTGCTGTAGCCCGGATATATGCTCTCGACATATTTTCAAGTTCACGCTCGGACATGTCTCTGGGATTACAGGCTATCCCCCCCTTACCTCCCCCAAGAGGTAAATCCAGCAAAGCGGTTTTGCATGTCATCCAGCAGGCAAGTGCCCGGATGGTATCAGACCGTTCATCCGGATAAAACCGAATCCCCCCTTTGGCCGGGCCCCGTGCTGTACTGTATTGAATGCGCCAGGCGTGAAATACTTTCACGGAACCGTCATCCATCTTGACAGGCAATGTAAATTTAAATTCACGCTGCGGCCAGATAAGAAGGTTACGGGTCGCTTTATTAAGGTTCAAGATCCTTACGGCTTCCAATATCTGTTTCTGTGCCACCTGAAATGAATTATATGATTTCATGATTGTTTTTCCTCTGACTCTGATGAATGATCCTTGTCGCTGTCTTCCTGGGCAGGCTGACTGAATGCATCAAGAATGATACGATACCAGCACCCCTTGCACATCAGTGCGCGATCCACGCTCAGCAGCACTTGCTCCCACGGGCTGAGCTCGCGGCCGCAATGCGGACAATGATCATACACTTTATCTTGATTATTTTCCAACCGAAACCTCCGGTTTTAGAATAATTCCAATATTTTGATGTCCACTCATTTTTACACCGACCGGAGAATCAAACCGCAGTAATCGTGTATATTTTTTCTCTTCCAGAAACGGTTGACTCTGCAGCCATTCCCAGTCCACAAAACTGTCTTTCGAGCTGGATCGGATCGTAAAATATCCGACAAGAAACGAATTCAGGTTCTGGAAAAAATGAGATCCCTGGGACGGCATGACAGTAAAATCCTTGAAATCCGCCTCTACGATGGTTCTGACGTTCGAAATTTCCGGCCATTTAACAGGGATGCCCAGCCAGGGATCAAGGCTCCCCCATCTGCCGACACCGATCAGGATATATCGTCTGTTTTCATTTAATAGCCGCCGATTATAATATTTTATTTCCTCAGCGACTTCCTGGCTTTTTCCACGGTCATAGCGGTCCCGGTCGACAAAAACAATATCATGGATATCTTCAATCTCACCATTTCCCATGACCCGGCGCGTATAACAGATCAAATCTTCTTTTTTAAAATCTTTGATATTCAACACTTCCAGTTCACGGTTTAAAACCATGGGCCGCATCTGAAGCATGGCAAACTCCTTGGGTTGCCCTTCCGGTACGGAAATATTGACAGCAAATTCAATTTCAACCGGTGTCCCCATACCCCAGCTTCCCATATCCATCAGCAAGTCAAGAATGTCACTCAGAGGAAAAATTTGATTTCGAAGAATCGGAGCAAATGTGACAAGCCGGTAACCTTCCCGCGAAATACCATCCACAATCGAATCGCTTTCAGGAGAATAAGTCGACCCCACCATATGAAGTGTTCCGTCTTTTTCCGCTTCTTCGAGAGAATATTTTTTTACAAAATAATCATCTCCCCTGTCCGATGACAAGGTCGCCTGCTCTAAATCCAGGGCAAAAAATTCAGACTGTGAGTACCTGAGGGTATTCTTGACCGTGAAAAACTGATCGATATATAATGGATCTTTGGGATAAAAACGCACGCTTGGCCCCCCCTCCACAACCATTTTTCCCAACCCAAGCGCAAGAAAAACAATTCCATCCGTATATTTTTGCGGTGGAATTGGATAAAAGTTATATGAGCGTGCAACTCCTGAAAAATTCGGGTAATACCGTTTATCATGGGAAGCACCGATCATTTTTTGAATAATCACCGCCATTTTCTCGTCTTTGAGAGAATAAGTAGTAGCCTTGATGTAATCCTTCGCGGATTGAAAATAAGTTGAAGCGTAAACCTTTTTAATAGCTTTCACCAGTTCGGCCAGCCGAATCATCGGATCCGGATTGGAATTGGGAATCATATAGGTTTTATATACACCGGCAAAGGGGTGATTGTGTGAATCTTCCAGGAGACTGGAGGATCGAACCGCCAAAGGCGCATCCACAATATCAAGAAAGGCAGCAAGTTCACCGAGCACTTCTTCCGGGAAACGTTGGGTTTTCAGGAATGTCTGAACGATATCATCGTCACTCGTAGCTTTCAATGCAAATTCTTTGAGATTATTTTCCTGAAGAAACTGATCAAAAATATCGGTTCCGATAACGACTGCGGGAGGAATATAAATCCGTATATCCGTAAACCGATCCTGCACATTATAATTATTGATCAGGATATTCACAAAAGACAATCCGCGCGCTTTTCCCCCCATGGATCCGCCGCCAATTTTTGAAATGCTGCTGAAGGGATCATAAGATTCCTTGTTAAACTCGGTGACAATGCCCCGCTGTCGCAATTTCCGGTAATCCCTTAAAGCGGTGATCAGATCTTCGCGCATATCCTTGACAGATGGAAAATCCGACACCTTCCTCGGACGCAGCTCATGCGCCAGCCAAAATTCGGTTCTGGCCTTGAGCCAATTGGAAAAATGATTTCGCTCGGCATGAAACCTCATGCTCTCATCGGGAATGGTGTGAAGACTTCTTTCGAGCGATAACAAATCGTTGGCACGCCCGACTTCTCTGCCGGCATTGGTTCTGAAAATAAAGTCTCCGAAATTCAGGCTCTCTGCCATGAATTGCCGAAGGTCCTTTAAAATATCCGGTGATTTTTTGCAGATAAAAAATGCGCCTTCCGCCCTGGCTTTATCCTCATTGTTTTTCACAGTAGAAAACAGGCAAAACGGAATATCCGGATGAGTTGCTTTCACTTCTTTCATCAATTTCAGTCCGGCTTCTGAATCCGGTTTTCCCTGAATCGGAAAATCAATATCAGACAGCACACCGAGTATGGTATCTTGATATCGCTCATAATATGATTTTGCTTCCTCATAATTTCGGCACAATAAAATTTTAGGCCGGGCCCTCTGGCGTAATTTTTTATGCGTTAAATTGATCCCTTCCGAGATCAGTCGTTGCGTATGTTTCATAGTCTCGACATAGATATCGGGCAGAAAAGCGGAATAAAACCTGATATTATCCTCAATCACCAGAATCGATTGCACACCGACAAGATGAGTGTCGTGATCCACATTCATCCGGTCTTCCAGGACCTTGACAATTGCAAGCAACAGCCGGAAATCGCTCTGCCAGATAAAAATCTGATCAAAATAGGAGGCTTCATGATGAAGAAGCATATCGGAAAGTTCCTTATTGTCAAACGCGAGCAAAACAACCGGGATATCAAGGCCTTCTTCTTTGACTCTTTTGGCAAATGTGGCAGACCGCATATCCTCGATATGCAGCGTGGTAATGATCAGATCAAACCTTTTTTCTTCTTTGACCAGCTCAATGGCCTCACGGCCGTTGGATACACGCGACAATTCCGGTGCGTGGGTCAGGTTCAGCCGCTCATACTGGCTTCGGATAAGCTCATAGAGACGGCCGTCTTCTTCAAATACATATAAATCATAAAGGCTTGAAACCAGAAGGATATCACGAATTCGTAAACGCATCAGATTTTGAAAGCCCTGAAACCGGGTACCATATCCGTGCTCAACCCAGAGGGGATCAGCATGCGGAAGAGATCTTTTAAAATCATTTTTCATAAAATTAATCCAGTCTTATTTCTCAAATCCCGGAATAATGCCTTTTTATTTGCCGCATACAATGCTTCCATCAACGAAAGCCAATTATATGCTAACAGATTTTTCTGAAAAATGCCAATCATTTTTCAAAAAAAGAGGCTGTATCAAAAGCATTCAGAATAACCTTAAAGAGCATTAAAAAGGAAGGGCACAAAGATTATTTGAATGTGATTTATTCTTTGTGTTTTCTTGGCCCTATCTGCACAGCCTTCCGGTTATCTTATTTTTTTACTTTTGATGCAGCCCGCTTTTTAAAAAGATGAATCCGTATAACTTACCGGTCACCGCTTCAAGCTTTGACAGATTCACAACCTATGAATGATTCAGGCTCATTTGTTAAAATCAGACGAGTCCCTGATCAATCATAGCATCAGCCACTTTCAGAAAACCGCCGATATTTGCACCAATCACATAATTACCCGGTGTCCCGAATTTCTCCATCACATCGGTGCAGGTCTTATGAATGCTTTTCATGATCATCTGAAGCCGCTGGTCAACCTCTTCGCGTGTCCAGGGCAGCCGCATGCTGTTCTGAGACATTTCCAATCCCGAAACTGCTACACCGCCGGCATTGGCTGCTTTGCCGGGCCCGTACAGAACACCCTTGTCCACAAACAGTTTAACGCCTTCCTTCACTGTGGGCATATTGGCGCCTTCACTGACCACATAAACCCCATTCTTTATAAGGTTTTCAGCATCTTTTTTATTGATCTCGTTTTGTGTTGCACTCGGAAAAGCACATTGTGCTTTATGATCCCAGAGCGGATTATGGTCTTTTGAAGGATCTACCGGTGTATAAACGGCCTCCTTGAATTTATCGGCATATTCCTTAATCCGTCCACGTTTAACATTCTTCAATTCCATCACATAGGACAGTTTGTTGCGATCGATGCCTTTTTCATCATAGATGTATCCTGATGAATCAGAAAGGGTTACTGCTTTCGCTCCAAGATCCAGCAATTTTTCGATGGTATACTGAGCAACATTACCGGATCCGGATACCAGACATACTTTCCCTTCCAATGATTCATTTTTATGGGCAAGCATCTCGGCAGCAAAATATACCGCTCCGTAACCCGTGGCTTCGGGTCGAATCAGTGATCCTCCCCAGTCTAATCCTTTTCCGGTTAAAACACCGGTAAACTCATTCCGCAATCGTTTATACTGACCAAAAAGAAATCCGATCTCACGACCGCCCACGCCAATATCTCCGGCCGGGACATCTGTGTCAGGACCGATATGCCGGAACAACTCTGTCATAAAGCTTTGGCAAAAACGCATCACTTCATTCCGGCTCTTTCCCTTGGGATCAAAGTCCGAACCGCCTTTTCCACCGCCCATGGGCAGTGTGGTCAAACTGTTTTTAAACACTTGCTCGAACGCTAAGAATTTCAAAATGCCAAGGTTAACCGAGGGATGAAATCTCAGCCCGCCTTTATAAGGTCCGATCGCACTGTTCATTTCAATGCGGAATCCGCGATTGATATGAATCTCATGATGATCGTCCAGCCATGGAACACGGAATATGAGTACTCGTTCCGGTTCGACGATCCGATCTAATATTTTCTCTGACCGGTATTCGGGATAACGCTCCAAAACCAATGCGAGGGATTCTGCCACCTCTTCAACTGCCTGATGAAATTCCGGCTGGGCCGGGTTTTTCTCTTTGACCTTCTGCATAAATTCTTCAACAAACTGCGACATCATTGACTCCTTCCGTTAAATAAACAGCAATTGTAAAATCCGATTAAAATATAAAATCTTAAAGAAAATAGCTGTTGGAAAATCCGATCAACTTGGCTATAGGCTCAAAACCACTGAGAAGCAAATCACATTAATACGAATCGAATTTTCCCATCAGTTATCCTGTCTTTGATTCATGGACGCATGTATTTTTTCGATGGGGACTGAATGAAAAAAATACCTTGCAATGTACATGAATTATTCGAAAAATGCAATAATTTTTTATAATAATGAATGTTAAAGGGGAATATATTCAATAGATATAATAATTACTAATGTTATCTAGTCAAAGTGCTGTGTAATAAAAACACCTAAAATAACCAAAAGTGTTCCGTAAATAAGCAACAGTGAAAGTGGCTCATAAAAAAAAGAAGGGATAAGAGGATTACACCGACAGGAACAATAGTCTTAGCCTTCCCCTACCAAAGCTCGATTTTCAATCCCTGAATCCTTTCAAACTCACGCTGATTACCGGTAACCAGTGTCATATTGTAAGTCAAACATGTTGCAGCAAGCCAGGAATCATGAAGCCCGATCATTAAACCACGTCTTGCCAGATGGCTCCATAATTCCGCATGCATTCTCGCAATGGAAAGATCGATATCAACGACAGGAAAAGATGTGAGTATTGCTTCAACAAAAGCGAGTCGCCGTGCCCGAACACCCTGATCCTTCGCCCGATGAACGCCATGCAACAATTCACTTGCCGAGATCACCGAAAGAAAAAACTCTTCGTCCAGTCTATTCTGAACCAGTGGTTTGAGGTCGCGCTCTTTTCTCTCAAGATCAATGATGACATTCGTATCGATCAGGAGGCCCATGGGTCTCTCATCTTTTCTTTACGTATCTCGGTTTTTGCTTTATCCAGATCTTTTAAAAAATCTTTGCGCTCCTCTTTGGACAAAACAGGCAGTTTCGACAGGATATCGGGCAACTCCCTTAACACCCTTCCCCTGACCACCGGACCGATTTCCGCGACAGGTTTATTTCCTTTAAGCAGAACAAACCGCTCGCCTCTGTAAGCCACACGATTAATAAAATCAGAAAAATTTTTTGAGACAGTTGTCACACTGACTTTGGTTGTATTCACAGGCAGCCTCCATCTGATTATCAGATAATCTGAATATAAGATATTTAATTTTAAAAAGCAAGAAAGCAGTTTTTCATTTCGAATAATGCAGCATGTGGATCCGACATGCATCATTCTTTCTTTTTTCTTCGCGTATCATGCGATTTCTTTTGAATTGTATCAATCACTCAGGGCTTTGCAATTATATATTTAAGAGAATCAATTTATATAAGTATTGTTACTCTTCAGATGACAAATAAATATTAATATATCCTTCTGCTGTGCAAATGGAAATATCGTTGGCTTTATAGTCTCTCTTATTTCTTGTAATTAGGAAAATATTACGGTCGCACAAACCAAAAGTGAATGTCCCGCGTTTTTGTTCTATACGGGATATAAGCATTCTGTTACAGTCGGTTGTTAACGCCAACAAACAGCGCCCTGATTAAATGAATAATACAAAAATATTTTTCCCTAATTAACTTTTTCTCGTTCCCAGTGTCCGAGATTGTGTAAAAACTTCGATATACACATATTGTACATGTCATTTTGAGCCCTTCGGCAAGCTCATGATAAACTCAGCAAGAAATTTTGCCAAGCTTATTGTTATAAAAAGGATTATAAGATTTCTCATCCTGCTTCAGGCGGATTCGAAATGACAACCAATCCTGCGTTTTCACACAATCTTTTTAGGCAATGTGAATTTGCACTTTCTAAAGAACGTGGCACACTATTTCTATTGGATTATATTACTCACTCAGGGCACCCCCGACGAATGCCAACGAATTAAGGAACTCACCTTACCAGAATCAGTTTTTTCAGTCCTTGAAACGCTCCTGCACGAATCCGGTACAGGTAAATACCTGAAGTCACCATCCTGCCGCTCTCGTTCCTGCCGTCCCAGACAGCCTGGTGAGATCCCGCGGAATACTCTCTGTCCAGCAGGGTCACACATCTTTTGCCCCGCATATTGTAAATTTCAATCTGCACACGACATGGCTCCGGCAGATCGAATGCGATGGTTGTGACCGGATTGAACGGATTCGGATAATTCTGCTTTAAAGCGAACACATCCGGAATCTTTGCCCCATCCGCCTGATGCCGACCGGATGGCAGAGACGTCACATGGCCGTCCGATGCATGCCAGCAGGCGATATTACACGAGGCTTTGCCGCCGGCCTGCGTAAAATCTCCACTGACGTACAGATCGCTGCCATGAGCCGCAATATCCCTAATTAATTCATGATAATACTCCGAATCACTTCCCCAAAGTCCGCTCCCCAGCGGAGACCAGGCACTGCCGTCCCATTTGGCAATATTATTGACTTTGACATCGCCTGCATACATGAAATCCCCTCCCACATAGAGGTTATCGCCTATCACTGCGAATGAACAGACATCATCATCCAGACCATTTCCCGGAATAGACCAGGCACTGCCGTCCCATCTGGCGATATATTTTTTTCTATAGGTTCCATCATCCCAGAAATTACCTCCGACATAGACATCGCCTCTGTAGACAGCCACGGCATCCACATAATCACCCATCCCATTTCCCAGGGCGGACCATTGCGTTCCGTCCCATTTCGCGATGTAATTCACCTCGACACCGCCTGCCCGGGTGAACCAGCCGCCCACATACACATCATTGCCGTCTACGACAATATCATGGACATAACCGAAACGGCCCGTTCCGCTTCCAAGGGACGACCACTGGCTCCCGTCCCATTTGGCGATACAATTGGCGTCGACACCGCCGGCCTGGGTAAACCGCCCGCCTGCGTATACGTCACTGCCGCTCGCGGCCACCGCGAAAACCCATTCATTCACACCGCCTCCAAGAGATGACCAGGTTGTGCCGTCCCATTTCGCAATGCAGCTCACAGCTTGGCCGCCCGCACTCCCGAATCGCCCTCCGGCATACACATCGCTCCCGCTCACAGCAATATCATAAACGTAATTACTGACACCGCTTCCCAATGGGGACCATTCCGTGCCGTCCCATTTCGCGATGTAATTTGCCTCGATTCCCCCAACCTGCGTAAATCTCCCACCCGCATACACGGCACTGCCGTTCGAAGCCACTGCATTCACCCAGTTGTCCGCCCCCTTTCCGTTATCGCTGTCTTTTAAAACGGACCATTGGGTGCCGTCCCATTTGGCGATATGCATGGCCTCAATGCCTCCGATCTTTGTAAATGATCCGCCGGCGTACACATCGCCGCCACTCACGGCAACGGCATAGACCCAGTCATTCACACCGCTTCCCAATGGGGTCCAGTTCGTGCCGTCCCATTTCACGATTCCTTCACCCGCTTCATCTGGAAACCAGAACCATTTCCCTGCATAGATATCGCTGCCGCTTACGGCAATCGTATAGACCACACCCCCCACGCCATCCCCGACAGAATTCCAGGTGCTGCCGTCCCATTTAGCAACACTGTTCGAAAAATCTCCCCCTGCGTAGACATCACTCCCATCGATCACAATGGCATTGACATCATCATCCAATCCTTCTCCCATGGCAGACCAGGCATTCCCGTCCCATCTGGCAATATGATTGACTTCGACACCGCCCGCCTGATAAAGGGATCCACCGACATAAACAATACCCTCCGCATAAGCGATCGTGTATACGCCACCCCCAACACCACTGCCAAGGGCCGACCAGGCTGTGCCGTCCCACTTCGCGATATGATTGACTTCGATACTGCCCGCCCGGGTAAAATTTCCTCCCGCATACACATTATTTCCGTCAACGGCAACCGCACCGGCATACTGGGTGTAACCGCCATCAAATACAATGCCACCGCCAAGGGCCGACCATTGGTGGCCATCCCATTTCGCGATATGACTGGCCTCAATCCCGCCGGCCTGCGTAAAGTTACCCACTACATAGATATCGGTTCCGTTTACGGCTATCGCATCGACATGACTATTCAGACCAGTTCCCAGAGCGGACCAGGAATGACCATCCCATTTGGCAATATTATTGGCCGCGGTATTGCTCGCCTGTGTAATCCATCCACCGACATAAATGTCATTTCCGCTCACGGCAATCGCATTGACCGTACCATCGATACCGGGTATTGCATAAGAAAACCTGTCATCCCAGTTCTCATCACCCGGGATAACAGGAATGTTCGTTATATTTAAACCCACATCAATGGTCTGCGGACCTCCTTCAACACCCGGAGATGTGACTGTTATAGTTCCAAAATAACTCCCCTCGGTAAGTCCCGAAATGTCTGCTGAAACAGTGATTGTATCTGTCTCCGCTGTTGTACTCCCGTTTGAGGGATTCACCGACAACCAGGACGCATCTTCAGTGATGCTCCAGTCAAAGGTCCCGTTCCCGCCATTGGTGATATTGAAAATTTGATCAGCCGGGTTGGCCCCGTCCTGGGCAGCGCTGAATGTCAGACTGGTCCGATTGACTTGGAGCACCGGCGGTTGTGGCTCTGTAACATTCAGAGTCACATCAATTGTCTTTGGAGAACCCATTGCTCCTGCCGCATTCACGGTGATCGTTCCGTAATACGCACCGGTATCAAATCCGGAAGCGTTAACGGAAACGGTCACCGCGCTCGATCCTGATGCCTGGCTTCCGCTGACCGGATCGACTGAGAGCCATGACATATCGTCCGTAATGCTCCAGTTGAACGCACCGCCACCCCCATTGGTGATATTGAATATCTGATCCTCCGGATTGGCTCCTTCCTCGACCGCATTGAAAGTCAGGCTGGTTTTATTGACCTCAAGAACCGGTTGCGGAGCGTTGATCGTCACAGTGAAAGCCTGAGTATCTGAATCGGGTGGCGACTGGCTGTCTTCTGCTTTTACTGTGAAATTATAGTTGCCTTCAGTTGTTGGGATCCCTGAAATTTTACCTGTCGAGCTGTTTATATTAAGACCCGGGGGCAGACTTCCTGAAAGAACGGACCAGGCATATGTGCCCCAGCCGCCTTCCGCCTGCAGAGTCACGGAATAGCCAGCGCCGGCCATGCCGTCCGGGAGAGAAGCCGACGTGATCATCAAAGACGGCGCATGAATGCTGAAATTATTGTCGCTAATATCGAAAATTTCAGGGTGGTCTTCCCACTTAATTTTTATTAGAGCCTGAGACGTGGGAGGACCGCTCACTTCCCAAGATTTGCTGTGGTTGTTGTAAATATTTGAAAAAAGCGGACTGTAACTCGAACCGTTGTCTCTTGATAGTTCAATGGTCACCCTGTCACTGTTATTCAGATCCGTATCCGACCATTGAATCGGATGACCGCTTCCAATCTCCCAGTTTTCGCCTCCATCAGGATCAGTCACTGTAAGCGCAGGAGGGGATAGGGTAAAATCCTCATCCATGACATCATAGACATAGACATAACCTGGATGATCTCCTGCATCGGCTACCAGAATCCGGCATTCATCTGATTCAGGGGCCAAAAATGGCACTGTCCATTTATAACTTCCTGAATTTGTCACCGTACTGATGGAATACCAAACACTGTTTTCAAGGGTACTGTAACTGGTTGTATAATAAAGACTGACCTCGGATCCGGAAGGCCATCCCTGTTTATCCCATTCAATGTTATATTCTGAAAAAGAAATCCAGCGATCACCCGAACCTGGTTCAGTCACTTCAAGCCAGGGCAAATTTCTTGTGACGAAATCATCGTCGTTCCACATGAGTTCTACATTAGGTTTGCCGCTTATAGGCACTACCTCTGCGGATAATAAATTATCTGAATGTGTATTATGGAAATCAGTCAGTATACGGAATCCCAGAGAGAAATCATAAATCCAGTGATACGAACCTTCGGCACCTGTGAAATCCCTTGTCAGATAAAACCAGGCCAGTTTATCGTCAGGGCTTTGTTGAACATCTCCCAAGGATTCATATAAAGAGGTTTCAGGAAGAATGATTTCATAAGAAAAATTTTTCAGGTCAACGCCATAGACAGTATAATAGGTTTCAATAGTAATAGTTTCAATAAACACAACGATCACCCAGTGGGGCCCATTACAAAATAACCTGACTGCATAGTCTGAAGTATTTCCGCCCGTTCTAGAAATTAGTAAAGTATCGTCTTCCTTAAAAAATTCTATCTTTGATAATGTGCTGGTACTTGAGACCTCGAAGGAAATATCGGATGCACCGGGTATTTCTGTTTTTTCACTACTGGGCGGGCATATGTAATAAGGATCGGTTGCTTGAAAATCCCCATCCTCATAACCGGTCGGATATTCCTGCCCAATTGCTTTATCGATGGCAAACAATCCCAGCAAAAAAATCATCGCGGTTCGGATCATCATGTTTACCAGGCCAAATATCTTTTCTCTCTCATTCATATTCCTCTCCAAAATAAATGGATTTCAGATTAAAAGAATTTATGCACATTTTATCGGCTTCTCATCTTACCTTGCTGGAACAAACTTTACTATTTTACCGTAACGATTGACTAAGAATCGCATGATCTTTATAATCGGACTTCGTTTACAAATTAAAAATGTAGCAGGATAATTAGCGATCATAATATCGTGAAATGTGCACATACGATCCATTCTGTTTTGACTGCAATCGCTATATATGGACATATGATAGGCATCTATCAACAGCAATTTCATTGTTATTGTATAAGATAATCTCTCATTGGAGTCTGCGTAAAAGATGTCGTATTCGTGAAGATAAATATTGATCCATTATAATAAAAATGCTTGATAAAATCAAATCAATTATATAATCAATGCATTTCTTATTATCAATTTTCGCCTGGGTGCCCTGAAATATCGACAACCTCCCTCTAATCGTGCGGCAGGTGAACTTTGGTAAAGAAAGCGAAAGTTATGGATTCTGCCTTACGGGCAGATAACAGCATTCGGGATTGATTTTGGGAATAATTGATGGGTCATGGATGATCTTTCAGCCTGTTTTGGTTCATATCATTATGGCAAGACCAGACATCAATGGTATTTGGTGGTATCCCATATTCCCGTGGATACAGGCGATACTCATCATCTATTTCTGCCGGATTGCCTGGAAGGACTGGTAACATTATTAAATGATTTGTCTGGCTTTCTTCCTTCCACCCAGTATAAATCCGTTTCATCGATCATGGCAACCGGTTCGATCTTCGCTTTGTTGAAATAGCCGGTCATTTCATCCGCCGCGGGAAGGCGGTCCGACCGAACCACGCCCTCAAGGGAGGCATGAAAAGCATTAAGCCGGGTGCTGTGCGAGGTATGAAGAATCAGCAGCTTTCCGCCCGGTCTTAAAACACGATAAATTTCTTTTAAAGCACAATCAGGATGCTGAATATGAGGAAAAACAGAAAAGCAGAGGACTTTATCAAACATATTGGAGGGACAACTCAACGCACATAAATCATCGCAAATCCAAAAAACACCTGAGCCGGGAATCTGCCTCCTGCCTTCACGGACCATCTCAAGGGCAAAATCCTGTGCCACCACCTGTCCCTTTTGGCCTACGAGCTCACTCAGATGCCGGGTCATCCGGCCGGTACCTGCCCCTGCATCCAGTACGCAGTCGCCTTTGGAAACACCGAACCTGAGAAGCAAATTCCGAAACCGCTGATCATCGGTCATTCTAACTGACCATTCCGGAGCAAGCGTATTGAAATATTCACGATGCGCTATGGACATCAGGCTGCCTCAAATGAAATATCGGTACGTGCTGAATACGGCTAATTAACAGGGGCACTGCAATCAGCATGGCAACAACACCCGGTATGCCTTCGATTATCTTGCCGAGTGCATAGAGATCCGACGGCAGCCCCAGCAGGGGCGCAATCCATCCCGCAGCCACCCAGGTAAAAACCCGGGAAATCAGTATTCCTGAAATCAAAATCCAGAATATGCCGAGAGATGTCTTTTCATAAATCAGACAAATTGTAAGCGCCATGACAGACAGCTCGATCATCATCAGCTGCAGGATAGGCACCGGCGGCATTCCGGTCATTAAAAAACTGACGAAAGGTGTTAAAATCCCCACAGCCACAGCAAACGGCCAGGTCAAATAAAAACCACTGACAGCCAGCGGCCAGAACATGGGCAGAAACACCTTGCCCAGGCCGGTCATATGAAAAACGATCGGGAATAAAAATCCCAGCGCCATAAAAAACGCGCTGTATATCATCTGTTTTGTCCGGCTAGAAATCATAGGTCAAGAACCCATGAAAGGTTCTCCCGGGCATGGGATATCCGTACATGGCCTGATAAGTTTCATTAAAAACGTTCTTAAATAGCACCTTGACTCCCAGACCATACAGGAGATTGGCATGCAGGGAAAAATGAACCACGGTATAATCATCCATATCATAAATATCAGGATTTGCATCCGACTTTGAAAAATCCGCCCCTTTCCAGTCATGAATTGAAAGCAATTGCCCTGAAATAGTGATTCGACCGATCTGATATCGTGAATGGATGGACAATTTCTGCTTGGGAATGTTATAGGCTTCATCCTCTAAATCCATAAACGTCCAGGCACTGCTTAAATAAAGAGAAGGGATCGGCATCCAGGTCGTCATGCATTCCACACCATGATGTGTATATTCTCCGCTGTTCACCCACAGAGGCGGCGGACCGCTGAACTGAATTAAATTCGATCCTTCAGCACGAAATACAGCGGCTTCGATCTTGAATTGCCGTCCGATTTCCTGAGTCAGGCCCAGTTCATAATTCCACAATCGATCCGGTGTTAATGCCTCATTTTTCGGCCTCCAGAAATAGAGCTCACGAATGGAAGGGCTGCGAAATCCCTTGGCTGCTGAAAGGCGGATGGCATTTGTTTTGAACAAATGAAAGACCACCCCCGCTTTAGGCAGCGTTTCCCAGCCATAGAGTTCGTGATGTTCCATTCGCAAACCGCCGGTCAGTAAAAACCGGTTGGCCAGTAACTGCTGCCCATGCAAATACGGGGCGTATTCTGTGATATAATAGGGGGGATGATCTGCACTTTCTTCTTTGGCATCACCCCCGTATTCTTTAAAATCAGTTCCGACAATCAAAGTATTGCCCGTCCAGGGAATCAGGGTCTGGTAAGCCATCACACCGACAAGCCGGTCATAAGATTCCCAGCCGTCGTAAAAATGATGATGACCGAAATTGCCGTGAAATTTTACATGCGTCTCTCCCAGGTTCGAAAAATGTGTCAAAGTCAGATCACCTCCGGACCGGTTAATATCATACCAGTCATTTGATTCGGGATCTGTCACCGTTCCCGGATCGTAGAGATCCAAATCTGCCCAGGTGGCATTGAAATCAACCGTGGTATTCTTATCAATCGAATATCCCAGATGCGCAGTGTAATGATTCCCTGTATAAGCGGCATTGGCATCATTACGATGCCCGTCTGTGGTGTTTCTCGAACCCGTCAGATAATAATCCAAATTACCAATTTTCCCGCCGTGACTTAACGCAAATTGATAGGTATCATAACTGCCGATTCCTGTCTCAATTTGTGTTTCAAATCCGGCCTGATGCATCTCTTTCGGGACAATATTGATCACACCTCCGGTCGCATTTGTTCCGTATAAAAATGATCCTGGCCCGCGAATCACTTCGATGCGTTCTACACCTTCGGCGTTGAATTCATCTGCGATGGTGCATCCCATGAGCCCCATAAAATCGGGACGTCCGTTCCGGAGGATCAGTACATGCGTATTGGCGCCGCCCCCCATGCCGCGTACGGATAATTTCCCGGCCGACTGACCTGCCGCACCAAATCCCATGATCCCCCATTCTGTCACATATAATCCGGGCACCTGTTGCCCCACCAGCTCGAACACCTGATTCGTGGCCGCCTGTTCAATATCCGCGGATTCGATGACATACACGCTCGCCGCCAGATCTCTCTGGGCACCGGCTGTTTTTGTGGCAATCTTGACAATAGGATTGAATGTATATTTCACCTGAATGGAATCGGTATCACCGGACGCCGCATAAAGATGAATACTCAAAATAACCGAAATAAGAAAAGCTGTATAAGATTTCATGAGGTTCCTCCAACATAATTATAGCGATCTTTTTATTTAGCAATGTTACGATTATTAATTTCGTAACACCAACATACAATAAAAAAAATCTATTGTCAAGTCATAATTCGTCATATTTCCGATAATCGATGATATGAATCATGCGCTGGTTTTTTTACAACAAGCAAGGTTTTCATTTCTTATTCCTCGCTCTGCTGAATGACAACAAATGATCATCTGTATTCAGTAACTATATTTTTTAATTTTTTGTTTTTTTTCTTGTCTCTTGTTTCTTGATTCTTGTTTCTTGATTCTTTTTCTCCGTTTCACCGTCTCATCCTCTCAACCAACGACTCAACGACCCAACGACTCTACTACCCTCTTCACAGACCGCAGACCGCAAGGAATCAGTAGATGTGTAAATGAGTTGATGGGTTGATGCGTCCACCCCTTTCCCCACCAAATATACATATATAATATGTTTCTCAGGGAGTGGGAATGAAGGGAACACATCTACACATATACTCATATACTCATCTACTGTTCTGCCTTCGACCCAACGACACAACGACTCAACGATCCTATGACACAACAACACAAGGACTCTATGACTCAAGGACTTTGTCTTTCGACCGTGGACCTCGGATCACAGAAAAATCACAAATAACAAATCACAAATATCAAACAATATCCAAATCACAAATGACAAATTCCAAACACACTTATCCTGGTTTGTGATTTTGGTCATCAGAATTTGGAATTTTTTTATCATTGGGATTTTGTCATTGATTTGACATTTGGATTTTGGAATTTGTCATTTATTTGTTATTTTGGATTTGTCATTTGGGATTTTGTATCTTTTCAGCACCAATCCATACATACTCTTTGTCCTGAATCCTTGCCTTAATTCTTTGGCATTGTTTCTTGATTCCTGTTTCTTGTTTCTTGCGACCCTATGACTCAACGACACTATTGATTCTCACCCTTCTTCCCCAAACCGCCGGGCCGCTTCATCCAGAATATCCGCCGTGGCAGAGGCACCGATCCGGGTCACGCCCAGTTTCCGGACACGGAGCGCGTCATCGAGTGTGCGCACGCCTCCGGCCGCTTTCACCTGCACATCGGGATGGCAGTGCTTCCGCATCAGTTTCAGATCGTGGTCCGTGGCGCCTGCATATCCGTATTTACCATTCTGATCTTTAACAAATCCGTATCCTGTGGAAGTCTTCACAAAATCCACTTTGAGCCTGCTGCAGATGTCGCAAAGCCGGACCTTTGGCCGGTCTTCGGACAGATAATCATTCTCAAAGATTACTTTAAGGACCGCATGATGAGCATGGCAGGTATTAAGGACCTCTCCTATTTCTCCTTCAATATAATCCCAGTCCTCGCTTAACACTTTGCCGATATTAACGACCATGTCGATCTCCCGGGCACCCTCCATGCAGGCGTTTTCCGTTTCCGCGATTTTGATTTCGACGGCGGAATTACCGTGCGGAAAACCAACGACTGTGCCCACAAGAACGCCCGACCCTTGAAGCCATTCGGCTGCCAGCTTCACAGCGTAGGGTTTGATACACACGGAAGCCACCTCATACTTTTTCGCTAAGGCGCATCCGGCTTCCAGCTGCGCATCGTTCAATGTCGGATGCAGCAGCGAATGGTCGATCATGGCGGCGATTTCCTCAACTCGTATCATCAAACAACCTTTCCTGTTTGTTTTAATTTTAATATTGCATTGTTCGGAAAGAATGTCAAGATTTATTTCAGATCTTTTAGTTAAAATATTTGACTACACTAATTTATCATTTATATCTTATCAAAATTATTTTTTACCTATCATGGAATAAATTTTGCCGGTTTACTCCTGATGAAAGCGGTCATACGGCCCTCGCAACCCAATCCCTGAAAAACGGACAGACTCCGATGAAATCCGAATCCATATACTCCTGTCTTATCTTCCTGTTAATTATAGCGTTACAAATTCACGGATCTATATACTATGTTTCACCATCAGGAAACAACACCGATCCGGGTACCAGCCAGCATCCCTGGGCCGCGCCGGGATATGGTTCGAAACAGATCAGCGGCGGTGACACACTGATCATTCAAAGCGGCGATTATCATCTCAGTGTATTCTGGGATGATATGATTACGCCGCCTTCCGGCTCGGCCGCAAACTGGACAGTGATTCAGGGTGAAGCCGGCTCCAGGCCGGTATTGAGTGGCAGCAACAACCTCTTTTCAGCCATCGATCTTTCGAATGGGGACTATATAAAAATCACCAATCTCGAAATTTGTTCGGACAATGGAGCATTTTTCAGGGAAGGCGTGACTTCCTGGGATCCTGCCAGCCATATTACCTTGCACAATCTTGATGTGCACCATATTGACGGTATGGCCGTGAATATGCGGGACATTCAAAATCTGAAAATCGATTCATGCAGGTTCTCCTATTGCGCGTTCGGCTGTATCGGCGGTCCGGCCGGAGCATCCGGAGGCTGGCGGTATGTGACTTTTTCCGCCTGCACTCTGTCGTACAGCGGACATTATTATCAGGGCGTGATTCAATCCGGCGTCTCTCCCTATGACCGTCCGGACGGCTTCGGTATTGAACCGTCTGAAGGCCCTGTCGAAATCTCCGATTGCTGCGTGATGCACAACCGGGGGGACGGACTGGATTCAAAAGCTGCCCGGACATTCATCCATCATTGCATCGTAGCCAATAACACCTGTGACGGTATCAAGCTGTGGGGCGACAGCAGCCGCGTGCAGAACTGTCTGATTTACGGCACGGGTGACGGAGACGCATCATCCCCGTGGTCTCCCCTGGTCATCGACAACATTGATGAGCCGGGATATTATTTCGAAATTCTAAACACAACTATCCATGACAATCCGGCACGCCCTGCCTATCCGATGTATGTCCAGTACAGCGGAACAGGAGAACTGGATCTGGTCATGAAAAACAATATTATCTCGAACGGACACGGGGTTGTCTATTTTGGCGATCCCGTAAATCTCACGGCGGAATATAACTGCTTTTACCGGCCCGGAGAGACAATCCAGGTGACCGCCGACGGTCAGGATTATACGGATTCCGACATCAACCAGGGAAATTTGGGAACCGGCAATCTGGTTGCGGATCCATTATTTGAATCTCCGGCCTGGGGCACCGAAGGTGATTATCACCTCCGGCCCGCCAGTCCTGCCATTGACGCCGGATATTGGGACTGCGGCATACCGAATACTGATCTCGAATACCGGTCACGGCCTCTGGGAGACAGCATAGATCTTGGCGCATTTGAATTCAAGCCGGTTGTGATTCAAATCAGCGCCTTTTTGGAAGGTGCCTTTTCTTCCCAGGAAGGCGGCATGACCTTTGCCCTGTGTCAGGCTGATTATCTTACGACCCATTCCCCCTACCCTGAGGATCCGCGCCAAATCGACATCATGCCGGTTCATATTACTGACTGGATGCTGGTTCAGCTTCGAAAATCAATCAACGGTCCTGCTGTTGTTTCAAAAAGTGTTCTGATCAGAAAAGACGGATTTCTCGTTACGGACAATGGCCTTTCGACACAGATCACCCTGAACTGCGAGCCTGGATTATACTATCTCGTTCTCACGCATCGAAATCATCTTTCTGTTATGAGTGCTGATCCGGTTGATATCCAATAATAGTCACTTTAAAATTAAGAGAACTTATGTCCTGTTTTTGTCGTTGAATTATCGGATACGATCCTGTAATTTGACATTTTTTTACATGCGTATCCCGGGTTATTTTCCTATATTATAGTGAACTTGATTTATCATATCAAACATGATGATATGGGATGATAAAAAATTCAGACATTGGACAAAATTAAATAAAAACACAACTCAAATCAGGAGGTTTCAGATGAAAAAGACGCTTAAAAAACTGTTTTTCCCGGTTGTCGGATTCTTGTCGCTGGCATGGTTCCTGATCCGCGTCATACCAAAACCCAGCCGGGCCACCTATCCCTGCATGAAAATCGCTTTTCCTGCCGCGTCGTCGTTTGTTCTGTATATTGCAGGATTGCTCTCTTCTGTATTTGCATTCAAAAAAGCAAAAAAATATTTACATCAGTCCAGATATGCACTTTTTGCAGGCACCTTGATAGCGGGAATTGTACTGATCTATACCGCTAATATCACAGCGGATCACAAGACGTATGCACTGACACAGTCTCCCCCTGACGGTGCCAACAACCCTATGGGTGTGGGTCAGGGGATCAATCCGGGACGCGTGGTCTGGGTTCATAATCCGGACGCCACCGATGAAAATTGCACAAACAGCAATAATGACTACTGGTACCAGGATGACAATACCAGCCAGGATATCGTCAATCAAATGGTGTCCGACGCCATACAAAAACTGACGGATACCCAGACAGATGCGGACGCCTGGGATGCCCTGTTCCGGTATTTCAATCAGAACCATGACAAGGGCGATGTCGGCTATACTTCCGGAGAAAAAATTGTCGTTAAACTCAATTTTAATGGTGTATCACAGGGACGCGATAAAATCAACACATCCCCGCAAATTACTTATACGGTTCTGGACCAGCTGATCAATGTGGTAGGTGTGGCCCAGTCTGACATCCATGTCGGTGATCCTAATATTAATTTCGACGCGCCGCACTGGACAAAGTGTGAATCTGTTTTTCCTGATGTCAAATACTGGGGTCAATGGGGCGGACGCACACCTGTTGAACAATCAGCAGAGAAAGTCATTTTCACCAGTGACGGCAAGATGGGTGACTGGCTGCCGCAATCCTATCTCGATGCCGAATACATGATCAATATTCCGGTCTTTAAAAAACATCACCGCGGCGGCATTTCATTGACATCCAAACTGCATTTCGGTTCATTTACACCTTTCAATCCCAACGGCGCCTTTCACTGGCATTACAGCCTTCCCGCTCCGGACGGACGCGGCGATGTGAGTAACGGAGAATACGGCGCCTACCGCTGTTTTGTGGATATTATGGGTCATAAAGACATGGGCGGGAAAACAGTTCTGTTCCTGGTAGACGGACTCTGGAGCTCCATCAACTGGGGACATCCGCCGATCAAGTGGCGTATGGAACCCTTTAATGATGATTATCCCAATTCTGTTTTCGCTTCTCAGGATCCGGTCGCCATCCAGTCTGTGGGATTTGATTTTCTGTATTATGAATTCGATGAAAATCATCCGACCGAAGGTGAAAATGACTGGGGAGACAACCATGGCCCGTTCCCCCATTATGAGGGATCGGATGACTTTCTGCATCAGGCAGCGGACAAAGCCAACTGGGCCGAAGGCGTCACCTATGATCCGGAAAATGACGGAACCGAACTTCCGGCGAGCATGGGTGTGCATGAACACTGGAACAATGCCATTGACAAGCAATACTCTCGAAATCTGGGACTGGATGAAGGAATTGAGCTTGTCTATATGTCGGGTACCACGGCTGTTGAAGATCGTCATGCAATCGCAGAAGATTTCATGCTGTTTAATAATTACCCCAATCCGTTCAATCCTTCAACCCAAATCGAATACCAGTTATTTGAACCCTCCCGGGTTTACCTGAAAGTGTACAACCCGATGGGTCAATTGATCAGGACACTCGTAAACAATGAATATCAGGCCGCCGGACGCCATGTGCGTCAATGGGACGGATTGACCGGCAACGGGATTCCAGCTGAGTCAGGCATGTATTTCTGTGAAATCAATGCGCAAAATCAGACCGGCGTTTATCATAAATCCAGAAAGATGATTTTAAGCCGATAATTCGAATAATCATTATCTTCGATATGCATGATGAGTCATCATTTCCCTGTTCATGAAATGATGACTCATTTTCTGAATTTCATTATTCTTAATACCGGGCGATCAGGCTGGTCGCCTGGGAAAACAACAGTAGAAAAACTTGCAAGATAATTCAGAGTCATAGAATAACAAGGGTAAAACATGAAAAAATCGATTGTAATAAACTGGATATGGATCCTGATTTTCATTCTGGCTGCTCTCATTGCATGTGAAAGGATCATGGAACCCGAAAATGAAATTGGTCACATGAACACAATAAACAGGGTCAAAGGATTTGTCTACAGCAGGGTGCAGCCGGATCAATCGATTGCACCCGCCTATATTATCATGGAAGACAGCCTGCTCGCGATCACAGACAATCAGGGTGCTTACGTGATTGATTCTTTGGAGATTGGGATACATTTTATTACCTGCTCCGCCCTGAATTATCGCGACACGACTGTCCAGATCAATGTGAGCGGAACCGATACCATAAATATGGATTTCTATTTAACACCGGACAGATCCACAGGAAGGATTTACGGAGAATTTCACGACATTCCCCTTTTCAATGAGATCATCCAAAACGAACCCGAAAAATTAACCTGGGACGACCAGCAGATGTTTGAAGGAACCACCGGTGCCACCATTCAGAAAAAATGGCTGCATTACGACATCCCCCAAATCTATCTCTATCTGGGGGATTCACTGATCTCGGGCTGTGATGCGTTTGGACAGTTCTGGTGTGAGCTCCAAAGCGGCACGTACCCGATTAGGGGAACCTGCGGGGGATATCAGGATGCTGTACAGGTTGTCAAAGTACTGCCGGATGAAAAAACCTACGTCAATTTCTTTATGGAACGTACAAATATAGATACACGAATACAGATCGACTGGAGTTTTAATGGCCCCAGATATGAAGGGGATTATTATCCGCCCACACTGCAGGTAACCAGTGACTATGCGATCTGGATCGAAAATGACGCCGGTGAATTTATCAAAACCCTTCAGATTACACCTGTAGCCGTGACTGTAGATTCGGCCCAGGGATCGCACATCGAACATCTACCATCCTGGCTTGAGGCTTCGGGAACAACCTACGAAGACCTTGAACAGGAAACAGATGACGGCGTGGCCCCTTCCTTTGACGGACTCACAGCCTCCAGTCCTTATTTCGCAGACAATACCGATATCAAGACAATGACCGTGTACTGGGACCGGAAAGATGCAGAGGGCCAAACTGTATTGCCCGGTATTTATTACTGCGTGCTTGAATCAGCCAATATCATCAAAGCGGGTGATTCCGCTTCAGGAACCGTCACGAACTTTGCAATCCGCTCAGAGATAATGCGTATGGAACTGGATCTTGTGAATCAGACATACCAGGCAGATCCGCCCACCGAGAATCTTCTCAGCATGGAAGCCCTGTTTGATATTCCAACAATGGCACGTCTGGTCAGGCATTAAATTGACCAAATCTTACAAATATTAATCTAAAAAAGGGCTGTATTATTCAGCCCTTTTTTCATGTTTTCTTATGACAACATTAATATCCGGACGATAAAATCATCCCTTAAGACTCTGATAAAATTTTCAGCGTTTCACCCGCGCGTTTCCTTCCCAGATGCTCCAGATCTGATCTTCATCCGCGGGCTGGGCATAATCGGTTTCCAGAGTAGTGACCAGAGCACCGCTGGCCCAGCCGAACTGAATCCACTTTTCGGGATCCCATCCTTTGAGAACCGCATACACCAGGCCGCCCACAAAACCATCGCCTCCGCCGATTCTGTCAAGTACGGTAATTTCACGGGGTTCCACCACATGCCATTGATCGCCTGCGGCCATAATCGCGCCCCATAAATGACAGTTCGTGTTCACAACCTGCCTGAGTGTGGTTGCAAAAACCCGGGCATCAGGATAAGCCTTCTTTGCCCGGTTGATCATTTCTTTAAAACTGTCGATTTTTGCAGCAAGATTCTTTCCCCCGGCTTCGGGCCCCTCGATCCCCAGACAGAGCTGAAAATCTTCTTCATTGCCCACAAGAATATCGGACACACCGGCGATTTCCGTAAAAATATCCCTGAGTTCCTGCTCCCGTTTTTTCCAGAACGACGCCCGGTGATTCAAATCAAAAGAAATCCGTGTGGCGTATTTCTTGGCGGCTCTGGCAATTTCAAGACAAAATGTGCCGGTATCAGGTGACAAAGCGGCAATCAATCCGGATAAATGAACGATCTGAACGCCTTCCTTCCCAAAAATACGATCCAGATCGAAATCCTTGACATTCAAGGTACGTCCCACTTCGCCGGCACGATCGTTTTGAACACGAGGGCCGCGTGATCCGGTGCCGCTGTCGGCAATGTTGATCTGATGCCGGTATCCCCAAGGGCCTCCCTGGTCCACCTCCTTGCCTTCAAAAGCCATATGGCGGCCGGCCAGATTGTCTTTGATAAACCGGGCAATCGGGCTGCCCTTGACAAATGTGGTTAATACCTTCACCGGAAACCCGAGATAAGACGCGACACTCGCGACATTGGATTCCGCACTGGTTGCGATCATTTTATACGTATCGCTGCAATGCACAGGCTGCCCGTTAAGCGGGGTAATCCGGATACCCATACTGGTAGGCACAAGCAGCGCATAATCACAATTCTGACGTAATTCAATTTTCATAAAAACTCCCTGTAATTATTTATCTTATCAACGCACTGTATGCATTGACTCAGGTTATCCGCCCTATGATCCTTAAAGTGTAATAAATTAACGGAAATTTTTCAAGTGCTAAAATGAATATAGATTAATACGTATATGTTTAAATGATTAAATGCGGCCACCCCTTACTCCACAAAATATACATATAGGACTTGTTCCTCAGGTGGAAGGGACAAAGGGAACACATCTACTCATTTACTCTTATACTTTCGACCGCAGACCACGGACAGCTGAACGTCGAAAAATCAAAAATAACAAATATCAAACAATATCCAAATCATAAATGACAAATTACAAACATACTTATATTTGTTTCGAATTTTGGATTTCTGATTTAGGATTTGTTTAGAATTTCAATATTCGAATTTCAAAATTCTGATTTAGTATTTATTTCTGATTTTTAATTTGTTTGATATTTATCATTTGAAATTTGATATTTGGATTTTTTTCACCCCCCATCCTTACATTCTCTCTGTCTTGAATTTTTTATTTTATACCCTATTCCTTATACCCTATACCCCATTTGTCTTTCAACCCAATGACTCTACGACTCTATGATTCTGTCACTTCACGGGCGGAAAATCCTTCAGGACTTCTTCCACTGCCTGAACCAGTTGTGTGGAAGGATCAAACCGGTCCAGTACACCCTTGCCCACACCCTGCCACACTACTTCCTTGGCACCGGCATCCACAATATCGATCACGAGCGTGCCGGTTTTATAATGCATCACGTGCCCGGGGCGCACATGCCTGACACGTCCCCACCGTCCCAGATGATAGGTGGGCGGAACATAATTACTGCGGTTTCTGACATACGCATAGAAATGAACCAGCAGATCCGCTTTTTCCATGCTTTCTGCTTCCTCAAATCCCCTTTCTTCCATCATCGAGCTGATTTCCTGCATCACTTCTTTGTTTAAAAACGGATCCCTGACAGATTTTTGATCCTGACGCCTGGGCCTGACGAATTTAAATGTCTTGTACTTCTCAAAATTAACCTCGTCATCATACTTGACCATCACATTCATGGATGAGCAGCCGTTCATAATAATTGCTCCCATAAGGATCAAGATCAGAATTAACTTTTTCATTTTACACCTCCTGTTTCGCTTGTACAAACGATCCGCTGTCTTCAAATTATAAATTGTTATCAAAAGATCAACCATTTTTCACTATTCTATAAGCACTATTGATTCTCTGAATAATATAACACCTCAAATCAAAAAAACTTTCGCTGCAATAAAAAGACCTTGCGAAAGTTGATGACCTTCGCAAGGTCGGGAAATCCCATTCTATTCCTGCAGAATTTAAATCACCTTTTTTTATTTATAAAAAATTCTGATGATGAGGAGATAAGCTTTTCTTTATTAACCGATTTAATCCTAAAAAAAATTTCATCGGATTCGAGGCTTCAGCCGGTTATAATTACTTAGCAACTTTTACTGTCCATTCTGCACTTTCGTATAATGATTATGATTTCATCTGTTATTTCTCAGGTGAGAATCTGTCACGGATAACAGATCACTTTCCTAACACAAATTTAACTTGAAATTTACACTCTTAATTCTTATTCTAAACTGGAGTCATATTCATGATAAAAAGGACACGTATGAGCAAGGCACATATCCTGGTAGTAGACGATGAAGAGGATATTCTCGAGCTGGCCCGGTACAATCTGGCCAAAGAAGGATATCAGGTCACCTGCGCCAGTTCCGGCGAAAAGGCTATTCAGAAGGTACAGAAAAACAAACCGGATCTTGTGGTTCTTGATCTGATGCTGCCCGGGATGGATGGATTCAATGTCTGCAAGGTTCTGAAAAATAATTCGAATACGGCTGATATACCGATTGTGATGCTTACCGCCAAAGGAGAAGAATCGGATATTGTCACAGGACTGGAACTTGGGGCGGAAGATTACATAACCAAACCCTTCAGTCCCAAAGTACTGATTGCACGGATCCGGACCGTATTGCGGCGCCAAAAAAGAGGGGAGCCCGAAACAACGGCAAAGCTGAATGTCTTCAGCATTGAGCTGGATCCGGTTCGATTCGAAGTTAAAGCGGATCATCAGCCGGTTGAACTGACTGCAACTGAATTTCATATCCTTCATTATTTAATGCAGCATCCCGGATGGGTATTTACCCGGGCACAGATTATCGACGCTGTAAAAGGAACGGATTATCCCGTGACAGACCGGTCCGTGGATGTGCAAATCGTGGGGCTGAGAAAGAAACTGGGAAGCGCCGGCCGGTTCATTAAAACAGTACGGGGCGTCGGCTACCGATTTTCGGAGTAATTCATGTTCGCTCGAAAAAGCATTATCTGGCAAATTTTTCCTCAATATATTCTTCTTATATTGATCTCTCTTATCATTGTGACACTTTATGCGACCGATGCCCTGAAAAACATTTATCTTCATAGAATCCGGACAGATTTGAAATCACGCGGCCGACTGATCGGCCGGATACTCACATCGGACATATCCGCCGGAGAAATCAATACAATCAACCGAGAGATTGAAGCCCTGGCCAAGGAAAATGATATCAGAATCTCCGTAATACTTACCGATGGTAAAGTCATTGCTGATTCGGAAGAAGATTACCGGTTCATGGAAAATCATGCGGACCGGCCGGAGATCAGAGAGGCTTTTGAAACCCGGGTGGGTTCATCCATCCGATACAGCGTTACCCTGAATAAAAACATGCTCTATGTGGCGGTTCCCGTCATTCGAAATGATGAAGTGATCGCTTTTATACGGACTTCCATGCCTGCTGCCGATCTTTCCCATGCGCTTCATGAAATATATCGAAAAATCGCGTTCACCGGTATTCTGGTGATTTTCATCGCCGGAATGATCGGATTGGGCTACACCTATTTCTTAAACAAACCCATTCAGGCCATCAAACTGGGAGCACGCCGAATCGGAAACGGAGAACTCAATCACAGACTGTATATCACGAAACCGATAGAATTGAAAAATCTCGCGGAATCCATGAATAAAATGGCGGACCAGCTGGAAGAACGCATCGATATCATTACACAACAGCGAAACGAGCTGGAAGCGATTCTTACCAGCATGGTCGAGGCGGTACTGGTCGTGGATACCGAGGAACGGATTATCCGAATGAACCATGCCATGTCCAAATTACTGGATGTGAATACTAAAGATGCCACAGGCAAAGACATACAAACCGTCTTCAGGAACATTGCGCTTCAGCGCTTTATCAGGGAAACCCTGAACTCCCGGAAACCCCGGGAAGAAGAGCTCATTGTGACAAGCGAAACAGAGCGGACCGTACAGGCCCACGGCACCCTATTAAAGGATGCGTCTGAGAATACAATCGGCGGATTAATCGTTCTCAATGACATCACCCGGCAGAAATCACTCGAAGATATTCGTCGCCAATTCGTAGCCAATGTGTCTCACGAACTAAAAACCCCCGTTACAGCCATTCATGGATTTGTGGAAACCCTGCGGGAAGGTGCCATTCACGATAAGAAAAAGGCACCGGAATTCCTGCAGATTATCATGAAGCATACGGATCGTCTGAATACCATTATCGAAGATCTGCTGAATCTCTCGCGTATTGAGCAGGATTCGGAAAAAGGGGAAATTTCACTTAAGGTAACATCCGTCCGGCAGGTGATGCAGGAAGCTGTCAGCCTCTGCCTGAATAAGGCAGCCGAAAAAAATATTGAATTAACGCTCCAGGCAAAGTCCGGCTTGAAGGCCAAGCTGAATCCGCCGCTTCTGACGCAGGCCGTCGTGAATCTGATCGATAATGCCATCAAATACAGTCCGGAAGGCAGCAGTATATCGATTCAGGCGCTCCGGCAACAAGATCATCTAAATATTCAGGTGAAGGACAACGGCATTGGCATTCCCCACACGGATATCCCGCGCATTTTCGAACGGTTCTATCGGGTGGACAAGGCAAGAAGCCGCCAGTTGGGCGGAACCGGCCTGGGATTATCCATTGTAAAACATATTATCCAGGCGCATGGCGGAACCATCACTGTGGACAGCCAACCTGGCGAAGGCAGTACATTTACGCTGTCGATCACAATGATATAACACCTTATATTTTTCTATTGTCATCGTATAATATTAAGTATTCAATTAAAATGAATAATTTTTATTCATCATAAATTACTATATTATATATAAATATAAAAACCTTGTTCCTGATTTGTATCATTCCAACAGGATCGGTTATCAATAATAATTTATCTTAACATATATTTAACTTGAGATCATCGGTGATTTGTCTTAAATTGAATCTATCTGTTTCGGATGTGCTTATCAACGCATTGTTTGCCAGATATTTTAAAAAAACGGGCATTCATCATGAAAATGTGGTATCGCATATTGCCAATCCATTTGAGCGCATTGGCTTTTAAAAAAAACGGGAAATATAATATAAACAACCGGAAAATTGCATATGACCATTGAAATGTCATTAAATATCATTATTCAAGTTATCGGAGGGCTGGGTCTTTTTCTTCTGGGAATGAAAAATCTTTCGGAAGGCATGCAGGCCTCCACAGGGGAACGTTTAAGAAAACTTCTCAATGCAGTGACTGACAACCGCATCATAGCCTGCGGTGTCGGGACAAGTATAACCGCACTTATCCAGTCCAGCTCGATTACGACAGTCATGGTTGTCAGTATGGTAAACGCGGGATTGATAAATCTCAAACAGGCAGTGGGTGTTATCATGGGGACCAATATCGGAACAACCATGACAGCCTGGCTCGTAGCCCTGAATCTGACAGATTACGGATTACCCTTGCTCGGCATATTCGCTTTGGTTTATCTCTTTGCAAAAAATGACCGCCTGCGATTTATCGCCATGATCTTTGTGGGCTTGGGAATGATTTTTTTCGGTCTTGAATTGATGAAAAACGGCCTGAAGCCTTTAAAAGAACTACCTGATTTTATTCAGCTTATGGCTGCATTTGAACCAAAAACGTTCTGGGGTTTGATCAAATGCGTACTCGTGGGATCCTCATTGACAGCAATAATACAATCCTCCTCGGCAACAGTGGCGTTAACCATAACACTCGCAACAACCGGTGCCATATCATTTGAAACAGCGGTGGCACTTGTTCTGGGCGAAAATATTGGAACAACCATTACCGCATTTCTAGCCTCCTTGGGGACCAACACGTCTGCGCGTCGTGCTGCTTACGCTCATATTTTGTTTAATATCATTGGTGTCACAATCATGATTCCGGTATTCAAATATTACCTTACGATATTAAATACAATATTTACTGACACGCTTCCCATTGCTTCAAGAATCGCATTTTCACATTCATTTTTTAATATCAGTGTTGTTATCATTTTATTGCCTCTGATCGTCCCGTTTACAAAACTGATCGAAATAATTGTGCCCAGGAAAAAAACCAAAGAGATATCGCATTTAACCTATATTGATACACGTTTGTATGATTCACCATCACTGGCTATCGAACAATCGCACCGGGAAATTGCTCTGATGGGGGATAATATTCATAAAATGATGGACTGGCTGCGTACAGCCCTGGAAGAAAAACACAACAACCGGACGCTTGAGAACAAGCTGTTTCACCGTGAAGAAATTTTTGATCATATACAAAAAGAGATTGTTGAATTTATCGGAAAAATGATGGGAGGGAGCCTCAGCCATGCAGTCACGGAAGAAGCACGAAAACAGCTCCGTATGGCAGATGAATACGAATCGATCAGCGATTATATTATTTCAATATTAAAACTGCGCTGCAAACTGAGAAACAATCAGCTGGAGTTTACGCATGAAGGATTTCAGGAAATCCTTACCCTTCATGATGCGATTGTCGCATATCTGGATATGATTACTGTTGCCGTAAAGAATAAAAATGTGGATATGTTTTCAAAAATACAAAGTCTCAGTAAAAGAATATTGCATCAGGTGAAAGATATCAGGGCAGAGCATTTAAACCGCCTGGAAAAAAGCAAGGCCACGCCTCTCTCAAGTCTTATATTTATGGACATGCTCAATTCATATCGACGGATTAAAGATCACGGGCTCAACATTGTAGAAGCATTAGCCGGTGAAAAATAATGATTGATCATTATTTGGATTTACGATCTTGAACGAATATCTCTGAGGAATATCTCCTCCGTGTGATGCTTGATATTTTTTGCCCGGTAGATAAAAATCACCTCTTCGGCAATATTGGTCGACAGATCGGCGACACGTTCCAGATTCTTGCTGATCAGCACGTAATTCAACGCCTTGGGGATGTTTTTCGGATCTGACATCATGTAGGTGATCAATTCCCGAAAGAGCTGATCATCGAAATGATCCACCTCGTCATCCCTTTCACATATTTTTTTGGCCACCGCCGCATTGGCGTTCACAAAACTGTCAATGCTGTCCTTCACCATGGATTGGACGATTTCGGCCATTCGCGGTATGTTGATCAACGGTTTTAAACGATCATGATGATTCAGTTTCTTGGCTAATTGGGCCACGTTCACTGCGTGATCGCCCATACGCTCCAGGTCATTGTTGATTTTCATGGCAGAGGTGACAAACCGTAAATCGATGGCCATGGGCTGCTGCAGTGCCAGCAGGCTCAGGCAGATTTCATCAATACGAATTTCCATCTGATTGATGGTCTCATCCATTTGAATCACATGATCGGCGATATCATCCTCACGTTTCACCAATGCATCAACAGCTCCCTCAATGGCTTCTTCCACGGCCAGAGCCATATCGATCAGCTTTTTTTTCAAGTCATCCAGCTGCTCATGAAAATGTCGTTCCATTGTATATCCTTTTTCAATCAAATAAATCAATAATTTTTATCTTGTCTCTTTGCCTTGCTTCCTGTCTCTTGCCTCTTTTTCTCCGTTTTTCCGTCTCTCCCAAGCTCCGTTTCAATCTTTCAACCAATGATCCTATGACACAGACTTGTCTCTTGTCTCTTGCCTTGTCTTATACCCTATACCCATTTTTTTCCTTATCTCTTTGTCTTGATTCTTCTTTCTTGATTCTTCTTTACCCAAACCGACCCGTTACATAATCTTCGGTTTTCTTTTGGGAAGGATTGGTGAATATTTTGTCGGTTTCGTCAAACTCGATCAGTTCACCCAGATAGAAAAAAGCCGTAAAGTCAGACACACGGGCGGCCTGCTGCATATTGTGCGTCACAATAACAATCGTATATTCATTTTTCAATTCAAAAATAAGCTCTTCTATTTTCTGAGTGGCGATCGGATCCAGCGCCGAGGCCGGTTCGTCCATTAATATCACTTCGGGCTGAACCGCCAGAGCCCGGGCGATACAGAGACGCTGCTGCTGCCCGCCTGACAGGTCCATCGCGGATGTGTCCAGACGATCTTTCACTTCCTCCCAAAGTGCGGCATTTTTCAGGCTTTCCTCAACACGATGGGCGATTTTACCCCGGTTTCTTTCTCCATTGATGCGCAGACCGTACGCGACATTCTCGAAAATCGATTTCGGAAAAGGATTGCTTTTCTGAAATACCATGCCCACCCGCCTCCGCAGGTCTACCACATCTATATTTTTGTCGTAAATATCCTTCCCATCCAGAGCGACTGTACCTTCAATAATCGTTCCCGGAATGATATCGTTCATCCGGTTGAGCGACCGTAAAAAAGTGGACTTTCCGCATCCGGATGGACCGATCAGGGCTGTGACTTTGTTCTTTTGAATTTCAAGGTTGATATCTGTCAAAGCCTTTAAATGGCCATAATAGAAATCGAATTTTTTTGTATACAGTTTTATCTCTGACATGCAGTTCCCCGATTTTAATTTCCTTCAGAAGTCTTTTGACTCTCCCTGAATAGAACTCTATATGCGTTTATATTTTTTTCTGAACCGGTACCGTATCCAGATTGCCACGGTATTCATCAGAAGAATCAAAACGATTAAAATAAATGCGGTTCCATAGGCCAGCGGCCGTACCTTGACAATCTCATGATGCTGCGTGGACATGATAAACAGATGATAGGGAAGCGCCATAAACTGTTTAAAAAGCGCATCCGGAAATTTCGGCAGGATGGGCCAGAAAAACGCAACTCCCGTAAACAGAATGGGGGCTGTTTCGCCCGCGGCGCGCGCCAATCCTAAAATGGTTCCGGTCAGCATGCCCGGCACGGCATAAGGAAGCACATTGGACCGGATGGTCTGCCACTTGGTCGCGCCTAATGCCAGTGCGCCTTCCCGGTAAGACATGGGAACGGTTTTTAAAGCCTCTTCACTGGCCGTGATGGTCCAGGGCAGGGTCAGCAGACCCAGAGTCAGCCCGGAAGACAAAACCGACAATCCGAAATTCAGCATCAATACAAAGAGTGAAAAACCGAACAATCCATAAACGATGGAAGGAACCCCGGATAAATTACGAATGGCCAGGCGGATGAGCCGGACAATCCGGCCCTGGTGAGCGTATTCATTCAGATAAATAGCAGCAAACATCCCGATCGGCACGGAAAATATCACCGTGACCAGACTCACCCAGAATGTGCCGACAATGGCCGGCCAGATGCCCCCTTCTGTCATGCCTTTGCGGGGCTTATCCGTAACAAACTCCCAATTAACCGAACTGATCCCTTTGGAGACAATATCATAAATGATAAAAAACAGGATAAATATCACGACCAGGGTCGCCAGCCGGAGAACCGAGAATCCCAGTTTCTCATTCATTTTTTTCCAGTTTATTTTCATCATCGGTTCACCTTCTGGTATTTTTCCAAAACAAGATCCGAAATCAGATTGACAAAAAAGGTCATCAGAAACAGAATAAATCCGATAACAAACAGCGAGCGATAATGAATACCGCCCTGGACGGTTTCTCCTAATTCGATCGCGATGGTTGCGGTCATGGTGCGGATGGAATCGAGAAAAGAATGCGGCATGGCCGGTGCGTTTCCGGTTGCCATGAGGACTGTCATGGTTTCACCAATCGCACGTCCCATACCCAGCATCACGGCGGCGATAATTCCGGACATGGCCGACGGGATGGTCACCCGGATCAGGGTCTGCCATTTGTTGGCGCCCAGTGCCAGTGAAGCATTTTTGTATTCCTGAGGAATAGAAAGAATGGCATCTTCCGAAATACTGATAATGGTGGGAAGCGCCATGACGGCCAGCAGAATGGATCCATTGATGGCATTAAGCCCGTTTGAGGTTCCAAAAAGTCTGGAAAGAAGCGGACCTACCACAATAATTCCCAGGAATCCCACGACAACCGACGGGATGCCGGCTAAAACCTCGATCACCGGTTTAATGACTTCACGCACCCTGGGAGGGGCGACATCCGCAATATAGGCAGCTGTGGCAATACCGATGGGCACAGCGATCAGCAGCGCGCCGAATGTCACCATGAGGGTGCTGATCAGAATGGAAAGGATTCCGTACGATTCCTGGACGAATGAAGTGGGATTCCATTTTGTGCTGAAGAAAAATGATTTCAATCCTAATGCTTTAAACGCAGGGAAACCCTCGATAAAAAGCAGGGAAAAAATCCCCATCAATATCAGCACAGCCAGCATTCCATGCACAAGAAAAAATTTCTCGATCACCTGTTCCTTGAGCCGCCGCCACCAGACCGGTGTTTGATGTAATTTATTTTTTTTCAGTTCCATCTCTCTTTTATCGATGATTAAAACCGGCTGCCGTAAAACCGTTTTTTCAGGCAGTTTGATACGCCATTAACAAGATTGTCAATCAAGTCGCAAATGAACCTCCGGGCGGTTTTTAAAACCTCCCGGAGGTTTAAAACATCATTTTTAAATGTATATGACACGAGCTTCAACGATAATGACACGTCACTCAGTCAAATTTTATCTCTTATTAAAATCCGGCCTTTTTATTCTGTTCAAGATACTCGCCGGCCACCGGATAAAAGGACATTTCTTCGACAATTTTCTGTCCTTCACCCAGCTCAAATGCAATAAAATCCTTGACCTCGCCGGTTGGTTTGCCGTTCACATACTGATACAAAGCGCGGGTAATCGGATATTTACCGGATTTTACATTCTCTGCGTTCAAAGGATCCACAGGCTCCGAATCCAGATCCCGGGCGACTTTCAATACCTTTAATCCTTCACGAACATTGCCTGCATCATCATAAACATAGCCCACACCCACATAACCAATACCCGCTTTATCCGCAAGCACGCCTTCGACAATCTGGGCGTTTCCGTTCATGCGTTTCATCCGGGCCGAATAGTCTTTTTTGCCTAACACATGCTCCTGAAAAAAGACGAATGTCCCTGAATTGGCCTGCCGGCCGTAAAGCGAAACCGGCATATCCGGTCCGCCTACTTGATTCCAGTTCAGTATTTCACCCCGGAAGATTTTACCGATCTGATTCACCGTTAAATGGCCGATTGGATTGTCACCGTGAACAATCACGGACAGCCCGTCGATACCGACCACAATCTCATAAGGCATAACACCATTCTCTTTGGCCGCGGTCTTTTCTTTATCTTTCATGGGACGTGATGCATTGGCGATCTGTATGCGGTCGGCGATTAAAGCGGCGATACCCACACCCGAACCGCCACCTGTTGTGGCAATCATGGTTTCAGGATTTTGTTCCATATACACTTCGGACAGACGCTGCACCAGATTGATCAGTGTGTCAGAGCCTTTGATCTGAATGAAGCCCTGAGCGAATCCCTGAGCTGCAAGCAAGCTCAGCATGATCACTGTGAGTAAACATTTTCGAATCATCTGAATCTCCTTGTTTGTTTAATGGATACTTGTAAAATTCTAATAACCATCAATCATTCGATTACTCGATCAAGATTTTTCCTGTATCATACTTGTAATAGAGGGTCAGCCGGATCGTCATATCTGAATCTTTACCCTCTTTTGTATAGGACCTGATCATCACATTAGGCATGACATGCAGGTTTCCTGCAGGAATAAAATCCAGGCCCGCAATGATCAGAGACGTTTCATTATCCTTTCCGTTCGTAACCGTGAGAACATCTTTATCAAATTCTGTTGCAACATGATCACTGGTATTCGCATCGAACCAGTCATACCGGGCGAACAGTATTAATTTGGGAATCGGAGTCATCCAGGATCCGAATGCGGAAAATCCGGATTTCACGACATCTGCCTTTGTTCCTGAAATCACACTGTCGACAACCGAAGGATTATTCAAACCGGATTTCAGCCGGGTTTGCTGGAAGATCTCCAGTCCAATGCTGTAACTCATGCCTGATAAACCCGCCAGCCCTTTCATGGTATAATAGCCTTTACTGACAAAAAGATCCTTGACCAGATAGTTGTCGGAATTTGGATCCTGCTTTTCATAATCGGCATACCCTTCCAGGATCAGTCCTTCGGCCGGTGTCAGCCAGAATGCATAGCCGACTTTTTTGAACCGGTCTTTTTCTGCGGAACCATAACCCGGGCCGTTCATCACAGTCAGCCAGTGATGCACACTTTCAGAAAGGTCCCCTTTCATTGCGATCCCCATATCGGCGGAAGAACTGATTTTATTCAGGTCCATAATGGTCTTTTCGACGGACCGGTATCCCCACAGGTTTTCCGCATTTTTAAATGCGTTCGTCTCCGCAATACCGAGATAGAGTTTATGATTGGGAATCAGATTGGACCATTCAAGGTAGGCATGTTTGACAAACGGATTGATTTTCGCTTTTTCACCGAAATCACCATGACTCGACTCCAGCCGGAACCGGGTTTTGATATCTTTTGTCAGATTGTTCTCAAATGTAAAATAGACCCGCCGTATCGAAAATGCATTGAGATCTTTCTGAGCGACATCATGATTCTGGGCGTTGTAATAATAATCACCGTAAAAAACGCCCTTGATTTTTGAAACAGTCTCAGCCTGTGTCCACCCGGAAAAAATCAAACAGACCATACATGCGAAATACCAATGTCTTAAAAAATTTTTCATACTTTACTCCTTCCTTACAGTGTTAATAACAATGTTCGATCAAATGCCACCATTCAGGATAAAGATGAATGCATCACTTTTTTTCATCCTGAACAATTTCAAACTAAAATCCATTCGTTAATATATCATTTGCGTTTTGTTAGAATTATGTTAGGATGATAAAACCATTTGCATTTCTTGCTGAGTTCCACTATTTTCTTGAAAATATTTTTAATACAGGACAATAAAATGACATCACGATTACAGCATGAATTAAATCAGCTTAAAAAGAGTGTTCTTACTCTGGGTGCTGCTGTCGAAGACGGACTGCACCGGGCTGTGAAAGCATTGCAGGAAAGAGACGAAAAAATCGCACAGAAAATAATCGAATCGGATCATGAAATCGACAATATGGAAGTGGATCTTGAAGAGGAATGTCTGAAACTGCTCGCCCTGCATCAGCCCGTGGCCACGGATCTTCGGTTTATTGTGGCAGTGCTGAAGATCAACAACGATCTGGAACGGATCGGCGACCTTTCCGTCAATATTGCTGAAAGGGCCAAATTTCTAGCGTTTCAGCCTCCCGTCAACCTGCCTCTGGATTTTCGAAGCATGGCCGACGCGGTTCAGAAAATGCTGAAGAAAAGTCTGGATGCCCTGGTGAATATGGATGAACAACTGGCCGGTGAAGTGATCGATACGGATGATCGGGTTGACAACATGAACCGGGACATGTATCAGCAAATTCAGGAGGCCATTATTAAAAATCCCGGTCAGATTGAAAGTCTCATCCATCTGCTCAGCACATCCAGACACCTGGAGCGCATCGCCGACCAGACGACCAATATAGCAGAGGATGTGATTTACATGATCAAAGGCGAAATTGTCCGGCATAAGACAGAGGAGTATCAGCATAAAAAGAAATAGAGCTGTATTGAAGCCCAAAAGTAGTAAACACTTGTTTCTTGATTCTTATTTCCTGATTCTTGTCTCTTTGTCTTGTTTCTTTTTCTCCGCCTCTCCGACACTCCCGCGCTCCGTTTCTGTCTCTCGACCGCAGACCGCAGACCGGAGACCGCAAAGAATTAGTAGATGGGTAAATGTGTATATGGGTAGATGCGTCCACCACTTCTCCCCACCAAATACACAAATAGGATGAATTTCCACGGCGGCAGGAATGAAGGGAACTCATTTACTCATTTTTTAAATTTCTTGATTCTTATTTCCTGATTCTTGTCTCTTTGTCTTGTTTCTTCTTCTCCGCCTCTCCGACACTCCCATGCTCCGTTTCTGTCTCTCGACCAACGACTAATGGACTCTCTGACTCTACGACCCTGCTTGCTGCCGCTTTTGATTCTTGATTCCTGTTTCTTGATTCTTGTTTTTTCTCCGCCTCTCCGACACTCCCATGCTCCGTTTCTGTCTCTCGACCAACGACCAAATGAAAAAAAGCTGTCGTATCGACCGAAGCGGAGAGACTCGGGATCTTAAGAGACTTTGGATGTGCACCATCACCGGCTTGATAAATACAATACTCTTTGCAGACCACAGATCCCTCTACTGTGATACTGTTTAAAAACCCCGGGTGCCGAGCGAAGCGAGTCCCCGGGTGTTTTAAAATACATTATTTTTAATGAAATTAGTGACTATACAATAGCTATGGAATCCAAAGAACACCGTGGATCTATTCGTTTTCACACAGTCACTTCGCTCAGACCCAAACCAGACGAAAGCGACAGGATGACCGAACCGGAAACGAGGGTTGTCATCCTGAAGGAGTGAAGCGACTGAAGGATCTGTTACTGCCTAAGGCCCATAAAGACAATAATCCTTGCTTCAACTGCACAATGCTTCTGATAAAACAACCATTTGTCCTGATGTTACTGAAGCCTCTTTAAAACCCGTCGCATCGCAGGTTCAGATTCTTCGCTCCTTTCAGTCGCTATGAATGACAAAGAGCGTGGTTTTATTATGTCATCCCTACACCAAACTGGCATACCCTGAGTTTATCAAAGGATAAGTCTCCGAGGAGAATTCCAGCTTCACTCGATTCTTTAATTTCTGATCATAATTTCTCCACGGCTTCCTTATTCTTTTAGTTTAATCTTCACGTATATCCCCTATTTCCCCCTTGTTTCTTGATTCTTATTTCTTGTCTTGTCTTTTGACTCAACGACCAACGACTCCATAACTCTATGACTCTACGACTCAATGACCCAACAACTCAAAGACTCCTCAGAACTATTTCCCATATTTCCTTATATCCCCTATTTCTCCATTCCTTTACTTTCACAAAAAAAGCCCCTTAAGACAATCCTTAAGGGGCTTTTTTATTCGATATGATTTTATTATAAATTAAACGGATACCTGAACGCGAGCCTCGGCTGCACCCGTTCCTGTGAAATATACTTCATGTGTTTGTCGCTCCACACAAAATTCCAGATATAATCCATATAAATCAGCAGATAGGGCTTAACCTTATATCCCACGCCAACGCGTGCCACGGACCGGTTATCCAGAGTGCGCACATCTTCGAAGTCGTCAATGCCGATTTTATCATAAGTGGCTTCTGCCTGGATAAACGGAATATTGTCTGAGAGTCCGGCACCGAAATGCAAAGCCCCGCTGTTATCCTGATCGTCAATCCGCTGATAGGATCCCATAACCTTCACAAACTTGAAAAAATCAAGATAAAGTGCCCCGTACCAGCCATGGCGTTTTTCAGTAATCATGGGCAGCAGCATTTTCTGTGTGATGGGAATATCCAGATCCCGGATAAAATCATATTCTTCCGGTAAAATCCCGCCATTGGCTTCATAAAAATCCACCAATTGAGCAATCGATGTCTGCCTAAGAACTTCATACATCGGCCCGTAATAATTCGCAATAAAATGCTTGCCGAGGAACCGGCGTTCAAAATTCACACTCAGGTTAAGGTTGTTCCAGAGCGCATTGAGATCGGCGCGAATACCAATGGTCTGGCCGCTTCCCGTTTTATCACTGCTGATGCCATCATCCATCTGAGGAACCGAAACGACAATTTCGTTGAGGGAATTAATCATGTCTTTCTGGCTTTGAGGATCAACAATCGCAGCGTGATCTGCATAGAGCAGTAAATTCAGCAGATCTGTTTTTACAAGCGGCAGATCAACATCGACGCCCCAGACTCCTATACTTTCATCCTCGCCAAACGCATCTTTTAAATCCACATCCGTCACATAACTGGCACCGAATCCCAGATTACGAAGCACAGGGATGGATTTGGAATACATCGGACGTACATAGACACGACCGCCGATCACCTGCAAACGGCCCAGGTTGTTGGTCATGCTTTCAAATCCGGCCATACCAAAATCAACATCGAAAGAAAGCCCGAGCTTTCGTTTATCATAATTGATTTGATTGTTGTAAAAATTCAGAATAAAGCCATGTCCGATTCGGGCGGCATCGAGGGCACCGATCCTTGCATAAACCTTGTCCCCCTTAAGCCCCCATCGTAAATAACGGATCATTCGGGCATAATCATAATCTTCATCCCAATCCTCAGAACGGATCTTTCCGGTATCTGTATTGATCAGCAGATCCAGATTTAATCCGATCCCCAGTTTGCCAATACTGATATCAGGCTGGAAAGAAATATTGTAATACGGCTGCTCATCAATCCATGTCATCCCGACGCCGCCGTCCAATTCACTGCCGCCGGTTGCCATATAACCGGACCATTGACCATAAACCAGACTTATAAAACACATCAGGCACAGCACAGCAAGGATTCTTTTCATTTTCCGGCCCTCCTATGTTTGATTGAGTTTCGATTTATTTTTTTCAGTTTACTAAATAAATGTGGTATTGTCAAGTTAAAAGGATATTTTAACGGACAGGTGTATTTATAATGAAAAAAATCCTTCGCTTGGTCTTGTTTCACGGACAAAGCGGATGATTTATCGCTCTATATTCAAATAATTTATTCAATGAATGATCCGGCAAAATCCATTAACTGATGAATCACCTCCTGAGGATCATCCACGGTCATCAGGTGAGAGCGCATCCTGGAAACGCCGGGCATTCCTTTCAAATACCAGCCGATATGTTTCCTCATTTCTCTTAGCCCCCGGGAGGCACCCAGTTTTTCAAGAGCCAAATGATAGTGCTGAATACAAACCCGCACGCGGTCTTCGAAAGAAAGATCCGGCAATAGTTCGCCGGTCCTGAGAAAATGATCTATTTTCGAGCATATCCAGGGTCGCCCCATGACTGCCCTGCCGACCATAACCGCGTCACATCCGGTGGTATCCAGCATGCGTTTTGCATCCCGGGGAGAACTGACGTCACCATTCCCAATCACGGGGATACTTACCGTGGCTTTCACCTGCCTGATAAGATGCCAGTCCGCCGATCCTGAGAATCCCTGCATCCGGGTTCGGGGATGCACCGTGATCATACACGCTCCCTCTCCCTCAATAATTCGCGCTGCTTCAGGAGCAACGACAGAGGATTCATCCCAACCGCTGCGGATTTTACAGGAAACAGGCGTATCAACCGCGTTCACCACGGAACGGACAATGGTTTTCATAAGCTTCAAATCTTTTAAAACCGCCGCTCCGGAACCGCCATTGACGACCTTTTTTGAAGGACATCCAAAATTAAGATCGATCAGCTCGGGAGACAAAGGCGCCACTATCTTTACAGCTTCTGACATCGCATCGGGCCGGCATCCGAAAACCTGAATACCTATCGGCCTTTCTTTTTCGGAAAAAACAAGAAGCGTTTTTGTTTTTGCGCTGTTGCGGACCAGTCCTTCCGCACTGACCAGCTCACTGAACATCAGGGAAACACCGAATCCTTTGACCATACATCGAAAAGATTGATCCGTGATTCCCGCCATAGGCGCCAGGACCGATCGCCCCGTTATCTTTTCTGTGATTGGTTTCAAAACGAAATAAGTTACAGGACGAAAACGGGTTATGCAAGAATTTTATTTGCATTTTAAAGAAATATTTTGTATAATTTATGACACTTTTAGGGAATGAACCGAATAAATACCATATTACTTTGAGGAAGACCCATGTCAAGAAAATGTGAAATTTGCGGTAAGGGGCCCGTTACAGGCAATAATGTCAGCCATGCACATAATTTAACCAAACGCCGCTGGCTGCCGAATTTAAAAAAGGTGCGAACAAAAATAAATGGAAGAACCAGGCGAATCACAGTCTGTACCTCCTGTATTCGTTCAGGGGCCATTAATAAATAGACCATTCATATAGAACAGGCACTCTTCGAGTGCCTTTATTCATTTTTCCTTCCATCAAAACTTCGCATTAACAATACGCTCAATATTCCGTACCCGGTTAAATTTTTAAATTCTTGCTTGCGTTTCATATGATTGCATTGTAAATTTTGTTAAAGTTAAAATCGAATCGAATGATATTAGCCAAGGGAGGTGTTACATGCATCATTTAAAACAATGTTTTTATCATGGATTCTTTGGGTTTGCCGTTTTAATATTTATCACTATCATATTCATAACTGCATCCCTGAACGCGCAAAATCCCAAAACCCTGCTTTTTCAAGACGTGGATACGGCTAAAAAAGAGGCTGAAGCTGCTGAAGCGCCTCTCTATTCTCCCGGACAATACGAAACAGCTGAAAAAAATTATATGGAAGCTGAAGAAGGATTCAAAAAAGGGAAAAATCTGGAAGACCTGAAAAAAAGAATTGAAATGTCGCGCATTTATTATCTTAAAGCCATTGAAACCACCAATCAGTTTAAAAATAACTTTGTGAATTGTGTGAATGCACGCTCGGATGCATTGGCCGTAGATGCACCCGCCTTTCGCCCGGAGAAATGGGGAGACGCGGAAAAAGCACTTGAAAAAGCCGCCAGGACACTCGAGGACGGCAACCTGAAAAGCGCAAAAGACAGAGCCACCAAAGCGGAAGAACTTTACAGGAAAGTGGAGCTTGAGGCCATCAAAGCCAATTATCTGGATAAAACCCGTGTGCTGATTAAAGAAGGAAAAAACAGCGATGTAAAAAAGAAAGCGCCGAATACATTGATGACTGCCGAAGAGCTTGCTGACAAGGCCGAAAAACAACTGGTAGAGAATCGGTATGATACGGATGAAGCACGGCAGCTCGCTCAGGAAGCCCGGTATTTGGCGGAGCTTGCCAAAACCATTACATTTACCATCAAGCAATGGGAAGATGATGACAAATCCATGGAAACGATTATTCTGGAGAGTCAGGAACCCATTCAAAAAATATCCGACGCTTTGGATTTGAATGCACGTTTTCATAACGGCATTGATGAACCCACGGATGCCGTTCTGCGTAAAATCAGACGTATGCAGCAATCCATTGCCACACTGGAACAGGATGTTTCCGACCGTGACGAACAGATTAAGGCACTGTCCGCTCATGTGGAAAAACTTGAATCACAACTGGGTGATCTGAAAATAAAAGAAGAATCTCTGTCCCAGCTTATGGAACAGCAGCGGCTCTGGCGGGAAAAATATAAACAGGTGGAACAGATGTTCACCCTTCAGGAAGCCCAGGTGCTTCGATCCAAAGACGACGTGATTATCAGACTCTACGGTCTTTCGTTTGATGTGGGAAAGTCCACAATTCAGCCGGAATATTTCAGTCTGCTGAAAAAGGTTGTGGAAGCATTTCAACTTTACTCCAAAGCTACAATTACGGTTGAGGGGCACACAGACTCACGGGGCGGCGATGAAGCCAATCAAAAGCTCTCAACCAAACGGGCGGATGCGGTACGTGAATATCTTTTAGCGACCGGCAACATCGAACCGGGTCTTGTCAGGGCCGACGGTTATGGCGAAAACAAACCGATTGCCAGCAACGACACCCGTGACGGCCGCCGTAAAAACCGCCGGATCGATGTGGTCATCCATCCGCAAAAATAAAGAAGCATACTCTGCATATCATAAAAAAGGCTGTCCATAAGGACAGCCTTTTTTATATTTTCCGTTTCGGCTTCAGCTTACTATAAAAATGAGCCCCTTGAATAACGCCTTACTTTTTTGCCATCAAGTCAAGATTCTTTTGAATAAGTGCTGTTCGCTGCTCAACGCAGGCACGGGATCGCATCGGATCCGGCGGGGTATTTATGCAATAATCGACCAGCTTATCGATGGCAGATGTTGCCACATGCATCCTTGTGTCCGATGAGGCGTAATAAATCAGGATTTCCCCGTTTTCTCTGGCGACCCATCCGTTGGAAAACAGCACATTGGATACATCACCCACACGTTCTTCTCCCTTGGGCGCCATAAAATATCCACCCGGCTCATAAATGAGCCTGGCGGGATCATTTAAATCTGTCATAAACAGATACAGCACATAGCGCAGTCCGGCTGCGCAGTTGCGAACACCATGCGCCATATGCAGCCAACCCCGCTCTGTTTTAATGGGAGGTGGTCCCTGACCATTTTTGGACTCTTTAATTGTATGATATGCCCGTGCATTGATAATGCTTGAGGATTTTACTTCGGGATTGTTAATATCATCGCAAAGGCCGAATCCAACGCCACCACCGCCTCCGGCTTCGATAAAAGAATCCTGAGGCCGCGTGTAAAACGCATATTTGCCGTTGACAAACTCTGGATGCAGCACCACATTGCGCTGCTGTGCAGCGGCTGTTTTTAAATCCGGCAACCGCTCCCAGTTTTTAAAATCTTTAGTCCGGACAATGCCAGCCTGCGCAACGGCACTGGATAAATCGTGAGTAGGAGCATCGGGATCTTTCCGTTCCGTACAGAAAACCCCATAAATCCAGCCGTCTTCATGAAATGTCAATCTCATATCATACACATTCACATCCGGATTATCGGTTTCAGGCAGCAGTATCGGAAAATCCCAGAACCGGAATCCGTCAATGCCACTATCGCTCTCTGCAACTGCGAAAAATGATTTCCGATCGTATCCTTCGACTCTTGCAATAAGAATAATCTTACCCTGCCATTCAAGCGCGCCTGCATTAAACACCGCATTGACGCCCATTCTTTGCATCAGATGGGGATTGGTTTTCATATCCAGATCATACCGCCAGAAAACAGGCGCATGTTTATCTGTTAAAACGGGATACTGATAACGGCTGAAAATGCCGTTATCTTCACTTACTTTCACATTTTTCCGCAGGATAAATTGTTCGTGGTCAGAAAGAAGTTGCCGAACTTTCTCATTAAACTGATCTTGGTTCATATGACTTTCCCTGTGCTTGATTCGAGCTTCATGTTTGAGAGAAGATCTTGTTAAAAGTTACGTTTAATAAAAAATGCAATTCAGTGCGGCACTTTGATTTTGTGCCATGTTGTCATCCGTAAAAAATCATAACCACAGGGACTCTCCGGTCCGCCCGCCCGTCCTTGTGGCAGGTTATGTTCGCATATAAATCATTAATTATGTTTCAAGATGATCGTACCAGGTTTTTTTCAATATAAAACACGTAATTACAATAATGGCGATGGTGATTGCTAGAGCGCCGAATTTCTGTATGACAATAAAAATAGGCAAGGCAACCAATGCGGTCTGCGCAATAATACCAATGATAATATTAAACATATCCCGCTTGAAATTCATATTCTTCTGGAATGCCGGATCTTCAGCAATCACCTTTTCATAGATCGGCTTCCAGAATCCCCACGGGCGAACCGACTTATAAAACTTTTTCAGGGTTCCTTCATCCGTGGGGGGGGTCATGATTGTACCCAAAATACAGCCTATAGCAGATATAACCAGAATAACGGGGAAGAAATAGAGTAAAATGATATCCTTAGGAATATCCGGAAACATCGGGGGCAGTATTTTAGGAAATATTAAAGCAGGAATAATTCCGGTGAGCATACCCCAGAAGTAGCCGTGCCCGTTAAACCGCCACCAGTACCATTTCAAGACATTGGCTGCGATGTATCCGCCCCATAATCCCGAAACAAGCCAAATCAGCACGCTGTTGATATTTTTTGCAAATACACCAAAAACAATACTGACTGCGACCACGATTAAACCAATCGTGTAATTTGCCACTTTCACCTGTTTATCCGTAGCTTCCGGTTTGATATATTTTAAATAGATATCATTAATGACATAAGCCTGGGCGGCATTAAGTGTACCTGCAAATGTCGAATTAAACGCTGCCAAAAGACCGGCCAGGATCAGGCCCAATATGCCCAACGGGGCGAACTGATTGATAGATGAAGGCAAAATCTGTTCAAAATCAATTTTTCCTGCCACAATCAAATCCAGCTTATCGTAGAACAAAAGAGCCAGAACACCGAATCCGGCAATCATAAAATATCGAATCGGATTTAAAATCACCGAAACAAATCCGCTCATTTTAGCAGCCTCTTTCGGATTCTTCGTGGCCAGGATCTTTTGCATATCATAATTCGGAGCGGGTCCTGCGGCACTGACAAGCACGCCTTTGAATATTAACATCCCGATAAACAGAGAGAACAATGAATATCCGTCTGTAGCAATTTTTGTATTCACTTCATTAATCACACCGGTCCAGTCAAGATTTAAATTCCATCCAAAAAACGGTGTTTCCCAGCCATTCGGAACCATAAGATGATTTGAAGCAAGGGCATGCATTGCGATTATGCCAATAACCAGAGAAGAAACAGTCATGATCAGATATTGAACCAGGTCGGCCCAGACAATACTGATCATACCGCCGATAATTGTATAGAAAACCGCAAATGCCGTAAAAACCAAACCGTATAAATGCGGAACATATTCTGGTGCCACATGAAATGGAACATATTGAGAAACAATTTCCCAGGGAATAAAGATTTCAATAAATTTCCCCAGCCCGACAAATCCGTAAGCCAGAAAACCGAGGCAGCTGATAAGCGCAAATACAACCACGATATTATGTGAAAGCTGGGCGTCTCTTTTTTCTCCAAAACGGGTACTGATCCACTCTGCACCTGTAGTGACATTGGACCGCCTCAGCCAGGCGGAAAGATAAACCATCAGAAAAATCTGGTTAAAAATCGGCCATAACCAGGGAATCCAAATACTCTTGAGTCCGTAAACAAACATCAATGTTACAAGCCACATGGTTCCGGAAATATCAAACATTCCCGAAGCATTGGACAGCCCTAATAAATACCATGGCAATTCATTACCACCCAATAGATAAGAACTTTTACTCTTCTGGGCTCTCTTTCTCAGGATGAGCCCGATGATCACTGTTGATAAGAGATAAATACCGATGATCAGAATATCGATCAAACGCAGGTTCATGTATTGTCTCCTTGATGTATAATGAAAATATAAAAACAGGTCCTGAATTCACTGGAATTATCAGGATGAATTCAGCGATTAATATAGTAAATCACCCTTATAAATGCAAGCGCAATCGTTTGCGAAAACCGATTTTTGCCTGAAAAGTGAATTTTTTCAATTGAAATGACTCATTTTGTTTTTGTGCTTATTCTTTAAGCTCCGTTTCAGTCAACCAGCCAACGACCCCATGACTCTACGATCCTCATTTTTCCTGGATCCTGATTCTCACTCCTTCCCGCAGCATTGTTTAAATTTTTTTCCGCTGCCACAGGGACACGGCTCGTTGCGTCTTATTCTCAATCCGGAAGCAATCTGCTCTTTGATCTTCTGCTTTTTCTGTTGAATCTGCCAGATCTCGGCCATTTTTCGAAAGACCGGATCCGCATGCTTAAAAAACATTTGGTAACTCTGACATAAATAATTTAATCCGGGTGTATTGTTATGGAAAACACGGTTTTTCGGACAGCCGCCCTGACAATGAACTAACCATGGGCATTTTTGACACACATCCGGTAAATTGCTTTTTACCGACCCGAATTTATTTTGTAACGGGGAATTCAGACAATCTGAAAGGCTGTCCTGTATAATATTTCCCAGCCGCCACTTTGGATGGACAAAAAAATCGCAGGCATAAATATCTCCGTTATGTTCAATGACTGTATAAATGCCGCATTCAGGCAGCAATGTGCATTCCGGCGGACTCAGGTGAACATAAGTGAAAAACAAGGATTCAAACCACCGGATATAGGTTGATGGTTTTCCATCAATAAAATCATCATGCCATCGATTAAATAATCGGATCAGAAATCGACCGTATAATTCCGGGGACACAGTAAAAAAAGCCGGCTCGCCCTTACGATTTGGATGGAATTCAACACAGGGAATAAATTGCATGAATTTGAGGCCGTTTTCCTTATGAAACGTATAAATCTCATCGGGATACCGCACAGAATGATCATTCACCACAATCAGCGCATTGACATCGACATCCGCTTCGAGCAAAATATCCCTGGCCCGGATAACCCGGGACCAGGTCGGCTGTCCGTTACTGAAACGCCGGTAATGATCATGAACGAATTCCGGTCCGTCCAGAGAAAGTCCCACCAGAATTCCGGTATCACGGAAAAATCGTGCCCAATCCGAATCGATGAGGATACCGTTGGTCTGCAAGCCATTGCCGCAGTGCTGTCCGGACCGCTGGAATTTCTGCTGAAATTCAACCGCTTTCTTAAAAAAGGAAATACCCATCAGTGTCGGCTCACCGCCCTGCCATCCAAAAGAAATGTTATTTTCTCCCTGGTCCATAACTTGACGCACCAGCATGCGCAAAAGCTCGATTGTCATGCGATGTGTTTTTGATTCAGGAAATAAAGCGGATTTTTGCAGATAAAAGCAGTAAGTGCATTCCAGATTGCAATCCGGTCCGGCCGGTTTCACAAGAACAGATTGAATGCCTTTTTTCTTTATCATCTGTCTATTGCAAAGTAACCTGATCCGTCACCCTGCAATCCATATCATTTCAGGCCTTTACAGGTATTATTAAACAAAACAAGTGATTATGATTTTAAAATTATCTCACAATTACGACTCATTATCCGCTGCGGAAGGCCTTGCTTCTGTTGTCCGAATCATCCGGCCCAAAACCACAGTATACTGATGACGCGGATTTATCGTCCGCATCCGCTGATATATCAGAACGGCCTGCTTATTTTGCTTTTGATTCAGGTATGCCCTCCCCAGATTAAATAAAACCTGAATATCACCGGGAGCCAGGGTATGCGCTCTTTCCAGTATGGGAATCGCTTCTTCGACATGTCCCTGCATATACTGAATCTGACCGATCCATTTTGTATTAAACGGGGTTTCCCGTAATTGAACGGACTGTTCCAAAATAGAAAATGCCTTTTTCCAGTCCTGACTTTTCAGACACATTTCCGCAGCTTTTTCATAGAATTCCATTTCTTGAGGAACGATGGTCATTAATGCATTATATTCCCGGAATGCTTTTTGATACTGTTTTCTGGCCATGTAATATTGCCCCAGTTGCAAATGCGCTTTTTCAAGATTCAGATCCGGATCCGTCATAATTTTAACAGACAGGCTCTCAGGCAATGTCTTGGGAGTGTAATTGGTCAGGGCATGATTGGGCTGAGATTCCGGCTGAAACGGCCAGCCGCCTTTTAGATAAGCGATACTCAAATCCGCGTTTGCAGAATCCAGAGCCGTAATGCCCCATGTTTTTTTATATAATTCCATGGAAAAAACACGGGCACTGTCCCATTGGGCCGAAACGTAACTATGGGAACGCATGCTCTCGAAAAACGCATCGGCCATTAAAAAATAGCCGTCTATATTGGGATGAAGATGATCCGTCATCAGAGAATTACCGATCATTCCGTGATCCGAGACAGTCTCAAATGTTCGTTTCACAGGCACAACAACCGCCCTGTATTGCTCTGCGAGATTATGGATAATATGATTCATTATCTCTGGCGCACGAAATCTCAGCGCATCAAGATCCTTGGCCTGGGTGTAGAGATGATAGGCTTTATCGAAATCTCCTGCGCTTTCGCAGCGCCGTGCCTGATTGAAAACATCTCCGGCCGGCGGATAATTTTCGGTGGCTTCCGAGACAAACGGCATTTGATCATGAATGTTGCTGACCAGTTCCCCAATCATTACCGGTACACCCGCTTTTTGACACTTGCTGAATATCAGTTCAAGATTGCCCCTGAACTGGATCAGCCCCTGATTATACAAATTACTTTCAAACGGAATGGACTTTCTGCCGACGATACGGGCCATGAGGGTAGCTGTGGGATCCGTTTCACTTGCACCGTGCACTGCATGACTGAACGACTGACGAAAACAACCGGCAACATTCCGTATCAACAGGAAAATACGGAATTTCCTGAGCTTCATTGTGAATCGTACGACACCAGGATGTCTTCCCAGAGATTCCATGGATCCGACGCCCATGGCGCCGTAATATTCATTATGCCCGGCATAAATCAAAATCAGGTCAGGATCCTGGCGAATAATTTCATCCGTAAAATCCATCAGTGTATAACTGTTGATCGCAGACATGGCCACATTCACCACTTCGATAACCCGATCGGGAAATGCATCGGAAAGCCGCTTTTGCAGAATCCGGGAAAACATCAAATTATTGCCATAGGGATATCCAGCAGTAGTGGATCCTCCCATCACAAAAATACGGTAACCGTTCTCAGGTTTTTTCTTTAAAAACAGATCGCGTCCGGGAGTCGGTACGGTTTCCTGCATGAAAAAATAGCGTCGGGCCACCTCATGATTGATCTGAAAGTAACCGGACATATCACCCTTCATGGGCAAAAACAAACGCAAATCACCGCCATATTGAAACAATCGTAAAGCCAGCTCAAGCAAAAGAATCATAAAAACGGGAAGGCTTAACGCAATCATGGAAAAAATTCGCAGCTTCCTGGGACTCATTTTTAATGTTATGGATTCCAGATAATCGGCAATATCCTGTGTATCCGCCTTGATTGCCCGTGCCAGTTGTTCCGGCGATTGCCGGCGTGCATGTGTTTTGATAAAATGCTTCTGTTTCTCAGTCAGTGCTTTTTTCATCCATTAAACTCCGGTGCAATGATATTCCCAACAAATTTACATTTATTTCAAATAATAACTGGAGCAGACGAATGCTGCTGTATCAAAAAATTAAACATATCTGTCAGGAAGTGCAATCCTTAAATGGATCGCATTCCTGTTACGGTTAAATATTAAACATATTCATTCGAATGATTCAACCAAGGTCCATACAAAAAAGCCTGTGGTCATAAAACCACAGGCTTTTTTTAAAAACTTAAATATAATTCTGCAACTTATTTCATCAGCATCATCTTGTTGGTGATAACTTCCGTTGCTGTTTCCAGCGTGTAGAAGTAAACACCACTGCTGAAGTTAGAACCGTCAAATGTGACGGTGTTCAAACCGGCCTGACGTACATCATTCACCAGTGTGGCAACTTCGTTGCCCAGAACATCGTACACGGTCAGTTTCACAGCACTCTTCTGAAGCAGGTTGAACTGAATCGTGGTAGACGGGTTGAAAGGATTGGGGAAGTTCTGAGCCAGAGCGAATTCATCCGGCTGTGCAATATCTTCGACCGCATCGCCACCGACGAGCATGGCTGTTCCCATGCGGGAGGCATCGGCCCAGGTCATATTGTCACTGCCCCACCAGCGCAGCATGTCTTCGCGTTTGTCCGTTCCGTCACGGTCGTTGATCTGAATTTCGAAGCCAATTTCTGTATCCGCTTCCAGATCCATCGGCAGATCGGCTGCAGGAATCGTCAATTCACAGGTATAGCCTTCGAGGTCTTCTGCCAGCTCGCCCCAGGCAAAGACACTGTTGGGAGAGTTGTAATCGTTGACCGGATTGTCCCAGACCCAGCGCATCTGAAGGTCATTGGCATCATAAGAGGTGGCTTTTTCATTGCCGCCGTCGAAACAGAGCTCGATACTGTCGTTCTCATAGCTGTTGGCGCCGCTTGTGTCGAGAACGTCATCAATGATTTCAAACCACAGATAGAGGGCGTCGGCATCCCAGGCGGCCCTGAATTCCATCTGAAGGTCTTCCCATTCTTCGATCTCGGTAAAGCTGCCGTCCACCTGATCGGCATTGGTATACACATAGGTGCCTGCTTCGATGACGGGAACATCCTGCCACGCAGCATCCAGCTCGCCGTCGACTTCCAGGGCTGCAGGAGCCGGTCCGATATTCAGGACATCGTCAGCTTCATAACCGATCAGCTCGGCAGTTCCGAACAAAGAAGGATCCTGCCATGCCATGTTGTCTGTACCCCACCAGCGGTACATGTGTTCGCGGCTTTCATTGTCACGGTCATTAATCTGAATCTCGAAACCGAAAACTTCACCCTCTTCGGCCACAATGCCCAGGGGGTCCAGAGGAAATGCGACTTCGAGGATCCAGCCAAAAGCATCACCGTCAATGGCTTCCCATTCGGCTGTGGCGGCTTCGGTGCCTTCTGGACAACTGTCATACAGTGAGGCGTCCGAACCATCCTGAAGCTCGATACGTGTCTGAACGTCATCGGCTCCGTAGGTGGTTTCTTTATCGTTTCCGGCATCAAAATAAATCTCGGCGCTGTCATTCTCGTAAGAGTTGGCTGAACTTGAGCTGAGTTCATCATCCACAACTTTGATGAAAATATAAAGATTGGTGTCATCCCACAAAACACGGGATTCAACGAACAGATCAAGATAGCCATCGACTTCTATAGATTCGCCATCGAGCTTTACGCAGCGTTCGGTCGAAGCTGCCCAGTAAACAACATCCATGTCACCATCGATAACCGGTGCAGTGGCGGCTTTGTGAACCTGCCATACATCATCTTTAACATAGGCCATCGAGGCTGCAACAAAAATAATCATTGACAAACAAATCAGTGCGGATAACACTCTTTTCATGGCTTACTCCTTTAGTTGAATAACAAAATTAAAATCACCCTCCATCATCTGATTGGAAGCATGAAAGACAATTCCCTTCCTTCTCATCCGAAAAGAAAGGGGTCAACCGGGTAGTTTCAAACATGTCAGCATCCTCATGGACAGTCACCTCCTTTCAATAAGAATCACACGTGAATAATAGGGGATTTTCTGTAACATAAAAAACATCTCCCGCTCAGAAATTCTTCATTATTTCACATGAAAAATCAACCGATGAGTTAATCTGCCCTTCCCACTGAATATTAATATTTCAACTTGATAACAATGCGATGATTCAAATTATCTGTTTTTTTATGCAATCGTTTGAAATAAACGGCCTTCCGTAAATATACGCCCCATGATTTCATCGGTGCGCGCGCTATTGCGCTCCCTTATATAAAAATACAGGTTGCTTTTTATAACGTATATTTTTTTGGAGCCGTTCATAGATATTAATAACAGATCAATCAGAAAATAACTTGTCTATTATAGTATTTTTTAAGACTTTTGTCAAGTAAATTTTTTTTCAGCAATAAAAATAATAGGCTCTGCAATATTCAGTTACATTTTACTATAATAAAAAAATTTAAGAAAAACAAGACGATTTTTATGCTTCTGTGAGGTAAAAAACAGGATAAAATGAACATATAATCACTCAGAAGAAACCATCTCCTGGATGGCTCTTTTTAAAACATCAATATTAAAAGGTTTGGCAAAATATGGCAATTTCATTCGTTTAAAAAAGGCGAGGGCATGGCGGTTCACCGCATCTCCCGTGATAAAAATTGTTTTGCGTGCCAATGCTGCATTTTGATGAATAATTTTATTATAGAACAATTCTCCTGTCATCCCCGGCAATCGAAAATCAGATACAATGACATCATACTTCTGATTTTTCATCTTACTCAGGGCAGTTTGACAATCGCGCACCCAATCCACTTTATATCCCAGCTCATCGACAACACGCTGAATCAAATATCCCATGACTTCTTCATCGTCCACCGCCAGAACTTTGAAAGCGGAAGAATTATTTTTTCTCTTGATTCTTGACGGTTTTTTCTGTTCTGAAGTCATTATCTCAAATTACCGATATCTTGAAGACAAACCTTTCGATCATCATGCACTTTGCTTTAAATGATTATGAATATACTTTTCCATCCAACCACGATCTTTAAAAAATGTATTTCGATTCAACATAATGACCCCCGTGTCCTTCACTGTATGTTGTAAATTCGCTCCCTGGCTTTCTACCAGCAATATCACGGGTTTGCCGGGGGCTCGTGAATCAATATCGTTTAAAATTTTCCATTGTGATTGATCCAGATAAAGCTCGTCGATTAAAAAACAGTCAATCGTACCAGCATCAAGATATTGTAAAAAAGCGTCGCGGGAACCGAAGCCCACAATCTCCAAACCGGTGCCCTTTAAATGCGAACGAATTTTTTCAAGTGTCTTCTCATCACTAAAAAGTAAAATTTTAAATGAGACCTTTTTGGTTCCGGGATTCCATGTGTTTTCCACTTCTTTCACCTTATCCACCAGTTGATGTACAGAAAAAGGTTTGGTAATCTTTGGATAAATGACACCATCCCTTTCCTCAACCTGCTGACTCTCAAATCCATAAGCAGACATTAAAATTACCGGAATTTGAGGGTGAAGTTTTTTAATTTCTGAAGCGAGAGTATATCCGTCCATCGGGCTCATACGTATGTCCGAAACCACAACGTCCACAGACTTCTTTCCTAAAAGTTCCAATGCTTCAGGACCCGTCTGCGCTTCTTCAACACCGTAATCCAGCCGTCTTAATCCCATGGACAGTGTTTTTAAAACATTTTTCTCGTCATCTACAAGTAATATACAGGACATATCCCACTCCTGTTGCCTACATCATTTAAACTTAAAACAAATATTATGCCATTTATGTAATGAAAATTAAAAAATGGATTTTATTAAATAAAATATGGATTTCAAACAACATTCCGAATATACATAGACGGGCAGGGCAAATCAGAATTTCCATAATGGAATGTTTCTCTTCACAGATTGAAAATAATCACTGCTGTTAAAACGGCATCAATTCCTGCAATCAACCGGCAATCGATTCTTCCTTGCGCTTTGGTTCAATACCATACAGTTTCAATTTTCGCCAAAGGGTGGTGGTGGAAATACCCAGAATTTCAGACGCCTTCTTTTGATTCCAGACACATTTATCCAAAGTCATCAGTATATGTTTTTTCTCTAAAACTTCCAGAGTTTGTCCGCCGCCAACCAGCATTTCAGGTTCTTCGATGATCGGCTGCTGTTCATTGCTTAAAATACTGCTGGGCAGATCTTCGGGTAAAATCACATTTTTAGAAGCTAAAATTAAAGCCCGCTCAATAACATTTTCCAGCTCGCGCACATTGCCTGGCCAATCGTATTGCATTAAGCACTTCATGGCCTCTGGAGAAATTGACGGATTGCTCTTCTTGGTACGTTCCTGATATGTTTTTAAAAAATGATCGGCCAATAAAGGAATATCATCCCTTCGGTCCCGTAATGGAGGAAGATCAATAGGAATCACATTCAAACGATAATAAAGATCTTCACGAAATCTGCCTTCCTCTATGAGTTTCTTAAGATCCTGATTGGTCGCAGCGATCAACCGGACATCAACATACAACGGCTCATTTTCACCAACCCGTCGAATTTCACCATCCTGAAGAAAACGAAGCAATTTTACTTGTGTTGAAAGGGCCGTCTCTCCAATTTCATCTAAAAACAGTGTGCCGCCATTGGCTTCCTGAAACAGGCCGCGCTTATCTTTGATGGCGCCTGTAAAAGCACCCCGGACATGACCGAATAATTCACTTTCCTGAAGATTCTCCGGCAATGCTCCGCAATTAATTGTGATAAACGCCCGGTTCTTTCGCCGGCTATTCAAATGGGTAGCCTTGGCAATCAGCTCTTTTCCTGTGCCGCTGTCTCCAGAAATAAGTACCGTGCTATCGGTTTTCGCAACTTTCGAAACCAGTGCAAGTACCTCCATCATACGATTTGAATTGCCAATAATATTCTCAAACCGATATTTTTCCCGAAGCTCATCCTGAAGTTGTTCTACTTCATTGATCAATTCCCGGCGCTCGATTGCTTTCTTGACCAAAATTAAAAACTCATCTTTGTCAAATGGCTTCTGAATATAATCATATGCACCCAGCTTCATAGCCTCAACACCGCTCTCGACAGTACTGAATGCCGTCATGACCATGACTTCAGTTGTATCGTAAGCACTTTTGACTTTGCGTAAAACTTCCATCCCATCGATCGGTTCCATTTTTAAATCGGTAATAACCAGATCAAAAAACTTATTTTTCAGTATTTCCAGAGCCTTTTCACCATTCATTGCTTCTTCTACCTGATACCCAACTCGCTTCAGCATAAGAGACAGGGTTGTACGCACTGATTTTTCATCATCAACGAGTAATATATCTGTCATAAAAATTAGCCCCTTATTTTTTAAGGTTCAATTATTTACGATGACTTCTTTTCAAAAATCGGCAAAATCACCGAAAAACTGGTCCCCTTCCCTGATTCACTTTCAACTTGAATATCTCCCCCATGCTGGTCAATAATACGGCGGCAAATGGCCAATCCCATACCCGTCCCCTTTTCTTTGGTCGAATAAAACGGCTGAAATATTTTTTTCAGATGATCGGAATGAATACCAATACCCGTATCGGAAACAACAATCTGAATCTGGTCGCTCGAATCGACATCTGTCCGTTTATTAGAGGATACCTGCAAAGTACCGCCGCTCTCCATGGCATCCAGACTGTTCAGGACCAGATTGGTAAACACTTGTTGAATCTGATATCTGTCCAGCCACAGTTTTGGCAAATCATCATTCAGATTCTCTACCCATTTAACTTTTTTATTATTGTTCACCTCTTTATATCTTTTGACAACATCCCTGATTACCTGATTAATTTCGACTTCCTCAAATGAGGGTGGCCGGGGACGAGCAAATTGCAAAAAATCCTCAATAATGGCAGCCATTTGATCGGTTTCTTCCTTGACCACACACAATAACTGTTGTCCCTCATCCGAAAGCTGTGATTCATCCTGCAACAATCCCACAGATGTTTTAAGTGCGACCAGAGGATTTCGAATCTCATGCGCAATTCCAGCAGAAAGTTCACCGATTGCAGCCAGCTCTTCACTACGGTAAAGTCTACGCTCCAACTCCCTCTGATTGGTCATATCAATTAATGAAACCAGCGTCTGTTGTGTGCCGGGAATTGCAGTACTGCTCATATGAATCTGCAGGGTATGCCCGTCACGATTCACAAACTCTGTCTCAAAATGGCCTGTTTTCGCCGAATTCGAAAATTTCACTTTTCTGTTTTCTGATTTCAAAAAAAGATCCAGAGTCCGTTTGCCAATCAAATCCTTGCGCTTATAGCCACAGAGCTTTTCAAATGCACAATTAACCAGCTGAAAACACTGCCTCTGATCAATAATGGCCAGACTGGGGCCTGCAGATTCAAACAGATTCCGATATCGAACTTCCGACTGCTTCGTCTCTTCATACAGACGGGAATTTTCAATGGCAATAGTCGTTTGTTCAGCGATACTCACCAATGCTTTAATCGTTCCTTCATCAATGGATTGATCATGACAGAAAAACGCGGCCATCACTCCCAAAGCCTGTTTTCCACTGATAATCGGAACAAAAGCGACACTTTGGACCTTCAGACTGTTCAGCCATTTTTTATAAGGTTCATCCGATACATCTTCGGTAAAATGAAATATAAGGGGTTCCTGTAAAATCAATGTCCGGCCAACTGGATTCTTGGATCTGGCTGTCATTGAATATTTAAGACCGAGAGACTTTGTCTTTAAACCAATACCAAAACCGGCACGTCCCTCAATCAATTTGGCTTCGTCATTCACCATACCGATCCAGGCGCCGTCAAAACCCAGTGATTGGACCACTACCTTCGCCAAATTTTCCAGTACCGTATTTAAATGGTCGATTTTCTGTGTAACCGTAATCGCCCGGCTGACAGCAATAAATCGTTGGGCACGGAGCGCTGCCTCTTCATAAATTAAGCTGTTATAAATGGCCTGGCCTAAAATTTCACCCGTCTCTAACAATAACTGCTGTTCTTCAGTCTTGAATGTTCGTGCCACTCGTGTGTATAATCCCAGTACGCCTACCAGTTTACGTTTCTGTACAAGGGGAATACCGGCATAAGATACTAAATTTTCTTTTTTAATAATTTTAAAAGGAATTCCGCATTTTGAATCTAATGCATCGATAAAAAGAGGCGTATTATTTTTGGCAATCTGTCCCGCCAATCCCTCTCCCATTTGAATAACACCGACACCAACCATGTCAGGCGATAGGCCCCTATGGGCTTTTATGGTCAGCAAATGGGCATCCGGCTCATAAATCAATATTTCTGCAGCCGGAATATTAAATATCGGGAGCAAATCATCTAAAGCGCTATGTAAAATCTCATCCAGTTGCAGACTTTGCTGCACTGACACTGCAATATTGTTTAGATTTTTATAATAATCGTCGATTTGCATATATAATTTGATTTTTCTTAGGATATATATTTCGGTAAAAATAATCCGCCGGAGAGTGCTCCTATCACCCAGACACCGAATACCATCGCAAATCCGACCACGATTAAAAACAGAATTTTGTTTTTCAGGGATAGAAAATGAACCTCTACCCCATGATAGAAAATGTACAGACCGAAAAGTGAAATAATTGGCACAAGAACGCCCAGAAGTGGATTGACATAAAGCACTCCCACCATGAGCAGCGGTAAAAAACTGAAAAATGATAATTGCATGCCTATTGTCTCATCGATTTCTGTCTCAAAAAGAATGGCCAGTATATGAATGAATTTACCGATGCCTGCCATCAAGGCCAGCAGAAGTATATACCATACAAACGCCTTGAGAAGTGCTGCTCCGAACTGCCAATATCCCCAGCACAGGAATCGTGCAATGGCCGACGGCAGAGCCCAGACAGCCATTTCTCTGATCACTTTCCATTCATCTTCCGGAGTCTGGAGCTGAGACCATGTCTGTGATGGATTTTTATAAAAAGCAATTAATTTCAGACACACATCGCGATACTGACTGATCGTCTGATATATAAACGAAGCCATACTTTGTTTCCACCCTATTGCCAAAAATTAAATTTATTCGGATTAACTTTATGAAATAACACCCTAGTTCTCACGCCGGATAATGTGATAACCTAAGGGTGTCTTGATAACACTGCTGATCTCACCCGATTTAAGTTTCAGAGCCGCCTGCTCAAAGGCCGGCAGTAAATCTCCCCGTTTAAACGAGCCCAGATAACCGCCTTTTGTTGCGCTGGCTTTGTCTGTAGAATATTTTTTGGCCAATTCATCAAAACTGGCACCGCTTTTCAATTGCTTTAATATATCCCTTGCTTCCGATTCAGTTTTTAATAAAATATGACTCGCTGACAAAGCAAAACCCTCTACAAGTGTCGGATCATCCGTTAAAGAGGATTCCCAAACCCACCCTGTAATCTGAACTTTCACCCAATTAGGACGTTTCTCTAATACTTCTACTTGTGTGCCGCTATTCAATATACCGATTTTTTGACCACTGGGAGAATCGCGTAAATTTTCATTTTTTACTTTAACATACTGAACACCCCCCTGACCGAACAGCAGCGCTTGAAACAGAATAAATATGCAGAAAAAAATCGGATGCCGATGAATTCGCATAATCTCCTCACTCACTTTGTTTATCCTTTCATATTAACAAAACAATATATCTTCCAAAACAACGACAATAATCATTTTGAATTCAGACTCTGTATCTATGTTCATTTCATTTTGAAAATAATCATTTCTTGTTAAAAATTCAAGATATTTATAATGAAATTTTATTTGATCAGCGTTAAAATCAATTTGATAAAGATTGATAATACATAACTGCTTCGTTATTCCATAGTCGTCAATAAATACAGGGTATATCATTTTTACGAACAAATATTCAATATTTTTAAAGAATTGAACGATAAAACCGACCATTTCTTGACAATAATATGTTTAAATCGTATATTCTAAAAAATACAGAATTAAAGTGAGTCACGAGCCAAATCCTCAGGGGATCACTTCAATGAAACGAATACGCAGGCACCATATTTTCATTCTATTCTTCATCAGTCTGTTATGGATCACAGGAGCCACGTCTTATCTGTATGAATCAGGACGGTCGCTGTATGCAAAAATTGAACTCTTCAGCACAATATTCAGAACCATTCAGGAACAATATGTTGATGAAACTGATTCCCAGGATTTAATAGAAAACGCCATTGAAGGCATGGTATCAAGCCTGGATCCTCATACCATGTACTTTACCAAAGAAAAATTTCAGGAATGGAATCAGGATTTTGAGGGATATTCAGGGATTGGAATTTATTTTGATGTGATTCGTGGCAAAATAACCATTCTGTCTGTGATTTCCGGAGGACCTTCGGACAAAGTGGGACTTCATACAAGTGATAAAATTATTGGAATCAACGGAAAATCTGCAATCGGTATCAAACGGGATGAAGTCCCTCTTAAATTAAAGGGCCCACGAGGATCACAGGTTGAAATACTGGTGGAACGCAAAGGATGGAAAAATCCCAAATCATTTACAATCATCCGGGATGAAGTGCACATTGAAAGTGTCCCGTATTCATTTATGATTCAACCTCAAACCGGGTATATCAATATCGCCCGTTTTTCCGCTACCACGGAAAAAGAATTTCAAGACGCACTCGAAAAACTGGATGCTCAGGGAATGCAGAGACTGGTTTTGGATCTGCGGCAAAACGGCGGAGGCTATCTCGAAAGTGCGGTTAAGGTGGTGGACCGCTTTTTACCAGGAGGACATCGAATTGTATATACAAAGGGGCGGGTGAAAAATACATTCCGGGAGTACTTTTCCACTTCACGCACATCACATGCCCATTTACCCTTAGTCGTACTGATCGACAGAGCCTCTGCTTCTGCTTCTGAAATTGTCGCCGGTGCGCTTCAGGACTGGGACCGCGCTCTGATTATCGGTGAGACCAGTTTTGGCAAAGGATTGGTTCAGGGACAATTTCCAATGCGGGACGGATCAGCGCTGCTGATGACTACCGCGCGTTATTACACCCCCTCGGGCCGTATGATCCAGCGTCCCTATGATCAGAAAACACACCATGAATATTTTACTGAAATTTTTAACGATGACCGGCGAGACCAGCTCGAAGAAGACACATCCCGGCCAATGAAATATACATTGATCCTGAACAGGAAGGTTCTTGGCGGGGGAGGTATTATGCCGGATATTGAATTTTCTGTTGAAAATGATACCCTCAGTGATGTTATTCGGCGGCTGGTTTATTCTCCTGAACGGTTTTTCTTTACCTATGTAGATCTCAATATGAGGAGCAACCTGAAAACCAAAATAGAATTTAATGACTTCCTGAAAAGCTATCATGTCAATGGTAACAATCTTCAAAAATTTCTTGAATACATCAGGAAACAGGGATTTAAAATCAGCAACCGTGAATTTGTAAAAAATAAAAAGGACATCGAATTCTTTTTAAAATTATCAATGGCATCGGTTATCTGGGGGGACGAAGCCCGCTATAAACTGCAGATGACCCGTGACAGGCAGCTTATGGAAGCGCTGACCCATTTATCATCTTCGGAAAAAATATTAAAACGAGCCTATGCCGTCGGCCAAAAAAGTTAAAAACGAAAGGATGGATCAAGCGCGCGAGAAAATATAGTCGGAGAGTAAAGATTAATATATAATTCTTAAATCATCATCGTATATCGCTGTTTTTGAAGTATCTGCATTTTTAATTATCTGTGCTACGGCCTGAAGTAAATCCGTTAAGGTATACGGCTTCTGAAGAAAGGGTATACTTTTTTCTTTTATCACAGACCATTGAGATTTTGAATCTGTATAACCACTTGTAAGCAGCACTCTCAGGTCTTTTCGTTGTTTTTGCATTTGTTCAATCAGTTGCACACCACTCAGATCAGGCAGTACAACATCGCAAAGGATAAGATCGATTTTATCCTTGATTTTATTAAACTGCTTTAAGGCTTCACCTGCATCTTTTGCCACGTCAACCTTATAACCATTCCGTTCCAAAGCCCGAGTTGTAAACTCGCGAACGCACCTTTCATCTTCAATCAGTAAAACATGTTCTGAATTGCCCTTTAAATTTTTTATCTTTACTGTATCCTTATGCGTCTCAGGAATCTCTATTTTTTTACCCGGGAGATAGATTCGGAAAACACATCCTTTTTTTGATTCACTGTAAACATTTATCCATCCCTTGTGGTCCTTTACAATCCCATAAACCACGGACAGTCCCAGGCCCGTTCCTTTATTGGGTCCCTTGGTGCTAAAGAATGGCTCGAATATACGATCCATATGTTTTTTATCAATGCCCGGTCCCGTATCCGTAACACTCAGGCGTACAAAATGTCCCGGATAGGCTTCGGGAATCATTTCACAATCGATTTCCTTCAGATGGACCATATCCGTCTGAATCGTAATCTGACCACCATCCGGCATCACATCCCGCGCATTGACAGTCAGGTTTAAAATCACCTGTTCCAGAGTACCGGGATCGCCGTATACTGCCCATAATTTTGAATCCAGCGCAGTCACAATACTGATATCCTCACCAATCAACCGATGCAGCATTTTAAGCAATCCAACGATCAGTTTATTTAAATCCAAATATGAAAAACGAGTCAAATGTTTTCTGCTGAAAAGCAACAGTTGCCTTGTCAGGTCAGCGGCTCCTGTTGTCGCGATATTGATCTCTTCCAATTCTTCATAAACAGGATGCGATTTTCCAATTGCCTGCAGGGCCAGATCGAGAGAACCACGAATAGCCGTCAACAGATTATTGAAATCATGGGCAATGCCCCCTGCCAAAGTGCCAATCGCTTCCATTTTTTGCATATGGAGCAACTGCTCCTGCATCTTTTCATTTTCTATTTCAGCTCGTTTTCGTTCTGTCACATCTTGAGAAGTGATAATTGCCCCGTTTGGAAATGGTGCAATATTGATACAAAGATAGCGATCTTTATATTTTTGTTCAGCAAACTGTTTGGTCTCCCCGCTTTCAATACAGTGCATTAATTCTTTGTACATATCAATCTCATGTTTTGCCGCATAATCTTTGTACATCACTTCGCCAATAAATGGCAAACGTTCGCCCGATTTTCGTTTTGCAAGATTATACCCGGTAACATGTCCCTCACGATCCACAACCACTGTTTCAATAGGATTGTAATGGAATAAAGCATAATTGAACGATTCGCTCTCCTGCAGTGCCCCTTCGAGACGCGCCCGTTCTTTCTCGGCACGCTCTAGACGTTCAATCCTTTGTTGAAGGCGTTTATTTTCTTCAAGAAGTTCCTGCTTGGAATTACTTTTTTCGTGTTTTGACATTTAATACGGTTCCTGTTGCACTCAATAAACACAAAACGAATTTCATTTTACGGATAATTCTTTTAAAAAACAAACTGAATTATGTTAATTTTTTGTCATATTTCTCAAACGCAGGGATCCGATCAACACACCTCCAATGATCAGACATAACCCGATCACAGATGAGATTAAAATATGTTCCTTAAGTATCAATTTTAAAAATATAAGAGATAAAAAAGGACTCAAATAGACCACATGGCTGATGGAACCGGCAGACGGAGCCAGTTCCAATGCCCGCATCCACAAAACGAATGTAAGTCCCATTTCACCTAAGCCTATCCATATTGCACAAATCATACCAGAATATGAAGGCAAATAAATATTATTCCGGAAAAATAAATACAGAAAAAGATAGCAAAATCCGAAAATAAAATTCATCCTCATCTTCTGAAGCGCCGGTCGGTCTTCATGCATATTGCCAATCCAGTACACTGCCCAAATTACTGAACTGCCCACAGCGAGCAGCATACCGGTCGTATGAGAAAAATGAAAACCAAAATGCCCCCTTGTAGAAATCACCAGGACGCCGAATAATCCGCATCCCAATGCAACAATATGTCGCATATGCAGCCGTTGTTTGAAAATAATCGACGAAAAAATTGATAATGTAATGGGCCATGTATAATTTAAGGGCTGGGCTTCACTCGCTGGTAATAGATCATATGCCTTGAATAACACCAGGTAATATAAAAATGGATTTAATAATCCCAGAAGGGCTGAACGGTATATTGCCTGTCGGGAAAGGACCTTCAAATGCTCCTTTTCTCTGCAAAAAATTGCTGCTGCCAGAAGAAAAAGAACTGACCAGAACGTGGACCATCCCAAAAGGGCTGAACTGTCATGATGGAAATACTGCAATCCCAATTTAAATGCCGTGGCAACTGTTGACCATAACAATGTAGCCAACATCGCATAGAAATAGGATTTATACAGGTGAGTCATAAATATTCAGGAGACATGAATATGTGAAAAGGGATATTCCTTTTACTCTGCACGAAGCCGATGATCACGTGTTGACAGTCCGGTTCCGATCAAATCCTGAAGTTGTACCAGATCAATCGGTTTGGCCAGATAGGTATACCCGTCTTCTTCAATGGTTTTAACAATACTTTCTGCGGAAGGATAACCGGTGATAATAATAATTACGGCGTTTGGATCGATTTCCTTGGCAGCATGAAGGAAACTCAATCCATCCATCTCCGGCATATTCACATCGACAATCGAAAGATCGATTGGACTTTCCCGGAAAATTCTTAAGGCCTCTTTTCCATTGGATGCCCTGACACTTTCATGTCCCATCATATGAATAACTTTGTGAAGATAATGACAAATCCCTTCTTCATCATCAGCAATGAGTATCTGTGCCAAAACTGCCTCCTCAAATCACTTATCAGACAACGTTCTGAAAGAAAACGGGCAATCTGAAATGACTCTCTTGTTAAAAAAGTACTGCCTCAATCTGTCTGCTAAAGAGAAAACAAACACGCCTCATTCAAACTTCGCCGGATGAATAAAATTTCCATACGCCGCCTGAGCCGCCTCCAGCCTCTCAACTTCCGCGTTGAGTGTATCAAAAATGATTTCCGGTGCATTTGGAACTTCGTTATATATATCTAAAATACGGTGAATCTTGGATAAAAACGGCATCACGCGCAAACTGAATTGCTGAATATAGTCTCCTTCGCTGAAGGATTTGCTAAGGATATCCCCGAATAACTTTTTAAGATCCGGATATTTTGGAATAAAACCGACAGGGGTCATAATCGCGTCGACATCTCCGTGAACTCTGAGATCCATCCATTTCAACCAGACTGATTTATCGTTCCGCTCGTTTAACCAGTTGCCTGAATCATCTCTTAAAAAATAATTCACACCAAAAATCTTTGGTACGACGTCGGCTTTGCGGCCAAAATCCAAATTGCTCTGAATGTAGTCACTTAATGGAACGGATACGAAATCCAGATTGGACATGGGATTAAATTTCGGTACGCCCTCCCTGCCTAAAGTCGCCGCCGTTGTTTCCGATTCAAGTGACGCTCCGATGGTAATAATGCCATGTTCCCAGTCAAATGCTTCGCGGAGAGGCATCCATGCGTACGAATCCCGTCCGCCGTAAATAATCCCGCCCACTTCGACTCCCGTGGGATCTTCGATTCTGGAATCATAATTTTCCAGACAATCAAGAGACAGGGTAAAACGGGCATTTTTATGTGAAGGGGGAATGATATTTCCTGAATTATCCTTTTTATCAGGTGTCCACTCTCCAGAATAATTAACTCCCTTTTCAGGCATTGAAACATCTTTATCGATCCAGTAAACCTCGCCATCTTCGGTTGTCAGCACATTGGAAAAAATAATTTCATTGGGCGTATGAAGGGTTTTGTAAATAATCGGATCATCTTTTGAATTAATGCCCATAATGATGCCGAACATCCCCTTTTCCACGTTCACAGCGCGCACTTTGCCATCGATAACCTTTAAATAGGCGATATCATCACCAACAATTTTTTCACCGGGCATCATTGAAGTGGATGTTTTACCGCAAAGTGAGGGAAATGCGCCAGTAAAATAGGTTTTCCGGTTACCGGGCCCATGTACACCCATCACGAACATATGCTCACACAGCCAGTCTTCATCTGTGGCCCGTTTAATAGCCAACCGCATGGCCAGCTTTTTTAATCCGAGTGTATTCCCGCCGTATTGCGTATTGGCGCTGTATACAATTTTATCTTCCGGATCAATATAAATACGCCGTTTGAACACATGCTTACTCACAACATTCTCCAGTTCACCCTGACTGTGCACAATCCTGAAAAATTGCTCGGACGGATCCGCATGACGAAAGGCTTCATAGCCCTGACGATAAAGCAGATCAAGGCTGTGAGCCACATAAGCCGAATCCGTCAACTGGCAGGTCAGAATCGAGAAAGGAGAATCCACGGGACCCAGGCAAAAAAACCGGACATACATATGATGCCCCTTCATGATGCCCTTCATGATCGATTTAATTTCCTTTTCGCCTTCATCCTTATCCATACTGTTAATATTTTTACTGAATGTTTGTCCCCTGGGCAATAACAATTTTGTGTTTTCCTTGTCACGTGCCTGATCATAAAATCCATCAAAATGAACTGTATGTCCTTTAATGTTTAATTCAGATTCTTCACCTGTTTGAATGGCCTGCTCACGAATATAATTCAGATCATCTGCAGAATCTGTAATGACAGCAACCCGACCCGGCTGACATAATTCGACATATTGCGCCACAAAATCATGAAGTACCGGGCTTTGAATCTCCATCAATTTATTATAATTGATATCATCTAAATGTTCTTTCAAAATATGTAAAGCTTGCTTCATCAATCATCTCCTTGTCTGTAAAATATTAAATAATACTTATTTTTTATAAAAAAATTCCATAAGACAGAATAATTTAATAGTTGAAATATGCCCTGTCAAGGAATATATTCGCCTTTATTATTTATAGCCTAATATGATTCCGCTTCATCAATCAGCATCACAGGAATATCATCGCGAACAGGATATTTCAAACGGCACGAATGACAAATAAGCAGATCATCCTTTGATTTGTACTCCAGATCCCCCTTGCATTTGGGACAAACCAGAATATCCAGCAATTCTTGATTCAGCATTGAACACTCCTTTTAACAAACGGTAATCATAGAATAAATCTGATATCTGCCAGAATGAAACCTGCCTTCCGACAACGGTTCTTTTCTTGTAATATAGTCAATCCTGTTTATTCAAAATAAATTCCGGATCGGAAAAAATTGACGTATCATGTGGATTTGACTTTCCAATAATAAAATCAGCCAGACGGCGATCAACACGGACGGGCCTCCCCTGATGATTAACAAAACAATGAAGCGAATATCCATTGGCGCGCAGAACATCATCAGACTCACCATATACTTCATAAACCAAATGCAATTTAAGCCGGTTGGCATGACTGACAGATGTATGTACGGTAATCAGCTCATCATATAGAACAGGTTTATAATAACGGCAATGAATCTCGATAACAGGCAATGAGATGCCCTGTGCTTCCAGCTGATTGTATGGCAGTCCCCTCTCGCGAAGCATGTCTGTCCGGGCAGCTTCAAACCATTCGATATATCTGGAATGATATGCCACGCCCATCCGGTCAATCTCAGCATAACGCACACGTGTCTGGTATCGATAAATGATCGGATTCACAATACTATTCCTTATAGAATCCAATTTTACCGTATTTTTCAACACGCTGATTGACCAGCTGCTGTGGCGTTAATTTGCTGAGCTGATTGAGATGCAGCCGGATGCGTTCTTTGACAATTTGAGCTGCTTTATCATAGTTACGGTGTGCACCTCCCATCGGTTCCGGAACCACTTCGTCAATAACACCGAGCTCCAGTAAATCAGAAGCTGTTACCTTCAACATCTCAGCAGCATGAGGAATCATTTCAGATGGATTTTGTTTCCATAGAATGGCTGCACAGCCTTCAGGAGAAATGACAGAGTACCAGCCGTTTTCCATCATCAGAATCCGGTCTCCCATGCCAATGCCCAACGCCCCTCCTGAGGCACCTTCTCCGATAATCACTGCAACAATGGGCACTTTTAAATGAGCCATTTCAAACAAATTTTTTGCAATAGCTTCACCCTGGCCCCTTTCTTCTGCACCCAAACCGGGATAGGCACCCATTGTATCAATCAGTGATATCACGGGTTTATTAAATTTTTCCGCCAATTTCATTAAACGTAAAGCACGGCGGTATCCTTCCGGATTCATCATTCCAAAATTGCGATGCAGCTTTTCTTTTGTGGTTCTGCCCTTTTGCTGACCGATAACCATCACAGGCTTTCCATCCAGTTTAGCCAGTCCGCCGACCATGGCCGGATCATCAGCAAAATGCCGGTCTCCGTGCAATTCCACATAATCAGTAAACATCCGCTCGATATAATCCAAGGCATAAGGTCGATCGGGATGGCGGGAAAGCAAAACACGCTGCCATCGGGTTAATTTTGCATACGTGTCGACCATCAATTTATTTAACTTTTGCTCAAGACGATGAATTTCTTCGTCCATATTGATATTTTCCGAGACCGAATAAGCTTTCATCTCGGCAATTTTCTTTTCAAGCTCAACAATTGGTTTTTCAAATTCCAGTGTGTAACCTGACATACCGTCTCCCGCATTAACCAAACCAATATAATATAAGGAATTGAATCATAAGATCAAAGAAAAAGAGACTGATGAGCCCTGCATATAAAAGGAACGTATTTATGGATGTCATATGAGGATTAAAGCAGTAACGATAAAATTGATATCTCTTCGATGGTTATGCTCGAAAAAACGCTTTAAGAAGGATTTCTATATCCAGAAAAATCGAATAATTTTTCATATAATAATGTCTGTATTTCATTTTCTCTTCATCGGTCAGCTGCTTGGAACGGTGAATCTGGACCATACCGGTTAATCCGGGTTTGAAGCCCATAGGGGCCATATCTGGTTCGAACGGGATCATTTCTGTACCAACGACGCTCATCTGCCCAAAAAGAATCGGAATTATCAAGAAGAGAATTTGCACCAGACCATGCATTTTCTTCTCCCGCCTCCAAACCTGAATAATCAACAATTTCTGTCCCATACCATTTGATATATACTCTTTCTGAAACCGTAATCCCGGTGCGACAAGAATCCATAAACCGGTGATCAAGGAAAAAGGTGCAAGAACAATCACCCACACCAGATCGAATAATCTTTTAAACAACAGGTTCCATCCCTGAAAAATGGGATAATCCAGATCCATCAATGCGATATCATCAAAAGTATCCACATTTGAATGCCCGATCAGTACATCCATTTGACGCGGAACCATCTTAAAATCCAGATGTAAATCCTTTCCCCGGCTCATGAGTTTTAAAATACGGTTATAGCTGACTGATTCTGCAGGAAAAATCACTTCATGAATACGATGGGCCACAGCCACACGCTCGATATCTTCAAGGCTCCCCAGAAGCGGTACAGATTTCACTTTCACATCTTTTTCAGTCGCTTCATCAAGAGAAACAACGCCGACTACCTCATAGCCGGTATCAGGATGTCGTCGCAGGTTTTTAAGAATACGTTGACTTGCACTGCCTGTGCCCACAACAATAACCCTGCGATTGACCATGGACCGGCCCAGTCTGCTGAACAGAACAAACCGGCTTTTTTGGGTGGCAATACGGATCATAAAGCGCCATCCGCTTAAAAAAACAGCATCCAGGAATGCTGCGATCAACAGCACTGCCCGGCTGAACTGATATTCCGGAAGAAAAAAAGTTACCGACGTATTCAAGACAAACCCGAAGAAAACAGCACCGATGGCATTGCTGACACTCACCAGGCTCCGGCGGTAAAGTCCCATGCCCCAAAAACAACCCAGCCAGATCGTGGAATAGATCACATTGACCCAACCATATCTTGGCCAATAAGCGGGATTTTTCAACCAGACAAGAATCGCGATGAAAAGTCCGATTTGAAGAAAAAGCAGATCAATAACCGGTACGAATATCCGTTGAAAAAGGTGTGATAAAAAACCAATCCCTCCGCGAAGCCAAATACCGATCATTAAAAACCATTGCGGTAAAAACGCCCATCCTGATTGAAAGTGTTTACGTACAAAAAGCTGCATGGCTCCGTAAAAAATACGCAGATTATCAAAGGGTGCTTCATTTGCGCTGCGCCCTTTGTAATGGATGATCTGAGTGGTTGGCAGATAGATAATTCTCCATCCTGTTTTGCGTATCCGGTAGCACCAATCCAGATCTTCACCATACAAAAAAAATTGTTCATCTAATAATCCGGCTTCATCCACTGCTTTTTTACGAACAAACATGAATGAACCGGAGATGGCTTCCACTTCGGTTGTATCATCAGGATCAAGATAGGTTAAATTATACCGGCCGAATAACCGGCTTTTCGGAAAAAGCCTGTTCAAACCTATCGCTTTCGTGAATCCGACCCATGGCGTCGGATAACTACGCCGGCAGGCCAGCTGCAGGCTGCCGTCAGGATTGAGAATCTTACATCCCGTCATACCGACTTCAGTATGGGCCTCCATATAATTCAGACACACCCGGAATGTGTCCTCACGTACCAGAGTATCAGGATTAATCAGACAAATATATTTTCCTGTTGCTGTTTTTAAAGCCTGATTATTGGCTTTTGCAAATCCTAGATTTTCTGAATTGGTAATGAGTTGAACCGTACGAAACCGCTTCCGGACCATTGCCTGACTGCCATCCGTAGATGCATTGTCTACAACAATAATTTCGGAAGGGATACCTTTTAGTGCCTTGACAATTGATTGAATCGCCTGCTCAAGATAGGATTTAACATTGTAATTGACAATAATAACGGATATGTCATTGGAACGCGCGATTTATAACCTCCCCAGGATACTGAGAAAACGCAGTTTCCATACCATCCAGGCCGCTTCACTCACTATGCCTGAATGCATCTTTGAACTCCCTATATTGCGGTCTACAAAAATAATAGGAATTTCTTTCAGTCGGAATCCGTGCTTCCAGGCTTTAAAGCTCATTTCAATTTGAAAGGCATAACCGTCAGAATGAATATCATTCAAATTAATATTTTCCAGCACACGCCGATGATAACATTTGAATCCACCGGTCGCATCCCGAACCGGCATGCCCGTGACAATCCGGGAATAAAGATTGGCAAACCAGGAAAGAAGCAGACGCGACATGGGCCAGTTCACCACATTGACACCCTTGATGTAACGGGATCCCAATATAAAATCGTACTGATTAATAATTTTCAAGAAATTAGGAATTTCATTCGGATCATGAGAAAGATCGGCATCCATCTGAAATATTATCTGATAATCATGTTCCAGAGCATATCGAAATCCTTCTACATAGGCGGTTCCAAGCCCCAATTTACAGGATCGTTTGAGTAAATGCGTTCTCGACGTCTTTTTGCACCAGCGTTCGACGATTTCGGCTGTCCCATCCGGAGAATTATCATCGACGACCAAAATTTCTATCGCCGGTTCCTGCTGTAAAACCAGGGGAATCACCTTCTGGATATTCTGTACCTCGTTATAAGTCGGAATAATAACAAGGATGGAATCACTTTTTTGCACGGGTCTGCCGTTTTATTATTTTATGGTTTTTGGGGGATTTTACTGCCGGAGTTCCTGAAATCCAACAATTTCTGCTTCAATTCATCGTCTTGAAGCGCCAGAATCTGAACGGCTAAAATTGCCGCGTTTTTTGCACCGGCCTTGCCAATGGCTACAGTTGCCACAGGAATACCCGGAGGCATCTGAACAATGGAACAAAGCGCATCCAATCCGCTCAGAGGTGAAGCATCCAGAGGCACACCAATGACCGGAAGCACAGTCTGAGCGGCTACAACTCCGGGAAGATGTGCTGCCATGCCCGCACCGGCAATAATAACACCATAGCCCTTGTTTTCTGCCGAGGTGGCAAATGCTGTTACTTTATCCGGATCCCGATGGGCAGACATCACATAAACTTCATAGGGAATACCAAAAAAATCTAAAGCATCGGCGCAAGCCTGCATGACCTCTTCATCAGAGGTGCTGCCCATTAATATTGCTGCCTTTTTTACCATGAATTTATTCCTTATCTGACACGGATATTTGGATTCATATACTTAATCGATTTTATCTGACGAAAATGAAAGATAAAAATAATCATCCCACTCTTTTTGATTTTTCAATCTTAAATACAACAGATCAATCGGTATTATCGGAAATTCACCCCTCATCCTCTCTTCCAAATAATCTTTCCTGAAACATGGCTCATCGAATAAACTGGCGGGAAAACAGACTGACCCGCCTGAAAATTACCATGCCGAAGACAGATAAACGGGAACCTGATGAATATCATCAGCACTAAAAACCTGCCAAAGTTCAGTATTTCATCAAGAATCGTGATAAAAAAATACAAAATATTTGGACTGCATGCAATAATAAATATGAGACTCTGGTCCACAACATATACACAACCGCAGTGTATAATACTCACATGTATTCGTTTATTCCGAATCAAACTGGGTGCGAAATGTCTCTGCAATAACCTCCATTCGCCGCAGATAAGGCAGCTTTTCTTTACCCGGGGCGAATAATGCGATATCAATCATATAAATCCGTTCTGTTACTGCATCGTAAAATGTATAATTCTTAAAAGGTCCGCCTGCTGCCTCATCCACATGCTCCCATAATCCGGCAGTGATTAATGCAGGCCGACCCCTGAAAGAACCTTCATGCGAAAAAAGATACCGGTCAGCAACCTGTTCTGAAAAATCCTTATAATAGGTTCGGCCAATTCGATTTCGCTCTTGAACAACCCATGCCTGATTGAGCAAAGAGATGTCACCGTTGTCTATCCATCGAATAAAAATCCATCGGTCCGGTAAAACCCGCCGCATCCATATAAAGTTATCGGCAGGAAAAGCTTCTGCTATAAAATAATCTTTCTGTATTCGCAGAGTCCAGCCGTAATTATCCATTAAATCTGTCTCAAGTTTCCTGTTTTCTCTGCCCTCTAACACCTCATCCGTAAGATAGCGCTCCATTTCTTTATGCATCAAATCATACAGCATAATCGAATGGTTTACAATCTTATCATGCAACGCGGTAATATCGTTGCTTACCAGAATCATCATTACTTGATTTCTGGCCCATTCATTTTTCTTGAGGAAAACAAAGTTCTCTCCCTGTTCGATACTTTTCCGCAATGAAGGATCAACGGTTACATTTCGAATCATATCACCAATGCGGCCTTCTGAACGCAATGTGGATGCCACGATTAAAAAATGCGCACGGCTGTAATAATCAATCAGGGAATCAGGCACGTGACGACATTTGAACCGATATTCCTTCTGAGGTGTTCGTACTACCTTTTCAAAAGTCGATCGCAGGGCGCCCTGAATGCCTTCCCAATCTTCATCTTCTGCCATAACGGAAATGACGCCCTCCTGCCACAGACTCCTGGGTTTTGGACTGCAATGATGAAATATGAGGAGACAAAGCACAAACAGGATCGATCGTATTAAAGTTCGCATTCAATCATCCCCCTTTCTGATTCTGCATAACATAAAATTAACAATAGAAAATAATATTTAATCGGTTTTTCTATCCCCACCCTTACGTGAAATAAACAAAATCCCGCCCGGCAGACTGGAAGCCACTGCCACAATAAACGCCAGGAATTCCATGGTGAAAGCATCCATGGCTGCCATACCTGCCGTACCAAATAGTAAAACACCGGATTGTTCGCGAATGCCGATGCCCCCCAGACTGACCGGCAGGCTGGCCAATATAGCTATGACCGGAACAAACAGAAAAAAATAGACAGGCGATACTGTACAGCCCAGGGATTTTCCTAATAAAAAATGCATCATAATCCGGGCGGATTGAACACACAGAGAGATCAATAAAACCTCAATAAATAAATGACGCCGCCGTCCAAAGTAATAAATATTGTTGTAAACATCTTTTGCTTTTAAATGCAAAGATTCGGGAATCATTTTTTTTATAAGCCAGAAAAAAAGTCTGGCAAACCTTCGAATAAAAAAGAAACATAGAATAAAAATCCAGGCACCAAGTAAACCAAGATAAAGGGTTCGAAATATCGGATCGAGTTTTTTCTGAAGCAGTAAATAAGGCGATGCAAACAGCGCCATGCTCGATAAAACCAAAAGGCCCATTACACGATCCATAAAAACAGTGGAAACCGAAGCCGCTCCGTTTCGGGACAACCGGCGTACATCTAACATTCGGTAAAAGTCTCCTCCCACACCCCCGATTAAAAAATTATTAAAAAACAAGCCGGTAAAATACATTGAAAGTGTTTTCCGAAAAGGCAAATTCACCGATTCGGCTCTCAACATATGCCACCATTGAAGACTGCCAAGAACATGGCTCAGCATAAACAGGATCAGCGCTGCAAAAAACCAGAAAGGCTGTACCTGTTTCAGCGTATGTAAAACCCTCTCAATACCAATTCGGTTCAACAGAAAAATGATTAACGCACCGCTGATCACAATTTTGGCAATTTGAATAAATATTCTTCTCATAAATTATAATGAAAAATAATGAATGGACGTTTCAAAAACCAGGCAAATCCCGATATCTCTTTTTCCTCATCACGAAAAATAAAAACGCTACACTGCCATGATACATCCGTCTCATGACGCGTGTGTCTTTCAATTTTCGAATACGTTTTACATCACTTCTGCCCCGGATCACGGTTTTCCATTGCCGAATAACACCGAATAAACCTATCGGTACAGCAAGAACCCGTTTGTATTGTCCAGAGACCCCCCCAAAAATCATAGTGCCTAATTCAAGTATCAGCCTCATGGGAAAAAGCCAAAGCAATGTTAATAATGAATAATTTCTCAATATCATCAGCAGATTATTACGATGATTCAGCACCATTTTCATTAAATGCTCCTGACCCAGCGTGCCTCCGGTTTGATGGTATACCACTGACTGCGGTGCTGTGCATACCCGATATCCCGCCAGATGGAAACGCCAGCACAAATCGATCTCCTCCATATGTGCAAAAAACGATTCTTCAAAAACACCCACAGCATTTAAAACCTCACGTCTTAAAATCATGGCCGCTCCGGTCGCCCAAAAAATATCCCGTGTTTCATCATATTGGCCTGTGTCTTTTTCCATTATATGAAAAAGACGGCCTCTCGCGAAAGGATATCCGAAAATGTCCATTTCGCCACCGGCCGCACCGCAATAATCGAATTTTTGCCGATTGTCAATCGATCTGACCTTGGGTTGAACCGCGGCAACATCCGGATTTTCTTTCATAAGCTCAACAAGGGAACCGAGCCAGCTTTCTGTCACTTCCGCATCATTGTTTAAAAGAGCAATCAAATCCGATGCGGAGTGTGATATACCATAATTGCATCCCCCGGCATACCCCCGATTCACTCTGCTTTTTAAAATTTGAACCTTTGGAAATTCCCGCTCGACCATACTTAGGCTGTTATCTGTGGAACCGTTATCCACAATCAGAACAGAATAATGAGGATATCGGGTTTTTTTCAGGGAAAGCAGACAACGGCGAAGGATGGCTTCGCCGTTGTAATGAGGAATAATGATGATAACGTTGTATTCGTCGGAATCCAATGCATAAACCACAATTTCTCTTAGGGAAGCATATCGGCTGTCGATCCGGTCGTGGTGTCATTTCCCATGAGCCTCATTAAAGATTCCAGCTCTTTTTTCGCATTGGGATCACCCGGATTCTGTTGCAGCCATTCTTCCAGAAACGCAACAGCGCGCTCATATTGACCGGATTGTCTATATAGGTAAAACAATTCTGACTGTGTACGCATATCATTGGGATCATCCTCTATCAATTCATTGAGAACCTCTTCAGCATAGTCGTACATTCGAAACACATAAGCCGCATAGCTGGCTGTTTCCCGGGTTTCCTGTTTTGATTTGATACGGCCAGGAATTACATTTTTAATTCTTTCTTCGATATCGACATCCATACCCAGATCGCGTGCCACCTTATTCAGCAACATTGCTGTCAACTCACTGGGATAATAAATTTTTTCTGGAGGCATGAGCTCATCCATGGTCTGATATACCTCGACTGCCAGGTCTCTCTCACCTTCACTCTGATAGGTCTGCGCCAATCGAATAAACGCGGATCGATAATTACCCAGCAATTTTAAAATATTGGTATTTAAATGGACCGAAGGATCATTCAGCCCTCGATACTGATATTTTTCCAAAATGTTTCTGTGCAACACATCCGGATTGACATTGTCATTCACTTCGTACGGCATCACCCGAAAAGCCAGCCCGTCCATACGTAAATAAGAATCCAGATTGATCATATTATTATTGGCCACTGTAACAGCAAAATACACAGGTCGCTGCCACATGTTGTCATACAAAATTCTAAGAATCATTAAATCCTGCACCCGAAGCACCATCGGATTATTCTCAGGATACGTGGGCTCCAGCCTGAACGTGATTTTGTCAGGAATGCCTTCGAGTATTTTCTTGCGTTCGTTCAGTTCCATGGTTTTGGATGCATCCCGCTGATTTTGATCCGTTCCCAAAAGCGCATCGGCTTCACGCTCCCGGATTTGCGGCGGTACCGGAATGGAAATATCCTGGGATTCCCACTGACGGTAATTGATCTCATCAATTTCCCTGTTTTTCAAGCGTATGGGTACTTTAGGTTCTTCATCACGCAATTGATAAATATACCAGGGCGTATTCAGCAGGGACAAATTTACAACCCGGACATCTTTCCGAATACCCTCCACTTCCTGCAGGTACCAAAGCGGGAACGTGTCATTGTCACCGTTTGTAAAAATTATGGCATTGGGTTCACAAGTTTGAAGAATGTTATAAGAATAATCATAAGCGACATAATTGCCGGACCGGTTATGTGATTCATAATTAAATGCGATCAGATTCACCGGAACGATAATGAGAAGAATGATTGTAACAAGCCCAAAAATCGCCTTTTTAAGCGCAATTCTATCCTTGACCGCTTCTGAAATCCATTCCAGAATGCCTGCCATGCCGATACCGATCCAGAGTGCAAAAGCAAAGAAGCTGCCGACATACGAATAGTCACGCTCCCGGGGCTGGGGGTCGGGCTGGTTCAAATAGATAATAATGGCATATCCGGTAATCAGAAAGAACACAAGAACAGCGACTGCCCGTTTCCAGTCCCTGCTGAAATGGTGTACCGCACCCCAGACACCCACAAAAAAAGGCAAGCCGTACAATCCGCGCACACTGATAATATCGACCAGACGGTCGTGATAATCCATCGCAATGCCTTTGCCGATAAACTGCCAGCCGAAATAACGAGTATACATCATCTGTATCTGATAATTCCAAAAATCGGCTTTGCGGTATAAAAATGTCAGGAGCATGCTCTCCTGACCATACTGTTTCCTTCCAAGGTAATCCATCATCGCCTGAAACGTGGATGGATTATTTTCATTGATCGGCGGATTCATACCCGCACGAACATAGATCATGAGATACGTTGAATATCCGACAATAACGAGTACGGGTAAAACCCACCAGGCGGCAAAAGCTTTCCGGTCTTTATAGTACATATACATAAGGGTGATAACGACCCAAATGCCGCCAAACCATTTCAGAAAATTCCAGGCTTGAGCCTGGTGCTCGAGCATGTTTACACCCATTTTTTCAGGATCGTACTGATAAATCAGAATGTATAAAGTGATCGGTACAATGCCCTGAATAATAATCAGCATTAACAAATTGCGTACAGATTGATTATGATGAAAATAGGCAATAAGCAGCACAAAAGGAAATGCCAGAATATTCAGTAAATGGACGCCTGCGGCCAGACCGAAAAGATAGAAAATAAAAAAGATAAGCAACATGCTTCCCGTTTTTTCAGAGCGCTCGCCCCATAACAGGGCCAGCCAGATGACCAGTGCCGTGAAGAATATGGAAAATCCATAGACCTCAGCTTCAACTGCATTAAACCAGTGGCTGTCCGTAAATGCAAAGGCCAGGGCGCCGAACAATGCACTTCCGTACATGATCCAGAGATCCTCCCAGGTCCTGGCTTCGCCCCGCCAGCGGCGGATCAACTGAACGATAATTAAAAAAGTCAGGAACACTGTAGCCGCACTGATAAAAACCGTAAACATGTTTACTCTCAGACCAATATCCTCAAAAAAGGGCAGCATGGTCATGATCCGTCCGATCAGCAGATAAAGAGGCGCACCCGGGGGGTGAATGACACCGAGAATATATGATGACGCGATAAATTCGCCACAATCCCAAAATGAGGTGGTCGGCGCAACAGTGCTGTAATACACCAAAAAGGAAATGATAAAAACCAGCCCGCCAAAAATATATTGTATGCGACGATTTAAAGATTCAACGAATTGCATGCAATGCCTCCATTAATGCTTTTTGAACCTATTGCAACGAAAAATGTTAAAAATATATACAGCCGTTTTTAAAATAATAAACTGATCCATGATTCAGACGGGATTCAGGCTTTTTCAATCCCTTGCTTTGAACTGCCTTGTTTTTTCGAGAACTCATCCAGGTTTTGATAAACAAGATGAAAGCTGTTTAAGATACGGCAAAATTTCATTGAAATCAAGAAATAACATGATTTCATAAAAGACAAAATAAGGACGAAAGAAAACAAAAAAAAGTTTTTATAAGTTGTTTTTCAAAGGAACTTCAATTGGTTCTGTGCATAAAATTATAAGCGGTAAAAATTCAGGTCTTGTCTTTCACATTAAGCAAGGAGCTTTATCATCCTTCAGCCTGCAATAAAAACAAATTCCATGGTGAGTAAAAATGAAGAAAAAAAATCATTTCATTTCAAGACGATCCTTTTTCAACAAAAGCGCCGCCGGAACACTGGGTTTCATCCTGTCTCCCTCATCATTCAATCGATTGTTCAGTGCTTCTCTTTCTGACGGAGATAAATCATCTGTGGTAGTGGTGACAGATGAAAATGTGGTGGGTTCAAATCAGGAAGGAATCGATTCCGCAGTGGTTCAATCCATGATAGACGCCGCGATTCGGATTCTTACAGGAATCAATGATCTCGGAAATGCCTGGAAAACCCTTTTTCCCGGAATCACATCAAAAAGCATCATCAGTATTAAGGTCAATTGTATCAACAGACGTATGGCAAGCCATAAAAAAGTTGCCTATGCGATTGCGCATGGACTGACTCAAATGCAATTCGATGGAATGTCATTTGCCGAAAACAATATCATCATTTGGGATCGCAAAGAAGGTGAACTGAAAAATGCTGGATACACATTAAATACATCTTCCAAAGGAATTCGTTGCTATGCCAGCAACAGTTCCTGTGCCGGTTATTCAAAAAAAAATTATAACGTCTATGGCAGTCGCCAGGCCCTGAGTCGTATACTGACCGATCAGACAGATTTTCTTATTAACCTGTCTATACTGAAAAATCATGGATCAGCCGGTGTCACCCTGAGCATGAAGAACCATTTGGGATCCTGCGACGATCCGGCGAAATTGCACCCCAATTACTGCAGTCCCTACATTGCAGCATTAAACGATAAAGACGCAATCAAGACGAAACAAATGCTCTGCATATGCGATGCCCTCTATGGCATCGTTTCTGGCGGCCCCTCCGGATCTCCTCAGGTGGCACCTAAATCCCTGATTGTAAGCCGGGATCCGGTGGCGCACGATACGATTGGTTCTCAGATATTAGAGCAATTTGGATGCAGGACAGTACACAAAGCCATTCATATTGCCGCGGCGGCTTCAACCGGTTATTATCTTGGCACCAATGATCCTGCTAAAATCGATCTGCTGGAAATTAAAAATCCATCATCACAGATTATTGAAAATCCGCCTTCTGAAAAAAGCCGGGTTGTCAGTGTGTCTGACGACAGAGCTGTACAGAAAAAGGAAGACCAGATATCAATTCGGGAAGACATTATCCAGGTGATGGTGGATGAAGGTATCTGCCGCACCATGCAGAAAACAGATGTGGGTGAAGCATGGAAGAAGCTGTTTCCCGGGCTCACCCGGGACAGTGTGATCGGAATCAAGGTGAACTGCGAAAATAACCACCTTTCCAGCCATTCTGAAGTTGCCATGTCTATTGTCAACGGATTAAAACGGATGGAGGTTAACGGCAGCGGCTTTCCTGAAAAAAACATTCTGATTTGGGATCGCAATGAATCGAATCTGACATCGGCGGGGTATTCACTGAATCAAGGGGGGAGCGGTGTGCAGATTTATGGTACCGACAGGGAGGGTGTTGGCTATTCAGATCCGCCTTACACGGTTTGCGGTCAATCTCAGAGATTAAGTGCTATTCTGACGGAAAAAACCGACTACTTAATCAATCTTTCGGTATTAAGCAATCACGAAATTCTGGGTGCGGCTCTGGGAATGTACAGTCAAACAAGAAGCTGTGAATATCCTGAACTTCTTTATGAAAATGCCGGTAATCCCGGCATTCCCGCTCTGAATAACCTCTCTCCCATCCGGGACAAACAGGTGATATCTGTTTGCGATGCTGTTTTAGGAATCATCAGTGATGGATCCCAGGGAAAAATACCTGTCACATCCAGACAGCTTCTTTTCAGCCGGGATCCGGTCGCCAATGACTGGGTCGCTTCTGAAATTCTGAGAAATCATGGATGCAATACTGTGGATAAAGCTGCTTATATCGAAACCGCATCGCATATTCCGTATAATCTCGGTACCAATGATCCTGAATGGATAGAACTGGAAAATGTGATCAATCCGTCACTCGGAATCATTGAAGATCCGCCTGAAGCCAAAAGCACGGTGGTGAAGGTTTATGATGAGCATGCAATTGCAGGTACAGGGAATTCTGAACAATTGAATGCCGCAGTGATTCAGGCCATGGTGGATGCGGGGATTTGCAGGTTGACAGGGATGACACATGTCGGAGAAGCCTGGAAAAGCATGTTTCCAGAAATCACCCGAAACAGTATCATCGGAATACGGATAAACTGTGACAACCATCCTTCCAGTCATCCGGAAGTTGTCCGTGCAGTCATCAACGGGATTGTCCAGATGCAAGTCGAAGAAAGTCCGTTTCCGGAAGAGCATATCATTGTTTGGGCATCTTCGGAAGCAGACCTTCTTGCTTCAGGTTATACAATCAGAAAGCAGGGAAACGGATATCGATGCTATGCCACAGACAGTTCCGGAAAAGGATACACAACGTCCACATTGACAGTGATGAATTCAGAGCAGAAATTAAGCAGGATACTAATGGACGAGATCGATTATTGTATTAATTTGCCTGTACTGCGGTCTCATGATACGGCGGGTGTGTCTTTGGGATTGATGAACAGTCTGAAAGATTGCCATAATCCGGAAGCACTCTCCGGTAATCATTACGATCCAGGCATTGCCGAGCTTAATTATCTTTCTGTGATTCGTGAAAAGCAGGTTGTCACGCTTTGCGACGCCATTTACGGCCGGATATCGGCGGCATCAGACAATCTGGTAATGCCTCGGACACTGACCATCAGCCGGGATCCTGTAGCGCACGACATGGTGGCATCCGAAATATTAAAAACACAGGGATGCGAAACCACAGAAGAAGCTACATATATCGATACGGCTGCACATTATCCTTACCGGCTCGGAACCAATGATCCGGATTGGATGAGGTTAGTGGAGGTGCAGAATCCCGCCGGAAATAACGGAACCGGCACTTCAACAGTTGCGCAAAAAGATTATAACGGGATCAACCATCCAGGCACATTCCAGCTTTATCCAAATTATCCCAATCCTTTTAATGGGCAAACACAGCTGATGTATTATTTGCCCGGATCGCAATATGTTGAACTGGATATTCTGGACGTGCAGGGACAGCGGGTCAAACGCCTGATAAATCGCATTCAGGAGCAGGGCATGCATCGGGTATTATGGAACGGCCGTTCCTCACGGGGAATGGCGCTTCCGACCGGGACCTATATTGCGCGAATCCGGTCGAATGGCATCCATCAAACTCGTAAAATGACCCTGATCCAGTAAAGACAGCAACGGCCGGTAAAACATGTCAGAACTTTCATCTGGAACATGTCAGAAGGAAACAGAGAAAACAGTAAACAAAAATACAATCAATATCAAAATTTGCCTGAATTCAGAATATCGTTATTTAGTCAATCACCAATGGCTCAGAAAGTGGCTTGTAATATATGCCCTAATGAAACGGTTGTAAAACAATTTTAAACAGTAAATATGATTCTGCCTCTCCCGATTTAAGAGGCTTTGGAGGCTTACGTCTTCAGCTTAAACACGATATTCATATCAATCCCCTGAGTGTTCCGGACCGTCCAAAAATCTCCCCGCAATTGAACATCTATCAGTTCGCGAAACCATTGATACTCAGTTCGGATTTTGTCTTTTTCAATATCAGGCAGCAATTCGGCGTCTTTATGACGAATCTTAACTGAGAGAGCGGAATCATCGGTGCGTTTTATCAGAATTTGAAACCGATCTGAATCCTGATATAATTCGCGCTTTTTATTGGCTAAAAAAAGAATTTCGGAAATCACAAAAGCGAAAGGGACTGCTTGAGAAATCGGAATTAAAATATGCGGATTATCAATATGGATTTGAATTTCATTTGTCAAATGTGCATGAAAAAAATAATTGGCGATTTCAGTTAAATACTCTGAAAGATTGACCTGGTTGAAACGATCAGACTGATGCAATTGCATATGCATCAAAATCAGAGAATAAATCATCACTCGAATTTCAGTATACAGTTTCCTTTGCGTTTCCTGCTCCGCTTGCATAATATGTATATCCAGCAGACTGCATAAATGCTGCAGATGGGTTCTCGAGGATTGATGAACCGTACGAATGTAAGAAGACTTCTGGCGTAAAAGTTCTCGCAGCTCCTCTTCTTCCCATTTTTTTGACTTTATCTTTTTCTGATTGTCTTCACGCTCCAGTTCCATTTCTTTGATCTTGCGTTCCAGATCTTTGATCTGTGAATCACGGATCGTTTTCAGCATATCCTTGGCTTTTTGCCGGTCTTCAATCAAGGTTTTTACATAAGCACCGAACAAAACAAGCATGCAGATCGCAAAAATCCGCATCCAGAAGCCCAGAGGATCCGGTTTAAAAATTTGCTGAAGCAAACTCCCGCGATTATAAATAAACACATCCCGTATTGCTTCCAGAATCCAGTAAATAAGACCAAACACCAGACTGAGAAGAATAATCGTCCCCTTGCCTAAAAAATCGAGATCTTTGTCCTTGGCTTCTGCTTTTTGCCTCATGGATTGAATAATGGCACTGAATGCCATAATAATGCAAATGACCATAATCCGCATCCATAGGGACATGCTTTCCGGTGCAAAAATTCGCTGAACGAGACTGCCTTTTTCAAAGGCAATGACATCCCGGACCGATTCAAGCACCCAGTAAACCCCGGAAAAGAACAAGCCGATCCAGATAAAATTAACAACATGTTTGGACTTGATATTCACTTGAGATGACATTTTTCCACTCCTTAAAGTGAACGGATATTTCACCTCATTCACGGTAAAAATGAATAAAAAAACAGCTCTCTGGATTTAAAAGTACAACGGAAGACTGTTGAATTATTGAAATCCTTTCACTGAGCATCTGTATTTTTTAATTTATACAAAATTAATGACATATCTGATACAGGTCATCCTTTTCAACATCAGCAATTATCGATTTTTATCTGCAGTCCGGACCGCATGAGATCCCCTACATTTTTTGCTTGTGTTTTTTCATCCGACTTCAATCAATCCAAACATCCCTTTATATCGATTTTGATACGTATGTCGCACCATCGCATGTTCCTGTCTTTCAATACCCGGATCGTCCTGAATCAGTGAAAACGCCTCTTTCCTGGCCTTTTCCAGAATAGGACCGTCTGTGGCCAGATTTGCAATTTTGAAATTCAGCAGCCCATGCTGCCGTGTACCAAACAGCTCACCGGGGCCGCGAATTTCCAGATCCTTTTCCGCGATTTCAAATCCGTCATCGGTTCGAACCATTGTCTCCAACCGCTTTCCGGCATCATCGGAAAGCGGATACTGAGCTAAAAGAATGCAGGTGGATGCCTCACTCCCCCGGCCCACGCGCCCTCGAAGTTGATGCAACTGAGTCAATCCGAACCGCTCCGCGTGCTCAATCAGCATGACCGTGGCATTGGGAGCATCGACTCCCACCTCAATCACTGTAGTACTGACCAATACATCAATATCCCCGGCTTGAAAAGCCCGCATTGTCCTGTCTTTTTCATCACTCTTCATTCGTCCGTGCAACAGTCCCACCCGATAGTCTGAAAAAACCGATTTGGATAATGTATGATATCCTTCGGTGGCAGCCGCCAGATCGACTTTTTCGGATTCTTCAACCAATGGATAAACAATGTAAGCCTGTCTGCCTTTTTCGAGTTCAGAACGGATATATTCATAAATAGCATCACGCTTTCCTTCGCTTCGCCAGGCCGTTCGTACCGGTTTTCTTCCGGCAGGCATCTCATCCAGAATGCTGACATCAAGATCGCCATACAGCGTAAGGGCCAGAGTCCGGGGAATCGGCGTGGCAGTCATGACCAGCACATCCGGATAAATCCCCTTTTTTCTCAGAAACGCCCGCTGCAGCACGCCAAATCGGTGTTGTTCATCAATCACAACCAGACCCAGTTTATCAAACTCAACACCTTCCTGTACCAGAGCGTGTGTACCAATGACAATCTGAATTTCTCCGTCATTCAATCCGGACAGGACGTTTTGCCGCTCCTTTGCGGTTTGCCCTCCCTTCAATAACACCACCCGAACGCCGTACTGTTCAAGCCAGGTATGAATGGTTAAATAATGTTGCTCTGCAAGAATTTCCGTGGGGGCCATCAGGGCGGTCTGATACCCATTTTCCACAGCGATCAGCATGGCGATACAGGCCACGACGGTCTTTCCGCTGCCGACATCCCCCTGGAGCAGCCGGTTCATGGGTTTACCGGATTTCATGTCTTGCCGAATTTCTCGGAGTACCCGCTTCTGGGCGGCTGTTAATTCAAATGGCAGTTTGCTCACCAGACTGCGGGTATATTCTCCCACACGCTGAAATGATATCCCTTTATCTTCGCGGGCCACCATTTTGCGCTGCAGAGCCAGATAAAGCTGCAGATAGAAAAGCTCTTCAAACTTCAACCGGGTCTGCGCCTGTCTGAGGCGCCGCCAATCAGACGGATAGTGCATATGTTGAAGAGATTCGCATAACGCCATGAATTGGTGCCTCGAAAGAAGGTTGAGAGGAAGTGTTTCTTCCATAGGCGGCATGCTGCTTAATACCTGGTGAATCACCCTTCGAAATCCCCGGCTGTCAAATCCTCCCTTTTTCAACGCTTCGGTGGACGGATATAACGGAATGATTCCCCCCGTATGCAGGGGATCAGTTTCATTCTCTCCGGAAATGATATCATATTCAGGATGCACCATCTGGGGTCCCCTGAAAACTGTCACTTTACCGCTAAAAGCCACTGTATCACCTGCCTTAAAAACTTTGGCTACATATTGCACCGCCTGAAACCAGACACAGCTCAGAAAGCCGCTGCCGTCCCCCACCAGGACCACCAGCCGCTTCCTTCGGCCGGAAACCATATCCACAGAATAGATCCGGCCTGCGATTGTGGCTGAAACATCCGGTTTGAGCTGTGCGATTTTAATTAAATTTGAGCGGTCAAGGTAACGCCTCGGAAAATAGAAAAGCAGGTCTTCAACAGTTTCGATACCAATTTTATGAAGCAGGCCGGCCCGTTTGGGTCCGATGCCTTTGATATATTGAACCGAAGTGTCTGTCAATAACGGGCGGCTCATGCCTCAGATCCTCTACCAGTTCAGAAGTACTGTATAAGTGAGCATTGTCTCTCCGCCCGCCGACACAGGCACATCAAACTCGGCCGTTTCAGCATCCTTCTTTTGGTGCTTTTTTGAGGCCCCGGTGATCTGCCAGTCCGTGCCAAACCGCTCGACGACAGTGATACTTACAGATTCTTTTTTGTGGTTTTTTATAACAATCTCCACAGATTCCTGGCGGGAACGCTGTGATATTTTTCTGCTCTCTTTTACGATCCGCTCACCGATGATATCAAAGGCATTGCCGATAAATAACCGGACCGTTTCGTCTTCGGGCGTATGATCGATCCTGTCTTCGCCGATAAATTCCAATGCCCCGTCAGTATCCGCCTGATACACACGGACCACGCCTTTGGGTAATGGTATGCCAAGGCCGTCAGCTTTGCTGTTTTTAAACTCCAAATGAACACGAACCTTTTCACCATAACGACTGCCGTCATAGATATAAACTTTTTCAGTTTTTGTTGCCGTCGGGGGAAATAATGAAATTTGCTTGGTCTGATTGTCTTTGAGTGTACTTTTTCGCTGCAAGGTGTACAGGTGGTATTCAAAAAATGATTTTTCTTCGAACTGATGATCCTCTCCTTCGGCTGCACCCAGAATTTGCAATCTCTCATCGGATTTCAATCTTCTTTGCCGAATCACATTCACATCTCCGGCCACCAGCTTTAATTTTGCATTCTCATAGGTTGCCCCGGAACGATTATCAATCGATACCCATCCGCTTAAATCCAGACGCGAATTCCCTTCATTCAAAAGAGCCACATATTCAGCATGCCAGTTCATTCCCCTTGTTAAATAGCTGATTTCAGTTTTCTGTTCTTCAGGACCGTGATTGCGGACCTGCCATACCAGTGTGGGACGCGTAATTAATCCCCGCGGCAATCTGGGCAGATCAAAATGCTGGATCTGATCATGCTTCAGTATTTTAATGCCGCCGCTGTCATCCTGAATGACAATCTCTTGCGAGGCACTGAGAAGCATTCCTTGAAATAAATCTCCCTTCTCTGTGACCAGACGAATATCCTGATCGGTGTATTTGGATAAAATTTTAGATCCGCTGACCAGGTCATATTCGTAATTCTGTTCTAAAATTTGAACTTTATCTGTTGCGGTAAGAGATTTGAAATGCACAGATGTCGGATCGATCTGCGAGGCAACATCCGTAAATGATACTTCTGAAATACCCTTGCTCAACTCAAGGGACCGGACATCTTTCACCAATGCCTGATTTTGATTATACACTGTAATGGAAACGTTCTGAGAAAATAAACCGGACATTGACAGGGCCAGGCTAAAAACAATAATTTGTTTCATGATTCTGTCCCCCCAAATAATGAATTGAAATCACAAAATAAATAAAATCAACAAAAACAAAATAGAAATCCTTTTTAATATTGTCAAGATCGTTCTTGATCATTAAAAAAGACAATTTTTGTTTTTTATTTCTGGAATTTGGAATTTTTTATTTGATTTTTATAATTTGAGGTTTTATCTGAATTTTGAGAAATATCATTATTTGGGTCAAATATTAAGCTGTCAGTAATAAAACCGATGAGAACTGTTTATTTCTGGTTTTATTCATTCAATACGGCCAGATTCGCTTTCAGCTTCTCCAGCTTTTGCTGTGTGTCTTTCTCTTTCTGCTTCTCTCTTTCAACCACTGACCCAGGCGCGCGTCCGATAAAATTTTTATTTTTTAATTTTGCCGAGATGCCTTTTAGCAATCCTTCCAGACGCAGGATTTCCTTTTGAATACGGTCTTTTTCTTTATCGATATCAATCAATCCGCCTAAGGGAATAAATAACTCCAGATTTTTCACCACACTGGCCGCGGCTGATTCGGGACGCTGAAGTCCGGCACCGGTTTCAAGATGATCCACATTTGCCAGCCGACGGATATGAAGTGCGTACTGATCGACAGATTTAATAGCCTCTGCATCCCCACGTATAAAAAGGCTGGCTTTTTTATCCTGAGGCACATTCATTTCTCCGCGGATATTTCGAACTGAAGTAATCACCTGCTGCAAAAGCTCCATTGATATTTCTGCATCATCATCCACAAATCCGGATTCGAAAACAGGATATTGCTGCGTCATAATTGTTTTCATTCCTTCGGAATTTTCAGATGAATGCAGTGCCTGCCAGACCTCTTCTGTAATAAATGGAATAAATGGATGAAGCAGGCGCAGAATCCGCTCCAGAGTATACAATACGACAGACTGTGCTTTCTTTCTGACTTCTGACTGATTCCGGACATATAACCGCGGTTTAATCAATTCCAGATACCAGTCACAAAATTCTCCCCAGACAAATCCATGAATTGTATGCGCTGCCTCATTGAACCTGAATTGTTCCAAATCCTGATGAACTTGCCTGATGCTTTTTTGAAGCCTGCTCAGTATCCAGCGATCAGTGATGTCCAGAGAAGTAAAATGCAAGTCATGGTTATGAGGCAGTTTGTCTGTCTCATCCAGATTCATCAGAACAAAACGGGAAGCATTCCATAATTTATTGCAAAACTTCTGTCCCATCTCAACAAGTGTATGATCAAAATGAACATCTCCGCCGAGAGGCGTCAAATAAACCATGGTCAATCGGATCGCGTCCGCGCCATAAGCAGGCACGCCTTTTTTATATGATGGATTTTTTTTTGCAAACTCCTTTACGATTTCGGAGTCAGCCCCCTGAATCAGCCAGAGCGGATCCGGTGAATTTCCAAGCGATTTAGACATTTTCCGGCCGGATAAATCCCGAATCATCCCATTGAAATATACATCAGTAAACGGCACATCACCCATAAATTCCAAAGAGGCCATAATCATACGTGCCACCCAAAAAAAGATAATATCCGGTCCTGTGGCCAGCGTATTGGTGGGGAAAAACTTGCATAGTTCCGGCTCTTCCTCAGGCCAGCCCAATGTACTGAATGGCCACAACCAGGATGAGAACCAGGTATCCAGCACATCCGGATCTTGTGTTAATTTTGTACTGCCGCACTCTGAACAAACCGTCGGGATTTTACGGGATACATTAAGATGACCATTGTCACAGGTCCATACCGGAATCCGGTGTCCCCACCAGATCTGACGACTGATGCACCAGTCCCTGATATTCTCCATCCAATGAAAATAAGTGTCTTCCCAATGTTTGGGATAAAATTTAATTTTGCCCTCTTTCACAGCATGAACAGCAGGTTCGGCCAACGGTTTCATTTTCACAAACCACTGGTCGGACAAATAGGGTTCAACAACAGTATCACATCGATAGCAGTGGGGCACCGGTGTCAGACGGGGCTCTTCTCCCGCTAAAAAATCCGATTTTGCCAGATCATTGAGTACTTGCTTTCTTGCTTCAAACCTGTCCAGTCCCTTGTAGGGACCTGCCTGATCATTCATCACACCCGCTTCATCCATGATTTGTATTTGTTCCAGATGGTGACGTTCTCCCACTTCAAAATCATCAAAATCATGAGCGGGCGTGATCTTGACGGCACCGCTCCCCTTTTCCGGATCCGCATGCTCATCGGCAATAACCGGAATCTCGCGGTTCATCAATGGCAGGATTACGGTTTGTCCAATAAGCTTCTTATACCGTTCATCTTCCGGATGAACCGCAACGGCTGTATCACCCAGCATGGTTTCAGGACGGGTTGTTGAAACAATGATAACCTCCCCTGAATTCTTCACTGGATATTTGATATGCCAGAATTTTCCATTGATATCCCTGCTCGGTGCCTCCTCATCTGCCAGGGCCGTATGACATCTCGGGCACCAGTTAATTAATCGCCGTCCTCTATAAATATATCCTTTTTCATAAAGACGAATAAATACTTCTTTCACTGCATTACTGAGGCCTGAATCCATCGTAAATCGCTCACGTTCCCAATCACAGGCAGCCCCCAGTTTTCTGAGCTGCTGAAGGATAATGCCGCCAAATTTTTCTTTCCATTGCCAGACGCGTTCGATTAATTTTTCCCTGCCAAGATCGTAACGGGTCAATCCTTCCTCACGCAATGCGGCCTCGACTTTATTCTGTGTGGCGATACCTGCATGATCGGTTCCGGGCATCCATAGCGTTTCACAGCCCTCCATTTTTTTCCATCGAATAAGTAAATCCTGGATTGTATTATTAAGAATATGCCCCATCGTCAGCATGCCTGTGACATTGGGAGGCGGAATCATGATGGTATATTTCGGTTTCTCTGAATCAGGATCGGCATGAAATAATCGGTTCTTCATCCAATAATCATACCATTTATTTTCAACTTGAGCAGGATGATACACTTTATCCAGCGTTTTCATGTATTTCTGTCTCCATATCAGGAATATTATTTTGCAAGGGTTGTAAAAGATACGGAAAATGCGGTTTATTGTCAATGACCAATAAAATCAGATTCCTAACAAAATGAAATAATTATTTCATTTCGTTAACATTTGTAAAATGATTGTGAATCAGTGGGCGGTTATAAGAATTTATTATTATGGGAGTTATGATATTTTTTAAAAAATTGGCACAATATCTGCATTTTCATCAGTCAGGAAAGCATAACCTCCTTTCCTCAATTTAACCCCTTGTGATCGGGTCCGTGTCCCCCCGCACGGACCCATTTTTTTTAAAATCAGAGACCGTTATCCGATCTTAAATTCATTCCATTTTTGAGACTGTTGAAAAATCATTCTAAACATTATTCTTAGCCTCCCGGAGGTTGAATATTTCCAATAGGCAATTTTGCTTATATAACCTCCAGGAGGCTAAATTTACAACTTTTTCGACAGTCTCGTTATGTTTTATAAGAAATAATCACCTTCATCGAATTCATCATCATAATGCCACAACTCCAATTTTATCCTGAATAATTCAAAATTTTCTTGCTCTCGTTCTTCGGCTAATTTCTCAATAATTTTTAAATCTGTTTCTCTTCTCATATTAATGCTTTCTTTACAATATAAGTCTTGGCTAACTGGATTAAAATAAAACGATAGCCTTAAGAAAGAACAATTCCACCAAACTTAAATCAATGAGAAATCGTATGCATATATTTTCTGTTGAATTTGTTAATATATCAAATCGCTTCTGAATATACTTTAACTTCGTCTTCAAGTTTATCACCCAATTTATCTAACTCCACTTCTAAATCGTAATGTGATTGCAGATTAGTCCAAAATTGCGGTGAAATATTGAAGAAGCGACCTAGTCTTAAAGCCGTATCCGCACTGAAAGATCGTTTACAGTGTACTATCTCATTTATACGTCGAGGGGGAACATTTATATCTTTTGATAATCTGTATTGTGAGATCCCCATCGCATCCAGAAATTCTTCCTTTAATATTTCCCCGGGGTGTATGGGTGGTATCTTATTTTCTTTAATCATTTATAATCTCCTAATGGTAACGATTTCAACATTATATGCATTTCCACCCTTCCCCTGTCATTCCGGTAGTGTTTTGAGCCGGAATCCACCTTTACCCTGTTGGATATTTTTATTTATCCAACAGGGTGAACCTTGAACCTGAAGAATATGCCCTGTGAAATAATGAATCAAACCATTTCCTATTTTGGACAAGAGTGATTTCGTGTAATATTTTTAATTTTAGTCATCTCATTTTTAGAGGGTGTTTTTGTTTTAATATTTCCTTTATCATACTCCTCTAAAACATATTTCTCTTCTTTATTCAGTTTCATGGCTTTTTTCAATTTCTTTAAGAAAATCTCTTGCATTCTCAATTAAGTTGTTTTTTAATATTCACGTGAACCGCAATAAATGCAAGCGGATGCAAAATGCCCATTAAGACAAAAATCGGAACATATCCAAAGTAAGTTACAATATATCCTGGAGCCATTGTTGCTATTAAAAGTCCGCCTAAACCTCCTGCAAATCCGCCCAGCCCAGTGACCGACCCTACAGCTTTTGACGGGAAGCAGTCAGCCACGAGGGTGAAAATATTGGCAGACCAGCTGCTATGAGCGCCAAGGGCCAGACCAACCAGTAGAATCGCCGCCCAGGGATTGCCGGCAATGACAGCAAAAGCGGTTACAGGAAGACAGGCGGCAGAAATCCCCATAATTAATTTTCTGGCTTTTATCACAGGGCAGCCCCGTTTTACCAGATAACCGGAAAACCATCCCCCGACCCAGCTGAGCAGGATGGCGATAATATAAATGATTGGCACGGCAATGGCGATGGATTTTATATCAAATCCGCGTTGAGAAGACAGGTAGTTAGGCATCCAGTATAGATAAAACCACCAGACAGGATCTGTCAGAAATTTTCCGATCATAAAACCATAGGTTTCCCTCTGCTTCAGGAGCAATTTCCAGGGAACCGTTTGTTCTTCATTTTTTTCCGCCTGCCGATCCATTTTTTCTTTTGGTGTCTGATAGACAAATTGCCAGATGATAACAAGTAAGAAACCCAGCAATCCAAAAAAGAAGAATGTCCAGCGCCAGCCTGCGACTGTAAAAATAATTGCCATTAAGGGAGGCCCGACGATCGAAGCCACACTGGGTCCGCTATTGAAAAGAGATGTGGCAAAAGCCCTGTCTTTAACGTTAAACCATTCAGAAACAGATTTGATTGCAGCAGGAAAGTTGCCTGCCTCAGTAAGACCCAGGAAACCACGCCAGACACTCATGCATAAGGGTGTTCTGCAAATTGCATGCATTGAAGCACTGATGGACCAGGTCAGAATGGAAAGCAAATATCCCAGTTTGGTGCCCAGCCTGTCAATAATTCGTCCGGCTGCCAGAAATCCCAGCATATACATTAATTGAAAAGCGCTTAAAATATGACTATAGGCAATGTCATCAATATCCAGGTCATTTTTAATTTCAGGAATTAATACAGACAGGACAATACGGTTAAAATAATTGAAAGTTGTTGCAGAAAACACGAGGGACAGAATCACCCAGCGGTATTTGTTCAAATATTTTTTTTGCATCCAGCCTTCCTTGGTATGTGTTGGTGGATTCACTCTGAGTTTCAAAACACAGGACGTGGACCTCGCCCCGGAAATGTAAATCCGGAGCGGGTGAATCTGAACAGCGAGCGAATATAAATTATTTTTACTTTACAGATGAAGATTCCCCGTGGCAAGCCACGGGGTGCTTCAATTCAGGGCTATTCTTCCTTTAGATACTTTTCAATATCTAAGGAATTTAGAAATTTTTCCAGGGTATTCAATTTTTCATCTCTTTCACTGACAGAAGAGATCCAGGTTGTCAGTTGCTTGCCCGGTTTTGAAATTAATAAAATTTGTTTACCATCATCCTGTTTGTCTATGTAATCAGAGGGATCATAAATAATCGCTGCGCCTATATTAATCAATTCTGCAGCAACATCTTCGGGATGCACGCCCCATGTGGCAATTAAACCGTCATGATTCCGAACTTCTGATCCATCGTGATAATTGATTCCGGTCACAAACTGAACAGGCTCGTCGGCCAATGCAAAGGCTTCAACTTTTGCTTCTCTTATTCCGGAATAAACAGTCACGCGCACCAGGATATCCACAGTTCTGTCTTTGTAGGGAACATCTTCTGAAAGCAATTCCATATACGAGGATAACCTTTCTTTCACAACCCGGGCTGTTCTGTTCGTCACAGGATTTAAAAAGACAACCTTTTCTCCATCCCACAAACGAACACCACCAAGGCCAACAGTTTGACCTGCTTTATAATAATCGGCTCCCCATCCGTTTTTTTGTTGTTCAACTGTGGGATACCAGCGACCTTTTTTGAGTTCAAGGCCCGGTTTTGTTTTATTGTAAACATCGATAGCTGCTTTTTTATCGAAGTAGAAACGAAGACCTATCCATTCATTTTCGACAGCCGGGCCGTGATGACCGATGGTTTGAAACAGATCCCCGGATTTCGAACTTACTTCGCTTAAATAAGTGGTGCTATCTGCTCTCATAAACATACTAATATCAGTTTTATTTTCGGTTTTACTTTCAGATTGGCAACAACAAAGGCTTCCAAAAATCAATGGTATAATCATTAATTTTTTCATAACTGACACTCCTTTAAACATTAATTGTGCGTTGTTTTGGACTTATGATTTAATAAAATAAGGGACACATTTTTCAAATTCAAATGTTTTTTTTATGAGAAACAGTTAGTTATTGAGACATTCTTCAACATCACGGAATGGTGACCTTAACAGTAACCTGTTTTTTGGGTTTGCCATCACATCATAGCGACCTTTATCATTAAATGTGATCGTACTCATAAAAACGCCTCTGTAAACTTTAATCTAAAATATACATAATATCTGTTTCAGCGGTCGCGATCCAAAAGCGACTGTCCCGAATGTTGTGTTTTTGAATTCCGCATCCGTGCGGAATTCGCGGAGCGCTTTAGCGATCCACTGCGAACATGGGTTCTACGATTTAATATTTGTCTTGATAAATTTCAGCTTTTCGAATTTGACGATGACCTTCAAACACAGTCAAAATATTAATTCTTCCCTCACCGAGGCCATATACTATTCGATATCCTTTAATCAATAATTCCCGGATATTGCTATCCATGAATTCAGGCACAATGCGGCCCATTTTTGGATTATCTACAATCATCAGCGTTTGATCAACCAAATAATCCGTGAACTCAACAGCTTTTACTTCATTATCTTCAGCGATGAAGGCTTCTATTTCGATAAGCCTGTGTAAAGCTTCCTTCGACCAGACAATCTTCATTGAGAATTCCTTGCAGTTCTGGCCATTTTGATTTTCTCTTTCACCTGATCAGTTGTATAGTATTCACCTGATTCAATGTCCTGCTGCCCCTGGTTAACCGAGTTAACAAAGGAATTTTGATATGTCAACTTATCGTATTCATTGGGTGTTAAAACAACGCCGGCCGGTCTGCCATTTTGAGTAATAACAAGATGGCGCCCTGTTTCATTCAACGATTTAAGAAATTTTGATATACCCGTCTTAAATTCACCCATGGGGATAATATCTTCTGAAATTGTAAGCTTTTTCATGTTTTTTACTCCTATATTTAAGCCTATATTCATACCTAAATATAGGTATTTATTTTGATCAATTCAAGATATTCTTAATCGTAGAACCCCTAAACATAACTTGCGCAAAAGCAACCGATCACATATCGAAGCTGATATTTGGACACCACATTCAAAAATGAAATTCAAGTACCGCTTTTGCATCCAGTTTATGTTTTTGTTGAGACTGTCAAAAAACCTGTATATTTCCCAATTTATTCCACTTGTCAAACAATTCAATCACTCATTAAGCAAATCTTTTCATCACAACCCGGAAATCCTTCATTATATCTCCGGGGCTACCCATTTTCCTGATATCCTTATGCAAAACCTGCCCCATAATTCACGATCTTCTCAATGTTGTGAATATGATCGTTCCAGGGTTGTACCCTGGAACGCACTATGTTGGAGGGCTGTGCCCTCCTACTTCAAACAATCCTTGTTGAGGGATATAATGCTTTCATCATCCAGTATCCAGTTTCTGGCACTGCTGTATTTCCAATGCTCCGGTTTTTCCACAAATCCCTTTCGGACTGGATTATAATGGAGATAATCCATTTTTTCATTGAACCATTTTTCGGATAATAAAGCGACAGGATGATAATCATCCTTCCATATCTTGTACTTTTGTTTGGGAAGATTACAGGCAGCTTTTTCAAATACTTCCAGATATTGGATCCGTTTATCATATACAAGTAAATCTTTAATTCTTTTTGAAGTGAATTGTCGAAAATCTCTCATGATATCTGATAAATTTGTTTCATCAGAATTTGAAGTAATTAAATGTAAATGTGTTGGCATGATGATAAATCCCAGAAGATATAACCCCTTGTTTTCCTGACAATATTTCAAACTGTCAATGATGACCTGAAAGTATTTGTCCTCCTGAAATATCGGAATCCAGGCAATGATTGTGCAGGTTGAATAATAGAAACCTGTTTCAGCGGTGTATATTCTGTATCGTTTCATTTAGTCGATTCTGGTCATTCATGGAAGGCACAGCCTTCCTTTTTATCCGCCCAGAGGTAGGAACCTCTGAGCGATCAGATACTCGTCCTGCCATATCTTGATTTTTGTACCCTGACGCTTGCCGGCTTTCCGAAATATGTGAAGTAACAATCTTTCATTGTTCTGTTCAAGAAGTTTTACTGTTTCAGTGGATGTATAGCGTTTGAAATCGCGAATGATTCCGGTTAAATCGTAACCTTCTTTGCATGAAATCATATAATGGATATGGTTCAGCATAACAACGAGTCCAAATAGAAGAAGTCCCTTTTCTTTTCTGCAATAATTCAGACTTTCAACAATGATTTGTGCGTACTGCTCTGTCTTAAATACACATTG
>JAFGCO010000043.1 GCA_016932575.1 bacterium
AATTTTATCCCCTTGAAATCATCCGATTTAATTGTTTCGCGTGATTTCAATTCAATTGCAGCAATGTTGCCGGCCATATCCTCGATCACAAAATCGACCTCGTCACCAGTTGCAGATCTGAAATGGAAAAGCTGGTATTTTTTCTCGGTCCATGATATTTGCTTGCAGAGTTCCATGCATACGAAGTTCTCAAGGATGCTTCCTACTGTCGATGGATCCTCAGTGAGTTTTTGCTGATCCGCCCCGGTTAAGTAACATGACAAGCCGGTGTCGCATAGCATGACCTTCGGGGATTTGACCAATTTTTTGCTGAGATTGGCCGACCATGCGGGTAAGGGTTTTATCAAAAATGTCGTTTCCAATAAAGTCATGTATCGTTTTAATGTACTTTGTGGAATCGTGGAAGTTCGTGAAAGTTCTGCATAGTTCAATAAGCTACCGGCCCTTGTAGCAAGAAGCGATAGTAATCGAGGCATCGCTGTTAAACCTTCGATGTTTGCGATATCTCGTATGTCTCTTTGAAGGATGGTGGTGACATAGGAGCTAAACCATTGTTCCCTACGAGAATCATTCTTGCGATCAAATGCTTCAGGGTATCCGCCGGTAACAAGTCGTGAAATTAGATGCTTTCTGTTAAGTTTTTGAAATGATTTTGGTAAATCATCATGAAAGATCTTTTGAATAAAATTTGTAGTTGTCTCTAGGATTTCTGTTTCTGAAAATGGCCAAAGTGTCAAAATTTCCATTCGGCCAGCGAGTGAATCGGCTAATTTTGGCAACAGTAACACATTGGCCGACCCGGTGAGTATAAAACGCCCGGGTTTACGGTCTTGGTCAACTGATTTTTTGATAGCTAAAAATAATTCTGGAACACGCTGAATCTCGTCGATGATGACAGGGCCGTCAATTCCAGAAATAAAACCTTCCGGGTCGGCTGAGGCGGCGGCTAAAACATTGCTGTCATCAAATGTTAGATAACGTGCCGGATACTTTTCTTGGCAGAGCCATTTTACAAGGGTACTTTTGCCGGATTGCCGTGCCCCGTTTAGAAAGATAATCGGAGTATCTTTCAAGGAAGCCTCAATTTTAGATGTGAGATTTCGATAATACATGGATGAAAAATAACCACTCAGTGGTTGATTATCAAGGATAATATTGGGAGATTTTAATTTTTTTTGGTTTGTAGCAGCATACGATTATTCTGAAAATTGTACAGTAAAAACTGGTAAACATGTGAAACATGTGTATAATGTTAAACAGTTTTGAAGTGACGTAAATATTGTAAATGCTGTAAGTTATGGCGTTTTCAGTAGTTTATGAATTTTGGCTAAGAAGGGCGTTTGACTTCTCATAACCCGGAGGTCGTAGGTTCGAATCCTGCCCCCGCCAATTGCTTATAAATAAAGGACTTGCAGAAAAACTGTGAGTCCTTTTTTTGTGCCTTTTTTGGGCTATTTGTACACTACACCGTACATTAAGGCCTAATTCCCATATCGATATGGATAGAAGTACACATAATCTCTTCAAGTTCAATTCACAATGAATTTTAGCAGATATGCTCCGGCCAGAGCCACATAATTACCGATCGCATAACCTAAAAGACCGGCCGCAACACCCGGCAGTGCCAGAGAATTCCAGTTCTTGGCATTTGTATACGCCACTACTGTAGAGGGACCCGCTTTGGCAGCAATAGAAGCGACAGCCAATATTCTAAAATCAATCTTCAGTATCCTGCCAACGACAAGCACAAATATAATTTGTGTGATAATAATGATGGTCACATAAATAAATAACACAGGAGCAAGACTGATAGCTTTGGGTATATCCATCATCGCCCCGATCGCAGCAAAAAACAGATAGAAAGCGAAATTCCCCAACTCTTTTGCCCCCTCCAGTTTCTTGATGCTCGTAACCTGAGCAAGCAACAGTGCAATTGTTGTAACAATGAGTATCGTCGGAATCTGCGGCATCCAGACATCAAAGATGTGTTTTTTTACAAGATCGCTCAGTATCATAATCAAAAAACCAATAAATGTAAGAATTGCCAAGTCATTCAATTTCAATATCACAGGAGATTCATCATTTTGTTTCACATCAGAAACCGCATCAATAGGGGTTTCGGGGTACCATTTTTTCAGCAGTTGGGGAGCTATGATCCAAAATATAAATATGGGTATTAAAGTCAGGTTATCCACAGCATTTGCGGCTGCAAACAAATTGGGACTGTCAATTTCAAGCCCTGACCACATTGAAAAAAAATTAATGCTTCCGCCAATATAAGTCCCGATATACGGCCCGGCTAATTTCCATGCCTGCCCGGCAAGTATATCGTTCAATTTCGCATTGAGCAGGACGCCGGCAACTAAACATCCAACAAATGAGCCGATACTTGCAACGACAAAAGCCTTGAGTACCGTTAAGCCGGTCCTTTTAATATCAGAAAAGCGTACATGAAGGAGTATTTGACAAACCGCAAAGGGAACTGCATAACCTGAGAGTTGTTTATAGAAACTATGTTCTGTGGGAATAAGTTTGGTGTTTGCCAGTAAAGCCGTGCAGAACAGAATCGTTATGACCGGCGAAATTTTACGAGCAATTTCAAATCTCGAAATCAGTATCAGGGCGATGGAAATAATTCCCAAAAACACTATCAGAATATGAAATGGTTCAGTGATCACCTTAGATTTCTCCCAAAACTAATTTTACCAAGGGCCTGTTACGCCCATTCCAGGCTGATCATTTAGAATCAGCCGGCCATGTGATACCTTTACGCCGCAAAACGGATCATTCTTTATCAACAGATTGCCGTCCAAATCAGCCCAGTCAACCAGGGAACTCAGGTGGGCAGCGGCTGTGATAGCAATGGAACTTTCTATCATGCAGCCGATCATTACCTTCAACCCAAAGGCTCGGGCACTGTGAATCATTTTCAGTGTTTCCTGAATCCCTCCGGCTTTCATTAGTTTGATATTAATGCCGTCATAGGCCTCCGCCACTAAAGGAATATCCGCCGTATTCATGACTGCTTCATCAGCTACTAATGGCAGATCTACTCTTTCTCTAAGCCAAGCTGTTTCCTCAAGCATCATAGCGGGCATTGGCTGTTCAACAAATTCGACGCCCCTGGTTTGCATCCATTCGATTTTTTTTACAGCCGTCTCTTTGTCCTTCCACCCTTCATTGGCATCCACACGAATCGGCTTGCTGGTAATACTCCGTACCGCATTAATGATTTCTTCATCGTTGTGAGTGCCGACTTTAATTTTCAAAATCGGGTAATCCGATGCCTGTGCTGTCTTCGTTTTTATCCTATCGAGTTTATCAATACCAATAGAATAGGAGGTGACAGGTGTTTTATCAGCATCCAATCCGAGCATTTTATAAAGCGGCATGTTCTTGCTTTTAGAAATCCAATCCATCAGCGCCATATCTACAGCGGCCTTTGCACAGTTCTGGGCGACAATCGACTCATCCAGGATATCCTTTACCTGTGTATAATTGAATAAATCCAGATGAAGCAGCGATTCCGAACACTGATGAATCATCTTTTCCGTCAGTTCGGCATTCTCGCCATATCGAATATTGGGTGCAGCTTCTCCGTATCCTGTTACACCGTCCTTTTCGAGTTTCACAAAGACATTTTCTTTGAAATCACTGGAATTTCGGGAAATTGTCCAGCGATCATTCAGTTCAAGTTTTCTAATTTTAGTCGAAATCAATGTTTTAATGCTTTCAGAAAAATACATTTACAGAGCAAATAACAGCAACACGGTCAGTCTTTTGAATTTGAATTATAATGTCTTATCCATAACCCTCAACGATTACCTACTCTATTAAATCTCAGCAAAGACGTTCGTGAAATCTTCAAGTCTTCACAAAAAAGTACTTACAAAAATCTATCTTTTTCGCCCTACGAGTATTATTTGCTAAACATTTTTCGGAATTCCCGTAAGCTCATACCTTTTTCTTTGTAAAAATATCTGGAAATATGTTCGATACCGGTAAATTCCATGCTCATTGTAATTTGATTGATCGAAAGGTCTGATTCTGTAAGAAGGGTACAAATGTGGCTGATGCGTTCTTTTTGGATTTCCTTATGGACAGAATGTCCTAATGTTTCCATGAATTTTTTATACAAATTTCGACTTGATACGGCGACTTCATTTGACACGTCTTCTACTGAAATTGATTCTTTATAATGTTGATGGATAAATGCAAGGGCTTTGGCAACCTCCGGGTCTTTAACGGCCATGGTGTCTGTAGATTGTCGAGTTACGACATGTGAAGGATCATGATTGATAATTTGCCCATTCATTGTCTCGCCGTGCATTAGACGGTCCAGCAGTTCTGCAGCTTTATACCCGGCTTTTTTTGAGTGCAGGGCTACACTGGACAGGGGCGGATCGGTCAGTTCGCAGGTTAACTGGTCGTTATCAACACCCACAACAGCTATCTGCTCAGGGACTGAGATGTCTGCTGATTTACAAGCTTCAAGAATTGATCGTCCCATATCATCATTACAGGCCATTATGCCTGTGGGTTTGGGCAGAAATTTCAGCCATTTGGTTAAGCGTTTCTGCTCTTTTTCGGAAGGATTATCTATTTTCTTTACAGAACAGAAAAAGCTCTCTACCTGAGATCCACTCTTTTGAATTCTTTGTACAAAACTACCGTGGCGATTTAGCGACCAGGGAAGAGTTTCGAAGCCACAGTAAGCAAAGTTTTTGAATCCTCGTTCCAACAAATGTTCTGCAGCGAGAACACCGATTCTATCGGCACAGGTAAGAATGGTCGGGATTTCAGGTTTTATGAGACTGGGAGAGGTAATCAGGGGAATTTTCAGGGATAGGAAATCTTCAATGTTTTCCGGTTCACGAACGATTATGCCATCAGCGTTTATTTTTTTCAATTCGGAAATACTGATTTTAGATTGTCCGTGTTTCCCATAAAAAGGAGCTTCCCGGTAAAAGCTCCAGGGGCCGTGATGTCTGGAGTATAATGCAATTCCACGGATAAGCCCACGGCCATACGCGTGGGTTGTTTCGATCAGCAAAATGACTTTAGGTGTTTTCTTCATAAACCGATCACAAAAATTTGGTAGTCAAGTCTTCGCATTCTATGTCAAGACGACATTGCCGGCAAGTCGGATTTCTTAAAATGGTGAATAAATTTCTTAATATGGTTTTTTTATGCAAGCCCCTTGCGTTATGCTTTAATCCGTTGAAATAGAATGTTTTCGGGATCAATATCCAAAAAGGAGAATGTTGTGAAATCCAAAGAAAGAGTCATGCGTGCTCTCACTCGCAAAGGCATTCCTGACCGTATCCCCATACAGTTTGATTTATGCAAGTCTCTGATTGAATATTATTCACGGCAATATAATATCGATCCTGGTTTCAGTTGGTCGTACTATGAGGATTTATCTTATCGTATATCCGCCAATGAAATTCGTACCCGCTTGGGAAGTGACTGTGTGGT
>JAFGCO010000044.1 GCA_016932575.1 bacterium
TGAAAAAACAGGATCTTCTTTATAACGTTTCCTGAAATGCTTCCTCACCCAGGCGTAAGCCATGGCTATTTTTTCTAATTCATGAGGAATATCCGATGCCTTCTATCTATAAATGTAATGATCCGAAGAGTTGTTTACATAGCATCCCAAATGTTATCTGAATCGCTTTTTATCTTCTTTCTTCAAAATACGGTCGATTCGGATGAGGGTCTCCACCAGCAATTGAAGACGGGTGTAATTACGAATATTCGACGCAGCGAACATGGAGTCGGTACGCTGAATACCAGTCTTCACTTTCAGGATCCTTAGTTGTTTATCAGTCAGAGCGTCAAATATATGTTCCAAAAGGTTCTGGCCTGTCTTTATATAATACTCGTTCAGACGATTTTGAAAATTGAAAAGTGTGGCACGACAGAAGGGCATAGTCTCCAAATCATCAAGGCCCAAGGCAAAGCGGACAAGAATATTGAACTGAAGCTGTTTGAAAAGTTCATCAAATGTCCAGCCACGTCTATGCTGAAGAATAATCGCCCCAACCATGCTGTTAATGGCTGCGTTAGGACGGCTCTTTTCTTCAGAATAAAGTACTGAAAATATGTCTTCATCAATATGTGATAAAATTATATGATAAAAATCATATTCCTCGGTTCCCATGGCTTTCTTAATAATTGCTTCAGGAAGTGTATAGCTGTTTCTTTTTATAAAGTATTGTTTTAAATTATATTAGCACAAAACAAATAAAACAACTTTATGGAGAGACAGCTGTGACCCAAAATACAAAACAAATGATGATTTTTAAAGACATTTTTCATAAAAAAGTAACAGCCGATTTCAATGGAGGCGATGTTTCCTCTGATGGCGGCCTCCTGTTTTTGATAGAAGTCGAATCCAAAGTTAAAATCATCAAATGCATCACGAAGGAAAAAGCGGCAAGCTCGTAACGACCATTTTAAGAACCGGGAAACGCCCTTCCGGAAAAGAGATCACCATGATCTTAAAACGTATTGTTAAAAGAATCCGAAAAGCCTGGCCCGATGTCGGGATTATTGTCCGAGGTGATTCTTATTACAGTTGCCCGGAAGTGTTTGACTTTTGTGATGAAAATGACCTCAAATTTGTTTTGGGCCTGACTGTCAGAGAACCCATCGAGGAAAAGGCCCGGACGCTTTCGCAGAAAGCAGAAGAATTTTATGGTTTGAAAAATAAGCCTTTCAAATTATTGGGCGAATGTTTCTATCAGGCTGGCTCATGGACAAAACATGAGCGTATCATTTACAAAGCTGAACATAATGACAAGGATCCCAATGTCCGTGCCATCGTGACCAATCTTGAAAACAGCAATCGACGTATGATTTATGAGACCATTTACTGCGGTCGTGGTGCTATGGAGCTGATGATCAAGGAGCACAAAAATCATCTCAGATCCGATAAAACATCCTGCAACAGTTTTCTGGCCAATCAGTTCCGGCTTTTCATACACAGTATGGCTTATGTGCTGCTCCATGCATTCCGGGAAATCTGTCTTCGCAACACCCAGTTTGCCAAAGTTCAATTTGATACGATTCGGCTTAAGATATTGAAACTGGGTGCGAGAGTTATTCATCTATCAACGAAAGTCAAGGTTCATTTACCCACATCCTGCCCTTATCAGGAGGATTTGTTTCGAATATGGCAGATCTGTGTCACATAGCAGTCCCTGAAAAAGTCTGCGAATCGAATTTCATGAGAGCAGTGTGCCTTGAAATGTTAAAATACTTTCCAAAGGGTATCGGTGGGCACTTGAAAAGCGACAACTTATCAGTTTCGGATCAAATTTTCAACGGAGGTAATCATGCATCCTATTGATGTTAAAAATATTAAACCACTTACAGAATTCCGTAATCATATCAAAGATTACATTAAAGAACTTCAAACCAACAAGAATCCTATTATTTTAACTCAGCACGGTAAAAGTGCTGCTGTTTTACTTGATCCGTATAAATTCCAGGAAATACAGGACCAGATTGAATTTATGCGTAAAGTTGCTCTTGGACTAGATGATCTGAAAAAGAGAAGATTACATTCATTTGATGAAATAGTCAAAGAAAATTAAAAAATCATTTCCGATTCTGCCATCAAATGAAAATTCATTTTACAACTCAATCGAAATCAGATATTGCTGAAATTGTAGAATATTTTTTTCAAGACAATCCTCAGGAAGCTAGTAATTGGGCTAATTCATTATTTGATTCAATTAAGCAACTATATAACTTTCCAGAAATTGGACGTATCGTCCCTGAATATTCTGAAGTAACAATACGTGAAATAATTATTGGTCTATACCGAATCGTTTATAATGTATGGTGATACATGGAGGTGTATGAATGTGATTACAGAATTTCATCAGTAGGATAATAAGCATAGTAACTTTTATTTTAAGGACAATCGTCTGAGAATTTATCACAAATGAAAGTCGGGTAAGCTAGAGTGAGATCTGGAAGTGAATGATCAATATACTATGTTTAAAAGGTAAACTTAAAATGCGATATCCTTGTTACTCCTGGGACATGACGCAGAGCCCTAAATTTTTTAAATAAATTAAAAATCTTCTTGACAATACGATTTTATTTTTTTATACTGATAAAGTAATCGTTAAAGTTAACGATTAAGTTCCTTCCGTCCTCTCCAGGAATAATCATTTGTGAAAAAATCGTCCAACATAACCCAGACGCAGATTGCACGTATACTGAATCTTTCTACTGTCACTGTATCCAAAGCATTGCGAGATCATCCGGACATATCGGTTGATACCAAAGTCAGAGTTAAAAAACTGGCGGAAAAACTCAATTACCGGCCGGATCTGATCGCTCGTGCCCTGTCTTCGCGCAAATCGAATATCATCGGGGCGGTAATGCCGGAAATAGACCATACCTTCTTCGCTTCGGTCATGAAAGGTATTCAAGCTGAAGCGCAAGATAATCAATATCAGATTATCCTGACGGTTTCAGATGAAGACAGTCAGAAAGAATTAGAAAATCTGCAAACCCTCATCTCGATGCGGATTGATGGGATTTTAATATCCATTTCTCGGAATACCCATCGTTACGAAATTTTCAACATAATTAAAAGCAAAGGAATTCCACTCGTGTTTTTTGATCGCCCTATCGCCGGTTCGGATTTCAGTTCAGTTGTTGTCGATGATCGAAAGGGCGCATTCAATGCGGTAGAATATGCTATCAGTCAGGGATACCGAAAAATAATGCATTTTGCAGGACCTTCCCGGATCTCCATCGCGGAAGAAAGAAAAAGGGGATATCTGGACGCATTGGAGGCAAACGGACTTCTATACAAAGATGAGTGGATTGTTCCCTGCGGCAGTCACGAGGAGGATGGTTATCGGGAATTCAAAACGCTCGTTCAGAACGGTCGGGTTCCGGAAGCTATTTTTACATTTAACGATCCGGTCGCCATCGGTATTTATGATTCAGCCAAAGAGAGCGGGCTCAGGATTCCTGAGGATATCGGCGTGATCGGTTTTGCAGATAACATTATCTCGCAATACCTTTCACCGCCTTTGACTACAGTGAGGCAACCTGCTGTAGAGATCGGGAGAAGAGCCATGTCAGTACTTCTGGACCAGATACAGAACGGATTAAATTTCTCTACCGGACAAATTGTGATACCGACACACCTAGTCATCCGGCAATCCTGTCTGAAACGTGGATAGATACAGAATGATGAGAAGAATAATTCTGAAATCAAATAAAAAATATCATTATTACATCAAACCAGGGAGGACACTCACGTGGAAAAAAGCAAATGCTCCAGATCTTGCATTTTGTTTTTGATGTCAATATTGCTGCTGTATGGTGTCTCCGTATATGCTGGTAATACGGGAAAAATTGCCGGTGATATCAGGGATGTAACCCAGAATCAGGCACTTGCAGGCGCGAATATCATACTCGAAGGCACTGAAATCGGTGCAGCAGCAGATCTTAAAGGACATTATACGCTGCTGAATATTCCACCGGGGACTTACAGTATAAGAATCTCCATGATGGGGTACAAAGAGACCGTCGTGAAGAATGTGCGTGTGTCCGTCGACCTGACCACTGACATCAGTGTTGAAATGGAACCCACAATCCTCGAATCAAAGGATGTGGTGACGGTCACGGCGGAACGTCCGCTGGTTCAGCGTGATATGACATCATCACAGTCATTCATCAACAGTGAAGAGATCAAGAATCTCCCTGTACAGAGCCTGAGTGACGTACTTGAACTTCAGGCCGGTGTGGTGCGCGACGGAGATGACTTTCATATTCGGGGCGGTCGCGCGAGTGAAGTTTCATACTGGGTCGATGGTATTACCACCAATGAAGTATACGGAGGCGGCAACGCGGTTACTGTCGAAAAATCGGCCGTACAGGAAATGCAGGTCATCAGCGGCACCTTCAATGCTGAATACGGCAATGCCATGTCCGGTATTGTTAATATGATCACCAAAGACGGGGGCAGCCGCTATGAGGGTGAAATCACGGCTTATGGCGGAGATTATCTCAGCGGCCGGAAAGTCTATGCAGTGCTGCGCGATGTCATCACCTCAACCAATCCTCAGACCGATGAAACCATTGTAGAAGAGGATCTTGAAAATCCGTTGAAAAAATTGAATCCGATTTATAATATCGATGCCAACCTGAGCGGTCCAGTGCCGTTCATGAAAGATCGACTTACTTTTCTGGTCAATGGACGGTATTTTTCACAGGAAGGCTATCAATACGGACGTCGATGGTATTATCCACAGGGAATTCAAGGAGACAGCGCGTTGGTTCCGATGAATCCCTACACCTCATATTCAGGCATGGGTAAATTGACATTCAGGCTCGGAAGCAACATTAAACTGAATTACAGTGTGTTTCTGAATCAGTGGAATTCTGATCATTATGTCAATGATGCCTCTCATACGTTCAAGTACATTCCGGACGGTACAATGGGCGAAAAAGGGGATGGACTGACGCATATTTTTGGTTGGAACCACGTGCTATCTTCAAAGACCTTTTATGAAGCACGTTTTTCAAATGTCAATAACCATTATGAACGGTATGTTTACGAAGATCCTACACAATATCCTTCCTACTTCATTCAAGTGCTTGCCGACTCGACGGAGCCCGGATATATCGCAGAGGTCGATCCATTATCGGATGAAGGCAAGACACTGCTTGAGGAATTGAAAGCGGATCAGAAGCAGTATCAGTACGTGGTGGATCCGCAAAACCGGGAAGGGTACATGCATCCGGATTCACTTCGTGATCCAGCAGCCTACAGCTTCTGGCGGTCAGGCACCCAGATGGATCATTTTTATCGGACCACTTCCTACTGGATCGGTAAGCTGGATCTGACCAGCCAGGTCACGACAACACACCAGATTAAAACCGGTTTGGAGCTGCGGCTTCATAAGCTCAGCATGAACAGTTATACACTTCAGCCCAAACTGAAAGAGGGTCTGGATGAACAAATTGTACCTTTTCAGCCATGGGTTCCTCAGACCTCGAATATCTACCATCATAAATATACACGGAAACCCCTGGAATTTTCAGCTTATATTCAGGACAAAATTGAACTTGTCGACATGATTGTAAACGTCGGGGTGCGGCTTGATTATTTCGATCCGAACAGCAATGTTCCTGTCGATCCGCGTGATCCGAATATTTACAATCCATTTAAAGCCGAATACAAATACAAAGACTATATTGCGCCGCCGGATTCGGTTAAGGGCCCCGCAGTCGATGAATACAACGAGCAGTTTACGGAATATTCAGCCGAAGAACGCCGTTCGTTCATGCAGAAAAAAGCGGATACCAATGTACAGATCAGCCCGAGGCTCGGGATCGCGTATCCGATTACGGACCGCGGTATCATCCATTTTTCTTACGGTCATTTCTTTCAGATTCCGGAGTTTCAGTGGATTTACAGCAATCCTGATTTCAAGCTCTATACGGGTGGTGGGACCACAATTATTGGCAACGCCAATCTGAAACCCCAGCGAACTGTCCAGTATGAAATCGGACTTCAGCAACAGTTGATGGATCAGCTTGGTATGGATATCACATTATTCTATAAAGATATTCGCGACTGGGTCGGCACAAGTCCCCTTGTGGATACGGATAAACCCAGTGTGGCCTATTCGGTGTATGAGAATAAAGACTATGCCAATGTCTATGGTTTAACCATGAATATCGACAAACGGTTTGCTGATTATTACAGCGCAGGTTTCAGCTATTCGTTTCAGGTCGCGGAAGGCACCTACTCAAATCCGGATGATGCCTACAATGCTATTCAGAACGAGAACGAACCCCGCCTGACTCTGATTCCACTGAACTGGGATCAGCGTCACACTTTTATGGGCAATGTGACATTGGGTATAAGTGGATGGATTCTGACTTTGCAGGGAAAATACCAGACAGGCCGGCCGTATACACCGACTTTTACACGCGGGGCTCAGGTAGGCGGATCGAATTATATTGGTTATCGGGATAACAGTGCGCGCCTGCCGACGATCTCAACCCTCGATATTCTGCTGCACAAACGGTTCACGATCGATTCTTTCCATTTCGGTCTGTTTCTGACCATTTACAACGCCCTTGATCATAGCGGGGAAACTTATGTCTATACAGATACTGGTACGGCAGAATACACCACCAATACCGATCCTGAGATGATTCCCTATGTTTCGCAGCGGATTGGGACTGTCGAAGATCTGGTTCGTCGTCCGGACTGGTATATTGCACCGCGTCAGATTCAGGCCGGTCTGACAATCGAACTGTAAAACAAGAAACAGGAGAATCAACAATGAAACAGTTACTGAACCGATTGATCCTGCTTTGTCTGGCGACATTTCTGGCTTCGGTCAATGCGCAGACACCTATAGATCAGCTGCATGGAAATGAAAATTACAGTTATAGCGGTCTGCATTCAGGCAATCAGGTTCGCTGTAACTTTTACAATGATGGCATGGTCGGACGCCGTTATGTCAATCCTGACGATATAGGCGGAGAATGGCCTATAAACAGCGGACATGACTACATGAATCAGATGATCATGTTTGTCGGCGCCGAAGTCAAAGACGAAAACGGCGAAATAAAACACATTATCTCTGAAGGCAATGGCTGTACGACGGGAAATTCGAATAATGCGGATTCCGGGGACTCGGGACCAAATGGAGAGTGGTATTCCATGGCGCCACTGCCTGGTTTTGCCAATGACACACCGCCGGAGGATATGAGTGAGGATCCCCGGGTGGCCATGAGCCAGTGGGCATGGTCCTGGCCGGAAGCCTGGCCGGATAAATTTGAAGACATTATTGATCCCGGCTGGACTGGCTCATGGAACGGATACTTCGGAAAGAATGTCTGCAATGCTGATCAGGAAAGCTATTATGTTATGGATGACTACAACAACCGCGAATTCGCGTTCTATCCGGATTCGACCGATCGGCAACGCAGGGGTTTGGGTCTTAGAGGAACAGTGCGGGGATTTCAGTGGTCTAACGTGCTGGTCGAAGACATTCTGTTTCTGCTTTATGATGTAAAAAATGTCGGCACTACCAATTATCAAAAAATGAACTTTGGTGTTATGTCCGGTCCGATTATGGGCAATCGGCTGGTCAGCGGCGGTGACGGTGGAGATGATGGCGGAGAGTACAGCCTTGAACAGGAAATAGGATATCACCTTGACCAGGACGATATAGGTGCTGGCGGCTGGAGTCCGGTCGGATTTCTTGGATTGGCTTTTTTGGAAAGTCCGGGCAATCCCTATGATGGTATCGACAATGATGGTGATGCAGTTTTTGGATCGGGCCCTGTGATTCAAGAAGCCATGTTGAAACCCAAGGTGGTTCAGTCAGGACAAGATATTGTTCTGATCGATTATAAAACATATACACGGAAAGTCATACCAATGCCGCCGGAAGGTCTTAATATCCGTTTTAAGGACCGGATTATTCAAATTCTACCTGGACAGGAACTGGTGGAAGTTGAAAACAACCTGTTCGATGACAACCTGAACGGCCTGATCGACGAAAACAACGGCTCCACATTCGGCGAAGGCACATCGGCCATTAAACGGTATCTGTATCTGGGACTGAAATATGTCGATTATATAACAAAAGACGGTATCGACAATGTCCTGATCGATGAAAAAAGAGATGATGGTATTGACAATGACGGGAACTGGGATATCTTGTCCGATGATGTGGGTCTGGATGGTGTTCCCAACACCGGGGATCCGGGTGAAAATGACGGCCGGCCGACCTCAGGGCGCAATACGGACCTGCCGGGGGAGCCGCACATCGATAAAACCGATATTCATGAATCAGATATGATCGGTCTGACGGCATTCAATATTTATACACCATGGACACTTTATCCCTTGTCGGACGATGAAAATCTTTGGTCCGCTATTGAACCGGGCTACCTTAACGCTGTCGGACAATTCGGAGATACCGATATTATTCTGGGATCAGGATATTTTCCCCTCAGGACTGATCAAATCGAACGGTTCTCCATTGGTGTGATTTTCGGGACTGACTTGGACGACATGTTCCGGAACAAGGAATATGCCCAGAAAACCTACGATGAAAACTATAACTTTTCAAAAGCACCGTATGTTCCAACGGTCACGGTCATTCCCGGAGACAATCGTGTAACCTTGGTCTGGGACGACATTGCGGAAGCGTCGGATGATCCGATCACAGGAAAAGATTTTGAAGGATACCGGATTTATCGTTCTACGGATCCGGGATTTAAGGATATGACAGCCATTACGGATCAGTTCGGATCGATTGCCTACCGGAAACCCATTGCCCAGTTCGACCTTAAAAACAACATTAAAGGTTCGGCGAGCATTGCGGTGCGCGGTATTCACTTCTGGCTTGGTGAAGATACGGGCCTGCGTCATATGTGGATCGATACCACCGTGCAGAACGGCCAGTTATACTACTATGCCATAACCTCTTACGATCGGGGTTCTGATTCACTGGGAATCGCACCGACTGAATGCTCAAAATACATATCCATTGCGACTGACGGGACTGTGGACAAAGGTAAAAATGTCGTCCTTGTCAGGCCGGAGGCTCCCGTAGCCGGTTATATTCCTCCCGGTCTGGACAACCTGAAACTGCTGATACGGCCCGAGGGGCGCGGTACGACAGAGGGAAAAATCGGCTATACCATCATCAATCCCGCTGCACTCAGGGATGGACACATCTATCAGGTTTCTTTTGAAGACACGATGTTGACCGAAACGATTGACGGTTCGAACCGGCTGACCCTGAAAACACTGAATTATACTTTGAGTGATGTGACATCCGGTCAGGTCCTGATCGACCATGGAACACAAATAGGCTCCGGTGAAGACCAACCGGTTACCGATGGTTTCCAGTTGAAATTTTATGCGGATACCATAATGATTATGGATGAAACACTCTCGGGCTGGAACCGGGATGAGATTCATGCATTCACCTGCAACCCGTACAGCAGTTCACGGCAGCCTACGCTGCTGGAACCTGCGGACTATTTAATCGAGTTTGGAGAGCACGGCATAGGCACATCGACCGCATATATCCGTCAAACCAGTGAATTACCAGCAGTACCTGTCAATTTCAGGGTCTTCCGGCTTTTCCCATCTGATAAGGGTGAAGTGAAAGAGGAATCCCTGTTTGCTTTCAGAGAGAGAGATGAGGAGGACGGCCGTTTCACGGGATTTCTGGAACGTGAATCGACGGTTGATGAAATTATTATTCTCAACGAAGACAGCATTGCCGGATTTCAAATCAGCTTCGACCGGAATGCCCACGATACCCTGAAAGTAAATCCAGAGCCCGGAGATTTTCTGACAATCCGAATGAAAAAACCTTTTTTAAGCAATGATATTTTTGAATTCACGATTAAAAACGCTGAAGTGGATAAAGATTTAGCGAAATCACAGATAGACCGGATTAAAGCCGTTCCCAATCCGTATATCATTGCCAATTCATGGGAACCCCTGAATCCCTATTCAAGCGGCAGAGGCCCCCGTGAGCTGCATTTCATTCACCTGCCTGAACGATGTACGATCAAGATATTCAACGTTCGTGGTGATCTGGTAGCCAGATTGGAACACGATTCGCCCTCTATCACGGATGGCACGGCCATCTGGGACATGCAGACGAATGACAATATGGATATCGCCTATGGATTGTACATCTATCATGTCGATGCCGGGGAGCTTGGTCAGAAAATCGGCAAATTTGCCGTTATAAAATAGGAGACTGTTCCATGAAAAGAATCATGATAATTTTATGCATTGTCTTCATATTTGCATTGCCATTGTTCAGCCAGAACGTGACCAAATCCGGAACTACTGCAGCCACCTTTCTTTTGATTGATTATGGTGTTCGTGGCTCTGGTATGGGAAGTGCGTACGTTTCTGTAGCAGACGATATCAACGCCATGTACTGGAATCCGGCCGGTGTGGCCCGGATCAGGGAAAATCAGGCACTGTTCACGAATATTCAGTGGATTGCGGATATCACATTTAATTACGCAGCCGCAGCCGTTCCTGCAGGCCAGCTGGGCACATTCGGAATCAATGCTGCGTTTATGTCTACCGATGAGATGACGGTTACGACCATTCAGGAACCGGACGGGACCGGAGAGACGTTTCAAGTTGGCAGCTATGCACTAGGACTCACTTATGCCAAAGAGCTAACCAATCGCTTTTCGATTGGTTTTAATGTTAAGTATATTCAGGAGCAGATTTATCATTCAACAGCCCGTGGCATGGCGATCGATGTCGGTACCCTGTTCGATACACAATTTCAGGATTTAAAAATCGGTATGAGCATCTCGAATTACGGCACCAAAATGCGGATGTTAGGGCGTGACATGTTGATTCAGTCGGATATCGATCCGCTCAAACACGGCAATAATGAGAACATTAATGCCAATCTGCAGACGGATGCCTATGATCTGCCTCTGCTGTTCCGTGTCGGCTTGAGCGTGGATGTGCTGAAAGGGCCGTGCAACAGTCATCTCATTTTATCGGCGGATGCACTTCACCCGAACGACAACATGGAGAGTATGAACATAGGTGCAGAATATACATTCGCTAATTTTTTGGCGGCAAGATGTGGATACAAGGGTCTGTTCAAAAAAAACAGCGAAGAAGGATTGTGTTTGGGTGGCAGTATCAATCTGAAAGTAACAGAAAATGTATCACTGCATTTGGATTATGCCTGGGGTGATTTCGGAATATTGAAGGATGTGCAGAAATATGCAATTGGACTGACATTTTGAATCCCATGACCTTTTAAAATTACTGCAATGGGAGCAGGGGGCCGCAGGTTGTTCACCCGAAGGCAGATGTGCTTTTTGCAAAATCCTGCTATTCGGACATTGTTTTTAAATCAGTCCGGTGAATCGACCACATTTTATTAAAAAACACATTGACAGTATCTGCAGCAATGGTTAAACTGTTACTTGACTGCTCGTATGAAACAGTATATTCGATACGATTTATTTAAAAAGAAACATGACACCGATACACTGTCCATCCAATATTTATTATGCCCTCCTGCCATCTTCAATGATTGGTTCGACAGCCATTCTCTGGTCCAAGGATAAAAGGAAGCCATGGATCGATCGTGTCATTTTATCCCGGCCCGGAATGCCTGCTGAACAACTCCTTAAAATCCATTATCCCGAATCTATTGAGCTATCCTGTCCGGAAATCGAACACATTCTCAATCAAATCCGGGATTATCTGCAGGGTAAGCCGGTTGTTTTTCATCTGGACAGGATTCGGCTGAATCGGTGTTCAGCATTCCAGCAAAGCGTACTCCGTGCCGAATCTGAAATTCCGTATGGCTGTGTGAGCACCTATCAGCGTCTGGCCCGGCACGTGAAGAAATCCGCGGCAGCCAGGGCCGTGGGAAATGCCTTGGCAAATAATCCATTTCCGATTTTCATCCCATGCCATCGTACTGTACGATCCGACCTGACACCGGGCGGATTTCAGGGCGGCTCAATAATGAAACGCAGTTTGCTCCAAATGGAAGGAAACACATTGGACAGTCACAATCGCATCATCAATCCGAAATTATTTTCTTTTTAACTCCACTGTCTTTGAAATAAATCCACGAAAAACTGTTTTTAATCTGATATTGAATTCACTGGATCCTGATATTAAGATATTTTTTTCTGGCATTGCAGAATATTAAATGATTCAATACGTATATAAAAAATCACATCTCACACAAAGAAAAAATGCCCTGTTATTTATATCTTTCTGCCTGGGATTTCAGAATGAAAGTCATGTGCAATTTGCATGGTCTTGAGTCTTTCAGATAATTGTCTTTCTGCATTGTTATTATTATACTTAGAGTCGTTGACTTTTTATCATTCTTTTTGGTATAATATTTGTTGAATGTTAAATAGCATTTTATATCATGATATTGTGAACCTATTTGAGGGATTCAATGTTCATGGAAGGAAGAAAAATCAAGAAGATTCGACAATCGCTCGGATTAACGCAGGAAGAATTCGCTCACAGACTGGGAGTTACCCTATGTACAGTGAACCGCTGGGAGAATAATAAAAGTGTTCCCAGCAGATTGGCTGTCATGCAATTAGAGCGATATGCAGAGGCCGTTCATTAGTTCATGAAATATTCATAAACCCTATTATGAATTTTCCAGAGGTTTATTGATGGTTAATTGACAAGACAGACAAGTATAGCGTGAAAAAAGTGAAGAAGTTGTCAAAGAAATTAAATTTTAGTCACCATTCTTTTTCATCATACCTTGAAAGGCGTCTCAGGCAAGCCAAAGATCAGTTGATTGCTAATTTTCATTTTCAAATTGTTATCACTATTGCATTGTGAAAGGAGAATCCTGAAAATGCTGGGAGTTGTGGGAAAACCAATCGATATCCTTTTGATTGAAGATAATCCGGGTGATGTCCGTTTAACACAGGAAGCCTTTAAGGGTGGCAAGGTTCGCAACAATCTTTATGTCGTCAGTGACGGCATAGAGGCTCTGGATTTTTTGCACCGGCGAAATCAATTCGCGGATGTTCCCCTTCCTGATTTAATATTGCTGGATCTGAATTTGCCCAAGAAAGACGGTCGTGAGGTTCTTGAAGAAATCAAGGCGGAAATTAATTTGCGCCGTATCCCCGTTGTGATTCTGACCACATCAAAGGCCGATGAAGATATTCTGAGAACTTATGATCTGCATGCCAATTGCTATATTCCCAAACCAGTGGATTTGGACGAGTTTATGACCGTTGTCAGATCCATTGAGAATTTTTGGTTAACCATTGTGAAATTGCCTAATCAGCAAATGACATGAATGAAGACAGTATTCAAATATTGCACGCTGCAAAGCAATCGCAGGATGCCCCTCATTTTCAGGAGCTTCTTAATACATACACGAAAAACAGCAGACGGAAAATGTCGTTTCGGTTTTATACGGCAGATTGTTTATCTTTTGCACTGGATATGATTGAGCAGAACCATTTTGATTTGATTTTTCTGGATCTTTCATTGCCGGACAGTCATGGAATAGACACATTGAATCAAATTCAGAAAATGAATTCTCATGTCCCCATAGTTATTTTAGGCGAGGCTGATGACGAACCGTTGTTTTTACAGGCAGTACGTGCCGGTGCGCAGGATTATTTGGTGAAAGGTGAGGTGAACGGTAACCAGCTGGTTCGAACCATTTGCTGTTCATTGGTGCGAAAAGAAGAAGAAGAGGCGATTAAAGAAACCAACCGCAAATTGAAAGAATTGAATCAGATGAAGAGGAATTTCCTGTCCACAATTTCTCATGACTTACGCACACCGATTGCAATTATGCGTGAAGGTGTCTCTTTATGTCTGGAGGGGGTGGCAGGCGAGATCAATGATATGCAGAAAGATTTGTTGAATTATACACAGGAAAACATTGACCGTATAAACCGGCTGATCACAGATTTAATGGATGTATTGAAAATTGAAGCTGAAAAAACAATATTAAAACCTGTTTCCGTCAATATAAACCATCTTTTACAAAAAATATATGACAGTTATTTTGATTCGGCCCAAAAAAAAGGCATCAGGCTCGAGAAACAAATCCCGGAGGCTCCTCTGACAATATTCGCGGATCCTGATAAAATCACACAAATTTTCGGGATTTTGATCAATAACGCATTGCGATTCACTGAACAAGGAGGGTCAATCACTCTCGGTATTCAGGATGGAGATGAATATATTACCTGCCGGGTGGCAGATACAGGCACCGGCATTCCCAAAGAAAATCTCGCCGGCCTTTTTGATCAATATGAACAAATGGGGCGTGTGGAAGATGGCCCCAGTTGTCAGCGAACCGGACCGGGAGTGACCATTGCCAAGATATTGGTGGAAAAGCATCAGGGGACAATCAATGTGAAATCTGAATCGGAGCAGGGCACTGAGTTTCGATTTACACTTAAGAAAGCGCCCTTTCCCAAAATTCTTATTGCGGGCCATAAACGGGAGACCGTTGATACTTTGAAAGAATTTTTAATACAGGAACAGTACCATATCATGGAAGTGTGCGATGGTGGTAAAGCAGTTCAACAGGCTTGCAAAGTGCTTCCGGATCTGATTTTACTGGATATGAAACTTCCGAAGATAAACGGTTATGAAGTGATCGGGAGACTGAAACAGGATGTCCGTACCTGCCATCTTCCGATCATTATGATGAATACATCTTCTTCGAAGAAGGAGGTTCCATATGCGGCATTTCCCGTACTCAAGGAACCGTTTAACAAAAAAGAGTTGCTGAAATACGTCAGAAAAATGCTCATTAACTGATATTAGGAGATAAACAATTATGAATAAAGACAAAAAAACCAATTTAAACGTTTTGATTTTAATCGCAGAGGACAGCCATACACAGGCGGCTCAATTACGGTATACATTGGAAAAACATGATTACACGGTTGTGGTAACCTATAATGGCGATGAAGCGTTTAAGAAAATCAAACAGAATAAACCCACAATCGTAATCAGCGATGTCCTTATGCCGGGCATCGATGGCTATGAATTGTGCCGGAGAATCAAGTCGGACCGCTCCCTGAGGCACATTCCTGTGATTCTTCTTACCCAATTATCCGATCCCAGAGACATTATTCGCGGTCTTGAATGCGAAGCAGATCATTTTATTACAAAACCCTACAATGAAGATTTTTTACTTTCTCATATTCAGTACGTTCTGGTCAATAAAGAGTTGCGCAAGAATTCGTTCGCGGAAATGGGTATCGAAATTTTCTTTGCCGGACAAAAACATTTTGTCACTTCCGATCGCATGCAAATTTTAGATTTACTGTTTTCGACCTATGAAGCTGTTCTGCATAAAAATAACGAACTGGAGCGGATCAATCTTGAACTTAAAAAATCGGTTGAAACAATTCAGAAGCTGAAGGGATTGATTCCGATTTGCTCCCACTGCAAGAAAATCCGTAATGATGATGGATACTGGCAGCAGTTGGAAGTATTTATCCGGGAACATTCGAATGCGGAATTTACACATGGATTATGTCCGGATTGTGAAAAGGAAATTTATTCAAAATATTTGGAAAAGACCAAAGATGAGGCGGCATCATGAGCCAGAAAAAAACGGTTCTTATTATTGAGGATGAATTGAAGTTTGCTAAAATGGTAAAAATGCGTCTGGAAGCTTCGGGTTATATGGTCACTGTCGCAGGAGATGCCTATACGGGAACGCAAAAAATTATTCAGGAGGATTATGATCTCATTATTTTAGATTTAATGATGCCGGCCGGTGGCGGATTCTCTATTTTGGAACGATTTCGAAAATTACCAGCCAGAGCGACCACGCCTGTCATCATCATTACAGGAAAAACAATTGATGAAGAAGTGCAAAACATGGCTGAACAATATGATGTGTCAGCTATTTTTACCAAACCCTATGACAGCGCTCGTTTTATGGAAAAAATAAAAACGTTGATTCCAATGGAGTCTGAATCGGTGCCAAAATGATGACGAATTGAGTATGAAATGAAAGTTCATTTAATCGAAGACAATCTCCAAGACGTCCGAATGATTCAAAAAATGCTGGTATCAATGGATGCTTCTGAGTTTTCAGGGGAATTCTTTGAATTTCATCATACAGAAAATCTGGCTGACAGCATTAAGGCAATCGAAAAAAACTCTATCGATGTTATTTTACTGGATCTTTCTTTGCCCGACAGTCAGGGCCTGGATACATTTAGAAATGCTTACACAAAATGCCCGCAGATTCCAATTATTGTGCTAAGCGGTCTGGATGATCAAACAGTTGCCATTCAGGCGGTTCGGGATGGCGCGCAGGACTATCTTGTGAAAGGTCATGTGGACAGTAACTTACTTGTTCGTTCGATGCAGTATGCCATAGAACGCAAGCATGTACAGCTTGAAAAGGAAAAAATTCAGGAACAGTTGCTTCAGTCGCAGAAAATGGAAGCCATCGGGCGTCTTGCCGGTGGCATTGCCCACGATTTCAATAATTTGATGACAGCGGTACAGGGATTTACCGATGTCATCACAACAAAAGTCAATAGCAACGACGTCATTTTCCTGCCCCTGAAACAGATTCGACTGGCTGCTTCCAGTGCTATCAACATGACCCGGCAAATGCTCATGTTCAGCAGGAATCATCCAATCTCCTTTGAAACATTGGATTTGAATAAAACAATTACAGACCACTTGATTATGCTTCAGCGTATTATTGGAGAAGATATTGAGGTCGTTACCCACTTGTCTCCGGATTTATCCATGGTTCGAGGCGATCGATGTACATTGGAACAAGTGTTATTGAATTTGGCTGTGAATGCCAGAGATGCGATGCCGTCCGGCGGTGAATTGATCATATATACAGAGAATATTCTGGTTTCTGATCATGAAGCCAAAAATCATGTCAATGGTAAGGCGGGAAAATTTGTAAAAATGACAGTCATGGATAACGGCGTCGGCATAGATAAAGAGACGCTGGATCATCTGTTTGAACCGTTTTATACAACCAAGAGCATTGGTAAAGGGTCTGGTCTGGGTTTGTCTGTTGTTTATGGCATTGTGAGGCAGCATGAAGGATGGGTCACTGTCCACAGCGAGGCAGGAAAAGGAACGGCATTTGCAGTATATATTCCGGCTGTTTCCCAAAAATGCAAAGACCATTCTGCAGATTCCATTGAATCGCTTTCATTGGACGCTTTACAGGGAGAAGGCAATCGTGTACTCATAGTAGAAGACGCTGAGGGAGTGCGAGAATTCGCTGCCATGGCACTTCGGGAAAATGGATATCAAGTGTTTATTGCCACCAATGTTACCGAAGCCATTCAACTGTTTAATCTGGAAAAAGGTGATTTTGATCTGGTGATCACAGATGTTGTTCTGCCCGACCGGAGCGGATTGGATCTGATTCAGTATTTTCAAAATAAAAATCCGTCGATCCGTGTGCTTCTCAGCAGCGGATACACGGATCAAAAGTTGCAATGGTCCCTGATTCAGGAGAAGGGATATCGTTTTTTGCAAAAACCATATTCTCTGTCTGAGTTTCTGAACATGGTCAGGCAGGCATTGGATGAAATCCAGATGAATTGAGTGTCCTGGAAGGGATATATTTACGAAAATCTGGTTTATTATGAAAAATCAGTGGTTGTGAAGAAGTTGCAATTAATATTTGACTTTTTTTCAATTAGCGATTATATTTCATTTGATTAGGGAAGATGGGAAGAGCATAAAATGGCTGAAAAACAATTTATTTTTCTGATGGGGCGTTCTGAAGACGATGAATTAAGAACCGTCGTCGTTCCGGTGAAACGTCTTTTTATATTTGGCGGACTATTCATTGTGGTTTTTGTATCTTTAGCGTATTTGCTCGGACGCGGTTTTCAGGGGGCTGAAACCAACTTCCGCACCCATAAAATTATGCAGGAAAATCGTATTCTTAAAAATAATCTGGATGCCTGGGATGAGCGGTTTAAAGAAATGCAGGCCGATATTAATGATTTAACCAAGCGTAATCACCAGATACGCATGACAGCTTCTCTTTCTTCACCGGATGTGGCCTTTGGTATGGGGGGGCCTGAATCATCCGTGAGACCTGAATTGATCGATAATCCTAAATTGCATTATTTGGAGCTGGATTTGGCACGTCTGGACGCAGAGTTGACTTGGCTGAAGCAAAGCACGGTTGAAATTGAAGACAAACTGGAATCGAAGTACAAGGAAATTGCCCACTATCCCTCGATTCGGCCAGTAAAAGGCGGATGGGTAACATCCGGATTTGGAGTGCGAAGAGATCCCTTTACAGGGGTCAATGAAATGCACCCGGGACTGGATATTGCCCTTAAACCGGGTTCAGAGGTCAGAGCTACCGGCGCTGGTATTGTCAAACATGTCAATTTACGAGTCATCAAGAACAAGGGATATGGTAAATATATTATTATCGATCACGGATTTGGGCATGAAACCCTTTATGGCCATCTTTCTGATATATTTGTCAAGCGAGGTCAGCAAGTGAAGCGGTGGGATCTGATTGGACTGAGCGGAAACACAGGTAAGTCCACAGCGCCGCATATCCATTATGGTGTATATGTTCATGGAGACGCGAAGGATCCGGTCAATTTTATCTTGGATTAAGATTGAAATCGTTTTGTAACCCTTTCCATAATTCCACGAATTGAACATCGTCTGTGAAATGAATAATTTGTATGCCCAGTTGTTTGGCAGTTCGCACGTTTTCTTTTCTATCATCAACGAATAAAATATTTTTCGGCGGTAATCCGATAACAGCCAATGCCTTATGAAAGATTTCCGGATTGGGTTTCACCTCTCCCAGTTCATGACTGTAAAATCGTTTTTTAAACCATTGCATAAATGGATAGCAGCTTTCGCAATGTTCCGAATGCCAGGCATTTGTATTGGAAAGGATGTAACATGGATATCGATGCCTGATTTCATCGAGAAAACGGATCATGGGTTCAATAAGAGAAAAAATGGACTGCCAGAGTGTTTTAAAGTGCTCCATGGATATTGTAAGATCAAGATCACGAACGGCTTGTTGATAAAACTGCCGGTTTGTGAGAAGGCCTTTTTCATATAACCGCATGATTTCCGAATCTGTAAAGTAATTCTGGATCTGCATGTAGGTCAGCGAGGAAGATTCTTCCAATTTCTGGATAGAATGAACAGGGTTGACTTGGATAAATACGTTTCCCAGATCAAAGAGAATGGCAGAAAATTTGTATTTTGATTGCAAAAAAATCAGGATGCTTTCTTAATCAATTTTACCATTGGTTTCGAACATGGCGAGAAATTCATTTTCGTTTTGTGACATTTTTTCCAGATTTTGGGCCAAAGTACGCACATTCTCAAGTTGTTCTCCCATCTCTTTAATGGATGAATTGACCTGATTGACGCCAGTCGTATTTTTGGTGCTGGCCATGGCCACTTGGTCCATAGATAAACCCACCTGATGTGACATGGATTGCATTTCATGGATGGCATTTGTGATGCTTTGGGTGCGACTGCGGTCCGAATCCACCAGTCGCTTGATATTTTCCAATGCCAGGTGGGTTTCATCTGTAAATTCTTCTGAATTTTGAATCATATTGGTTCCTGTGCGCATGGCCTTTTCAACAAGCTGTATGTCCATTTTAATGGTTTCAATCAGGGTGGCCACTTCACGGTTGGCTTCTGTTGTATTCATAGCCAGTTTACGTATCTCTGAAGCCACTTTACTAAAGCGTTTTTCATGGGATCCGGACTGGGTTGCCTCGATAGATGCATTCAAAGCCAAAATGTTGACTTTTGATGAGATGTTGCTGATTAAATCAATAATATTGTCAATTTTATTTGAATGTTGACGTAATTCTTCCACAGTTTTCCAGGATTTATTCACGGAGTCGGCTATGGCTCTTAATGTGGTTAATGTTTTTTTCATGGCTTCTGTGCCTGTGGTTACAGCTTTGCCTGTATTTTCAGAAGCGCGCTCGCTTTCATTGGCTTCACGTCCGATTTGGTCAATACTGTTTAAAAGTGAATCCATAATCGACCGGGTTTTTTCCACTTGATTGTTTTGTGCCATGCTTCCATCAGCAATATTGCTGATGGCGTTTCGAATTTCGGTGGTTGAGATAATCACATGTTGTGTGGTTCCGGCCAGATCCATGGCCAAGCGTGAGAGACGATATGCCTGATCAGTTAATGTCTGAATCAAACTGCGCAGATTTAACGGCTCCGTATGCACTGTTATCACAGGAATCCCTGCATTCACTGCACGGTTGATTGAATTGATCAGTCTGGGATCTTCCACAAATGTAATAATACCATCCACTTTTTTATGAATCAGTTTTTCAATCTGTTTTCCGTAGACCATAGCGCTGAAGTCACCCTTTTCGCGGGTCTCGTCAGGAACCAGCCATACCAGATCGACATTATGGGCCATCAAAGTATCTTTTGCCGCCATATATCCTTCCCGAACACGATCCCAGATTTCCGAGTCTTCTCTTGCCAGAAAGACAATGCGATAGGATTTTTCTGGAGTTTTATCTGACGGTTTGGCCAAATGTGTGATGGCCTCCCTTGAAAGCATCCATCCATGAGAAGGATGCCAGTGATGGTTCAGATTCTCTTCTGTGATCAAATTGGCCGGGAGAAGCATCTGGGGTTTTGGAGGGATCCACCCTTCCACCAGGTGGTTGTATAAATAGATGGCAGAATCATGGCCCTGAATATAGGAGTTCTGATCCAACAGCACATCAATCGCACCTGATTTGATATAGTGAACGTTTTCCTGAGTGATTTCATGACCGATCACTTTGATTTTTTTATGCACGGATTTTTCACTTAGAACCTCGGCAATAATCGAAGCGGTGGCTGTATCAGTGGCATAAATCCCTCTCAATTTTGGATAGGATTCCAGTAAGTCTGCAATAAAATTCGCACTGAAATCCCGGTTCATCATGGATTCGAATGTATCGACGATCTGGATCTCAGTATTTCCTTCAATATAGGATTGAAAGCTTTTTCGACGTAGTTCAAGCATTGTATTGAACAAGAGGCCGGTGGCAATCAATACCTGTCCTTTATTGCCCAGCATTTCAGCCATAAGCTCTGCACATTTTTTTCCTTCCGCAATCGGATCTGCACCGATAAATCCAATACGCTTACAAGGGGCATCTGTAATCGAGTTAAAATCATCGATGATGGCATTTAAGTTGTCACGCAACAGGTGCAAGATTTCAGACAATGTTTGCATCGGTTGCGGTACTTTGGATGGCGGATAATTGGAATGAAGATGAAGCTTCTGTGTTAAATTACCCAGTGTCAGATTGGATATTCCGCGAGCCAGGGCCGGAAAGTCCCGTTCGGTAATCAACTTTCCGGTTTGTCTTAAATTTCGAATGGGCAGATATTTGCGGAAATAATTAAAAAGGGAAAAATGTCCTGCGATTAGAAAAGCCAGTAAAAAGAGAAAACAGGAAATCAAGAAGACAGTACTGACAGGATCCGGCAGGCCGCGTTCTTTCAAATTCGGATACGTTGAGAAGATTAAATGTCCGAATAAAACAACGAATAAAATAATCCACCCCATTATTATAATAAGATACCGATGTCGGTTCAGAAATTGTTTAATGTTTGTTTTCATGAAGTTGAATCAATGACCTCCATGTTATCTAATAAATGGGTAGAGACGTTAAATTTACCTAAAAGTTCAAGTTCGCTTTGAGCCATCATTTCCAATGTTTCTGCGAGTTGCGTGACTTGCTGGAACTGCAAAACCATATCTTTTGTCGCCTGATTGACATTTTGAACGGATTCCGTATTTTTTTCACTGACCTCTGTCACAAGATTCATGGCTTCTTCAACACGATAAGAATAGGTTTGAATTTCAGCAACCGCATCTGCAATGCTTTTTAACCGACTCTGATCTGTTTCAACCAGCGAGCGAATGTTATGTAAAGCACTCCGTGCATCTGTTGTTTGTTTTGCTGATTCCTGGACTTGGGACAAACCGGACCTCATGACATTTTCAATTTTTGATATGTCCTTTTTTACCTGGTTCACCAGCTTAATAATACCCTGAGTGGCTTTATCTGTATTTCTTGCCAGCCGGCGTACTTCATTTGCGACGACCATAAATCCCTGACCTTCGTTGCCTGCTTGTATGGCTTCTATCGATGCATTAAAGGCAAGCACGTTTATTCGCGATGTAATGTCCTGAATCAAATCAACGACATTATCGATTCGTTCAGAGTGTTTGTCCAGTTCTTCGATGGTTTGCCAGGATTCGGTAACAGACGTTTCGACATTTTTCACTATCGATAATGTTTTTTCCATGGAATTGGCACCGTCAGTAATGGCGATGGCAGTGTTTGCGGTCGCTTTTGCGCCTTCTTCTGTTGCCTGGTTAACCTGATTGATATTGGCGAGCAAATTTTTCAGGATATCCTGTGTATGAGATACCTGATTGTTTTGCAGAACCGATCCTTCGGAGATCATATGCATGGCTTCTATGATTTTTTGTGTGAGATGGTTGGCTTCGTCTGCGTTGTTGCCCAGATCTTCACTAAAGTGCATAAGTTTTTCAGCCTGATCGGTAATGGACTGAATCAGGCCTTGAAGGCTGATTGGTTCGCTGTTGAACGTGATTACCGGAATGCCTTTTTTTACGGCCTTGTTGATCATTGGGATCATGCTGCGATCCAGAACGAGTGTGGCAATACCATCATATTTTTCATTGATTGCGGATTCCAGGGCTTTTCTGAAAACAGCCCCTGCCCGCAGATCGGAGTAACCAGGAGGAACGATATAATCTATTGTCACATTGTGGGAAATCAGTTGCTCTTTGGCATTCATGACAGCCGCTTTTACGGGTTCCCAAAAGGCGGAAGTTGCCACGCACAAGACAGCGATGCGAAGCGGCCGATCATTCATTTTATCTGAAAGCTTGACAAGTTGGTTTAAGGATTCCTGCGATTGAATCATTCCGTGATCGGGATGCCAGAATTGTTGATAATTTTCAGGCGTGACCACATTTAATTGAGTCAGCATGCGCGGCGAAAAAGGTTTCCAGTCACCAACCAGGTAATTGTATAAAAGGATAACAGGATTGTATCCCTGGGCATAGGCATTCTGATCCAATGTGGCCTGAATGATGCCTTTGGACAGGTATTCCATGGTAGAATCGGTAAGGTCGTGCCCCACAATTTTTATTAGTCCGACTTTATTTTTTTCCTGCACCGCACGTGCCGCACCAAAAGGAGTTGCGCCCTGAGTGATGTAGATGCCCCGAAGGCGGGGATATTGTTCGATGGCTTCTTTTGTGTATTGATAGGTTTTTTCATGATCTTCATGGTCTTCCAGAACCTTGAGTACTTTGATGCGGGGGAATTTGGTCCTGAGGGCATTGATGAATCCCTTTCGCCGGAGTTCGAAATTTGTTGCTGAATAGAGGCCCACAATAATGATGACTTCTCCCTGGCCTTTCAGCAGCTCTCCCATGACCTGACCGCATTTCTGACCTTCTAAAAATGAGTCAGCACCGATATAACATAACCGATGGCATGGAACATCTGTAAGAGTGTTTAATTCATGAGCGCAGTCCTGTAATCCCTGAATGATATTTTTCAGTAGAACCGCCAGCTCTTCCTGCTGATTCTGCTTTTCTGTCAATTGGATTGATTGGATATGCAGAGAAGCGGACAGATCGCCCTGGGCCAATTCACTCATCACGTTTGAGAATGCTTTAGTATCAGTTTCAGTGATTTCGTATAACTGGTGAATGACATCTTCCGAAGCTTTCCAGTCGTATTTATGATGCAGCCATGCCATAAAAACAAGGGCTGCCAGGCCCGCCAGGAAAATAAGAATAGAATTCAAAATAAAATTGGGAAAAGGCTGAATGATATCAGCAGAATGATTTATACCAATAAGGTGATGCTGGTAGAGAGCCCCGTACACAATACCGGCGACCAGTAAACAAAAGATAAATCCCAATACACAATAAAATAATTTATTTTCGCGAAACAGGTCCCACAGCTTGGAAAATGGCATGCAGTTATCTCCTTTTTGAAATAGGTTATGCCATTTTGAAAGGCAATTCCCATGTCCTGCTGTTGATTATGTATTTATTTTACGACATGTTAAGTGCATATTACCGACTACAATTTGAATTTTTAATGATGCAAAAGCCTTGCCAGAATTTATGATAATCATTGCCGGAAATCAAGCAAAACTATCATATTTTATTGAAAATTTATCTTGATTCTTTTCTTCATTTTCTCTATACTAAAAAAGTTAATCAATATTATTCCGAGATTATGTTTTCAAAAGTATTAAGCGCGGCCGTACTCGGCATTGAAGGATATATTGTGGAGGTGGAGTCCCACCTTGAAGGCGGACTGCCGTATTTTGCTACTGTCGGCTTACCTGACGGCGCAGTAAAAGAATCAAAAGAACGGGTTCTGGCAGCGATAAAAAATTCAGGTTTTTATCTTGCCAGCAAACGGATCACTGTCAATCTGGCACCCGCGGATGTTCGCAAGGAAGGATCGGCATTTGATCTGCCTATGGCCATTGGTATTTTATCTGCCAGCGGTTATATTCAGCAGGAAAAACTGGCGGATACGGTGATTTTAGGTGAACTGGCCCTGGATGGACAAGTTCGAGCCATACGGGGCGGATTGCCGATTTCTGTGGCTGTGCGGGATCGGGAGATATCCCGCATAATTTTACCGAAAGAAAATGCCAGGGAAGCGGCTATGGCCCAGGGATTGAATGTCTATCCAGTGGAATCTATTCATGAAGCTATCCGGCTGATTGAAGATGGCAGAAATGAGCCCCCTTTTCGGGTGGATATTTCTGAAGTTTTTTCACAAAACGCACAATACGGGGCTGATTTCAGTGATGTAAAAGGCCAGCAACATGTGAAACGTGCATTAGAAGTCGCAGCAGCCGGCGGACATAATGTACTGATGATCGGACCGCCGGGATCCGGAAAAACCATGCTGGCAAAACGGTATCCGACCATCCTTCCGGATCTAACGCTGGATGAGGCCCTGGAAACCACCAAGATTCATTCTGTGGCAGGATTGCTTCCTCCTGATTCAGCACTTATCGCTGTACGTCCATTCCGATCCCCCCATCATACCATTTCTGATGCCGGGCTTATCGGTGGCGGACGCATTCCGCGTCCCGGTGAAGTGAGCCTTGCCCATCACGGTGTGCTTTTTCTCGATGAGATGCCTGAATTTCAAAAGAATGTTCTGGAAGTATTGCGTCAGCCCATGGAAGACGGTCGAGTGACAATTTCACGAGCTACGTTATCAATTACTTATCCCGCAAAATTCATGCTGATTGCGGCCATGAATCCCTGTCCGTGCGGGTATTTTTCTGATACCACCCATGAGTGTACATGCACCGTTCCGCAGATTCAGAGATACCGAGCCCGAATTTCAGGACCGCTTATGGATCGGATTGATATCCATATTGAAGTGCCGGCCGTAAAATATAAAGAACTGACCGGCAGTGAATCGGGTGAGTCTTCGAAAAGTATCCGGGAGCGGGTAATGGCGGCTCGAAAACGGCAGTTGGACCGTTTCCGGGAATATCAGGGTATTTATTGCAATGCCCATATGGACACAAAGCTTATTCGTTCAAAATGTGATATCAATGATGAAGGTGATGCATTGCTTCATCAGGCCATAACAAAATTGGGGCTTTCAGCCCGGGCGTATGACCGTATTCTGAAAGTCGCCCGTACCATTGCCGATCTGGAAGGAGAAGATATGATTCAGCCTGCCCATCTCAGTGAGGCAATTCAGTACCGGAGCCTGGATCGGGAGTTTACAGGAATATAAATTGATTGCTTCTGATCAACTCAGCACCGGCCTTTGTTTTATACAATACCGGAGTGTTAAAAAATGATGATAAAATGAATATTCCGTGAAGGATTCTTACGCTGTTTTCATAAAGAATAAAAAACCCTGCAAAGCAGCCTTGGTTATAAAGGACCGTGCTATCGACACGGTGGGTGCTCTCCTGTCCGATTTTTACGTCCACTCTATGGAGGCATGTAATAGGCAGACAGAGCCGAGCTCCCTATAAATTAAAGTTGAAGGTCTTTATATTGCCGTTAGCTGCTCGTGCAGGGAAAGACCCGTATTCATATTTTCAATTATAATTTGGAAATTTTATCATTGAATGTCAAGAAGAAATTTTGTGCTGTCAGTGGGATTGGGATTTCAATCCAAAGTAATGAAACAGATTCATCAATTCAGCGTTAAATTTTATGAGTCAGCATCGGTCTGAAATACAGTCAATATTTTTAAAACCTATTTAATTTGGAGATAATAATGAAACCTTTATCTGCTTTTTTCTGGAAGATGTTTTTGGTTTTACCTTCATTGGCGGCAGTTTCAGGTTTTGCAGCACATGTGGATTGGATTAAAGTAAACAGTTCGATTAATCCTATAACTGCAAAATATATCATGGACAGCGTGGATCTTGCAGAAGGAAATGGCGCGGAGTGTCTGGTGATTGAACTGGATACACCCGGCGGATTAATGGAGTCTACCTGGGCTATTGATAAGCGTCTGCTGGCATCTGAAGTTCCTGTTGTTGTCTATGTCTCACCCAGTGGAGGACGAGCGGCTTCTGCCGGTGTGTTTATCAGTTATGCAGCACATGTTGCAGCCATGGCACCCAGTACGAATATCGGGGCGGCTCATCCGGTCAATATGGTAGGCAGCGGAGGAGATTCGAGCCAGGTCATGATGGATAAAGTGGTGAATGACGCTGTTGCCCATATCCGGGGACTGGCAGACCAGAATGGAAGAAATGGAGATTGGGCTGAGGAAGCCATTCGAAACAGTGTCTCCATTACCGAAAAAGAAGCCCTGGAGATAAATGTCATCAATTTGATCGCGAAAGGTCAGGTGGATTTACTCAATCAGCTGGACGGCTTGACTGTGATGTCAGACGGCCAGGAAATCGAACTCGACACGGCATCAGCCCGTATTGTGGAACGTGGAATGGATTGGCGGCATCAAATTTTAAATCAGATTGCCAATCCGAATATTGCCTTTATTTTGCTTGTTCTGGCCGGACTGGGAATTTATTTTGAATTTTCCAATCCGGGTTCGATTTTTCCGGGGGTCATCGGCGTTATCTGTGGAATTTTATTTTTATTTGCATCCCAGGTGCTTTCGATTAATGCGGCAGGGGTTCTGTTGATTCTGCTTGCGATTGTCTTTTTTATTGTCGAAGTTTATACACCGACATTTGGAATACTGACAGCAGGGGGAATTATATCATTTGTGGTTGGCGCATTGATGTTATTTAAAACCCCGGGGGTGAAAGTGTCCTTAACGGTTCTTATTCCGGTGCTGGTGGTGTTTGTCGGTCTGATGCTTATCGGACTGATGCTGGCGATCCGTACCAGGCTGACAAAACCCACGACAGGCAAACAGGGTCTGGTTGGTGAGATTGGTGTGGCACTTCAGAATATAACGAAGGAAGGCCAGGTTTCAGTTCATGGAGAGGTGTGGAAAGCAGTGGCTGATGAAAGAATAAAAAAAGGAGATCAAATAGAAGTGTTAGAGATCAATCGATTAAAATTGCGCGTTAAGAAAGTATCGTAACGGTATCAGAAATTTAAACAAGGAGGTAAAAAATGGGACCCGTACAATGGATATTTTGGGGGGCTGCTTTATTAATTCTTTTATTCAATATTTTCAAGATCCTGCGTGAATATGAACGCGGCGTGATTTTTCGTCTGGGGCGCCTGGTCGGATCCCGTGGCCCCGGATTGATTATTCTGATACCGGGAATTGAAAAAATGGTGCGCGTCAGCCTCCGTACAGTGGCTATGGATGTGCCTCCGCAGGATGTGATCACGAAAGACAATGTATCGGTCAAGGTGAACGCGGTGGTTTATTTCCGGGTGATCGATTCGGCTAAGGCCATTGTCGAGGTGGAAGACTATCTTTATGCGACCAGCCAGCTGGCACAGACCACACTTCGATCCATTCTCGGACAGTTTGAACTGGATGAGTTGCTTTCAAGCCGGGAGCAGATCAATGAGAGGCTGCAGGAAATTTTAGACAAGCATACGGATCCCTGGGGAATTAAAATATCACTTGTGGAGGTCAAGCATATCGATCTTCCTGAGGAGATGAAACGGGCGATTGCCAGACAGGCCGAGGCGGAACGTGAACGGCGATCCAAGATTATTCATGCGGAAGGTGAATTTCAGGCATCCAAACAGCTGGCGGCTGCTGCCCATACATTAGGCAAAGAACCAACATCCATTCAGTTAAGATTCTTACAAACATTGGTCGAAGTCGCAGCAGAAAACAATTCAACCATGGTTTTTCCTGTACCGATTGATCTTTTCAAGCCGTTTCTGGAAAAATTCGACAAATTGGGAAAAGATAAATCATAGGTTTCGGGAAAGAACACGAGTCGGCGGGAATTATTATTGCGATATCCATGAATAAAAATGCGATACATCCATGGAATGAAATTTGATTATCTGTCTATTTTTGATTTTTAAGAATTTATCGGGTGTCTAATATTCAATATTTTCCGGGGGCTTGTTGTTTTTTCATCTTATCAATCCGTTGGATTCAGTGGAGGCAATACATGATTCACTTCAAACAATTGTGGTCTGCGATTGAATGGGGATTACTATATGGATTTATCACCTGGATATTGGGTACGGGTATTTCCAACCGCATTCCCGGATGGGGTGTATGGCTGATTATCTTTGATCGTGTTTTTATGGCGATTGTGCTTTATTATTGTTTGGGATTGATTTTCCCTAAATGGCTGAAGGGGATTATTGCAGGATTGATTTTCAGCGTTCCTTTGGGATTGGTTGCTTCGCAATGGCCATTTTTTACACCGGCCATAGCACATTGCGGGGCTTTAGGGACAGGCCTGATCGCAGGTGTTTTAATGGCTTATTTCATTCGTCTGCATGAACCTGAAGAAGCGGATTCAGACAATTCGAATATGGCGAAAACCTGAAGGAGCAATAAGACCAATGCATTGCTGTTTTCAAAAGATGTTTTTTTTTATATTTGTTTTTCAGTGTTTTGGTGTGGCATCTGCCGGATTGACGAATGAGTTAATTTATGTTCAAAAAACAGAAAAAGATACAGCCGTCTGTAATCCGGATACAGCAGCATTTACAGATGTTTCATTGAATGATCATACTTCAGTAAAATATGCCGATGGTATCTATACGGGTGAAAGTCCCGGGTGGACAGGAATGAAGGTTCAAGTGAAAATCAGGTGCGGAAGTATATGTCAGGTTAGAGTGCTGAGAGCCAAAGGCACACCGGAATTTTACAAAGAAGTGGTTCAAAAAATGCCGAGATACATGGCAAAGCAAGGTTGTGTCAATGTAGATGGAATCAGCGGAGCGACTTTAAGCAGTGAAAGTTTAAAAGAAGCGGTGCGAAACGCCCTGATCAAGGCAGAGAAGAAGTGAGGAAAGGGACAAGAATCAAGATAAGGTAATTGGGTAATATGGTGACAAATATAGAGTCGTTGGTTGAGATGCTGAAACGGTGAACCGGAGAGACAGAGAAGGGGAGAACTGAGACAAATAGAACGTATGGATTGCGGTGAAAAAATTTCAAATAACAAAATCCAAATGACAAATAAATTCCAAATTCCAATGATCAAAATAACAAACAAAGATAAATGAGTTTGAGATTTATGATTTGGATATTGTTTGATATTTGGGATTTGTAATTTGTGATTTTTCTACGGTCTACAGTCAGCGCTCTGTGGAGAGAGTCATAAAGTCATAGAGTCGTTGAGTCAAGAGTAGAAGAGTAGATGAGTAGAACATCTCCTTTTCTCAGTTTAGTTGAGGATCCCCCTTCAAAGGTAGACTCCCTTATCTCCCCTTGAGAGGGGAGACCCACGGCGTCAGCCGAGGAAGAGGGGTGTAAATTTAGCGGAGTAAGGGGTAGACACATCAACCCATCAACTCGTTTACCCATCTACTGATTATTTACGTCCGTCGGTCCGCTGTCAACGGTCTGGAAACAGAAATGGTTAAATGGAGAAATAAAGAGAAAAAGAAGACTGACGATTAAAGATTAAAGAAAACCAATATTTTTTTCTTGTCCGGTTATGTTCTGTATTTCGTGCGTTGGAAGTTTTAAACAGCGATTTATGGATTTAAAGTTGATGAAAGCTGTTTTTATGTAATGTGAAGTCAGGTTGGATTTGATACCATGGATCAGGTAACGCGCAGACAATTTATGTCGTCTTCTGTAATGGTGGCGGGCGGAATGCTGTGTCCGATGAAAAACATTGCTGCCCCCTCATGGAATACGGAAGCCAGATACTATGAAAAGTTGCCGGATCATCAGATTCGATGCACATTGTGTCCCTGGCAATGCGTGGTGAAACCGGGTGAGCGGGGAAATTGTGAAGTTCGCGCCAACAGGAAAGGCACTTATTACTCTCTGGTTTACGGCCAGGTGGCAGCGCATCATAAAGATCCGATTGAAAAAAAACCACTATTTCATTTTCTGCCCGGTTCCACGGCATTTTCTATAGCGACGGCAGGCTGTAATGTGGAATGCAAATTTTGTCAGAATGCGGATTTGGCCCAAAGGCGTCCGGAGGAGCTGAGGACGGCCTCGTTTTCTCCGGAAGATGTGGTAAAATATGCAAAACAGACCGGATGTCAATCCATTGCCTACACATATAATGAGCCTGTCATTTTTACTGAATATATGCAGGATATCGCTGTCATTGGCCAGGAACAGGGCATACGGAGCGTTGTGATTTCCAACGGATTTATTAATCAAAAACCCTTGAAGGATTTGTGCCGCGTTATTGACAGTTACAAGGTCGATCTTAAGGCATTTACCGAAGATTATTATCAAAAAATTGTTAACGCACGGTTGAAACCGGTGCTGGATACACTGGTCACACTCAAAGCTGAGAATATTTGGACAGAAATTGTATATCTGGTTGTTCCGACATTGAACGATGATGAAAAATCGCTCAGCGAAATGGTGAAATGGATTTATCAGGAGCTGGGCCCTGATGTGCCGCTTCATTTTTCACGTTTTTATCCAAAATACAAACTTCTCAGTTTGCCGCCAACTCCTGTTGCAACGCTCGAAAAAGCCTATCAAATCGGTCTGGATGCCGGGCTTCACCATGTATATCTGGGCAATGTGCCCGGGCATCAGGGTGAGAATACCCTGTGTCCATCCTGTGGCGAGACGCTGATCCGGCGCGTGGGATATCAGATATATGAGAATCATATTCAATCTGGAAAATGTCAATTTTGCAATCATTCTGTCGCAGGGATATGGGGATAAAATAAAATATAGGGAAACAGAGGGATTTATGAATCGATGGTCTGGTATTTTTTTCAGTATATTCATGATTTGTCTGCCTGTTGCATGCCAGCAAAAGGAAGCCGGTAAAAACATCCGGCCTCCGGCAGTGGCCGGGACGTTTTATCCCGGAGATGCCTCAACATTGAAACAGTCAATCCGTGAATTTTTAAATCGGGCAGAAGAGGTCGAAATTGATGGAAAAATCGTCGGGCTGTGGGCCCCTCATGCGGGCTATGTGTACAGCGGTCAGGTGGCTGCCAATGCCTACAGGGCCGTTGAAGGATTGACGTTTGATGATGTGATTATTATTGCACCCTCCCATCGGATTTATTTGAATGGCGCCTCGATCCCGAACTGGGATGCATATCAGACACCATTGGGTACTGTTACGGTGGATCAGAATTTGTGCAGAACAATCCGTAAAAGCTCCCCGCAGGTACAATCTGTAGAAGCAGCGCACCGGCAGGAACACGCAGTAGAAGTACAACTGCCCTTTTTACAAACCGTGTTGCCCGGTGTTCCTATTGTACCGGTAGTGGTTGGACAGATGGAGATAAAGGATTGCCGGGCTCTGGCCAGAACAATTGTTCAGGCAGCAGGAGATAAAAAGGTGCTTTTCATTGCCAGTTCGGATATGTCACATTATCCCAATTATCAGGATGCCTGTAGCGTGGATGCTGAGATGCTTGGAGCGGTTCAGTCTATGGATCCCGTTCAAGTGTTTGACAAGGACCGCCAATTAATGCAGCAAGGTGTCCCGAATCTGAGTTGTACTCTGTGCGGGCTTACGGCATTGAACCTGGTCATGCTGGTCAGTCAATATATCGATGCGGACGTTGTCCGCTTGATGCCCTATGCGAATTCAGGAGATATATCCGGTGATCACAGTCGTGTGGTGGGATATGGTGCCGCATTGTTCATCGATTCAAAATCCGGCGATTCAAAGAAACAAGGAGGGGTGAACTTGGAAGAGCTTAATATCAGTTGTGAAGAACAGAAAACATTATTTCGAGTCGCACGGGAAAGTATTCGGGCTGCATTGAAGGGTGAGTCCACCCCCGATTTTAATATTGAAAGCGAAACACTCAAGAAAAAGCGGGGTGTGTTTGTCACGCTGACCAATCAGGGACGCCTGAGGGGATGCATCGGCCGATTTGATGCTTCTTTGCCGCTCTATCAAATTGTCGCGCAGATGGCTGCCGCTGCTGCAGTGCAGGACACCCGGTTTGCTTTTAATCCGGTAACCCTTGCAGAACTTGAGTCGCTCGATGTGAAAATTTCGATTTTGTCTCCATTGAAAAAAATTGAATCTATTGACGAGATCGAGATCGGAAAGCATGGTATCTGGATCAAACAGGGAAACCGGCACGGAACCTATCTGCCCGAGGTAGCCACGGATCTGGGATGGAACAAGGAAGAATTCTTGAGCCATTGCTGTGCTGAGAAAGCAGGCCTTCCTGCCAACGCCTGGAAAACAGGAGCGGAAATCTATATTTACGCTTCTCAGGTATTGGATGAGAAGGAGAATTAAAGACCGATGCACATTACCTGCATGTTCCATCGGGGCTGTACTAATGAGAAAAATATCAGAATTTGATTTTATACTTTTAATATAACGAGCGATGTATATTCAGGGCTCAGGCGTCCCGAGATCTGCTTCCGCCGGGAACAAAGGGTTTATAAGGGGCATGATATAATAATTTTCTAACATTTTCCCTCAAAAACCGCTTGTATAATATCCGAAAAACATTTATATTTTCAGAGTTCAGGAATTGCACCAGGATGAATCGGAGGTAAAGATGAAGATAGAGTTGAAAGAGATCGATGATGTGAGCATTATGGCCGTTAAAGGAAAATTAATGGGCGGCCCTGAAACGATTTCCGTGCATGAACAGGTAAAATCGCTTATTGAGCAGGGCAGAAAGAAGGTGGTGATCGATCTTTCTCATGTTGCCTGGATGAACAGCTCGGGATTAGGAACCATGATGGGATGTTTAACGTCTCTTAAAAGTGCCGGCGGTGATTTGAAACTGGCCGGTGTTACAGAAAAAGTGAAGAGTCTGTTTATGATTACAAAACTAATTACGATTTTTGAAACCTATGACACAGCTGACGAGGCGGCCGCTGCTTTTTAAATCATGATTTTAATTTATCAAAACCATAGAATGTTTTGGATTTTCCCGTCTGTTATAGACGGGGCGGCTTAGTTGCTGGTGAATTTTTCAAGTGATTAATCCTTTGAGTAAACTGATATTGGGCGGGAAGAAATCCCGCTTTTTTTTTATATTTGACAAAAATAAAACAATTTTATACATTGAAAGCCATGGATCCTTTGCATTATGAATTTGATGATATTTTCCGACCGGTTCGACCGTTTCTCAATGCATTTCAGATCGCTTTTCAGAAAGAGTTTGAATCAATAAAAGCCGCCTATAACCTCGATTTTGATACACGCCATCTCAACAAAGGCAAGCATTTACGACCCATTCTCTTTTTCTTATGTCAGGGGCTGATTGATGAACCGAATGAGAATTCTGTGGATATCGCTGTCATGCTTGAACTTGTTCACACAGCCAGTTTAATCCATGATGATGTCATTGATAAGTCTCACAGGCGGCGAGGTCAAAAAACACTGAATGCAGTATTGGGGAATCATTTTTCTGTACTCGTAGGAGATTTCCTGATTGCCCGTATGATGTTGATGAGCAGCTCTCGGGAAAAGGGAGAGATGGCCCCTCTTTTCGAAGCCATAATACAAATGACCCATTCAGAAATACATCAGGCCATATGTGAAAAAGAAGCACGCATGGAAGAAGAAACCTATTTTAATATTATTCAAGGGAAAACCGGTGCGCTTTTTCAGGCAGCTGGCGTGCTTGCAGGTTGTGTGGTTCATGCATCGAAAAATCAGATTCAGCAACTGGGTTATTTCGGCAGCCAATTTGGGCTTGCCTTCCAAATCAAGGATGACATGCTTGATTTTACAGGTTCTGTCTCCCAGATGGGCAAACCGGTCCATCAGGATCTGCGATCCGGTCGATGGACCTTGCCGTTGATACAGGCTTTCGATGAGCTATCCGAGAAAGATCGGGAACATTATCGACAACATATGATGGCCGATGATATTTCTCAGAAGAAATTGGTAAAGATGGTTGATGAACATGAGGGAATAAAAAAGAGTCAATCCTATCTCGAAGCCTATTCGGATCAAGCCCGGCAAGCTCTGCTTGAATTTCCGGCATCGAAATATCGGTCTACGTTAGAGCAGATGATTGATTACAACAGGGATCGATATTCATGAGATCAGAAGGCCAATTCGTTTTGATTATCACAGGTTTGCTTCTGGCCTGCAGACAGCCATCCATATTGAATCATGCGGAACGCAACGGCTTTTTAATGGATACGGTCGTTCGTATATCGCTTTATGATTCAAGATCGCACGAAGAGCTGGAGAGAAGGGCGGATGAGCTGTTCGAATATATGCTGGGCATTGAAAAGAAAGTTTCCTTATATTTCGAAGACAGTGATCCACAGCGATTGGCATCCGCGAGCGGAAGCGGGCAGTTTATATCCATCAGTCATGAAACAGAGATCATATTAAAAGAAGCCATGGGTGCTTTTAAGGAATCCAATGGTGCTTTCGACGTCACAATCGGTCCCTTGAAGAAATTATGGGGATTCGACAGCGGTAATTATCGAATTCCAGATTCTTCAGAGATCGCGGCCTATCTGGAACTGGGCGATTTTAAGGATTTGGAAGTACGGAATGGCGAAGCCCGAATTACACGGCAAGGATTGGGTATTGATTTGGGTGGTATTGCCAAGGGATATATTTTGGATGCGGCTGTTCTTTGGCTACAGGAAAAAGGCATTCAGTCCGGTCTGATAGAGGGTGGAGGAGATTTACGGGTGTTCGGACCGCATCCCAAGCGTGATTTATGGCGAATCGGTATTCAGGATCCGAGAAATGAACGGGGCACGTTAATCGGAATTGTATCCCTTAAAAATCAAAGCATTGCGACATCAGGTGATTACGAACGATATTTTATCCGGAACGGACGGCGGTATCACCACATCCTGGATCCTCAAACGGGCTTTCCATCGAGTAAAGCAATCAGTGTCACGATCATTGCTCCAAATGCATTGCTCGCAGACGCATATGCAACAGCCGTATTTGTCATGGGACCGGATAAAGGCATCACCTTGCTTAATCGGCTGCCGGATATCGAAGGATTGATTGTATATGACAACGGAAATGGATTGTCCTACGGGTTGTCAAAAAAGGCCGGAGCCATGATCGAGATGGAAAAATGAGTGAATCAAACCGTGACTGTTTGGATTCGGTCAATCGTATTTTAGTCATTCGGTTCAGTGCAATGGGAGATATTATTTTAACGACTCCTGTTTTACGCTGGATCAAGCAGCGTTTTCCTGATGCCCAATTAGATATGCTTGTGAAAACCGAATACAAACCGCTCGTTGAGAATCATCCTGCTGTCGATAGGGTATTAACGCTCTCAAAGAAAGTACAGGTTTCAAGATTAATCAGTGAAATCCGAAGGCGGCATTATGATGCAGCGGCAGATTTACAGGCCAATCTGTTATCCAGGTGGATCATTTATCATTGTGGCGCAAGAAAGATAGGTTTATACAAGCCCCAGCGGCGGGAGCGATTCTGGATGGTTTACTTCGGGTGGAATTTTTATCAGGATATTATTCAGCCGGTTCCACTTCGCTATCTTCGGGCAGTGGCGCCATGGGGAGTTTTGGATGACGGACGGGGGACATCGATTTATCCGAAAAAATCAGAAATCCTGAGATTAGAAAATGCGCTCTCAGGATTTTCTGCAGACAAGCTGGCGGTGTTGGCGCCTGGCGCGGGCAGGCAGACCAAGCGATGGCCGACGGTATACTTTCAGGAGGTGGGGCATTATTTGCAAAGCAGAGGATATCAGGTTGTGATTGCCGGAGGAACAGAGGACCGGCCGGTATGTGAATGCGTTGCACAAACATTTCAATCCGGGATCAGAAGTTTGTGCGGTGATTTAACATTCATGGAGACGGCAGCCCTGGTTCAGCAATCGAAAATTGTCGTATCAAACGATACGGGAGTGATGCACATGGCCGGAGCCGTAGGTACGCCTGTTGTCGCTATTTTCGGACCCACCACTCAGCATTTGGGATTTTTCCCTTTTCGCTGTAACAGCGTCGTCGTTGAACATCCGGATCTTGCATGCAGACCCTGTTCATTTCATGGAACAAAAACATGTCCGAAGAAACATTTTCGATGCATGAAAGATGTCACTCCGGATAAAGTTCAAAATGCTATTGAGATGATAATTGCAGAATCTTGTCCGGACAGCAATCAATAGGGGAGTCTGGAATAAAGGATGAATTGCCGCTGAATCCGTCTGCCTTGCAGCCATGTGGCTGGGTTGAAATCATTATTTTCAGCTCTATTGATTACAGAAGTATATTTGGAGGCTCATTTTAAAAAATGCAAATGTTCTGGTTATTTCTTTACAATATAATTGCCGTGCCATTGATGTGGATTATATTTCATCTTTTGGCCATTCGGAATCCAAAGATTCGGAAAGGTATCCAAGGGCGAAAAGCACTGTATAAAAAGCTTGCGTCCGAATTATCCGGGTATCCTGTACATGCCCCGTGTTTCTGGATTCATAACAGCTCTATGGGTGAATTTGAACAGGCCAGACCTCTGATTCGGGAATTGAAGAAAAAATTTACCGACTGTGTGATATTGGTCACCTTTTTCTCTCCTTCCGGATTGGAGCATGTTAAAGACGGCGATGGCGCTGATATCATTTCTTATATGCCGTTTGATTCATTCTTTGACGCACGCCGGTTTGTCCGATTGGTGCGGCCCAGAGCAGCGATTGTCGTCCGCCATGAATTTTGGCCCAATCATCTGTGCCGGTTAAACCGGGAGGGCATTCCTGTGATTCTTATTAATGCTTCTATCAGGCACGAAAACATATTTCGGTACCCATTCGTGATTTCGGGGCAGCGGTTTCTTTTTCGTTGCTTTGATGCCATTCTTTCTGTATCCCAGGAAACGCTGGGCCTATTAAAAAAATATAATCTTTATGCAAAGTATGCCGAGCTGGCAGGAGATACCCGATACGATCAAGTGGTCGAACGGGCCAGAAAAGCAGAAACCGCTGTTGCCTCTCTAAGACAGTTGAAAGGATCTCGCTGCTGTCTGGTTGCAGGCAGTACATGGCCTTCGGATGAAGCAGTGCTCTTTCCGGCGCTGGCACAATTGAAATCAAAAGATCTTCTGCCCTGGATTGTCCTTGTCCCTCATGAACCTACAGAAAAACATTTATCACAGGCAGAATTGGCGCTTCATCAATTTGAATTATCCACCTGCCGGTTTTCAGAACTCCAGAAAAGCGGTACTTCATGTGATGTACTGATTGTGGATCGTGTCGGGCTTCTGGCCAGCCTGTATGCACTGGGTGATATTGCTTTTGTGGGAGGTGGTTTTGGTCCAGGTGTACATCAAGTATTGGAGCCTGCTGCATTGGGATTGGTTGTTTTTTATGGCCCCAGGAGTACCAACTCTTACGAAGCTGGTTTTATACAAAAAAGAGGCGTAGGTTTTGTCGTCGATGATTCCAATAGACTGTATGATCAGTTGTCCTTATTCTTGAAAAGTCCAAAACAAATGGAGACGATGGGACAAAAGGCAGCTGCACTTGTGAGAGAAAATATTGGCGCGTCCAAACGTATCGTGGCATGCCTTGAACATCATTTTTTTCATGATTCGAATCAATAATTTAACATACCGATATCCAGGAAGTTCATCGGACGCTTTAAAAGGCGTTTGTTGCGACCTGAAATCAGCAGAAGTCACAGCCCTTATGGGAGCCAACGGATCTGGAAAGACCACTTTAATCAGGTGTCTGAACGGATTGATTCAACCCTCATCGGGTTCGGTGACAGTTGATGGCCTTGAGATACAAAATTCGAAGATGCTGTATGAAATTCGCAGGAAAGTCGGCATGGTTTTTCAGAATCCGGACAATCAAATTGTGGCCACTACAGTCGAACGCGAGATTGCTTTCGGTCTTGAAAATCTGGGTCTGCCAGTCGATCAAATGCATTCAATCGTCAATGATATGCTATATCAGTTCTCGTTAGAACAATACCGGCATACCGCACCGCATTTACTGTCAGGGGGCGAACGGCAGCGCCTGGCCCTGGCCGCTGTCTGTGCCATGGAGCCTGATTATCTCATTTTGGACGAACCCACATCATTGCTGGATCCACAGGGAAGAAAGGATATTTTTCAATATATTATGCAGCATCGCGATTCAGGTATGGGTGTTATTCTGGTGACGCAATTTGCTGAAGAAGCGCTATTATGTGACCGTTTGATTGTATTAAATAACGGATATCTGGTTTTAGATGACGCTCCTCATACGGTATTTTCAAAGAGAGATAAAGTTCAGGAATTCGGCATACCTGTTCCTGTAAGTTTTGCATTGGAAGCCATTATCCAGGATGTTCAGTGTGCAAATTGAACTTGAAAAAATATGTTTTGAATATCGCTCTTTGGTTGCTGAGCAACGTAAGGCATTAACAGATATCAGTTTTTCTATGGATTCGGGTGAGCTGGCAGCAATTGTCGGTGCCTCTGGATCAGGTAAGACAACGTTGATTCAACAAATCAATGGTTTGCTGCGTCCAACCTCGGGGCATCTTCGGATCGGCGATATTGATCTTGCAGATCCCTCTGCAGATTTACAATGGGTTCGAAATCATGTGGGATTGGTTTTTCAATTCCCGGAAATTCAGCTTTTCGAAGAAACTGTTCAGGAAGATGTGGCATTTGGTCCCAAAAATCTGAATTGGACGAAATCAAAGGTGGATCAGCAAGTCAAGACGGCTCTGGATCTCGTGGGTTTAGATATTAGACAATTCGGGACTTTGCATCCGTTTGAGTTGAGCGGAGGTGAAAAACGGCGTGTAGCCATCGCGGGTGTGCTGGCCATGGATCCTCAGGTTTTAATATTGGATGAACCCACTGCGGGTCTGGACTGGTCCGGGATGCAGAAAATAGAATCCATTATTCGTCAATATCATGATAATGGCCGCACAGTCCTCTTTGTTTCGCATGACATGGATTTGGTCGCGAGGCTGGCCGAACGCATTCTTGTGTTGCATCGCGGGCAACTCGTTTTTGATGGAACGCGGTCTGCTCTTTTTCAGCAGGAACTGCTGCTGCAGAAAGCAGGTCTTGAGATGCCCTGTATTGTACAGGCAATGAAAACATTAAAGAAAAAGGGAATCCGGATTCAGTCGGATGTCTTTTCTTTAACCGAAGCACGGGCAGAAATTGAACGGTATTATCTTGGGTCCAAATAAATATTTGGTATTACACTGGTTCCTATTTTTAAACCGGTTTATTTTTTTATAATCCCTGTTTCTTTTCAGGAGGATTTTATGCGTTCCTATTGTGCGTTCTTTTTACTTTTTTCAGGTGCCCTGTTTTCTGTTTTGGGCAAACCTATCCTTCAGTTACAGGAAGATGGTACATTTCAACAGCATGGCCTGTCTGTACTTGTTTTTAATAATGCCTATCCCATCGGGCATCAAGGGGGTATTGAGATTATTCAGCATGACCGGCGGGTGGCAACCAATGGAAATGTATGGCTGGAACCCACACCCGGTCAGTGGGATGCTGTGGCTGAAAACAGCGATCCTGTTCTCGATATTTCAAAAAACTGCATTACAGTGGCTGGCGAGCATAAGGAAGCTGAAATAAAATATACTCTGCGGGTTGAGGCCCAAAATTCGCAAATTCAAATCCGGCTCGATCTGAACGGCCCGTTACCCGAGGCATGGAATGGTAAAGCAGGATTCCAGATGGAGTTGTTTCCTGGTTTGCTGTTCGGGCAATCGTGGCATATGGACGGTCAGTCAGGAATTTTTCCTTGTCAGGCCAACGGGCCCGTGACCAGGTATGGAGAATCGGTTGTGCCGCAACCGCTTGCCGAGGGAAAAATGCTGACGATCGCTTCTGAAAATCCTGAGTGCCGAATGACCATAGAATGTCCAAACGGTTCTCTGCAACTGATCGACGGCCGAATTCCCGATGACAACGGCTGGTTTGTAGTAAGAAGCCTGATTCCGTTCAATCGAAGCAAAAACGCTGTTTCATGGATTATTTGTCCGCATGTCATCGAGGGTTGGCTGAGCCAGCCTAAAATTTTACATTCCCAAGTGGGGTACCACCCGAATCAATCGAAACGTATTCTTTTCGAGCTGGATAAAAACGATCCGGGTGAAACACTGGCAGTGCTCACGAGAGTGAATCCTGATGGTACAGAAACCATTGTCCGTTCTGATCTCCCGGTTTTATGGGGAAATTACCTTCGGTATCAGTACCGTGTTCTGGATATCACCGATATCATCCAAACCGGTATTTACAGAGTGCAGTATGGTGCAGAAACATCATCCCTGTTTCGAATTCATCCGAAGGTTTATCAAAGGGATGTATGGCAGCCAACCCTGGAAACGTTTTTCCCGGTACAGATGTGCCATATGCGTGTGCGGGATAGGTTCAGAATCTGGCATGACGCTTGTCACATGGACGATGCTTTACAGGCGCCTGTGGATCATCAGCATTTTGACGGCTACCGTCAGGGCAGCACCGCAGACACCCCGTTTGATCCTGGAGAACATATTCCTGGCTTGAACCAGGGGGGGTGGCATGATGCCGGGGATTACGATTTGGCTGCCGGATCACAAATTAATACTGTCATGATGCTTGCATTGATCAGGGAACAATTTTATGTGAATACCGATCAAACCCTGATAGACCATAAACGGCGGATGGTTGTGATGCATCAGCCGGACGGCATGCCGGATATTGTGCAGCAAATCAAACAGGGCGTTTTGCAAATATTATCTGGTTTTCAAGCGGCCGGTCACTGTTTTCCCGGAATTATTGCCGCGACCATTACACAGTATGTGCATTTGGGTGAGAGTGCTGCGATGACAGACAATCGTATTTTTACTGGGGGAGCCCTGAAAAAGCTGCCCGGTTGGCTGCCGGGCACCATGGATGACCGATGGGTGTTTACCAATCGGTCCACGGCTTTAAATTTTGCAGCCGCCCGGGCACTGGCTGCAGCCAGCCGCGTGCTTCGTGTGGTTGACGATTCGCTGGCGACTGTATGTCTTGAGACGGCATTGCAAACATGGGCGGAAGAAGTCACCCGGGAGCCGGTTGAACATCGAAGTGCCTATGTGCCCAGAAATTACCAGGCAGAAGAGATACTGGCTACCATCGAGCTTTTTCTGACGACGCAGGATAAGGCCTTTTTATTGCATCTGAAAGATCGGATCCCGATTATTGAAGAACAGATAAAATATGTCGGCTGGTCGCTGTGCCGGTTGCTTCCATTTATTGAAGATCAGGATTTACATAAACGAATATGCCAGTTCATCCTTCAGCTTCCTGATCCGGATCTGACCGACAGTCCCTTTGGCGTGACCGGACGATTTTATATTTGGGGTGTTGCCTGGCAGATTCAGCAGCAGGCAGTGGGACAATATTTTCTGCATCAGGCTTTTCCTGACAGGTTCAGTGTTGATTTTATTTACAATGCAGTCCATTATGTGCTCGGTTGTCACCCGGCATCAAGCACATCGCTGGTGTCCGGTGTTGGCAGTCATTCGTTGACCACTGCCTATGGGGTCAATCGTGCGGACTGGTCTTACATTCCCGGCGGTTCGGTTTCTGGACCGGCATTGATACGTCCAGATTTTCCTGAGTTGAAAGAACCATGGCCTTTTCTCTGGCAGCAGACCGAATATGTCATGGGGGGTGCCGCGTCATATATCTTCTGCGTGCTGGCAGCAGATCAACTGCTGAATATGTGAGTATCTTTTCACATGACATTCATCATCAAGGGAGCGGCTTCATGAAATTTATTCACAACCTCTGTTTGTTTCTGATAATCGTTATACAAGTTTTTGCTTCAGATTCATCGGACCGGGAAGACGGCCGGCCTGACGGATGCACTACAATTACAGTGGGTAAGGATGCATCCGAGGATGGTTCGGTGATGACTTCTCATACCTGTGACAGCCATCGTACCCGTTCCTGGCTGGATATTAAACCGGCCCGGAAACACTCCAAAGAGAGCCTGGCTGTCATTAGAAAAAGGGAATTGGATGATTCACGGGCAATGCCTGCTTACAAACATACGCCGGTCGGCGAGATGGCACAGGTGCCTTTAACCCATGGATTTATTAATACTGCATATCCCTGTATGAACGATCATCAGCTGGCTGTTGGAGAATCCACTTTTGGCGGACGGGAGATTCTGCAGTCGGATTCCGGCTGGATCGATTGTCAGGCGCTGGTTCGGTTAATGATGGAGCGATGTGTGACAGCGCGACAGGCGATTCGTCTGGCTGATTCGCTGACCTTAAGATACGGCTGGATTGACGAAGGAGAATGCCTGACGATTGCCGATAAAAAGGAAGTGTGGCATTTTGAGATTGTAGGGCCGGGGAAAGGGAAGAAAGGTGCAGTTTGGGCTGCTCAGCGGGTGCCGGATGGTCATGTGTCCGTGAATGCCAATGCGAGTCGGATTCGTCAGGTGGATTTATTCAAAAAGGATTTTTTCATGGCTTCTCAAAATCTGACGCAGGTTGCTCAGGACAGCGGATGGTGGTCGCCGGATGAAGGACCGTTTGAATTTTGTTACGCATATGATCCCGAAGGCCGATTATCACTGGCAGCTCGCCGCCGGGAATGGCGTGTGTTTGATTTGGTATCTCCATCTCTTCATCTGCATCCGGAATCTGAGAATTATCCTTTTTCTGTCAAACCGGATACACTGGTAACGCTTTCCAAACTCATGCATATTTTTCAGGATTATTATGAGAACACACCCTACAATTTTATTAAAGACATTACTGTGGCGGATGATAGTGGACGCGTTGTTATTTCACCACTGGCCAATCCTTTTATGCCGTATGATATGAACAAGATTTTTAAAATAAACGGAGGGTGGGGATGGCGAGGCGAACGGACCATTGCCAGGTGGTATACTATGTATGCAACCATCACGCAGTCCCGCGCCTGGATGCCGGATGCTGTAGGCGGGCTTGTCTGGCTGGCATTTGATAATGTGGCATCATCTGTATATGTGCCACTTTACTGCGGTATCACAGATGTGGCTCTGCCGTATAAAACACCGGGTCGCGTCCACGGGTACAACAGAAAATCCGCATGGTGGGCTTTTAACCGGCTGGGAACATTAAGTGCTCAGCGTTGGGGTGATATGCGTCATGATGTTCGATCGGTTTGGGATTCGCTTCAGGAGACGTTTTTAGTCAATCAGCCGGATATTGAGAAAAGGGCCTGTCGATTATATAAAAAAGATCCCAATAACGCCCGTCAATATTTAACTCAATATAGTATTCGATGGGGAAATGAAGTTGTTGAAAAAGCATTACAGATCGGTGATTCACTCTGGACAAAGTATGATGAGAAATTTTGATCAGTTTTTCTTTTCAGTATTATCGTTGTTTTGATATTTGAATTCAGGTTCTAAAATGTAGATGGAAAAACATTTGGCGCAATAAATCGTTTGAGGTCGGGATGAAGGAAGAATGTTTTGTTCACATTTGCATTTTGGACAGGTTACGATCCGCAGATTAGGCTTTTCGGGATGTTTTCTTGATTTTGTAATAAAAATCGAAAACATAATACGCCTCTACGCAAAATTTTTCGATTTTATAGTGAAGTTTAATCAATCAATTTAGTAATGTCAAGTAGTTTTTGTAATTATCATCAAATAGAATAAAAGTGACGCAACAGCCAGAGTACGCCTGCTATTTTCTATCAGGGACAATTTGCTTGACATTTTTCAAGGAAAATCTTAAATTGAATTTAATATTATTATCGTTTAATTCCTTGTCAAACCAGAGGACGCGTGTTTATTTATTTTTGCCCGAAATTGTCAGCAATACACAAATCCGTCTGTTTTGCAGGTTATTCATTTGTGGCTGAGGAGGCATCATGGCCCATATTGTTTTCCAGGAGATGATTGTTTCGTGTGAAGCCTGCAATACAGTGAAAAAATTTTCGGTAAAAACTGAAAAAGAATGTGAAAATATTTTTAAAAAATATCATTGCCCGAATGGATGTGGTCGGAATATGTACAGTTATTTTTCCGTAGGCCGCCTAAAACCGGATAATGAGTAATCCATTTAAAAATTTTAGGATTTGATTTCAAAGGTTAATTTTTGTTCTATATGTGTTGTTTATTTTTGTCATTTGTCTGAGTAAGGTGAAGCAGATTATTATTTTCATCTTGACAATTAATGATATTTTATTATATTTATGATTCGTCTGATCATTATTATTTTATTGCTGGTCGGATATTTGTTCTTTCATAGACATACGCAAAAAACAGACAGATTGCTTCGTCTGAAAAGAGAAAAAATTTTGCGGCGATTAAGACGAGAGGATGATTAAGCGGGAATAGCTCAGTTGGTAGAGCATCACGTTGCCAACGTGAATGTCGCGGGTTCGAGTCCCGTTTCCCGCTCAGGGCGGCGTAGCCAAGTGGCTAAGGCAGAGGTCTGCAAAACCTTTATTCAGCGGTTCAAATCCGCTCGCCGCCTCTAAGTGATGCCGGGGTGGCGGAATTGGTAGACGCAAGGGACTTAAAATCCCTCGTCCATTTATGGACGTGCCGGTTCGATTCCGGCTCCCGGTACTTCGAATTTTTTATTATTATTCTGATATTTATTGCCCACCGGGAGGTGGGCTTTTTCATATGGAAATGAGGTTTAATTGTATCCCGGAATTATTTTTGATATGGATGGTGTTATTATTGACAGTGAGCCGATTCACCATCGGGCAGAACGGATTTTATTATCCAATTACGGTGTTTCTGTTACTGATAAAGAATTGCATGTATTTACGGGCAAAGATGCTTCTCAATTGCTGAAAGGATTTATTAAACAATATCGTCTGTCTGTTGAATTTACCACTTTCTATCTACAGCATCAGACAAATCTTGAACATGTTTTCAAGACATCAGAAATTCCCGGTACGGACGCTGTTCCGTTGATCCGGGAAATTCATCGCAGAAACATACCGCTGGCATTGGCTTCGAGCAGTCACCGAAAACTTATTCAATTGGTTCTGGATCGTTTGAACATGGCTGATTATTTTCAGGTCATTATCGGCGGAGATGAGGTTCAGCGAGGAAAACCCTATCCGGATATTTATATTGAAGCGGCCGAAAGATTGAAAAGAGCACCGGGATTGTGCATTGCGATTGAAGATTCAAAAAACGGTGTGCAGTCCGCAAAAGATGCAGGCTGCTTTTGTGTGGGATATATCAATCCAAACAGCGGGAACCAGGATTTAAGACGGGCGGACAAAATTGTCCGTCATTTTTCGGATCTTAACATTGAGGCGCTATTGGAATGTGTGAAACCCCGTGAATCCATGTATATCCGTTAAAGAGATTGATATGAATCTGCATCAACAATTTCAATCCATATTCAAAAGAACACCGGTGATTCAGACGAAAGCACCGGGACGGGTGAATCTTATTGGTGAGCATACAGATTACAATGATGGTTTTGTGATGCCGATTGCTATCCAATATACGGCTTGCATACTTGCTGCACCGAGAAACGATAATGAGGTTCATGTATACTCCGTTGATTTTCAAGAGCGCGCATCCTTTGTGATCAGCCATCATATTCCATTTGATAAAAAGAATACATGGAGTAATTATCAACGAGGTGTAATGGATCAATTAATCAGGCATGGATATAAACTCCATGGAGCCGATTGCCTGATTCATGGCGATGTGCCTATCGGTGCCGGCCTGAGTTCATCGGCTGCCATTGAAATGGCTGCGATTGTTGCCTTCAGGTCTCTGAATGATCTGGATATTTCAATGGTAGAGATGATACGGCTTTCTCAGGCTGCAGAGAATCAATTCGTGGGTATGAATTGCGGTATTATGGATCAGTTTATTTCAGGTATGGGCCAAAAAGGCATGGCGTTATTCCTGGATTGCCGAAGTCTGGATTATGAACTGGTGCCTTTTCCAGGAGACACTTATACTGTTGTTATTATGAATACCAGGGTTAAACGGGAATTGACAGGAACGGAATACAATGAGAGACGCAGCCAATGCGAAGAAGGAGTTCAGCTGCTGAAGAAAAAACTGCCCGGTATACAAGCGCTTCGTGATGTCTCAATTGCTGATTTTGAAATGCATAAAAACTGTTTGCCGGATATTGTGCGGAAACGGTGCCATCATGTGATTTATGAAAATGAGCGTGTACGTGCATTCTCAGAAGCTCTGAAAGAAAAGAATACCGAACGTATGGGTCAACTGCTTTTCAAGTCGCATGAAAATTTGAGGGATGATTATGAAGTGAGCTGTCCGGAACTGGATTTGATGGTAACGCTGGCCATGGAAGTCCCGGGCGTCATTGGGGCGCGGATGACCGGAGCCGGATTCGGGGGTTGTGCTATTGCTATAGTTGAGAAGGGTCATGAAAAAGATGTGAGAGAAAAGATTTTCTATGAATATCCTGTCAAAACGGGTATTGAACCCGAAATATATCTTTCAGCCCCCTCGCAAGGAGCGTCGGTGACAGTGTTGTGAGCGTTTTTATAACAGCTTTGTACTGTATCGACTAGCCCTGACGCGTCTTATTTCAAGAATTCATTGCCTGTTTATTTTCAGTATTTCAGAATCAAATAAAGGTTTTTTCCCATGAAAATTATCAATATTCCTTTAAAAGAAATCCGTGAGGATTTCTCTTTTTGTTTTACTTCCCGTAAGGAAAATTTTCAGCTTCACGCATCGGTTTTAAAAAGCGGCGTACGCACACCCTTACACGTTCACCAATTGAAAGGCGGCTATCGTGCGATATCAGGTTTTAAGCGGATTTGCATCGCGAAAACGCTGGGGATGAAAACCATACCTGCCGAGGTGGTGGATGATTCCAGCCTTCCGGATATTTTTATTCATGTGATTCATGAACAGGTTGTTCATTATCCCCTGACACTTGTTGAAAAAGCGCGGGCCATTGGGATTTGCGAAGCACTGGGCATGAGCCGGAAAAGGATGATCAAGGACATATTACCGATTCTGGATTTACCGGGGCGTCCGGACCTGTTTCAGCAATTAAAGCGCATCCGCAATTATCCAAAATCAGTGCAGCAGTATTTTGAGCAATTCGATATTTCCTTGAAGAAATTCTATGTATTTTCAATCCTTAATGCGGAGGCACTGGAGCTCGCGATGCAAATTGCGGGCAGGATAGGACTGCGCCCGGTTGAGCTTTCTGAAATCGTTACGCTGATCACCGAGATTGGCAAGCGGGAGTCTCTGTCCTTTAAACAGGTATACAATGATCTTAATCTGGACCCTGTTATTGAGGAACCGGAATTGTCACGGAATGCTAAAGTCGATTTGTTAAAAATGAAATTAAAAGAACGTCGGTATCCCCGTTTGCTTGATTGGCAGCAGCGCCTTGAAGACATGCGAAAATCCATGCTTCTTCCTTCCTGTGTTCATGTATGCTGGGATGCGAATCTTGAGACACCGGGTGTTTTGTTGAAGGCGACCTTCCGATCGTCAGCAGATGTTGATAAGACGGCTGAATTTATCCGAAATAAAAAAAACAGGGCGCTATTTGAAAAGATGTTTCAGATTGTATAGATAAATTCAGGGCAGAATCATGACTTGTCGTTTGTATAATTTTTTCATGTGACAGCCGTACCATTCAACAAACAAGTTTGTCCATGGCAAAGTATATTCATATGATCTCAAGAATTCAGGAAATTATCATTCATCCGGATATAGTTGAATCGGAGCTGGCAAAACGTGTGCTTTCAAATCGCTGTGAAATACCCTTTAAAATCACTTCAACAGTTCCGGAAACCATTCCACTCCGGACCGGAAAAAAGATCCTCTATGTCACGGATATGCCCGGCCGGCTGGTCAAACCGTGTCCGGCCACGGGTCTGCCGTATCTCTGCTGTCAGTATACTGTCATTCATTCTTGCCTGCAATGTCCGGCGGACTGCACTTACTGTGTGCTTCAGAATTATCTGGACATGCCGGTCATTTCGTTGAATGTCCGGCTGCCCGATATAATCAATGAGATCAATGGTCTGCTGCGTAATCAGCCCCGCCGTTTTTTCCGGTTCGGTACGGGTGAGCTGGGAGACAGCCTGGCTCTGGATCCCCTTACAGGCTTATCCAAAGATTTTATCCTTTTTTTTAAAAAACAGCGGAATGCAATCATCGAGTTGAAAACCAAATCCGTGCATATCGAACGGTTGCTCGAGATCGATCCGGCAAACACGGTTGTATCCTGGTCGGTTAATCCCGAACCTGTGATCCGGACCGAGGAATTGCATACACCTTCCTTGAAGATGCGTCTTGATGCGGCTCGTCAATGTCAGGAAGCCGGATATCTGCTGGGCTTTCATTTTGATCCCATCCTCCATATCAATCATTGGGAACTTTTATACAGGGAAGTGGTCGATCAGATATTTTCTTCTGTTGATGCAAACCGTGTGGCCTGGATCAGTCTGGGCAGCCTTCGGTTCCCTCCGGCGCTGAAGCAAGTGATTCAATCCCGGTTTCCAGGCACCCGGATCATATATGAAGAGATGATCCGCGGACTGGATGGTAAAATGCGATATCTCAAACCCCTGCGTACAGCGTTGTATCAACATATTTATCAACGTATCCGCTCATTTGCGCCTGATGTTTTTATTTATTTCTGTATGGAATTGCCCCAAATCTGGGAACGAATAACCGGAAAGCATCCCATGAATAATGCGGAACTGGATTACTGGTTTGCTGAGAGTTTATGGCGCAGGTTCGGTCCTGAATTGAATATGGATGAACCGAGGCTGCCGGATTATCCGCTGGTGAAGTAAGGAGTGCTCTCAGAGCAGTATTTTGTTGTTTGATAATTATGGTGAATGATTAATAAGAATCGCAATTTTTACCGAAGAGCTTCGCTTTCGGGACAGTTTCAAAAGAAAAGTGCCCAAAGAAACTTTTGCTTTTTGCATGCTCATGGAACGGTTACAGTCTGTGCAGGGACTGACGGATTTGAATTTCCTAAAGCAAGATTACATGAAGCCCGCTTTCCGCACAAAAAGCCTGATCCGTGAGATGGTGAAGCCTATCTCACGGGGTGGGGCCACACCCTGCCGCCTAAAAAAAATCCTATCTGTAATGACTGGCAATGAAAATTGCAGGTGTTGCTTCGCAACACCATGATTGTTCTTCTGATCGTTCGCTCCATCAGGATTGTTATGCGGAGATTTTTCGAATGCCAGGAAGCCCATCCCCGCCAAATCAAATGGCGGGCAGGCCTGACAAAAAGAAAAAGCGATCAAAATTAATATTTGCCGCAGTTCATTTAAATTGTAACCATTTTATCACTCTATCGTCTTTATAATTGAATGAAGCAGATGCAATACAAGATGGCATTCAGAAAACACCGGGACAAGGTGTTTGGATTTGCGTTTTACCTGCTGCGAAATCAGGAAGATGCGGAAGACGTGACTCAGGAAGTATTTGTCAATCTTTGGAAACACTGGAAAGGAATCAATAGACAGAAACAGGAAGCATGGATCATGAAAACGACCAGAAACAAATGCATTGACGTCATTCGAAAACGGCAGTCCTCTTTATCCCGGGTACAGGGTATCGAATGGGAGAGCCTTGCATTTTCGGTCGATGAAACCGAATCACCCCATGCACAACTGGAATTAACGGAAACCCAGGATTCCGTGCTTCGCGTTTTATATACTTTGCCGGAAAAAATTCAAAGTGTTTTACTGCTTTATTATTTTCAGGATATGAAGATCAATACAATCGGCGATGTGCTTGATGTGAATTTAAACACTGTGAAAGTCACGCTGCATCGCGGCCGAAAAATGTTAAAAGAGGCGTTGAAAAACCAGTGTCCTGATGTTGTAGAGGGATTATAAAATGAATAAGAAATGTCAAGACATGCAAGCACTGCTGGACCTGTTCATTATGGATGATCTTTCAGGAAAAGAATTAAAGATGCTGCAGGATCATCTGGATCAATGTGCTGACTGCCAGCGGGTGATCGAAGGAGAAGCCTGGGAGAAATTACTTCTTCATTTACCGAAGCGCCGTTGTCCTGAGCGTGTGATTCGACGTGTGGAATCCATGATACGGCAGGAAAGGAAACGGGCCGGAGTGTTCCGATGGCAGGCAGGACACTGGCGGCAGACAGTATTTGCCGGAGCGGCTTTGGCGGCACTGCTGATATTTCTGATTATAAGGCATCAACCTGAAGAGCATCAATTCACGCCCCAGGCATATACACAGGAAGAGATTGAGCAGGCACGTGAAGCCATGAAATGGACCATGGTCTACACCGCCCAAAAAATTAAAAAGTCGGAAACGCGGGTGATTGACGAGGTGTTTACCCATCGTTTACCCGAGTCTGTACAAAAATCCGTAAGAAAAGTATTACCCATATTACAAGGAGATTAGTCATGAAGCAATTTTCTCTGTGTCTTATGACAGCTGTGCTGATTTTTGGGATGATTCAGGCGCAGGAGAATTACAAAAATCATCCCGGATATATCGATCTTTCCAGCATTGAAATTCCAAATGATGCCGGTGAGGTGACGGAAGTGTGCATTGGTCCCGAACTGTTCATGATGTTTCAGAATTTTTCGGATGAGAAAGATGACGCCGAGATGCCTTTTGGAGACGGTGGCATGTTCTCGATCAATGTGAAAACGTTTGAAATTAATGCCGATCAATCCGAGAAAGTCAGTGCTGAGATGAAAAAAATCGAAGAGAAACTTAAAAGAGAGAAATGGACGCCCATTGTTCGGGTCAAAAGCGGTGATGAGACCACCAATATCAGTGTGAAATTTGACAAGGGAAATAATAAAACGATGGGGTTGCTTATCATGTCTCTGGAGCCCGGCCATGAAGCCGCATTTGTAAACATTGTCGGTTCGGTGCCGCTTGAAGCAATCGGCAATATGGGCGTGGACATGAATGAAGATGCCCTGGACAGTTTGAAGCAGGTGCTGGGGGGTAAATCAACGGGAAAAAATGAGTAAGAATCATGAATAAGAGACAAGAACAAAGATTAAATAGTGTCATTGGGCCGTTGAGTCATAGAGTCTTTGAGTCATTGTGTCGTAGAGTCAGAAGAAATAAGAAACGAGAGAATAGGATTAAAGATAAAGAGAACAAATGGGTTGTTGATGCAAAAATTCCAAATAACAAATTCCAAATGACAAATAATACTCAAATAACAAATATCAAATTTCAAACGATTCAATTGCAGTTTGATTATTTAATTTTCTTGGTGCTTGAAATTTGTTTGTCATTTGCTATTTGGTTTTTGTGATTTTTTTTACGGTCCGCTGTCCATGGCCGACGGTCTGATGTGAAAAAAAGCGAACAGGAGAAATTATCAGGGTTCACATTTAAGGGAGTTATCCAATGAAAATTTTACGGGATGCTGTATTATTACTATTCCTTCTTGGTCAGGTGATATATGCAGAAGAGAATCTTCAAAAACTTCCGGGATATGTGGATTTGGATGATCTGAAATTGTCCAAGATAGCAGATGAAGTCGGCAAGTTACATATTCCCCGGTTTACCGTAACTGATGATAACGGTGAGACAACGAATATCTCTGTTTATCTCAAATACTATAAAGTACATGAAGAATGCGAAGACAAGTTGCAGAAGGCCATTGAGAAACTGGATAAAATATTAAACAGAAAAAAATGGATTCGGATTGTTCATACGGAAAGTAAAGATGACTATATGAGTATTCGCATGTGTTTTGATAAGGATACAAACAAATGCCTGGGATTGATGATGGTGTCCATGGATTCAGGTTGTGATGATGTCGGTTTTATCAATATTGCCGGATCGGTTTCTTTGAAAGGAATTCAGAATTTGGATATTCCGGTTGATGAAGATGTTATGGATAGCCTGGAACATGCTGTTGAATATGTTTGTACAGAGGATGATGAATGACCGTATCATTATCATATATCGTGGTTATGACTTCAATCGAAGTTAATGCAAATCCGGTTTTTTAGCCGGGTTTTTTTCGACTTATCAATCCTGAAATAAAGTAACCTGCCTTCTCATTATGTTGTATATTCATGAATTTTCCAATGCTGCCGCCTTGTATTTTATCAATTTGATTTTTATATTGATTTGTATTTTTTATTGCGGGCGGTGGTAAGAGACTAAATTTTATTCAACAAAAGCTTTACATTCAGGACAATCCGTATGCAACCTGAAGAACCTCAGAGTGTGAAATTATTATGCGGTGTTTTGTACAGCGATCCAGAGACGCTTGAACATGCATTCAGACGGCTGGAGTCGGTTTACGGCCCGGTGGATTACAGAAGTACGGAGTTTCCGTTTGACTTGACGGATTATTATGTGTCTGAAATGGGCAGCCCTATCATGCGTCTTTTTCTTTCTTTTCAAAAATTAATGCATCCAAAATCCATCGCCCGGATTAAGATTGAAACCAATGCGATCGAGTCCGACATTATGGTCAACGGAAGGAGGCGGGTGAATCTGGATCCCGGTTATATGGATTATGACAAGGTTGTTTTAGCATCGGCAAAGTACAACGGTCAGAAGATTTACCTGGATCACGGCATCTGGGCGGATTTGACCCTGCATTATACGAAGGGGCATTTCGATCCTTATCCCTGGAGCTTTCCGGATTTTAAACTTGGACTCTATAATGAGGTATTTTTAGAAATACGCCGGTTGTATAAAGAGCAGCGGAAGCAGGGGCATTGAACGTTGAATAATAATGATTGAATTTTTAAAAGTGAAATCTTTCCGGTTATTTTTTCAAACCTTAATTCGTCGAAGCACCAATCGGTTACAATTAGAAGATAACCCAGTCGGCCCCTGACTGCCACCGACTTTATAATCGTTTCAATCCACGCGCCCGCGGGGGGCGCGACTTTCAAGAGCAAAAAACAGATGTTCAAAAGATATGTTTCAATCCACGCGCCCGCGGGGGGCGCGACGCTTATAGCTGATCTATTATGACTATCCGGTATGTTTCAATCCACGCGCCCGCGGGGGGCGCGACTTGGACAATATACACAATTTGAACAGGATTTAAGTTTCAATCCACGCGCCCGCGGGGGGCGCGACAGTCACCGATTATAATATCCTGCAAAACAACGCTGTTTCAATCCACGCGCCCGCGGGGGGCGCGACTACGGTTTAATGTAAAGCGCCCTTTCTTATAAGTTGTTTCAATCCACGCGCCCGCGGGGGGCGCGACCCCAAATAAACGGCAAGCATATATCCAATAATATGTTTCAATCCACGCGCCCGCGGGGGGCGCGACTGCCCCCGTGCAAATGCATATCAATTTCATAATTATGTTTCAATCCACGCGCCCGCGGGGGGCGCGACGCCCGTTTGTCTATCTCAAACGCTGTTCTTACCGTTTCAATCCACGCGCCCGCGGGGGGCGCGACGTAAAAGAATATGAAATCCCTTTGCACCAGAAAAGTTTCAATCCACGCGCCCGCGGGGGGCGCGACCATGAGAAACGCTTTCTACTAATAATTTTAAATAGTTTCAATCCACGCGCCCGCGGGGGGCGCGACTTTGAATAATCTGGTTTAATATGATTTTCATACTGTTTCAATCCACGCGCCCGCGGGGGGCGCGACCGTAGTCAAACCCCTCCCGTTCGCAAGCTATCAAAGTTTCAATCCACGCGCCCGCGGGGGGCGCGACGTGCATCTTGATATAGATACCCGACCGATAAAAGTTTCAATCCACGCGCCCGCGGGGGGCGCGACTGATAGGTGTGTTGTAACCGATGGTACTAATACAGTTTCAATCCACGCGCCCGCGGGGGGCGCGACGTCACATTCTACACCTAAAGATTTATAATAAGTCGTTTCAATCCACGCGCCCGCGGGGGGCGCGACCTGTCATTGTTATGATCCGGTCCGCCCAGATAAGTTTCAATCCACGCGCCCGCGGGGGGCGCGACTCCGATTCCGTCCTGCTCAATAACGTGGAACTTAGTTTCAATCCACGCGCCCGCGGGGGGCGCGACACATAACGCGCCGTGCATAACCGGACAAGGCAAGTTTCAATCCACGCGCCCGCGGGGGGCGCGACTCATTAAAACTAATTACCATATTTTTAGGAGAACGTTTCAATCCACGCGCCCGCGGGGGGCGCGACGTTACCGCATGCCATGAAACGTCTTCAATATGTCTGTTTCAATCCACGCGCCCGCGGGGGGCGCGACACGTGCTTTTGAAAGCATGGTTGAAAACAGAGATGTTTCAATCCACGCGCCCGCGGGGGGCGCGACTTTAATCACGCCTCTTTCTTTCTTCACTTTTTCTGTTTCAATCCACGCGCCCGCGGGGGGCGCGACTCATCTATCTTTATATTTTTATCTTTCTATTTAAGTTTCAATCCACGCGCCCGCGGGGGGCGCGACAGGGGCTGTTTTCAGCCCATAAATTTCATTGACTTATCACCTCCATATCGGGAACTTGTCTTATATTCAATGAATTAATCATTATTATTTTTTAATATAAACTATAAATCATTGTTTTTTCAATACCGCTAACTTTCGGTATAATATTATGATGCTTTCGGTCAGCGATAACAATATATATTAACTGAACATATCAGAAGGTAACCTTTTTACCGGTGTTTTTTAATGAATTTTTCATACTGATTATATTTTATTTTAAAAATAGATACTCTTAAAAGGTTACCTTCTGAACAATTGTCCTTAAAAATTAAATATCAAACAATCAACAAACCTTCAGGATCATAACCGGCTTTTACACCATGATGTTCAATCCGACGTTTCCAGTTCGAACCTAGAAAATAAAAACGAAGGCTGTCTTTTTCGGGTTCATATAATTCCAGAAGCCTCGCTTTTAGTTTTTCCCATTGATCCGGCTCAAGATTGCACTCGAATACCGAATTTTGCACCCGTTGTCCCTTTCCCACACACGTACGTGCGATTTTTGAAAGACGCTTTTGTCCGGATGGGTGAAGGGTTTCAACATCATAGCAAACCAACACCATCATAATGATCTCTCCTGTTAGAAGGTGACCACTTAGAAGGTAACCTTTTTCAAAAAGGTTACCTTCTAAAAAACCGTACAAATTCCTCATCTCCATAAAACCGCCGGATAATATTCCAGATCTCCGCGTATATGTCTTGCCAGCAGCCTTGCCTGCGTTTGAAAAAATAAACCGATCTCCATCTTTTCTTCTAAAAATGGATGCAACATGGTTTCTTTTTTCCGGTTTTGATATGCCACAATCAATTCTTTACGGCAATCATCATCCATTTGTACTTCACCCGTTCCATGAATTTTGAATTGTTTGGACTGAACCTGCTTCCGGTTAATTAATCCCAAAACCAGACGGTCCGCCAGCGGGGCTCTTAGCTCTTCCATCAAATCCAGGGCCAGGCCGGGTCTTCCGGGCCGGTCTGCATGCAAAAATCCCACATACGGATCAAGACCCACTGTTTCCAGGGCAGATCTCATGTCAAACACCAGAATTGTATATAAATAGGAAAGCATTGCGTTCACCCGGTCCTTTGGCGGGCGCCTTGAACGGCCCTTAAACTGAAACGATTCTTTCTGCTGCACGATCATATGATCAAATACCTGAAAATAGACATTAGCCGCTTCACCTTCAATTCCGCGTAATTGATCAAGATTCATGCAATTTTGTGTGTCCGACAAGAGTCTTGCCAGGTTATCGATTTTTATTTTTATCGTATCTGTATGAGCATAATCCGGCTGATTCCTGAGAAAACGGAGCAAACTGGTCCTGCTGTTGTTAATTTTTCCCGCGACCACGCATCTTGCGATTCCGAGTGATTTCTCAGCATCATCCGCCCAGCGATGCTGTTCTCTTCTTAACAGCACATTGCCTTTAACCGGCCCTTCCATTCTGCCAAGAAAACGACCGGTTTCTGTAAGCCAGGCAATGCTTACCCCGCTTTCAGCGCAGAAGGCCATAAGCGGTGCCGTCACAACAATATCGAATCCGAAACATACAATCTGGCCGATGGTATGTATAGGAAGCTGCATGGTTTTTTGCCCATCCTGTTTCACCACCACAGTGCTGCCCTCTTTATGCAGCCAGGTGTTTTGCTGGGTTACATAAAGCGTGTTCTGCATATGTTTCATAACGGCTCCTGTGGTTGAAACAGCGATTGACGATATTTTACGGATTTAACGGACATCCGTTTGGGCATGCAGATATCTTTCAGAGAGCATGCCCGGCAGCGCTTGTCGTTGATAGGTGGAGGCGTTGTTCTGTTTTGGAACAGAGCGTGGAGATTTTTGATTGCATTCCTTGTTAGATCCTTAAGTTCCTGATTAATTAACACATCTTCACGCCGCCGGATACGCCGATAAAATAAAGATGCCTGTTTGATTTCGACACCTAACATTTCTTCAATGCACAGAACCTGAGCGCAGAGCTGCACCCGGTCGCAGTCATTTTCCTTTGGCTGTCCGTGTTTAAATTCAACCGGGTATACGCGCCAGGTCCCTTTTAAATGAAATGAAGGCAAATTCGATTGACCCTTTGGATTAATTTCTTCCAGTTCCAGCACATCGATGCGGCCGTGAATTTTCAGTTTTTCCGACTGAATATACAGCCCCGAAATCTGCCGTTTGCCTCTCCTGAATTCTCTGTATCCGCTGTCCGCCCGGTCATGTTCCAGCCTGCCACGGGCAGTCAGCACATTTTCAGACCATTCCTGCTCAATATGGATGAGTGTGCACTGCCGCGGGCAAAATATAAAATGCTGCAGGGCAGAGACAGGTAATGAATCATTTTCTTTGTCATTCATAGCGAGATCTTTGTTTGTCATTTCTTATTTTTATTACAAGGTAACCTTTTTGAAAAAGGTTACCTTGTGAAAGTGATCATGCGAAATCGACTCTGCAAATATGTTATCTATTCCAATTTTACTTTATCCAGTTCCTTGTCATCTTCATCCAAATGATCCATGACAAATTCTTTGTAAGCCTGCTTATCAGGAAATTGACTGATAATAATCTCTGTTGCAGGTAAAGATCCATGACGGAGTCCGGCATATTCATGATAACTGGAATAGGGCCATTCTTCCGGTACATTTACCAACCCGGCTTTCACAGGATTCAGATGAATGTATCTCGATAATCGAAGCAGCTGGTTGTTATTTTCGATTCTTATTTTTTTATAGGTATCCTGAAAAAGATGACCATTCCGCTGAAATCGTTTGTTGATGGCTTTTGCATAGGATGTCTGCAAGCTCAGCATTGTCTTTTTAAGATGGTTGTCTATTGTTTCTTTCATCAATAAATGAAAATGATTGGGCATCAGGCAATATGCAATAACAAGCTGTTTTCCCTTTGATGAGTATTTTCGAAGGCGATTTAGAAAAAAACGGTAATTATCCTTATTATAATAAATAGGCTGCTTTTCATTCCCCCGATTGATGACATGGTAGTATTCTTCTGCATACGTCATTTGAGATTCCTTGAGACAGTTAATGAATTAGCTTTACAAACACTTTCAATCAGCCAATCAGAAGGTAACCTTTTTAGAAAAGGTTACCTTCTATTAAACATTTACCAATGTTTTTATCTCATTGACTGGCTTGCCATCTAATGTGATCAAATAATCCTGAAATGACCTGGCTGGTTTATCCCTGTTTTCCTTTTTTCTTATGCATTCAACAGTAGCAAATAATTCCTGTGCCTGTTTATTGCCTAATTCTGATTTGTGTTTGAATATTATTAACCTTCTTGTTGCCATTTCACCCCTAGCCGCAGATCTGTCATGATCAAACATATTTAAAAGGGCTTCCCAGAACAGTTCAATATCTTCTTCCGAAAATCCGGTTTTTTTTGCAAGGGGGGCTGAGATGAAGCCGTGTGTACGGTAGAGACCATAAGGAACAATTGCTTTGCGTGCTCCTAATCCTTTATCATCTGGCTTATCGACTGAGACTGCCGCTGTCCGAAACATGGCTATATCAAGTCCCAAAATCGTTTCAACACTTCTAGAAAAGCACAATTGAACCGGACCCCTGACTTGGCCACAAGTTTTATCTCCAGTTGACATAACTGAGCCAAAAGTTCTAACATCATAAAAATTTTTACACATCCACTTTTTCGCAATTCTATCCTTGCTGTCGATAAATAGTTCTTTCAGTTTGGCAAGAGATGCATCAGAAATATCTTTTAGTTTTCCAACTTCTTTCTTTATTTTTTCAATATCAACATTCAGGCATAAGTAAACACCTTCGTTTTCAAAGCCTACACCTTCAGGGTAATTCTTATAATTACTTAACTCTTCGCGTAAATCAGAGGGTAAATAAACATATAATCTCTCATTATCTAAAGCTAAATGTGCCCGTTTATGATGTTCTGATAAAAAAGCGCCCTCACGAACATGAATTTCATAAGGTGCTTCGTTCTGCTTAACCATATCAATGTAATTTCTCACTTTTCTTTTCAAACACACATCGGTCACAATACCGTGCCCGGTTTCAGGATCAATTCGTGGCAAATTGCCTGCATCCGGATCACCGTTGGGATTACCATTTTTCACATCAAAAAAAAGGACAAATTCATATCGATTATTGATTGCTTCAGACATTTTTCTCTCCTTCCAAATTGGTTTTTTTCTTTTTATATAAATCATTTTTTTGCTGATAGTAGGCAATTGCAAACAATCCTTGATCTTGCATATTCAAGTGCGCGGGAAAGTAATTGATATTTTCCATAATTTCGGAAATTCTTTTTTCAGACACATATCCGTATTCGGTCTTCTCAATATGAAATTGTGAAAGACGAAGTAGCCTGGGAAATACACTTCCCGGCGTTGCCGATGCTGCGCTAAAGAATCTGTCTTTAATTGTGGCATTGACTTTTCCCAAAGCATCTAGTTGAGCCTTCTCAAGCACAGCGAACAACCGGCCCAACAAATAGGCGGGCTCGCGTCTATCCAAGTCCAATGACATGGGGACCTCCTTTTTATAATTTCTTTTAAGTACAGCTTTAAGTATTGCAGCTTTCAGATAGTTAATCTCCTGATCCGCTCGAATGCGATTCAAGACACCCGTATATAGATTCTGTGGATAGCTGGTTCCTTCCAATATAGAGCGCATTAAAGCCCCTCCAAGAAGGGGTGATATATCTTCAGTTTTTCTTGCTGTTTCTTTCAATAAATGCCATACGCCAGGATACGGCAAATAACTCTCATATTGTCTTTCCATTTCCAAATCATTGAAATGTTTTCCTATTCTTTTCATCAATTGATCCACATTACAGACATGCCAGAAACGAACAGCAAGACGGGCTTTATTCAAAGAAAGACCAAGAATATAGAATTTCATTTTTTCATCGAAAGATAATTCCTGCGGCTTCGTACCTTTCTGTGCTGCTTTGAGGAATGAATTTAATTTTTGATTATTTTCTACTAATACATCACGAGGATTTAGAATCAGTCCTATAAATTCTTCAACCGGAGATTCATTCTCTGTCCAAAATATAGTAGTGGCATCGCCAATATAAAGTCTCTGAACTTTATTTCTGAACAGCCATTTCAATGCTGTAGAACTTTTAAATTCTCCTTCAACACCTATCGGTGCATTCTCGCCTCTCGTTTTGCCATACGACTCATAGGCTTTTTCATTAAACGAAACAAGAGAAGCTCCCGACCCGAATTTGAATTGAGCATATTGTGGTTGAATGGATGTTACTTTTCCGCTTAGCAAATCTCTGCCTTCCGAATATTCAATCTTTGAGATGTAATCGATCCACATTTTTTTAACTGCCGGACGTTCATGAACAAATTGCCTTTCATTTTCAAATCGAAAAGCAATCCATTTACCATGTATTCCACATATATCTTTCCAGTAACTCAACTTTGTTGAGTCCTCTGAATTCCAATTTTTCAAGAATGCCAAAACAGCATTAGCTCCGGGATCATCCGACTCGCTGCAAACTTCCTTTACCAAATCAATAAATGATTGATGATGTATTTTCTTTTGAGCAGTACCTGACATTCCGAAAATGTAGTCGGCTTTATCCACCATAAAATTGGGTGTTGTAGATGCATTCCCGGATCTCACATTCACGTGATTTGTATAGGGTACTATGGATTTAAAGAATTCATACTTATTGGCATTAACTTTATTTCGTAAATCCTGAGGTTCGCCGATTATCTGACCTTCAGAATTAATCGAAATGACAAATCCGATATCTTCAACGCTAAAGCCATAGGGTGGAACATCACCATTTTCAAATAATCGATCATACAAAGCAACAAGAGATTGAATAATCATGATACAACCTCCTGTCGGCAGTCGATAACGCCGTCCACCATCACGGCGCGAAAGAATTGGGCTTCCATATTGTTTCCAAAATCAATATCGTGAAGCATAAATTCCAAATTGCGCTCACCTGTTAGATCTGATTTGGGAATATCATCACACCATTCGAATGATACCGGAAATTCTCTGCATCCGAAATAAGGCCTGTGAAAGCATTGCCCTTTCTTTACCCTGCGTTCGAAAATAGCCAAATGTTTGCCTTCATCCATATCATCGTTCCCTGTCAATTCAAAATGCGCTTCAATAACATATTCCACATTTTTCAACACCATTGATGCGCGCTGTTGTCGGTCATCTTCAATAAATTGTTGAATCGGCCTGTCTCCCTTTTCCATATCCCTGGAACTGATGGAGACTTTGTTGGACAATTCATTCCTTCGGATGTTCTCAAATTTGATGGGACGAAGTACATGAATCCGATCAATTATCCATTGTATCGCAGGCTTCCAGTAAATGGCTTCAATAATGCCACGCGCCGATGAAGGGGTCATCACATCATAACTTACCCGTTCCACTTTCATTTCAGGACGGGAAAAAAGAGCATAATCACCCCAAACACGCAATTTAATTCCATAGCTCATGCAATGCTCCTTTCTTATACAATAAAATTTTCCTGTGATCTGTTTCCCGCATTCACAATAAGTCCCAGTTTCTGTGAATAAAGATCTGAATCTTGAAGAACATTAATTCCCGCATAGGCGTCTCCGAGATAACCATTCATTTGTTTTAACTCAACAGGATAAACTTGAACAGAATATTTTTGTAACTTTCTTAATATGTGGGAAGGATGATCCATATAATTCAAACGGTTTAAAAGCTGTTTTGCTTCCTCTTCTATGGCAATAATAATGGGGATCGTCGCGGATCTGATCATTTGGAATTCAGCCAAATCTTCGAATTGAATATTGCCGCGATGAGCGGAACGACATTTTTCTACCACATTGCTTTCATCCATTCTGTCCTGGTTGAGCCAATAATAATTCAAGAAATACTCATGAATACAGTCAGGCTCAAGCAAGCGACCTTCAAACCTGTTCAGCAATTGCTGAGCGCATTGCGCTGTCTGGCGAAAATATCCGGGCGGAATGCCGGATTCCGGTTCAAAAACATAGACATTACCGACTTCAAGTTTTCCTTCTCTATTGCAACGTCCCGCTGCTTGGGCGATACTATCCATCCCGGCCAAAGCCCGAAATACAATGGGAAAATCGACATCAACCCCTGCTTCAATCAGTTGCGTGCTGACAACACGGCAAACATTCGTTTCATTATTTTTCAAGCGGTCTTTGATTTCGGCCAACACCCTTGAGCGGTGCATAGGATACATCAATGCACTTAAATGATATGCTCCCTCTCCATCCAGTTGATTGAAAATATCCCGCGCCTGTTTTCTGGTGCTGACAACGCAAAGCGCCCTTTTTTCAGACATCATCTTTTCGGCAATATCCGTCTCATTTTGTTTCCCGAGAAAAGTAACTTCGGTTCGCCGCAAAACCTCAAATGTCTGTCCAACCTGGGTTACGATCTCTCGTACATCAGATAGCCCGAATGCGAACTCATTTGTTTTATTAAGGGCAGGCTGTGTTGCCGTGCAAAGGATAGTAGATACTCCATAGTTAAGCACCAATTCCCTGATGACTTCCAAACAGGGTTTCAACTTCTCGACCGGGATTGCTTGAACCTCATCAAAGATAATTACACTGTTAGCGATATGATGCAGTTTGCGGCATCTTGATGTTTTATTTGCAAAAAATGAATTGAAAAACTGCACATTGGTTGTGACAACAATTGGAGCCGCCCAGTTTTCCGTGGAAAGTTTATTTTTCCAATCTTTCTCATCCGGTTCAAAATTGGAATGGTGCTCAAGTACTGCTTCTTCACCAATCATTTCCCGAAATACTTTTACATTTTGTTCGATAATACTCGTAAAAGGAATCACATAAATAATTCTCTTCTTGTTATATTTTTTAGCATGTTTTAACGCGAAAGCCATAGATGATATTGTCTTGCCGCCGCCCGTAGGCACAGTCAAAGAAAAAATACCCGGTTCTTTTTCCGCGGCATGCATACAATCGGATAAAATCGAATCTCTGATTTTATTAACATTTGTAGGATCGGTATTTTCCTGGAACGTTTTCAATTTTGTCCAAAAATATTGTTGATGTTGTTCGATAATATTGGATTGAGGATTTCGAAATCTCCATTTCTCCGGGTTTATAAATTTTTCTGTATCTAAAAAGTCGGCATCTACAAGGCATGAATAAATCATTCGAACAAAAAACTGGAGTTGAAATCCAATCCTATCTTGATCTACTTTCAAAAAATTGATGCCAGGAATTTCTTTGGATAATGGTTCAATATGAATCGGCTCAACTTTCTTGCCTAATCGATATTGCAATCCATGTTGAGCATCCTGAAGCCAATTAAGCAAGCCTGTGTGATGCCCCGTGAGCACATATGCCAGCAACTTGCCAGCATCCCTGGAAGTCTTTTGTGCGTATTGCCCTCCAAATGTGGAGTGATCCACTTTACCTTTATAATGTGATGAAAAGAAATCTTCAATTTGATTCTCGTGTCTAAGATATGCTTGAAATGCTTTGGATGCCTTTCCCAAATCATGCCACAATCCTGCAAGATACGCCCACTCTTGCCCTCCAAACGGTCGTGCAAATTCAGCAGCCAGCTCCGCTACATTCTTTAAATGCTCCTCAAGTGGCTGCCATTTTTCAGGCGGCCTTCCTTCAATGCTATGCGCAAAATATTCCTGTTCATTTGGTGCCAAATGAATATCCTTCCTGAATTGAATTGCGGTCCATTCTTATTACCTAAAGTGTGCGGACAAAGTATGCTTAAATATTTTTTTTGCAGTGCAGAGGTGTATTGATAAGTCGGGAAGCTTGAGTCACATGATGTCGCGTTTTCAGAATACTATAAAGGTGTCGAAATTTGTTTGAAATTTAGGATGAATTTTTCTTAATGTCAAGTCTGTTTATCGGAAAAAGAATGAATATTGGATAAATATGGTGATAATTGTATTAATAAATAAGCTTTTAGAAGGTAACCTTTTTGAAAAAGGTTACCTTCTGATTTGCTGACTGATTATCTAATAACCAACAATCCCCTGGCATTTGGATGGAAAGATTTTTTTTGATAATATTTGATAACCGGATTTTATGAAATTCGAGTTTGAGTTATTATTGCAGAAGGCAACCTTATTATAGACAGGTTTTTTTAAAACCCGTTCATCATTAAAATAATGGATTTATAAGATAAGAATCTTTGAAAAAAGGTTGCCTTCTAAGCAGGATAGTCTACAGCCCTTTAATCACGTGATGGAGATGATGGATTGATATCCGAATCGGACGCCTTGGTTTTTAGCTCAACGATCGTTACCCCCCAGTGGCCGGTCTGGGGAGGCGCATCACCGAAACAGGCGACATCCGGATGCTTCTTGAGGATTTGATATACTTCCCATTTTAACCTGCTTTTTCCCTTGCCGTGAATAATCCGGACCTGTGTGTAATGCTTTTCACATGCGTGCTGTAAAAACGCCCGGACAATTTCTTTCACCTGTTCAGGGAAAAATCCGTGCAGGTCCAGAACATCTTCCACTTCAATGGGCCGGGTAAAATCCTCAATACGATTTTCAGGCGTTTTTTTATTCATTTTTTGGGGTTTGTATAGTCAGCTGCACACTCATATCCTGGCTTAAAGCAAAATGAATATTGGTGCCGTCTTCGATATAAAAGGGGTCCGGTTCATTGTCGTACATTTCGTCCATTAAGACCGGAATCGTGTTGTAATACTCATTACGGTTGTCTTTTTTCTCAGTTCCGGCCAATGCTGTTAATGTATCGATTAAGGTAAAATTGCGGGTGTAAAGCATGGCGATATAGGTGCCGGCTTCGGCAAGATTTTCATGATCATCCGTCCCGTTCCAAAAGACGGAATATTCTCCGGATTGCATTGGACCGCTGATTAATGTACGCACAATACGATCATTATTTGATAACGGATCACTGCACATGATGAATAAAAACACAGACACAGGCAATAGTGCTTTCATATAATTATAAGTCATGGTGTTTCCTCTTGTGTATATTGAGAAATCCAACTGAGAACGGTCTGCCACCACAATCTGGCATTTGCGGGATTTTTAATTTCATGCCCTTCATTATAGAAATGCAGATACTGCGATGGAACCCGGTGCCGCTGCAGAGCTGTAAACATTTGCAATCCCTGATTCACGGGAACACAATCGTCCAGCGCACCATGAGTCACCAGGGTGGGTGTGGTGAAATTATGGGCAAATTTTATGGGTGACCATTTATCATACTGTTTGGCGTTATTATAGGGAGTGCCATCAAACTCCCATTCAGGAAGCCAGAGTTCCGTAGTCGTGCCGTAATATGAAATCAGATCAAATATACCGGCATGGGATACCAGACATTTGAATTGCTGCGTGTGGCCTGCAATCCAGTTTACCATATATCCTCCATAGAATGCGCCGGCTGAGGCGATGTTGTCCTTATCAATAAATGGATATTCCCGGATGATAAATGCTAAACCTTCCATCAGATCACGATAGGATGGCCCCCCCCAGTTTTTTATAATGGCATCGCTGAAATTCTGACCGTATCCCTTGGATCCCCTGTGATTGATCATAACAACCACATAGCCGCGGGATGCAAACATTTGGGCATTCCATGATTTTTGGAATCGATCCTGCCAGGTGTCATGAGGACCCTGATGAATCAATAAAATGGCAGGATATGTTTTGGCAGGATCGAAAAATGGCGGTTTAATGAAAAAACCGTGTATCAGTTTTCCATCAAAGCTGGGAAACCAGAAATCCTGAGCCTCATTCATTTCGATTTCATTGAGCATTGCATGATTTAAAAATGAGAGCTGTCGAAGCCCGTTTCCTTTGATATCACAGGTGTATATTTCCGGCGGCCTGTTTATCCGGGATCGGATGAAAAATAACCGGTCGCCTTCCGGGGAAACTGTTAATACGCGATTATGGCCTGAATTTAATAAACCATGGATTTTTTTGGTTTTTACGTCTAAAGAAAAAATAACGATACGACTCTGATCCAAGGCCGTGAAAAAAAGATGATCACCAGAAGGATGCCAGTTAATTTCATCAACATCCAGATCAAAATTGGTTGTCATATTGGTGAGGTGCCTGCTGTTCCGATCATAGATCATCAGATCATACTGGTCGTACTGATGGCCGGGCCGGCGTGTTGAACGGTAGGCAATGTATTTCCCTCTGGGGGAATAAACAGGCTGGTTGTCATTGCCCAGGTTTAAAGAAATACGACGAAGTGTGCCACCGTGGGCTGAGACAGTATAGATGTCATTATTTGTTGAAAGTGCCCAGGTAGAATCAATATTTCGTACAAAGGCGATTTCTTTTCCGTTTGGAGAAAAAGTAAAATCCTGATGGCTTCCCAAATGAGAGGAGGGTGAGTGATAATCGCCAGGTGTAATATCCCACGGAGTTCCTCCTGAATAAGTCATCACAAAAAGGTGCAGATGCCGGTTTCTCTGCCATTCGTCTTCAAGATGAAAGGGAAATCTCCGGATCATTTTCATGGTTGAACCGATCAGGAATAAACTGTCGGATGTCTGTTTGTGAGACACATCAATCCACGATGTAAAAGCAAAATAATCTCCATTGGGTGACCAGATAAAATCCTGAATACCATTTTTAACTTGGCTGATGGGATGGGCTTCTCCTCCGTCCATGGGAAGCACATGGATTTGCCGTTGACCTGTCCGGTCAGAAATGAACGCCAGCAGCGATCCGTCCGGACTCCATTGGGGAGAGCCGTCATATCCTGGATAGGCGGTGAGTTGTCTGGCTGATCCGCCCTGGCTCGTAATAAGATAGAGATCCTGATTCTCATGATCGTTCTGAGATCTTGCAGCCGATATGACAATCCAATCACCGTCGGGTGACAGCGCGTAATCTTCTATATGTTGAAATTCCCAAAGATCATCGATGGTCAAGCTGCGTTTTTGTGCCTGAGCCGATGCCATGATGAATATCAGGACGGCATAAACATGATAACATCCAGATTTCATGTTAAAAATCCCAGGGTTTACATAAGATACCGCGGATTTTCAAGTTAAAGAAACGTGTCGCATTGGCCGGACGAATGACGGCAGCAGTGTCAGCCCCTTGTCCGCTTCCTCCCACAGCAATGATATCATGTGTTGTATCAATCCATCCGGCATCAGCCGCCATTAATGTGATTTCCGCTATTACCTTCATGCCCTGGCCAAATACACGAAGCGTATTTGCGATAAATTCTTCCAGAGAATGGGTATTGTACTGCAGCCGCAATGCCCGGCCCACGCCGCCAAATGCATGCTGACATGTCAATACTCTGCCTCCGGAGTCTTCAATGGCTTTTCGACGGGAAGAATCCATCTCCTGGAGATCGGCTTCGCGAAAGCCTGCGGAGTGACTCACCACAATGATTTGATGATGCTGGATGGCTTTTACTGCCTGAAAACCTGTCTCCCCTGATGTCGAAGCCACAAGGATGTTACTGATGTCCAGACGATCGGCCCAATCCTGGACGAGTTTGAGTACCGTTTTTGTGTTTTCTCCGCCGGATTCGTCAAAATAGCGTGTTTGGTATTCCATGTGTGTCTCCTTAATATGACAGGAAATAGTCTTTAAATAAGAATCAATCCAGCGAGAGAAAAAGAGTGAACTTTTTCAAAGATAATCATTTATTTTTCAAAAGCCAGTTTATTTTCTTTTGCAAGATATTTTTACTTTTGTATTCTCGGTATAAGGAGTATATAGATTATAATGATAATGAAACAACCAATGTTTCAAATGAATGGTGAATTTTAAAGGAGGCCATGTATCAGGAAAAAACCGGGTTTCCGCAGGAAATCCGGTTTACCATCCATCGTCCAGTGTGAGCGATAAATCGCCATTGGAATCTTCATAATCTTCCAGGTTGAGGCGATTTTCCTCTTCGTTACCATTGAGACCAATCACTTCAGCTTCAGAGTAGGGTTGTGTCTGGCTGCATTCGACACAGGTTGTGGCATCCGGCAGTATTTCCAGTCTTTCTTCAGGGATCTCTTTGCCGCAGAATTCACAGTATATTTTTTTATTATTAGACGTCTTTGGCATTGAACCATTCCTCCATCGCGTGGTCTGTGAAAAATTCTACGATCTGGTACGTTTTCCTTTAAAAATGGTTCCATAAAGATAATAAAAAAATAAGCCGTGTCAAGTAAAAAATGATGATTTATTTCAGAAAGATCATTCGCCGTATTTTTTGCCACTCATCTGTCTCAATCCGATAAAAATACAGGCCCGATGCCATATTGGTTCCGTGCCATTGAATTTGATAAGTACCGGGTGTTTGCAGTCTGTCTGTCAATGTGGCCACAATCTCTCCGCGAATATTGAGAACCGTTAATCGGACATGCGTTTTACGCGGGATGCCGTAGCAGATTGTGGTTTCCGGATTAAACGGATTGGGATAATTCGGTGCCAGGAAGAAGGCTTCCGGAACCCCGGCTGTCTTTTGTTCGACAGCTGTGACAAGAATGCCGATCGTCAGGGTGTCTTTTGCGGATGCCTGTTTCGGGTCTTTAACCGTAAATTCAATATGGAAATCACTCATCATTCCTGTAGCTTCTATGGTGACCTTATGGGTGCCGGGATCAATGAACACGATTACATTCTGTGAATCGATTAATGAATAACTCCATGTGAGTTCATTATCCTCGTTATCCGGATCTATCACAAAATCATCCAGGGCGAGAGTCCAGCGGACTGTATCCGGATCTTGAAACTGCGGATCCGGAAATGAGAGATTGAACACCGGTGGATCGTTGATCTGTTCAATACACACTGTCACGGTGAGTGAATCTGTCAGTGGGGCGTCCGGATGATTATCAGAAATAACCACGCGGAATGAGGTATTCTGACAATTGGCAGGTACTTTCCCCCGGATAATCCGGCCCATAGGTTTCATCCAGTCCGGATAAGATAAAAATTGCACGGAAATATTCGGTCCGTCAATGTCTGTTGCCGTTACTGAGTATGAACAGACCTGATGCTCGGTAGCCTGGATTGTATCCGGTGAAGTAATCTTTGGCGGATCATTGACATCAAGAATAGAAATATGGACCTGTTGTGTGTCGAATAACGCAGACGCCTCAGCGATGACTGTGAAAAGTGTATCTTTTTGTCCATTGGCAGGAGTGCCGCTTACGACGGTTTGATTCAGGGTCAGCCAGGAGGGAAGATTCAAAATGGCAATTGAAACCGGATCTCCCTCTTCATCCGTGGCCGTGGCTGTATAAGTAAACAATTGGTCCTCAGTTGCAGTTACTGAATCAGCAGATGTGATTTGAGGCGGATCGTTCACCGCCGATACTGAAATTGTGACATTCTTTTGATCAGTTTTTCCGTTGGCTGTGGCGGTGACTTTAAAGCTGAATGTGGTGACATCATTGGCGGGTGTCCCTTCAATGACTGCACCGGAGACGGTCATCCAGTCCGGATAATTGGAGTAAGTGAAATGAATCGGATCATTCTCTGGGTCCGTGGCTGCAGCTGTATACCGAAAGAGAATATCTTCGGTTGCATTTCCTGCAGAGGCGGATGTTATGTGGGGCGGATCATCCACGGAGGTGACAGACACGTGAACGATCAACTGATCCGTTTTCCCATTGGCTGTAGCGGTGACTGTAAAATTGAATGCGGTGACACCTTCGACTGGCGTTCCCTGAATCGTGCTTCCGGATACTGTCATCCAATCCGGATATTGTGAAAATGTCAGTATGATCGGATCATTTTCTGCATCTGTTGCTGAGGCGATATATGAAAATAAAACATCTTCGACAGCATTGACAGCCTCTTCAGAAGTAATTTGAGGCGCATCATCGACAGCCTGAACCGCCACATTCACGGTTTGCTGATCTGATTTGCCGTTCGCAGTGGCTGTTACCGTAAATGAGAAGGCTGTGACCCCTTCGGGGGGGGCACCCTGAATCACGGCACCCGAGGCGCTCATCCAGTCCGGATATCCGGAAAATGAATAAGTAATCGGATCATTTTCCGGATCTGTGGCTGCTGCCGTATAAGAATAATTGATGTCCTCGGTCGCATTGCCTGTATCATCGGATGTGATTTGAGGCGGATCATCAACTCCGGCAATGGAAATGGTGACTTCCAATTCATCCGATTTTCCATTGGCTGTGGCAATGGCTGTAAAGTTGACTGATGTGACGCCTTCCGGAGGTGCTCCCTGGATCGTGGCGCCAGAGACACTCATCCAGCCTGGGTATCCGGAAAAAGAATAGGTGATCGGATCGTTTTCCGGATCCGTAGCAGTAATGGTATAGATAAAGTTTTGTTCTTCTGTTGCGTCTGCGGCTGCAGGCGATGTAATATTGGGCGGATCATCCACCGCAGTGACAGTGAGATTCACTTGCTGCGATACTTCAAAAATACCATCGCTTACCTTCACGGTGAAGGATGTGCTTGTGATCCCTTCTGTGGGTGTGCCGCTGATGGAAGCTTCATCTGCATTCAGCCATCCTGGATAATTTTCAAATGAAAATGTCAGCAGATCGTTTTCTGCATCTGTGGCTGTGGCTGTGTATATAAAGAAAATATCTTCGGTAGCCTGAGCATTTTTTGCTGAAGTGATATCAGGAGGCGTCACCTGAGTGCTAAAATTTCGGGGTCCTTTCTGCCTCGAATTTCCGGCTTTGTCATAAGCGATGACTTTCCAGGTATGGTTACCGTTTGATAATGTCGCAGACAGGGTGTGTTCGGTCTGTTGTGCGGTTAAATCATCGGCTACTTTTTGATCATCCACAAAAAGTTCGAAATGGTCGAATCCGGATGTGGCGTCTGTTGTGGTTTGCCATGAAAATGTCGGTTTGTTATGAAAAACCGTTTGAGAAGGGGTGGGTGAAATTAAATTGAAGCCGGCCGGCGGTTGCGTATCTACGGTGAAGTGCCATTTCGATGTCCAGGTCGAGTTGCCCACTTCATCGACGGCGATGACCTGCCATGAATGTTCTCCCTCAGATAGAGCCGAAACCGGTGTTGTCGATGTGGTGGATAAGCCATCCCTGTTCAATGCTTCATCGATATATAACTTGTATTCCGCAATATCAGTGATCGCATCCGTGGCACTCTGCCAGGTGAATGTCGGCAGATTTGTATTCACAAAGGCGTTATTCATCGGAGATAAAATATTAAAAGCTTCCGGCGAGGTAATATCAATGCCAATGGTGAAGGTGGCACTGGAGGCTCTGCTGTTTCCCAGAACATCTTTAGCGACAATGTACCACGTATGTGTGCCTTCGGGAAGGGACTGAGCCTGGGTAAGGGAAAGCTGTGTGATATCCGGTGAAATATCGTCGATCCAGGGGGAGCTGTCTCCGTCAATATGGAGTTCATATTCGGCTAAACCGCATCCGCCATCCTGTGATGCCTGCCAGGAAAATGTGGGCGTATCGGTCTGGTGCCATGAATTGTTTGACGGGCCTACCAGAGAGAAGGCCTGTGGAATTACATTATCAATTTTGATTGTCCAGGTCTGGGTTGATGACCGTTCATTGAAAGCCGAGTCCACAGCGACAATGTACCAGGTATGGCTGCCTACAGCCAGTGTCACAGTATTGATGGATGTATTGTCAGGCGGAATATTGTCTGCAATGGGGCCGGCTCCGCCATCTACAAAGAGTTTGTAATGATGGATGCCGGTAATGTCATCTGTCGCTGCTTCCCAAGTGAATTCAGGATTGATATTTTTAGTCCAGCTGTTGTTGGCCGGTGCGGCCAGATTAAACGGATTGGGAGGTGTGTTGTCTTCCGCAGCTGTGATGCTCCACGTCGCTGATTGACGTGCCTGTCCCGCCATGTCAACTGCACGAACAAACCAGTTATGCTGACCGTCGGTCAGTTTTTCCTGGCTGGTCAGTGTGTAGCTGTTTGCAATCAGATTATTTTTTACGGTTTGACCGTCAATCACCAGTTCATAGTGATCCAGACCGGAAAGATTATCGCTGGTGGCCTGCCATTGAAATGTCGGCTGTAAATCAACAACCGAATCGTCACCCGGAGATGTCAGATTAAAGGCATTCGGCGGTTCTGAATCAATGGTAAAAATGCTGCTGGTATATTTTGACAATTTTACATTTTTACTGTTATAGGCCACAATTCTTATCTGAACTGCGGAAGAATTGACATTGCCGGGTGTCCATGACTGACTTAAAGCTGCAGGAGAAACATTCTGTGCCGCAGTTATCGGAAAACCGTCTCCCGGCGTTGCGGAAACCACAATAGAAAAGTGATGGAAAACAATCTGGCTGGTATGAAATGTCCACTCAATGGTCTGTGACTGGGTGCCGGCCCAAAGGTCCCCTCCGGTCGGTGCCTCGATTGTCAGATTGTCATTGACCAGTTGTGCGTATACATCCGATGCTGAAGAACGATTGTCCTGCCATAGAGTCATGGCTCCGCCGGATCCGTCCGATACCATTTTATGCCAGTATTGTTGGCCAGAGGCACTGCATATCGAAAGGCCATTGGTATTCCAGAGCCGGTTTCCGTTTGTATTCATATGTTGAGCATAAATATCAAAATCTCCGCTCCTGTTATCCATCCACGTAATAATGCAGCCTCCGGCATCGTCTGACAATATTTCAGGATATCCTTTCCAGCTTTGAGAAGAAATGACCGGAATGCCATCGGCTGCCCAGACAGGGGCTCCGCCAACGGCCATACGCTGTACGTAGATATCATTGCCGGAACGGGCATCCTGCCAGGTGATAATGACTCCATTGTCCGCACCCCTGCATATTTTCGGATTGGTCTGATCACCGGATGCATCGCTTATCACCGTTCCGTTTACAGTGCTCCATCTTGGATCTGCATTCATGTTAAATAAATGGGCATAAATATCGTATTGATCGTTTCGTTTGTCGGCCCATGCAATACCTATCTTGTTTCCGGTATAGATGATATCCGGATTTTTTTGAGAGCTGTTTGCCGTACATACGGGGATTCCCTCATAATTGCCATCGTAATACCATTGACGTGTTCCAGAGGCATTAAGACATTGCATATAAATATCTGTATCTGTTGTCCCCTGATTCCGATAATCGGTCCAGACGACAACGATGCCGCCGCTTCCATCGATGACAGCGGCAGATTGTGACTGAAGTGCAGCAGCGTTGGTTACAGCCACTCCGACAGCAGCCCACATTTTATTCCCCTGGTTGTCCAGTCGTTGTGCATAAATATCTGTTCCCATGGAAGCATAATTACGATCATCCTCCCAAGCCAAAATAATGCCTCCATTGTTGTCGGGAACAATTTTTACTGAACGTTGCGCAGCAGAGGTGTTTGTCACATAGACACCATTCACTGTCCATAACGGATTTCCACTGGAATTCAATCGTTGCGCTTTGATTCGGCCGGAGCCTTCATCTGTCCATGCGATGTAAAATCCACCGTTGCCATCAGGTGCAACTGATGGATTTTTTTGATTCAATCCACCGATATCCACCGGTTTTCCAGCAACCCCCCAACGGGGAGTTCCGCTGCCATCCAGCCATTGCGCATATATGTTAATATCCGGAGACAGGTCGTTTTCATAGGCGAGAAATGTCCCTCCCTGACCATCAGAAACTGCACTGACATTGATGAGTGAGGCATTACTGCTGCTTGATTTTATACCATCGGCTGTCCATTGAATTTGAGCATATAATCCACAGGTGAGTGATATCATGATAACGAACAACCCGGCTTTTTTATAAACATTCAATTTCATGGGTGATTTCCTATGTTAGGATCGACGTTATGGTCAAATTTTATTAAATGATTAAGCAAATTTTATACCATGTATAAAATATGACATTTTAGACATACATTTTGCATTGATTTAAAGAAAATGATGCAAACTGTAAACGACTATAAAAGGAAATTATTGGTACCTGTTGAGGCGTGGTAGACTGTGGATGATTTGAAATCGAATTGCATCAAAGATCTATTGTGCCTGGTTTTTATAAGCGAGAATATCAATTCCAGTTAAATAGAATTTTCAGACATTGATTTGTAAAGACACACTTACAATGAAAAATTCGAATTTTTATCACCCCAGGTTGTATAAATTAAAAGCGTTTGCTTCTCGGTGAAAAAATTAGTAATTTGTGGCCTATGAAAATAACCAAAGGTAAAATTTTATGGGTGGATGATGAAATTGATCATCTGAAACCGCATATTCTTTTTCTCGAAGAACGCGGTTATTCGGTGACGCCGGTAACCAATGCTGAAGACGCGATCAGTTTGATTCAAAACGATCAATATGATTTGGTTTTAATGGATGAAATGATGCCAGGTATGGACGGATTGGAAGCGCTGCCTGTGATTAAATCCATGCGTCCGTCTTTACCGATGATTATGGTGACAAAGAGTGAAGAAGAAAATTTAATGGAAGAAGCCATTGGCGTTCAGATTGAAGATTATTTAACAAAACCGGTCAATCCCAGTCAAATTTTTTCTACGTGCAAACGGATTTTGGAACGACAGCGGATCTCTCAGGAAAAAGTTGCTCGCGAGTATACATCGGAATTTGGTGAGATATCAGCAATTTTGAACCAGAATATGACTCCGGAAATGTGGATTGATATCCATATTAAATTATCCGAGCGGGATCTGGATTTGGATGCCCATCCCGATTTGGGATTGCGGCAGACTTTACATGATCAAAAAAGAGAATGCAATCAGGGCTTTGGAAAATATATACGCAATCAATATATCGGATGGCTGGCCAGCGATTCCAGGCCAACCCTGTCTGTAGATTTAATTCCGAAATTTGTTCTTCCGTCACTTAAGCAGGATAAACACGTTCTCTTTATTATTATTGACAATTTAAGGCTGGATCAGTGGCTGATTTTGGAGCCGATACTTTATGACTGGTTTATGATCCGCCGGGATTATTATTTTTCTATTTTACCAACGGCCACGCCATATAGCCGTAATGCGATTTTTTCAGGTTTGTTTCCGGCAGAAATCGAAGCTCAATATCCCGATCTCTGGAAACAGGGCGAAGATGATGAATACAGCAGGAATCGTTATGAGCATCCTTTGCTTCTGGATCATCTCGAGCGGTTAGGGATTATGTTGAAACCCGAGCCTAAATATGTAAAAATGGTCGATGCGAGCGATACGCGGGGAGTCATGAAGAATATTGACGCGTACTTGTCCTCACCGCTTTCAGCCATGGTTTTTAATTTTGTGGATATTATGGCGCATAGACGAAGTGATTCTCAAATTTTACGTGAAATTGTTCCAGACGAATCAGCTTTTCGATCATTGACACGCACCTGGTTTGAGCATTCCGCACTGTTTCAGATATTAAAGGCATCTGCACGGGCTGGTGTCAAAGTCGTACTTACTTCGGATCATGGATCCATACGCTGTATGCGGGGATCTACTGTTCACGCAGACAAGGAAACCAGCACCAATGTGCGTTATAAATACGGACGGGCCATTCGGGGCGAGCAAAAACACTGTATTGAGGTTAAAGATCCCGGCAAATTCAAATTGCCTGCAAGAGGAATTAATACCAATTATCTGATAGCTCTGGAAGATTACTATTTTGTCTACCCAACGAATTACCATAAGTATTTATCTTTATATCGCGACAGTTTTCAACATGGCGGCGTATCGCTTGAAGAGATGATTTTAACCGCCGTAACACTTGATCCGAAATCCTGAATCCATGACGAAATTAAAGACCATTGAGATTGTCACAGCAGGTTGGGAGGCAACGTTCAGGACGGGACAAAGCATAGCCAATTTTTTATATCCGGGAGATGTCCTTGCGCTTTTCGGAGATTTGGGAAGCGGTAAAACGGTTTTTACCAAGGGCGTTTGCAAGGGACTTGGTGTAACCGATGTGGTCACCAGTCCCACGTTTACACTGGTCCAGGAGTATTCAGGCCGGATGCCGGTATATCATTTTGATTTTTATCGTTTGACTGCTTTGCATGATATCGAAATGCTTGATCTGGATTATTATTTTAATGCGGGTGGAATATCAATCATTGAATGGGCGGAACGCGGAGAACAATTGCTGCCTTTTTCGATATTCAGAATTGAACTGGATTGTTATTCTGAAAACACAGGCGATTTTGAAAAGCGCAGGCTGAGAATCACAGCCCCGTCGGACCGTATCCTTGATCAGGTCTCTTCATGAATGTTCTGGGAATCGATACAGCGACGCCGGTTTGCAGTGTGGGACTGGCAGGTGATAACGGTTTGATCGCGGAACACCGCTTGGCAAGAAAACACAGCCATGCAGAAATGCTGTCGGATATGGTGGATTGGGTCTGTACTTCTGCAAATATTTCTCTTAAAACATTGGACGGCATCGCTGTATCCAATGGCCCCGGTTCGTTTACAGGGCTGCGCATCGGATTGGGATTTGCGAAAGGGCTCGCCTTTGGTGCGGATGTGGACTTAATTGCTGTTTCTTCATTGGAGGCCATGGTATGGTCTATTCCACCGGTTTGCACAAGCGCCTGTGTGCTGCTGACGGCACGAAAAGGTGAAGCTTACCGCGGATTATTTCACTGGCGGAAAAATCGGTGGGTCGCCATACAGGCAGCAGACACTGTCAATGAAGATTGTATTTTTCAGGGATTTGGTGACGATCAAATTTTATTTGTCGGCAGCGGAACCAGGCAGTTTCAAAGGAAGCTTGAATGTGATCATCGTGCTGTTCTTTTAAAAACAGAATTTTATGCCTCCAGTGGATTTTCAGTGGCGGCTCTTGGGCGTGAGAAAATGAATGCCGGCGAACACACCAGCCTGGATGAAGTGGTACCGCAGTACATTAAGCGGTTTCAGGGTGTGGAATAAAACGCAACTTATAAAAAATGAATCTGACCGTGATTTATGAAAATCATTTATTGTGATGATTCAGAGAGGCAGTAAAGTTGAACACTGTTTTTGCTTTAATAAAAAATGGTGATCATGCATCAGCATATTGATGATTCGAGCTGGAGTGTCCGACCCATGGCGGAGGATGATCTGGATGAAGTGATGGCGATTGAGATAAACAGTTTCAAATCACCATGGAGTCGGGTAAGTTTTTTAAATGATCTGCGCCGCTCTGATGCGATAAGCCTTGTGGGTGATTGTGATCATCATGTGATCGCTTATCTGGTGGCATGGCAGGTGAAAGATGAGGTTCATATCGGCAACCTCGCAGTGCATTCGGATTGGCGGCGAAGGGGGCTGGCTCAGGATATGATCCGTCAATTATTCATTCACCGCTCTTATTTGCGGTGGGCCTGGCTGGAAGTCCGAAAATCCAATAAAACCGCCAGGCGGCTGTACAGTAAACTGGGGTTTAAGGAAATCAGTGTTCGCAAGAATTATTACGAGGCGGAACATGAAGATGCGATTGTGATGGCTAAGGATTTGCTGCAAGATTAAAAATATGAAAACAGTCAATGATGATCCGCACTGTTTTCAATGCGATACAGCAAAATTTTTTTTAATGCATTACATGGTGACATTTTTTTAATTTTGATGAGGTTTTTTATTTTGAAAATTATCATTATAACTTGTTTTATCCAACCAGTGCGAGGTATATATGGCCTGGTTTAAACGGAAAAAACCGGGGCTCATGGCCCAAAAAAAGAAAGAAATGCCTGACGGATTATGGCTGAAATGTGAACGCTGCAATGAAATTATCTATCGAAAACAACTGCAGGAAAATGCATACGTATGCAATCATTGTGATTTTCATTTTCGCATTACAAGCCGTGATTATATGGATCTTCTTCTGGATAAGGGCAGTTTCAGAGAAACCGAAACAGATTTGGAACCCGAAGATTTTTTGAATTTTAAAGATAGCAAACGTTACGAAGATCGACTCAAGGCGGCTCAGAAGAAAACAGGACTCAAGGATGCGATTCGAACCGGTTCCGCAAATATCAAGGGTGTTCCAGTCATGTTTGGGGTGATGGATTTTCGTTTTATTGGTGGCAGTATGGGATCCGTGGTAGGTGAAAAAGTCGCCCGTGTGGTGGATCAGGCCAGAGGCCGCAAGATCCCTCTGATCCTGGTGTGCGCTTCTGGCGGGGCAAGAATGATGGAATCGATTATTTCGCTGATGCAGATGGCGAAAACTTCGGCAAAATTATCGCGTTTTTCAGATGATGGCGGACTGTACATTTCAATTCTGACCAACCCGACTACAGCAGGTGTTGTGGCCAGTTATGCCATGCTGGGAGATATTCATCTGGCCGAACCCGGTGCCCTGATCGGATTCGCGGGACCCCGCGTGATCAAACAAACCATAGGCCAGGATTTACCGGAAGGTTTTCAGCGGTCTCAATTCCAACTGGAACACGGATTCGTAGATGCAATCGTACATCGAAAAGAGATGCGTGATACACTTGAAAAAATATTAACGTTTTTTATAGGATGAATAAGAAAAAAAAACCTTTCGTGATGCTGACCAATGACGACGGGATCGCTTCCCCCGGATTGTTGGCTTTACGTCAAAGTTTTAAGCATCAGTATGAAGTGGTCATTGTTGCACCGGCTACTGAAATGAGTGCCGTGGGACACGCCATTACATTGTCAGATCCTCTTAGAGTATTCGACTATTCGCGCAATGGAGAATTTTACGGCTATGCAGTGAAGGGAACACCTGCAGACTGTGTGAAGATCGGGTACTGGGCCATTCTCAAAAGGAAACCGGATATTGTCATTTCCGGAATCAATATCGGTCCCAATACGGGGATTAATACCATTTATTCAGGAACGGTTTCAGCAGCGACAGAAGGTGCAATATTGGGTGTTCCCTCTTTTGCAATTTCCCTGGGGACATTTCACAATCCTGATTTTACTTATGCCGCAAAATTTGCCAGAAAATTAGCGGATATGCTGCTCAAAAAAGGTCTGCCGAAAGACGTATTTCTTAATGTTAATATCCCTGCCTGTCAGGAAAAGAAAATTCGAGGTGTGGCGATTACAAGGCAGGGATCGGCTTTATACCGGGAAGATTTTGACAAACGCATTGATCCTCATGGAAGGACGTATTACTGGTTGACCGGTCAAAAACTCAATAAAGAATCCTCTATTGAATACGATGACGGTGCAATCGATCAGAATATGGTTTCGATTACGCCGATTCATTATGATTTGACATGTTATGATTTTCTGGAACCGTTGAGAGCCTGGAAACTATCCTGATTTCAGATAGAACTTGAATCATACATGCGCCCTAAAACTTTGAAGATATCAAGCGATAAGATGATATATTATTAAAAAACAAGCAATTATTTCTGTTAAAAATATTCCAGGTTTATTATTCCTGTTCAATTGACAGGTCCTTGAATTAAAGGAGATGCATGACTTCGCTTCGTGATGAAATAATTTTGATTCTCGATTTTGGTTCTCAATATACGCAGTTAATTGCCCGCAGAATTCGCGAAAAGCGTGTTTATTGTGAAATTGTGCCGTTCAATCATTCAATAGAGGCCATCAGAAAAATGCAGCCCAAAGGCCTTGTGCTATCAGGCGGTCCCGGCAGCGTGTATGAAGATAATGCCCCCCATCCGGATCCTCGTATTTTTTCCCTGAATATTCCGGTGTTGGGTATATGTTATGGGCTGCAGCTGATCGGACATTTTTTGGGAGGTGAGGTGAAAAATGCGGCTCGACGGGAATATGGTCACGCGGTTCTTTTTGTGGACGATTATTCGGACCTTTTTCACGATATGCCGAGTGAACTCAATGTCTGGATGAGTCATGGAGATCATCTGGTGAGCCTTCCATCTGATTTTCAAAAATTGGCACATACTGAAAATGCGGAGATTGCGGCAATTGCAGACCGGCAGCGCTTAATTTATGGCATTCAATTTCATCCGGAGGTTGTGCACACCGAGCAGGGTGAGCGAATCCTGGAAAATTTTGTCTATCGTATTTGTCAATGCACGGGTCAATGGACGCCCGAGCATTTTGTTGAATCTTCTATTGAGATGATTCGCGATCAGGTTGGAGAAGGGAAGGTGTTGTGCGGATTATCAGGAGGCGTAGATTCCGCCGTGACTTCCAGACTTATTCATCAGGCAATTGGCGGCCAGTTAACTTCAGTATTTGTCAATAATGGTCTGCTGCGAAAAAATGAGGCGGAAGAAGTGCTTCAGGCATTTTCAGATCTTCATCCGGTGTACGTCGATGCAACAGAATCTTTTCTTTCCGATTTGGCGGGTGTGATCGATCCTGAAATCAAGAGAAAGTCAATTGGCAGGCGGTTTATCGACGTATTTGAAAAAGAGGCCAAACGTATCGGTCGGGTCCGTTTTTTGGCTCAGGGCACCCTGTATCCGGATGTCATTGAGAGCGTGTCCACATGGGGACCTTCGGCCACCATAAAATCTCACCACAATGTCGGCGGCCTTCCCGAGCGAATGAATCTGTCGCTGGTGGAACCCCTTAGGGAATTGTTCAAAGATGAAGTACGCGCTGTTGGGAAGGTTCTCGGAATTCCCGATTCTATTTTAAGGAGACATCCTTTCCCGGGTCCTGGCCTGGCCGTTCGAATACTGGGAGAGGTTACACAAAACCGTATTGATCTGCTCCGGGAGGCAGATGTGATTTTTATCGATGAATTAAAAACGTCCGGATATTATGACAAGGTCTGGCAGGCATTTGTGGCGTTATTGCCGGTACAAACTGTTGGCGTCATGGGGGACGAACGTACTTATGAACATGCAGTTGTACTTCGGGCCGTGACCAGTCAGGATGGCATGACCGCAGACTGGGCGAAACTTCCCGACGACCTGTTAACCCGTGTTTCAAATCGTATTATTAATGAAGTTCGGGGTATCAATCGGGTGGTTTATGATGTGAGTTCGAAACCGCCAGGCACAATCGAGTGGGAATAACAGGTGAGGATCCCTGGTGAGAATTGATAAACTGAATAATGAACTGGAAAAATAAAGATGTCGTTTTTGCGCGGAATTGTTCATTTCATTGGAAATGATGGTGTATTGTCCGGAGCCATCCGAAATTTATATGCACAGGGGTTTATCAGTCAAATTAGGGCTTGTATGATTCATAGAAGACAAGTATATTGTTCATGAAATTTTATGGGGAATTGTCATGTGCGGGATTGTCGGTTATGTGGGTGATAAACCTGTCTTGCCTTTGTTGATTAACGGACTCAAACGTTTGGAATATCGTGGGTATGATTCGGCCGGGGTTGCTGTGATCGATGAAGGTCAGCTTTGGTATAAAAAAAAGCAGGGTAAAATTTCGGGTCTGGAATTGGAGATTAATGGTGTGGATTCCAAAGCTTCGATTGGTATTGCACATACCCGCTGGGCGACTCATGGAGAGCCTTCAGAACGGAACGCTCATCCGCATTTTGACCAGGATTACAAAATTGCTGTTGTCCACAACGGTATTATTGAAAACTATGTCCAATTGAGAGATTCGCTGCTTGCCGATGGCTATCGATTTTATTCAGAAACTGACTCTGAAATTTTAGTTCACCTGATTGCCATGTGTTATGACGGGGATATGGCATTTGCCATCCGTAAAGCGCTGCAACTGGTACGGGGAACATTCGGTATCCTGGTGCTTTCTTCTTATGAGCCTGATAAACTGTTTGCGGCCCGGCGTGGCAGTCCACTGGTGATCGGTATCGGCGATGAAGAAAATCTGATCGCGTCTGACGGATCTGCATTGGTGGAGCATACTCGCGATGTGATTTATCTGGAAGATGATGAGATGGCGGTTGTGGATAAAAAAGGTGCAAAGGTTCGAACGCTTCAGGATAAAACCGTTTTCAAAGCCGTGGAAAAGCTGCCTTTTGATTTGACACATCTTCAAAAGGGCGGTTATGCACATTTTATGCTGAAAGAGATTTTTGAACAGCCGGATACCATCTGGGATTCTATGCGGGGCCGGTTGCTGGTTGAAGACGGCAATGCCAAATTGGGGGGATTACAGAACTGCATTGAAAGAATGGCGCATAGCTCACGTCTGATTATTACAGCGTGCGGCACATCATGGCACGCAGCTCTGATCGGGGAGTATCTTATTGAAAAATACGCCAATATACCGGTTGAAGTGGAATACGCATCTGAATTTCGCTATCGTGATCCCATTGTCTCCCGCGTCGATACAGTGCTCGCTATTACACAATCCGGAGAAACAGCTGATACACTTGCAGCCGTTCGTGAAGCCAAGCAAAAAGGCGCTCTGGCGCTGGGATTGTGCAATGTCGTGGGCAGTACGATTGCCCGGGAAACGCATGCAGGGGTTTATTTACACGCAGGCCCCGAAATTGGTGTGGCTTCAACCAAGGCATTTACTTCTCAAGTGATCACTCTGGCTTTAATTGCGCTGGCTTTGGGCCGGATGAGTCATCTGTCTGCCGAAGACGGCAGGGAAATTGCTCAAGCCTTAAAGAAACTGCCCGATAAAATGCATTCTATCCTCAAACAGGCCAATCACATCGAATCCATTGCAAAAAAAATGGTAACCCACCATCATGCGCTTTATTTGGGCCGCGGTTTTAATTATCCGGTTGCGCTGGAAGGCGCACTGAAAATGAAGGAAATTTCCTATATTCATGCCGAGGGATATCCGGCTGCGGAGATGAAACATGGGCCCATTGCGCTGATTGATGCGCAAATGCCGGTAATTTTTATTGCTGTCAAAGATGCGGTTTATGAAAAAGTGATCAGCAATATAGAGGAAGTGAAGGCAAGAGGCGGATGGGTGATAGCGGTGGTCTCGGATGGAGATGATACATGTACATCCCTTTGTGATGAGGTTATCGAAATACCCCATACCATTCAGAGTCTTATGCCGGTACTTACAGTCATTCCGCTTCAGCTTCTGGCCTATTACACAGCAGTTATCAAAGGCTGTGATGTAGATCAACCAAGAAATCTGGCGAAAAGCGTGACTGTAGAATAGTCAGGGAGTGACAATTATGAAAATTTACAACAAAATTATTTTTCTTTTTATCATTACGATATGCGTACTCCATGCCCAGGAAACACAGCTTATTGACAGTTTATTTTACCGCGGCGTTAATACTTATCAAGCAGGACAATTTCAAGGAGCCCTGCAGCAGTTTGAATTTATGGACCGGGTCTATCCGGGACATCGTAGAAGTACAGGTTCGCTGCTGATGCAGGGAAAGGCCCTGAATCGGATGGGAGAACATCAGCGGGCGATAGAAGCCTTTAATGAGCTGGTGATGGATCATCCGTCCAGCAGCTATGTAGATGATGCGCTTTATGGCAAGGCAGTGGCTTTTTATCAATTGGGAGCCAATGAAGATGCCGTTCGCGTTTTGTTTCAGTTATTGGACCGGGGAGGCGATACTCGATTGATGCATAAAGCTGCCAATTTGTCTTCTGATCTCATGGATTTTCGGCTGGATATCAATGGTCTGAAACAGCTGCATGAAACGGTTCATGATGAGCGGGGCCAGGCCGCTATTACCCTTCGTCTCGTGCAGCGTTTGATAAAAAATGAACAGTACCAGCAATGCAAGGATTTATTAAATGGTTTTCTGGAAAAATTTCCTCAAAGCATGTATATTGTGGAAATTCAGCAAAAATTACGGCAAGTGAATATGCTGGCCAGAGGGAGTGTGAAACTGGGAGTGATACTGCCGTTGAGCGGAGAGTTGGCGGAACAGGGAAAGGCAGTTCTGTCAGGCATCAAGTATGCTGTTGATATGCATAACTCCAAAGATTTAACCAAAGTGGAATTGATTGTTGAAGATACACAGGGGGAAATTTTGACAGCCATTAAAGCCGCTCAAAGTCTATGTGAAGATGAGGGAGTGGTGGCTGTCATCGGAGAACTCGAGAGTGATCAAACTGCAGCGGTGGCTGCTGTAACCCAGGAACGACAGGTTCCGTTGCTGTCGCCCACTGCATCCGCTTTGGGTATTGCTGAAGTGGGCTCTTATGTCTTTCAATTGAATCCTCCTTTAAATGTTCGTGCAAAAATGCTGGCTGATTATGCTGTGTCCGGCCTGGGATTAAAAAAATTCGCTGTTCTGGCGGAAGCCGGTGAATATGGCCGGGTTATGCACGATGCTTTCAAGAGACATGTTATTGAACTGGGCGGAGATATTCTGATTGAAAAATGGTATTATTCCGGTGATGAGCATCTCGGAGTACAATTTAAGACAATTCGCGAATTCGGGCTGCGGAAGATGCTGGACGATTCGGTCCTGATTAGAGTTCCAAAGAACCAATTGGATAAACAACGCCGTATCCCGGGCGTACAGTTTGTCGACCGGGGCGTGGAAGATCTCGTAGATTCTACAGCCCTTACTGTGACAGCCTTTCAGGGCATGTTTTTGCCGGTTCTTCATGAAGACCTGCAATATATTATCCCTCAATTTGCAAAATATAATTTCAGTGCAAAAGTTTTAGGGGGTGTGCCATGGAATGATGTGGAACTATTAATCGATCACAGCCGGTTTATTGATAGCCGATATCTTGAAGGATTGGTTTTTCTCAGTGATTTTTTTGCGGATCCTTCAGATTATCAATATAATCAGTTTATGACCGATTATCGTCTGACCATGCGAAGGTCTCCGGACAAATTGGATGTATTCGGATATGATGCGGCTTCAATATTACTCAGCCTTGTTGAGGAGGGACATCCCGGAAGGGAACGTCTCGCAAAGCGGCTGGGCCAGGTTCGTGATTTTAAGGGAATTCAGGGACCCATTTCATTCGAATCGGAGCGAGTGAATACATCCATTCATCTTATGCAGTTTCGGGGGGGGAAGATTATACCGATAAGGTGATGTGAGCCTTTGAGTCTAAGGGTCATTGGATCCTAGAGTCTTTGAATCAAAAGCAGAAAAGCAGAAGAGCAGAAAAGTAGAAGAGTAGAAGAGTAGAAGAGTAGAAGAGTAGAAGAGTAGAAGAGTAGAAGAGTAGAAGAGTAGAAGAGTAGAAGAGTAGAA
>JAFGCO010000045.1 GCA_016932575.1 bacterium
ATTCCGAAGATTCTCGTTCTCCTTGACTTGCATGTGTTAAGCACGCCGCCAGCGTTCGTCCTGAGCCAGGATCAAACTCTCCGTTGTAAAATTTAATATTTTATTTTCGAAGAAAATGATAATGGCGTATTCATTACGAAGGCCGTGCACGCGAATGTTTCAATGAACTTTGATAACGCTTTTGAAGATTAGCATCTCCTTAATGCGTTCTTTAATATAATTTTTATTCGTTTTAATGTCAAGTAAATTCTAACAATCTTACTTATTTTTCAATAAAATCAGCTCCTTCATTTTGGAGCGTATAATTATACATAATCACTTTTTGAATGTCAAGATATTTTTTACATTTTTTGTAAAAAAATGGCCTTCCTGACATGAAGGCCATTCAAAACTGACAGCAATTATATCACTAGGATATAGAAAAAAGCATTTTTTCAATTACACCGCCGCTTTTTCCCAATCCGCTTTCTTCACAAACTTCGTTAAATTTCTCCCGTCACTTGTTTTTGCGCGCAGAGCATACCTTTCTTTTCCGGGGTCACCATATTTTACTTTTTCAGTCACTTCGGCTTCAACTTTTTTTCTTAATTTCACATCGTAAAAAACGTCTTTCATTTTTATTCTCCCTTCTATTAAAATTCTGGGCATGCTGAATCTGTGTGCAATAATTTATTGAATACAATAAAATATAGGTATTTTTTTACTCAGTATCAACATAAATTTTACAATAAAGATACTTTTTCTTTTATCACGAATTTATATCTATTGTTTAAAATTTATTATTATTGAATCTTTATCAGACAATCCGTTACTGGTTTTCATGTTTTTATCTTACAAACCAATAAGATCCACATCGTCTTCCTGTTTCTCTATCATCCCCTTCTGCTTTTCAAGCATTTTCCCCTCTACGGAAAGTTCAGTATGGGGAATAGCTTCCAGCCGTTCTCGAGTTATGGGTTTTCCCGTAACACGACAAATACCGTACGTCTTCATTTCAATTCGTTCAAGAGCGCGATCCAGATAGGCTACCAACCGTTCCTGCCGGTCAATCATCCGGTATATGTATTCACGATCTGTCGCAACGGAAGCTGCATCGGCCATGTGAAATGAGTATTCCGAATCTTCATCCAGGTCGGTTCGATTATCCTGAACCACCTGAGAGCGGAGGCATTCGATTTCATCCAGCGCTTCTTTTCTCTTCTTTATAATGAGCACTTTAAAAAAATCAAGATCCGAATTACTCCAGGGATAATTATTCGTTGATTTTTTAGCTTCAACTTTCCTTTTTGTTCCGGTCATGCCTTTCCTTATTAATTTGATAAAACACCCTGTTTTTCTCATGTCAGATAAAGCATATGCACTTATCATAAACCCATGAGTGAACGAATAAGGTAATATGGATTTATGAAAACTGCAAGAAAAATTTCATTTTTCATTTCGATTGACCGCTTTTGTGTTTTCATCATCAGCTATACAATTATAACCAGAACTTCGGCCGGCTTATCATCCAATGCCTTGAGTGCATGCCGTACTTCACTTTGAAACATCAAGGCATCTCCCGGTTCAAGAACCACGGATTCCTGATCAATGGTTACCTGAAGGCGTCCTTTCAGCACATAATGAAATTCCTGCCCGGAATGACTGTTAAAATGAGATTCTGCTGTTTGTGGTTCAGGCGGGACTGTGACCAGCAGGGGCTCGACTTTTTTATGCGCAAATTGCGTGCAAAGACTCTGGTAATCGTATTCTTTCTGCCTGTCAACGGACACACCTTTGCCTTTTCGAGTCAGAGCGAAAAGCTTGAGTTGCGGTTCTTCGCCTGTCAAAAGCTCGCTTAAATCAACTCCGTATTTTTTAGCTGCCATATAAAGAAAACTGACTGGGATCTCTTCTTCTCCGGATTCAAATGCCTGCAGTTCAGCCGGTGACGACTCCAGAGCTGCCGCTGCCCATTCCAGAGACATTTCATTCTCTTCTCTAATACGTTTCAAACGTTTGGCAATTTGTATCAACTGTTTACTCATAATCTCTCCTGTTATCAAAAATCAAAATTGATCCTGTATCATTTCAATTCCCGATTGACCTTCATCAGAAGCCGGTTATTTGGGTTTTTATTTTTGCCCGCGGCGTTCTTTTTCAAGAACCCAGCGGGCTGCGTCCGAAAGATCCTTTGCCCGGTAGTCGGGATCTCCCGGATACTCACTGTCTTCACCTCCGAATCCGGTGCGGACCAGAATGGTTGTCATCCCTGCGCGCCTGCCTGCCTCCATATCTCCGGTCCGGTCTCCGATCATAATGCTTCGGGACAGGTCCAGATTCAGTTCTTCTCTGGCACGTTCAATGAGCGCCTGGCCGGGTTTGCGGCAATCGCACTTGACTGATTTGGAATGCGGACAGAAATAGATTTTATCCACCAGAATGCCGGCTTTGGAAAGGTGTGAAAGCAGGGTCCGGTTGACTGCAAAAAAATCATTTTTTGTATAGTATCCGATACCGATACCCGGCTGGTTTGTAATAATGATAATTCGATATCCCATATCCTGAAATTGTTTCATGCCTTCAATGGCATGAGGCAGCAGCTTGAACTGTTCGGGTTCATGCAGATACAGCACTTCTTCATTAATTGTGCCGTCCCGGTCAAAAAAAACGGCCGGCCCCGGCTTGGCAGGTTTTTGTTCAAGATGAACAGCTTTTTCCTGTTCAACATATTGACTGCCGGAATTTTCATTCATCCTCGTCACTTTATCAATGATATCGGTTGTGGATATCGGTTGTTCAACCGGAATCAGCTTTACCTCGCCGCCGTATTTCTCGACCACCTCTTTTGAGGTCAATGTGCCGGACGAATAATCGCCTGCCTTGATATACAGATCCGGCTTCAGGATTTCTATATTTTTCTGGTTTCTGCGTTCATCAAACAAGAATGCGTAACTCACCGATTCTAACGCGGCCACCGTGCGAATGCGCTGATCTTCAGGGACAACGGGACGATCCGGGCCCTTGTACATTTTTACAGACGCATCGGTATTGACACCCACGATGAGCACGTCACAGAGCTGCCCGGCTTTTTCCAGGTAATCTGTATGCCCGGCATGCAACAGGTCGAACGCACCCGAAGTGAATCCGACGGTTTTGCCCTGCGCCCGAAAATCCTCGCACAGCTCGGCCAAAACCTCGCGTGTCTTAATCTTATCCTGAATCATGATGTTTTAATCTAAAAAGGAATCCTGAAAAAATCAAAGAAATAATTGAGGATATTAAAAATGACCTTGCGAAGGTCTTTGACTTTCGCAAGGTCTGCGTTATGACAACGGTAAAGACAAATCCAAACCCGATAAACCTCCCAAAAAAACCAAAGTGATCATCACACCGGAACAGGCTGAAATCATCGTTGGAGAAGAGGTACAGTTTACGGCTCAGCTGCAGGATGAGGACAAAAGTGTTCAGGAACCCGAGTTCAAATGGAGTGTTCAGAACAAAAAAATCGGCGTCATTTCAGACAGTGGATTGTTCACTGCGCTCGCTGCGGGGCATACAAAAATCACGGCCACATCCGGCAAGTCCACGGGCCGTGCAGAAGTGATTGTCCGCGGAGATCCGGCTGAAACCCATGAGCGCTATAAAGTGATTATCGAACCGGGTCAGGCCGAATTGTTCAGCGGCATGACCCAGCACTTTAAAGCATGGCTGATGGACAGAGAGGGTATGCGCCATGATACTGTTTTTACCTGGAGTGTGCGTAATGCGGACATCGGAACCATTGATCAGGACGGACTCTTTGAAGCGCTGAAAAAAGGACACACATTCGTTGATGCCTCAGTGGGTCCCTGGACAGGGAAATCTTCTGTGGTGGTGCATATCGATTCCGCAACCTGGGCGTGGCGTGAAGCGGGCGCTCACGTCGAGGTGACGCCGCGGGATACTGTGCTGCTGCCCGGCGAGACACTGCAATATGAAGCCATGCTGATGGACAGCGCGGGCAATCCGATCGAGACAGTTTTCGAATGGAGTATGGACGACCTGAGTTTCGGATCTATTGATGAAAACGGCCTCTTTGAAGCCATAGCCGATGGAAAGGGGTTTGTCTATGCGACGACCGGTTCATTTTCCGGCAAAGCTCATGTGGTGGTCAAAGATACCACATCACTGCAGCCGGAAGGACAGCCCAAAGAAGGCCGAAAAATGGTGATTTTACCAAAGGATACTCTGGTACTCGTGGATGCGGATATTCAGTATCAGGCGTTTATCGTGGATACAGTAGGAAACAGTACTAAAGTTCTGCCTCACTGGCGTCTCATCGGGAATACGGTTGGAGAGTTAAGTGAAACCGGGCTCTTTCTCGCTGAAAAGACCGGGAATGGCGTCATAAAAGCAAGATGGCAGAATTATACGGCCACGACCCGCATCCGTGTCACCACGGCGGACGATTCGGCCAAGGGCAAATGGGCCAAATTTTTACCGATCCTTCCGGACGGATCCGAAACCGGTCAGGAAGATGAAGTGCGGGAATCCGGTGTTGTGACCATAGACAGTCTGCCCTTTCCGTTAAATGTGCTCAACGGCGCGCAAGTGGCCCTGCCTACCGGCAGTTTATCGGATTCCGTGTCCATCGAGGTCTCAATACCAAGTTTGGCTGATATTCTGGAAGATACGGTCAGTTACGCATCTGCTATTCTCAGCGGGATATCCTTCAATGTATATGTAGACAGCCAATTGGTCAGTCCGTATTATTTTGAAGAACCGGTTCAGGTAACCATTCCCTACAATCCGGAATTACTGGATGAACTGGGACTGACCGTGGATGATCTATGGGTATTCTTTTATACGGACAGTGCCGGTTTCGACAGTCTGGATGTTTATAACGTGGTGGTGGATACCACTGAAAATAAAGTCTATGTGGAAGTCAGCCATTTCTCGGAGATTATTCTCGGAAGCAAATCTCTGGCAAAAACAACATTTTTTAAAACATCCAATACTCCGCCGGCGGCGTATGCGCTATATAAAAATTATCCCAATCCGTTTAATCCGGTAACCACCATCCGGTTTGATGTGGCGGGACAAGAAAATCAGCATATTCGACTCACCATTTACAATATGCTGGGTCAGCAGGTGTGTACGCTAATGAACCGATCCGTATCACCGGGTCAATATACAATCCAATGGAATGGATTGAATGAGCGAAATCAGACAGTGGCATCGGGTATTTACATTTATCGACTGCAGTCGAAACAGTTCAACATGACGAGACGGATGGTTCTGATTCGTTAATACATCTGAATAAACAGCTTCAACATAAGCCGGAGGCTAAAAAAATCCTCCGGCTTTTTATTTAAAATATCACAACTCCCCTCTTGACAATGCCGTTTATGAATCGTATCATTATACTTATGCTGTTGATAAAGCGGATAACCGTTGTCACAACAAAATGATCCAAAGGAGATCTCTTTATGCCCAGAAGCCTGGAAGACTACAGAGACATTGTCGGAGATGAAATCATTTCACAAATCCACCGAAAAGCCATGGGAATTCTCGGCAAACATGTGGTGCATATCAATTCCACCTATCAGGGTGGTGGAGTGGCCGAAATGCTCCAATCCCTGATCCCCCTGATGAACGATATCGGTGTGGATACAGGCTGGCGGATTCTGCACGGCAATCCGGAATTTTTCTCAATGACCAAATCCTTCCACAATGCATTGCAGGGACAGGACATCGAGATTTCGGATATAAAAAAACGCCTCTATTTACAGACCAATGAGAATTTCTCCTCATATACCCATATTGAACATGATTTCATTATTGTGCATGATCCTCAGCCTTTGCCGCTGTTGAAATTTTACAAAAAGCAGCAGCCCTGGATCTGGCGCTGTCACATTGATCTTTCCAATCCCAATCCGGATCTGTGGGAATTTTTAAAGACCTTTATTTTAAAATATGATACGGTCATTGTCTCGCATGAAAACTATGTGCGTAATGACCTGCCGGTCGCTCATCGCTTGTTTCCTCCGGCCATTGATCCCCTGTCGCGCAAAAACATGGAATTAAACGAACTCGTGGTCAAAAAGACACTGAAAGCCTTTCAGATTCCGTCAGACAAACCCATGATCACACAAATATCCCGGTTCGATAAATGGAAAGATCCCCTGGGTGTGATTCAGGTGTATAAGCAAGTGAAAGAAAAAATCGACTGCCGCCTTGTCCTCTGTGGCAGCATGGCTCCGGATGATCCGGAGGGCTGGGATATATTTCATGAGGTACAAAATCAGGCAGAAAAAGAAATCCAGGCAGGGGATGTGCTGCTTTTAACCACCGAAAATAATCTTCTAGTGAACGTACTGCAGCGCACTTCCGCAGTTCTGATTCAGAAGTCCATTCGTGAGGGATTCGGTCTGACCGTGACCGAAGCCTTGTGGAAAGGCCGGCCTGTTGTGGCATCCCGTATCGGGGGCATACCTCTGCAAATTGAGAATGAAAAAAACGGATTTCTCGTGGATCCGGAAGATGTGGATGCCTGCGCGGACCACGTGATACGAATTTTAAAAGATCCGCAAATGGCCGAGGCCATGGGAGCTGCCGGCAAAGAAACCGTGCGGAAACATTTTCTGATTACCCGGTTATTGGGCGATTATCTTGATTTAATCAAATCCTTTCTGGTCTGCCCCAATCTGTCCAATGGCTCCGAAAAATGTTTTTCATAATAAGCCCCGGACTCAGAAACGCCGGTTTAAAAGCGCTGTTTGCCGGTTTTATAGAACAATAAATTCCGGAGAGGCAGCCGGAAAAAGCGCTGTCTGCTCTGTATCTTCCAATTCATTTTCATCCGGACCAAATTCCACATTGACAAATCCGTGAATCGCCATGTCGGCATAGAAAACCTTCATGGTTTCAATAAAGACCTCTTTGTTCGAACGAATCAGACTGGCAATCCGGCTGATCTGTTCCGAGGTAACCGGAACCGCGAGATCATCCAGATTGGTCCGATTGCCACGGCTGCCTTCTTTATTCACCATTGAATCAAACGCAAGAGAGACATCCTGTAAATCAGAATCATAACGAATGTCTCCGCTCTGCAATGCGCCGACAATTTGCCTCGACATCCAGATGTACTCCTGGGGTGATAAACCGATCGAGTCCAGGCTGGTTACCAGTTTCTCAATTACGCTTAATGTGTGTTTTTTGAATTTCTGAAAGCTTTTCAAAGAAAATCGCTGTGCGATTGTATCATAACCGGCGATTGAGGCGGTCATATTCCCCCTGACCTGAAGCCATCGCTGAAACTGATCCGAACCGATTAATCCGTCCTCGGGTTCTTCAAAAGGATACTTTGAATTCAGCTCCTGAAACGATCCCTGGTAAACAACAATATCCTCTTTAATATCTTTGAAAAATTTGACACTGAAATAGCCGATGAAAATCACGATAATCACCACAATCGCCAGTATGACACCACAGCCGATCAATACATTCTTCATAATTCTTCCTCCTTGATCAATTTATATTATACTTGCTTTTCATTTGGATTTTGTTATTTGGAATTTTACCACCAATCCATACGTACTCTTTGTCCTAAATCCTTGCCTTCATTCTTTGGTTCATTTTCTGGTTTTTTACTTCTTGTTTGATTCAATATTTTATTACCATATTACTTAATTACCCTCTTACCCCTTTGTCTCTCTTGATTCCTGTTTCTTGATTCTTTTTCTCCGTTTCTCCCCTTCCCCGTTTCACCGTCTCAGCCTCTCGATCTGAACGACTCTATGACTCAAGGATCCTATATCCCTTATTTCCCCTATTTCCCCTGTACCTCGTCTCTTTGTCTTGTCATTATTTCTCGTCTCTTATTTCCCGATCCTGTCCTGCCTGCACCAGCGGTCCAGCCACTCCAGTACGGTCTCATGCCATTGAATGGAATTATGCGGTTTCAGCACCCAGTGATTTTCATCCGGAAAATAAAGAAACCAGCTGGGAATGCCTTTTCGCTGAAGCACATTGAATGCGGCAATCCCCTGACTGACAGGCAACCGGTAATCTTTCTGACCGTGGATCACCAGCATGGGTGTTTTCCAGTTTTTCACATAATTGACCGGATTTTGCCTTTCAAAGTGATCCGGTTTTTCCCATGGTGTCCCGATATGTTCCCATTCCGGAAACCATAATTCCTCCGTATCGAAATAAGCCATGCGTTCATCCAGATTGCCGTCATGGTTCACCAGGCACCGGAACCGTTCCGGCCAGTTGCCGGCGATCCAGTTGATCATATACCCTCCGTAACTCGCCCCAAGCGCTGCCACCCGGTCGCCGTCCAGCCAGGAATATTTTTTTAAGACGGCTTCAAGGCCCTTTTGCAGATCTATTAAGGGTTTGCCGCCCCAGTCGTTTCGATTGGCATCCTGAAACTTCTGTCCATAGCCTTCGGAACCGTGAAAATCGATCATAATGACTGCGTACCCGGCTCCGGCATAGACCTGAGGATTCCAGCGATAGTGAAAATCATTGCCAAACGATCCGTGCGGTCCGCCATGGATGAGAAACGCAACCGGATATTTTTTTTCATAATCGAAATCAACGGGTTTGACGATGTAGGCATAAACCGTTTCCCCGTTCCATCCGGAAAATATAAACTGCTCCGGTTCTCCCATTTTTACGACGTTCAAATGGCGCTGGTTGATCTCAGTAATCTGTTTCGGTTTCCTTTCACCTGGATCGAGAATATATAGCTCCACAGGAGATCTTAAATGATCCAGTCCGAATAAAATAGATTTTTCAGCCATTTGCGGGAACCGTACCGTACCGCTGCTGAACATTTTTTTCACTGTGCCCGATTTGACATTGACAGCAAAGAGAGACCTCTGACCCAGATCATCCGCATGCGCATAGATGGTCTTGCCGTCCCCGGACCAGACAATCGAACGCGGCGACCGGTCCCAGGATTCAGTCAGCCAACGGGCCTTTCCCGGACCATTTTTCCCCCAGGGCCGAAGTACGATCCGATATCGGTCCGACTCATATCCGGGGACTTTCATGGAAAGACAGGCCAGCGTATTGCCGTCATGTGAAAAGGCCGGCTGTGTATCCCAGGCCGGATTCTCTGTTATTTTACGGGGCGGGCGGGTAGCATCGAGCGGTGCATAAAACAAATCGAAATCAGTGGACCATGCTTCCTGCCTGCCCATGTCCTTCGCGGTAAAGATAAGGCCTCTGCAATCGGGTGTGAAAGCAACTTCTTCTGACCCGCCCCATGGTTTTGTGGGACAGTCGGCGTCCATCGCATTCATCACATCAACCGGGTCTCCCCCCTCCGCCGGAAGAACAAACAGATGAGACCTCCTGCCGTCTTTCCAGGTATCCCAGTGCCGAATTAACAAACGGTCATAAAGGATTCCCGAAGATTGTGACTCTTTCCTTTCATTCAAAGTCCGGACGGTCTCTTCGACAGACATGTCGGGGAAGACCTCCAGACTGAGACAAAATGTCCGGCCATCCGGAGATAATTTTAAAATGCCTATGTCCAGTCGAAAGTCCGTAATCTGTGTGACCTTGGCATCCTGAATGTCGATTCTCCAGACCTGAACATATTCTGATCTCGAAGAAAGAAAATAGACCGCTTTTCCGTCACGGGACCAGACCGGATTGTAATCATCGGCCTCATGCTGCGTTAACTGTCTCAAATCACTTCCGTTTTGATTTATCAGCCATATATCCTTCCGGCCCCGGTTGGCTTTCAGATCTGTCCTGCGCAGGGTAAAAACGATTTGTTTGCCATCCGGTGAAATCTGCGGTTCAGAAATCCGGTCCATGGCCAGCATGTCATGAACAGAGAAAGCGTGAGGCTCCTCCCCATGAAGCGCATTCATTATAAATAACACCATTCCCATGAATATCCACGGACCTTTTACTTTGTAATACATACCCGGCTCCTTTATCTTTAAAAGCCTTCAACCATCCATATCATCAATTTTTCGGTTTCTGGTTTCTTGTCTTGCCTTGATTCTTACTTCTTGTTTCTTATCTTTTTTGACTCTAAGACTCTACGACCCAACGACTCATACTCTCTACTGCAGACCGCAAAGAATCAGTAAATGGGTATATGAGTAAATGAGTTGATGCGGCCGCCCCTTGCCTCCTCAAAATATACATAGTGGATCTATATTTCAGGTGGCAGGGATGTGGGAAACACATCTACCCATATACACATCTACTCTTCTGCTCAAAGACTCTATGACTCATACTCTCGGTCACAGACAGCTGACTGTTATAAAATCACAAATTCCAAATCCCAAATCTCAAACAATATCCAAATCACAAAAGACAAATTCCAAACACACGTGTCTTTGTTTGTCATTTTGGTCATTGGAATTTGGAATTTATTTGTCATTTGGAATTTGATATTTGGAACTTTTTCACCACCAATCTATACATTATATTCAGTCTTAATCCCTGCCTAAATTCTTTGGTTGTCTTGTCCTGTTTCTTGTTTCTTATTTCTTGACTCTTAACCCTCTCACCTTTCTCTTCCGTTTACGGTACCTCTCCGTTTGCTCAACTTCATGCGCGATCTTACGCATCATGTCCACGCAAGCCACCGGGTACTTACCAATGGATGTCTCACCTGAAAGCATGACCACATCAGTGCCATCATAGATCGCATTGGCGATATCACTGACATCCGCCCGGCTGGGATGCGGATTGTCAATCATGGATTCCAGCATCTGGGTGGCAGTAATTACCGGTTTATCAACCTGATTGCATTTTTCGATCATGGTCTTCTGCAGTTCGGGCAGCAGCCAGGGATCCATTTCAACGCCCAGATCTCCACGGGCGATCATAACGGCGTCTGTTACTTCCAAAATCTCATCAAAACATCGTACCGCTTCCGGATTCTCGATCTTTGAGACAATCTGAATTCCGGTTTCAGACAAACGGGATCGTAATTCCAGCACATCTTCAGCATTTCGGGTAAACGAATCCGCGATATATTCGACATGCTGCTGTGTGGCAAATGTCAGCAGAGGCTCATCGTGCGGCATCGTATAGGGAAAATCTACTACCGTATCCGGATGATTAAGCCCCTTTCTGGAGCGGATTCGATTCCCGTACATAACTTTGCAGACAATTCTGCCCGGCTTGACATCAACTGCCAGTAATCCGACATATCCGTCATCCACCAGAAGACGATGCCCCGGCTGGATAAACCGGTCCAACTTCGGAAATGTAATGGGCAGTCCCTGAGTAAAATCAAACACCTTCGGATATTCAGAGTTTGCAGGAGCCGGCATATCCGTTCGCAGTACTACTTCCATACCCGCACGAACGGACAGCGGTTCCGGTAAATCACCGATTCGTATTTTCGGACCCTTGATATCAAACACAATGTAGCCGGCCGGGTCGACACGGCGAAATTCTGAAATGATTTTTGTCTGAAACACGGAGTCGCTGTGCGAACTGTTGATGCGTATTCCGCTCATTCCCGCTTCCCGCATTTCTTTTAACATATTTATGGAGGCCGGACCCACCGTGGCCAGTATTTCTGTCTTCATATCCGACGAACGCCTTTAAGAATTCTATTCCGCTGAGAATTTTATTTGCATCTTTACAATGACATGAATACATTAAAGAGTTGATCTTACAATACAAAAAATGAACATGAAATTCAAGGATTTCTTATACGAAAAATTCTACCCGGCGCTGGGCAACTGGGTATTGCACGGACTCTGCCGCACCCTGAAAATAGAATCAGAGGGTGAAGAAGCCATGGAAAAGCTTCGTAAGAACGGACAGCCGATTGTATATGCCTTCTGGCATGGACGGCATTTTTTATTAGTGCATTATATGGGGCACAGAAACGCCAGTGTGGTGGTGTCTCTCAGTCGTGACGGCTCTCTGATTGCAAACATCCTTTTAAAATCCGGATTCGGAGTGGTCAGGGGATCCAGCCACCGCAATCCGGTGCGTGCTTTGGTAGACGCTGTCAAACAGATGAAACAGGGGCGGCATATTGCATTTACCGTGGACGGCCCCAAAGGCCCTGTCCATCAGGTCAAACCGGGCGCGATATACCTTGCAAAAAAAATGACCGCATATATTGTGCCCATCAGTGTCGGATTCAGCCGGTGCTGGAAATTATCTTCCTGGGATCGTTACCTGATTCCAAAACCGTTTGCCCGGGCGAAAATCATTTTTGACACGCCTTATCTGATTTCCGGAGATCTGAGTGAATCTGCCGTGGCATCAGCCTGCCGGGAGCTGGCAGACAAGCTCAATGCGATCACTGAAAAAGCGGACGCGCAACTTGCTTAATAATCGAACTGAAGCAAATTTCGATTTTGTTTTATCGTATCAAAACCATCCGCTTTGTAATTGTGCTTTCACTGGTTTTTAGAATATAAAAATAAACACTGCTTCCAACATCCCGACCCCGTTCATCCTTCCCATCCCAGCTCACTTGATGTGATCCTGCCGAGTAAGCAGCATGGACCAATGCCTTCACCTTTTGCCCCTGAACATTATACACATTCAATTCGACATGACCCGTACGCGGCAGGTCAAATTTGATTGATGTGATGGGATTGAAGGGATTGGGATAGTTCTGCTGCAGACTGTATTTAAGGGATAAAAGCTGACTGCACGGTTCATTCATGCCTGCAGGTTGATATGTATACAACCCCGTATTTCGGTTATCAGAACAAAATTTCGGCCATGAACTGCTTGCCAGACCGGCGCTTCCTGTTTGAACTGAATATAATCTTCCATTATAAGATCCAAAATAAATCGTCCCGTCAGAAGCGATGGCAGGGGATGACTGAACCTGAGAAACCGTTGCGTACGACCACTTTTCCGTCCCGTCCGGATTCAGGGCATACACCTTATTATCATCAGAACCCACGTAAA
>JAFGCO010000001.1 GCA_016932575.1 bacterium
AAAAAATTACCAATAACAAGAAGCAATACCTTGATTTATTGCTATTAGCAGACGAGCAAGAGGATATGATTGACAGATATTTGGAAAGTGGCGATATGTTTGCACTATACGATGATGACTTGAAGACTGTTTGTGTTGTTGTAGCAATAGACAAAGAAACCTGCGAATTGAAAAACATAGCAACATATAAAAAATATCAAGGTAAAGGATATGCTAAGGCTCTAATAAAGTATGTCTCAGATTATTACAAAAACAACTATAAAACAATGCTTGTCGGAACAGGTGAAACTCCGACAATATTATCATTTTATGAAAGTTGCGGATTTGAAAAATCTCATTATATCAAGAATTTTTTTACTGATAATTATGACCACCCAATGTTTGAAGACGGAATACAACTGATTGACATGGTTTATCTGAAGAAAAAATTATAAATGCCTGCTGCTAACAAATGGTATCGTGCATGCGGGTTTCATAGGTTTTCGAGGGTTTGCGGCTCGTAAATAAAGTCGGTGTAAACGGATAGGTTTTCTCTTCGTAATCCCGTACGATACCATACCATAAAACGTTAGAACAAAAATATTGAAGAAAGCACATAACCAAATTCACCTGAGAATATGAACATATTAAAACAAAATATAAAAATACCCCTGATTGTTGGATTGTTTATAAACTCAATCGTATTTATGTCTTCATCAAATGCAGGTGAGTTTAATGATTGGGGTATTAAATTAGGGATTTGTATTTCAAATCAGGATTTTGATTATAAATCAAAAGAATTTAATCCTGAATTTGAAAATTATTATGGCCCGAATCTTGATCTGTTCTACAATTTTATTGATCTTAAAAATGTTGAAATAATCGGTCAGTTGACATATTCAAAAAAAGGCTGTAAACATACTATTATCGGGGCATACGTTGACACGACATCACCAACCGGTTATACAGATGGCCCGGAATTAAAATTGATTAATCGTATTGATTACATATCTTTTTCATTGTTAGGAAAATTGAACAAAAAAATAAGTTCAATCCGTCCATACCTGTTTTTAGGACCCAGATTTGATTATCCCATCAAAGTTGAGGCTGACTGGTTATATACTCATCTTTCGAAGACCTGGGGTTTATCGGTTGGCGTTGGAACTGAATTTCACTTTATAAAATCAACAAAAATAATCATTGAGTTTCAATATAGTCCGGATTTCACCAATATACTTAACGAAGTATGCAGGTCAGCAAAAAAAGAATCGTATGAAATCAAGATGGGATTTGTTATGTGAAAATTACCATTTATTCTAAATATAAAAAGTATAACCACATAACAAGTCTGTCGATAAAGTTGTAAAATTAACCTCCGGGAGGTTTTATAAACCAAATTGCATATTGGAAATACTGAACTTATTGAACCTCCCGAAAGTTTAAAATACAATTTACAATGGTTTTTCGACAACCCCAAAAACACAATCAGCCGGTCGCAAAAACGTATCTTTAAAAAGCATCTGGGGCTGGTTTAAATATCAGCTTCGTCAAGCAGCTTGAAATGGGTGACCTACACAAATAAATGTAGGCTTGTGCAGTGTATCAAGTGACATGACCGCAATAAGTGCCTTGTTTTAAACAACGAATTGCGATATATTAACCTAAAGCATAAAATATGAGCGATGTGCTTTCAATATCAGTCCTTTGATAGGGCAGCCACAAACGCTTACAGGTCATGCTCCCCTCAGGAGGCTGTTTGCTCGATTTAATAAAAACCATGGACAAAACCCTGTTTTTAACACTCAACCGGAGTGTGGCCAATCCGGTCCTTGACGCGGTTATGCCATTTATTACAGATGTGCACAACTGGATCATTCCGATTTTATTGATCTGGCTATATCTGATGATTTTTGGCGGAAAAAAGGGCCGGATCACCGGTATCGGACTGATTTTTCTGATCACGCTCAGCGATCAGCTTTCCAGTTCTGTAATCAAACCCTTTGTGCATCGTTTTCGTCCCTGCCATCCGGATTTTTTCATTGAAGGCGGCCGGTTTTTAATCGGCATGAAAAAATCCATGTCTTTCCCGTCCAGTCACGCGACCAATATGGGCGCCATGGCGACCTATTTTTCGGTTAAATATCCGAAAACCCGATGGATTGTGATTTCAATTGCGTTGATCATCAGCTATTCTCGGGTCTATGTGGGCGTGCATTATGTCACCGACGCATTGGCAGGTCTTTTGCTGGGCATTCTATGCGGCGGATTCATCCTGAAGTCGGAAACCTGGATCAGAAGGGCCTGGCAACACCGGAAATCGAACAGGTCTGATCAAGAAACATCAGCAAAAACGCCATCAAAGGAAAAATTATGAAGCACAGGATGCATCAAACCGACATTGAACTGATTGACGATGATATTACCACACTGAATGTGGATGCTATTGTGAATGCAGCCAACAGCCGACTGGCCCATGGAGGCGGTGTGGCCGGTGTCATATCCCGCAAAGGCGGTCCCGCCATTCAGGAGGAAAGCAATATCTGGGTTAAGACACGGGGGGTCGTCCCTGCAGGTGAGGTCGCCATTACCAGTGCGGGTGATTTACCGGCCCGTTATGTGATTCATGCAGTGGGACCCCGCCAGGGGGAAGGCATGGAAAATAAAAAACTGAAAAACGCAACCCTGAATAGTCTGAAAATGGCAGACAGCCGATTGTTAAAATCCATCGCGCTCCCGGCTATCAGCACAGGCATCTTCGGATATCCCATGGACAAATGTGCAAAAGTGATGCTTTCAGCCGTGAAAGCTTACGTGGAAAGCGGCACCGGCCTTGAAAGAATCGTGCTTTGTCTGTTCGGCGAGCAGGCCTTCTCTGTGTTTCAAACCCGGTTTTCCAAAACTTTTCGTTTAAGCTGACCATGTCTTCCGCAACTGCCTGCAAATAACCATACCTGCCTGAAGATAAAAACAAAACCGCGAATCGTGTCAAATTTCGAAGATCTGTCAGGGACCATGGATTTGTTAAAATTTGTCATGGTCAGCAGAACCCTGCAACATGAGGAGGATACAAATCCTATGAGAGGATGCGTGATTCTAAAAGGATCATTCAATCATCTTAATGAAAGTTGATCCGGATTGTGCAAATTCGGACTACCGATCAGGAAATTCTATTTTCTCCTGCGTTTGAAAATAGCTCTCCGACGGACCCAGATAACAGGATTTTAAACCGCCGGTATTCACAACAATTTTCTGCAGTACGATGCCGGGATCAACCATCCAGTATTTCAGCACATGCTTTCCTGGCTTTTCGATTTTATGCATTGAAGATAGAATTTTGATGCTGTTGCCGACTGCCCGATTCCACCATTCAGGATACTTCCAGTCCGGGACAGTTTCGTTTTCATGAATATTGATAATCTGAGGCTCTTCATCGTCAAAGGAAATCGCGTATCGCAATCCACCCTTATGCAGATAATCCTGCGTGGGAGATACGAACACTTGCACTTCGACATCACCGGTCGAAAACAGGTGCATGTTATACTCGAGGCAGGGACTGTCACCTCCCGGCTTTCGGCTTTTCGCGGTCACCGGCATGCAGGTCATCCCCGAAAGGGTTCTGCCCAAATCAGGGATACACTGCCATTCGATCCCGGACGTTTCCACTGCCCGTGTAAAATGTTCGGCTTCCATAGAAACCACACCGTTGCCTTCAACAAATCCCCGGATTTGATCCAGGCCGGGAAATTTCGGATTATGTACCACGACATGAACTTTAACCTGAGATCTGTCGGGGCCTTTTACGATAAAAGAGGTTCTGGAGGAACCGGCCGGTACCTTATGCCAGTCCACATCGATCCACACTCGCTGCTCCTTATCAATCTGGCCGGCTTTTTGATCGATAATCAGCCATGGTGCTTTCGATCGAATCGTATATCCGAAAGAAATCTGACCGCGGTTAAAAATTTCAATATAATGGGCCTTTTGCTGATATTTATTAAACGCCGGCAATTGCGCCCGATTATCCGCCCCCGGCCACCAGTTATCCGATCCTTCGACAGCCACACCCATATCCGCCCCTGGAAGCGGTTGAACGGTTTCAAGTTTTGGGAGGACGTCTTTATCCGGCTGCTGCCAGTAAGTATACCCGATATGCGTCTGATCCATCATGTGATTCCATTTTCCACCGGCAAGCACATGATTATAATAATGCGTAATGACAGAGTCCTTTTCAAACAACGCTTTGGCTTTCTCCGCCATGTCATTGGCCGCCACCCTTCCCTGTTTGGCATAAAGCCTGTTTTTTCCGACGGTGACGTAAAGCTCATGTAAATTGGCGCAGGCACTCACAGGATGCAAAACCAGCTGATAGAAGGCGTCCCGGTAAACATCCGGCATTTTCAAAACCATCTGATTTGCTTTTTCAGCCAGTTGATTGTATTCGCGAACCACGGTTTCCGCTTCCCGGTACTGGATGAGGCTGTAGGTATCCGGCGCCAGCATTTCGGGAGTTCTGCGTCCGTTGAATTTGGTGTATTGAGTCAAAATCTCGGCAATTTCAGAAGCATGTCCGGCACCGAATTGCTGCTGTGCCCAGAGCCGCGTATATTCCGGAAGACGCTCTGCAGGCCAGGCTTCCGGATTCCAGGCATAATCCAGAAAGAACGAGATGGGAAATTCCATGGGTTTTAAATCTCCCACATTCACAATCCAGATCCGGTCCACACCATGCCGGTAAGTTAAATGCATCTGCTCCCAGATTCGGGGAATGGGATTGGTATTCAGCCACTTGTAGCTTCTCGGACCACCCACAAAATCAAAATGATAGTACATGCCGTACCCCCCCGATCGTGGAGAGGAATCCGATTCGGGAAGTCTTCGCACATTGCCCCAGTTGTCATCGCAGAGCAGCAGTGTCACATCTTCCGGCACCCTCATACCCCTGTTATAATAATCCTGCACTTCCTTGTACAGCGCCCAGACCTGGGGGATAATTTTAATATCCTTGCCCGTCACATTTTTCAGGATATCCCGTTGATCTTTCACGATTTTTTCCAAAAGAGCAATATTGGTGCTGTCGCTCATGGCCATGTCCCCGTCACCCCGCATGGCCAGTGTCACGACGCTTTCATAATTGTTCATGCGCCGAATACCCTGGGTCCAGAACTGGCGCAGCACCTCTGCATTGGTTTCATAGTTCCAGTCGCCCTCTCCGGATGCCCGCCATTCTGCATGGGCGCGCATCATGGGTTCATGATGAGAAGTGCTCATTACAATCCCCAGCTCATCAGCCAGTCGCGGATTTTCCGGATCATCCGCATTAAAAGCAGCCCACCACATGGCCGGCCATAAAAAATTGCCTTTCAGCCTGAGAATCAGCTCAAACACCTTTTCATAAAACTTTGAATTAAAACCCCCGTATCTTTCCACCACCCACCGGCCCAAAGCCGGTTCTTCGTCATTCAGAAAGACACCCCGGTATTTAACCCTGGGCGGACCCTGAATATACCGCCCCGGAATAATATACAGATTCTCCTGACGCATCGCCGGCACATCTGCCCACCAGTTCCAGGGAGATACACCAATTTGGGCAGAAAGATCGAACATCCCGTAAATGGTGCCTCGTTTATCACTCCCCGCAATCACAAGCGCCCGATCAACATGGGGCACCGGATTCTCCACAACCTGAATCAGCGTGGATTCCCATTGCCCCTCAACGTCATCCACCCGAATCTTTCCGGTCTGTATCAGTTGATCGATAATCGGGCTTCTTCCGATCGTGCCGATGAAAACGACAGATTCGATATCGTGTATATTATCAGTATAAATCATCGGTTTTGCTCCGGTGACCTTTTCAATATCGGCCTGAAGATATCCTGCAACCCGGAGTACGCCGGGATAGTCCTGTTTGCTTACTGCCAGAGGAGCCGCACACCCCCGATATGAAAGGGAAAAGCAATCGTCCTTATGCACCTGAGTGACATACAAAATCCCTGTCAGCTCATTTCCCAAAATATCGGCAGAACTTATGGTGTTCAATAAAAAGATAATAACAATGCAGGTTTTCATTAAACAGGATATTGCCGGAACAGGACTATTTTTAAGCATGATCATATCCTCATTTATTGATAAAAGGTTTAAAATAATTTAACAATGCAAATATAAACGACATTTTTCAGTATTTAAAGTGAATCACTGTGAATTAATCGTTATATAAGACTAAAAAGGTTTTTTCGGTGAATTGTATATTTTATCATGTCCCGTCAGTGAAAAGTGTGTCATAAACGGAAGAGATCCTTAACGATAATGGCTCTGCCTGATGATGAAAGGCTGTGTTCTTCGCTGTACTAAAAACATCTTCCGGTTTTTTTCTTCAGGCACTCCGGCTCTCGGCATTTATAGCATATTTCATTCGGCAGCTGATCGTCTTCAAAGAAAAACCGGATGTTTTCCAAAGTAATCCTGGCAATATTGCTTAAGGCTTCATGAGTAAAAAATCCCTGATGCGAGGTGATCAGCACATTGGGAAAAGTGGTTAACCGGGCAAGCACATCATCATCGATCACCTCCTGAGAAAAATCCTCGAAAAAATACTCGGTTTCTTCCTCATATACATCTAATCCGGCGGCCCCGATTTTTCTTTCTTTTAATCCCGCAATTAAGTCTTTGGTATTGATTAACTTACCTCGCCCTGTATTGATCACCATCACACCGGTTTTCATTCTGGCAATGGATTCTGCGTTAATCATGTGAACATTATCCGGCGTCAGCGGACAATGCAATGTAATAATATCCGATTGTTCGTATAGCTTTTTCAGATCAACATACAACATTTTTTTTTCGCAGGCGTACTGACTGTCAGGATAAAGATCGTATGCCAGAATCCGCATGCCGAATCCGGTTAATATATCAATAACACACCTGCCGATTTTTCCGGTACCAATGACACCCGCGGTCTTGTCATGCATGTCAAAACCCAGCAGCCCGTTGATATTAAAATTATTGTCCCGTGTTCGATAGTAGGCCTTATGGGTCTTTCTGTTGAGCGTAAGCATCAACGCAACCGCATGTTCGGCCACAGCATAAGGCGAATAGGCCGGAACGCGAACCACATGTATTTTTTTATATACGGCATGTAAGTTCACATTATTGTAACCGGCGCTTCGGAGAGCAATTAATTTCACACCGTTTCGTATTAATTCGCCGGCAATTTCCCGGGTAATGTTGTCGTTGACAAACACGCAGGCCACATCATATCCATTGGTTAAGGATACATTTTCCATGGTCAGGTGGCTTGTAATATATTTAACCGGATATTTATAGGACTCGTTGATTCGTTCAAAAAATTCACGGTCGTAAGGTTTTGTATCAAAAAAAATGATTTTGGGTACCATGGTTCATCCTTAGCCAATGACATATTGGATGACAGGAAACTGATTTTATTGTTATATTATGAAACGCTTCAAAACCCGGCCTTGTTTCATAATGTGACTCATTTACAAATAATTCTTTATCCGGTGCCTGACATAAAAGTGAGGTGCCTTTTCGAAAGCATGTATAATATTTGAATAATCATTTGCATAATCCGAAAATTCGGATATCCACAGAATTCACCCCTTATATGCCGACACTTCAACATTCACATTCGATGCATCACCCGTCCTGTACAGGTTTTCTTTCCATTCTTGCATGGACAAACCGGATTTAATTCAACCGGAGACTCAGACATTGCTTTCAGGAATCATCTGTTTTTTCACTTTCCCGAAACCATTTCGGCTGATCAATATTATGGTCTCCATAAAACTTTTTCAGTCTGGCCCGGTTTTTCCCGCCCGGAATTAATCCCAAAAACATCATCGCATTTCGCCCCAGAAAATCATTCAGATCGTCATCTGTGTAAAAGCCGGATTTTTGCATCACCCGGATGTATTGCTTCATAAATGATCTGAAATTTTTTAACCTCCGGAGCACATGCCAGTCGCTGCCATAGAGAATTTTTTTTCTGATCCGGTCCAGACCATATGAATAGTCCCTCTGTATATTTTTATAGGCTTTAATAAAATCCGTCCGATGACCATGCGTAACGACATCATGATGTGCGACATCCGTATAGAGATTTTTATAATCCAACATCATCCGGCATATTGTTTTCATCCAGTTCTGCCTGTGACCGTAATTACGCCCGGAAACCGGATTCCAGCCAAAATGAGCCAGATTCAGCCTCAGCCCTTTATATTCCTCCAATACAGGTTTCCATAGCTCAGCCGCTCCAAAATGGGAGCTGGCATTCGGGTACGCCTCAATGCCATTCATCATGCAATGTGCTGTAATCGGAACCCCGTTTTTTTCGCAGTATGCATAAAGTTCGCATAATACTTGATCATACAGCCGTCCATCAAATAAAAAAGACGTTTTGTCGTTACGTACAGCGACTCGTTGATGATAAAGAGCAGCCTTTTCTTTACCGTTGCCGATTGGTTTGTATCCGAGGGAATTGTATAATTTAATGCCGATAAATCCTTTTTTCTCGATGGCGGTTTTCACCAGTTCTAACGAACTCACGGTCTCTTTTTGTCCGTCCGGATTATTCAAACCATTTCGAAAGCTCAATTCCCTGGCCGGATCAAAGGGGACAAATGCATGGAACTTTCCTCCTTGGCTGACAATGACATCTCGATACATAATATCGATCTGTTTGTCAACAGACAGATCGATCGTATTTTTAAACCAGTATTCAAAATCAAGAACCAGCGGCACAAACAAATCCACATTGTCCCATGTCTCCATAAGATCCGCGGCATTGTGACGGACAGTTTGGGTTAATGCACTTTCCCATGATTTCATATCCTGCCCCATATACCATCCGAACGTACAAAGCAGCATAGAATAATACCATCCGATTTTACCGCCTCCCAACTGCCGGGTAACACACCGGTCCCGCATGCGTTCGGTCAGATAATGGAACATGTGGGGCCCAAAAAAATTGATAATATATTCCAGATCGCAGGGACGTTTTCTTTCAATCCGGCGGGAAATCAGATATCCCTCCATCGGAATATCCAGCGCATTGAAAAGATGGGTATGCATATCAATAATCGGTGCCATGATTCCCTCCCCAAAATTATTTAATTATGACCCTGAAATCCTCGAAGATCAATGGAATTGTCAGCCGGATAAGCTGAAAATCATCAAAACTTTATTGATTCATATCATCTTCTCTTTTTATTCAGGGTATTCATCGCAACCTTTCTTCATCAGTGCTGTCCCTATACCCCGCCGCTGATACTTCGTGTATACATTTATCTCATATCGATGCAGGGCGCTGTCAAGCGGCTTTTCCATTGCAAATCCCACTGGAATATTGGTCTCCATGGCTGCCCACTATAATGTTCCGTTTTTTTGGGCTTCAACCAATTCTGATACACGGAAATCGTTTGTGCCCTGAGGTTAACAGGCAAATCCGTTAATGAAAATTGTTTCGCCGTTTCCAATTCAATTTCAGGCAAAAACAAAAGATGTTCCGGCAATGCATTAATAAATTAGTAAAGGCCATTCATTATTTCAAATACAGACATCGCTTGCGAATGCAGCGGTTCTCCGACTTCAGCTGATAAGTATAAAGGCCGGAGGGCAGATCAGATGCATCAAAAGCCACACGGTAACGGCCTTTATGCAGATAACCATTTTTCAATACCACCAATTTTTCACCACGAAGGTTAAACACCGATAAATCGATGACAGCCCCCTGATCCAGAGCAAAAACAATGTCTGTTTGGGCATTAAATGGATTGGGAAAATTCTGATCCAAAGAAAATATCTGCGGACCAGAATCCACCAATTCGACAGAAACGGCAGGTGTTTTAAAAGTACTCGACGTGAAACATTCGGTTGTATATATGTCGTCTGTAACTTCAACAGACCACATATATGTGCTCAGCGGCTGGAACAGCTCTGTTCCATCAAAAACAAGGCTGGTTTCCGTCAATCCGGTCAGGGTCGTGTCCACACCCGGTCCTGAAATCCGGAAAGTATATTCCAGGGGATCCATATTGGGATCCACGGCCTCGTTCCACTCAAAAATGACGATCAATGAATCAACTGTTCTCCGGTTTCTGGGATCGGTTAACAGAAACGGTAACGGGGCATAATCCGTGTCGTCAACCCCTTCCTCCACATCCGCAGAATAAAAATGCGACGTCAGCCCCTCTCCATCACGCCAGATTTCAAATCCGGCTTCCATGTTGGCAATGTACCAGGGGGTCAGCAAATATCCCCGGATCGCCGAATCATGAATAAAATCTTTCAAATCCAGCATCACACTGTCTGCAGGGCTGGTGATTTTATAAGCGATATAATTCCAGTTCAAATTGGCAAAATACACATCCCAGGTGTGTCCGCCGATATCAACCTTGTCCCGCCATGAACCGGCGGGTCCAGCGCCGCCGTGATAATCAAGCCATATCATCAGTTCACCGCTGTAATCGCTTCCTGTCCCGGTTTCATTAAACCAGGCTTCAAAAGCTGCGTTCCATACACCATCCACACCATCGGTTTCGATGATCCATGTAAACGGAGCGCTTTCAATATGTTGAATCTCGACGGGCATAGGATTATTTTTCGTGGTGCACCACCCCCAATGGCATCCTTTGAAGATAGACGGATAGGCACAGACTTCGGCATCATCATGGGTGGACAGGCTCACCTTAAAGTATGTGCCGTCCAGACCCACTTCCAGACATTGACTGCCGACACCTGGACCGTTCCCCCATATATTGTTCATCACATTGTATTCTCCATCCATGACAGCGGATGAGGTCCCGCCACACAGGTCGACAACCTGAGAATCCAGCCTCATATATAAAGACACAGCACAGAGGATAAAAAGAAACCGGAATCGGAAAAAAGAGTTCATTTTAAAAAGCTCCTTTGAATAAAGAATATCATGCGTCAGTATCGATTTCAATATAATCAATATTTTCAGTTTTTAAAAATATTAGTTCGTTCGGTTTCTTTTTCTTTATTGACAATATGCTGCAAAATGGTTAACATGAAACACCGGATATTTAAAATATCTGCGTATTCATGGATCTCTTTTCAATGAAGATTGGAGTCATGCCATGTCTTACAATCAAGAAAACAAACGCGCTGTACTGCTTTTCCTGTCGCTCGCCGTGTTGAGCAGCCTGATGTTCTATCAGGTCAACAAGCCATACCGGATCGACGGGAAATACGCCGCGCCCAATATGGATACATTCTTGTATATGCAATATGCCCGCGCTTTTTCAGACGGTCATCCTTACCAGTTTAACCGGGGCGATCCTGCAACCACGGGATGTACCAGCCATCTTTATCCAGTCATTCTGGGACTTTTCCATTGGATCGGAATTCATGATTTCGGATTACTTGAAGTTGCTTTCTGGTTGAACGTGCTCTTTTTCCTGGCAAGCGTTGTTATGCTCTGGGGCATCCTGATACAACTGGAACCGAAAGGACGGTGGTTTGTCACCACACTGTTCACACTGAGTGGATATACGGTCATGATCTATACGGGTCTGAGTGACATGGGGCTCTTTGTCGTGCTCACATTTGCCCTCTTTTTCTCCATGATTCACGAACGTTATCTATGGACAGGCATTATCCTGTTCTTGTTGCCCTTTACCCGGCCGGAAGGCATGATCATTACGGCTGCCTATCTCATATTGCTGCTGCTGGAACACCGGAACACCGGAACGCTTCATAAAGCCCGCTCGAAATACCTAGTTCTTGGCGCCGGATTGCTGGCGTGTGCCGGTGTTTTTATCCTCAATGGTTTACTCACAGGCATGATGTCCTTCGACTCTACTGCGGACAAAGGCTATTTCGGTCACATGCACCTGCTCACAGCTCTCAACTACACGCTTCGTGACGTCTTGACTTTATGGAAGGGCCTTTTGTTCGGTATGGAATCATCCTTTCGTAAATATTTCCTGATCCCGCTCATATCAGGCATGCTCATTCTCTTTGGATTCTTCTATCAAAGCGGCAAGAAAAACAATGGCTCGCCCCAAAAATCAGCAGAAACATTATGGCTGATCAGCATCATATTTTCCCTGGCCATGATTGCAGCAAGCGGCTTTCTCGGAATACATCATGACCGCTATATGTTATGGATGATGCCCCTGCTGCTGATTTATCTCATACGGGGCATTTTTGCACTCCCGCTGAAAAGAAATGTTCAAATTGGATTATGCATTGTCTTCATGATTTTCCAGCTGGCGTCATATCCTTATTTTTTAAGCACCTATATCTTAAACAGCGGTAAAACACAGCCCCGAATTGAAGCGGTCCGCAAAGCAAAGGCAATACCTCCTCCGGAAACATCGATTGCCGTTTCAGGAGGCAGCGGCATCAAATATCTCAATCCCGAATGGGTCGTGATAAACCTGGGCGGAGTGACTGCCCCCTGGTTCCGGCAATGCGAAGCCAATTTGGCCATGAAAATCAAGACTTGTCAGCATTCACCGCAATTACGCTTTAAAACGTTCATGCGTTATCCTGAAAACGATCTGCCTGTTCGTATTATGACCACGGATTCACAGGTCGTGGACATCCCCAGTCTCTTTCGTGCCCCAATGACATTTTATAACGTTGACTGGCAATCCTTAATAATCGGGGACGTTCCACTGACAGACACACTGATGAAAAGACTCCCCCCGGACTTAAAATCGATGGATCATTTTGATGCTGCCTGGCCGGAAGATGAAAGGCGTGTTCACTTAAAAATTTACCACAGGTACGCCTACAGCAAACAAATGCCTGTGTTGACCAGCGGAAAAATCGGTGGTAAAACACTGGTGGACGCTGCGCGGCCCGTGATTGGCGGTGCCTTCTTTACCCTGAACACTGAACCCGGCAATAATCATTGGTTCGTTTTCAGGTTCGCCCTGAATGAAGATGTGATTTTCAATGATTTGGAGGGAGTACGTTCACAGAGGATCAGTACCCAAAGCGTTCAATTTTTAAATTTGAAAATATGGAACCGCTATGATGCAAAAATTGATATGACGAATTTATCAGAAAGAGAGGATGAACATTTTGTCGAACGGATCGTCCGGATCCCCGGGAGAGTAATCACATCCGGGCTTACTCAATTTGGCCTGATCGGTGACCACCTGCTTTGCGATGTATGGCTTTTTTCAGAGAAGAACTGAACCGAAAGCTCATTGTCAAATATCCAGACAGCCAATACCCATATACAATAAAATTACGAAATCAGACAAGGCTTTTGCATGACACGGCGTGGTCTGTTCCGTTCCATCGAATATATTTAACTCATTGTATTTGGTGATCTGCATCATGACCGTCGCATTTTTGTACAAATTCGACCTGCTGAGCTGAACACCACTACTGCACATCCTGAAAATACAAATCCGGGCACAATCTCATACAAATCAAACCATCCGCCATCAAGATGCTTCCAGACAAGAACTGTAATCCCCCCGGTGAGAATCCCGGCCAAAGCGCCGTTTTCCTTCATGCCGGGCCAAAAAAGCGACATCAAAATAACAGGCCCAAAAGCCGCCCCGAAACCCGCCCAGGCATAGGCCACAAGATCCAAGACACTGGCTTCTGGATTCATGGCGATGAGAAACGCGACAACAGCAATGGCAATCACTGCCAAACGGCTGATCCAGATCAGCTCTTTCTGCGTGGCGGTTTTTCGAAAAAAGCGGTGATATAAATCTTCTGTGAATGTGGATGAAGCCACAAGCAGCTGGGAATCCGCTGTGCTCATAATAGCCGCCAGCACTGCTGCCATCAGAAAACCGGCAATCAGGGAAGGAACCAACCGGCTCTGCATTAATTTTAAAAACACCGTCTCTGAGAGGGCCTCCGGCAGGGGCTCAGTAAAATAGGCATTGGCAAACAGACCGATCATCACGGCTCCGGACAAGCAGGCAATCACCCAAAACATCGCGATTTTCCGCGCTCTTGGGATTTCGCTGATCCGTCGAATGGCCATAAAGCGCGCTAAAATGTGCGGCTGACCAAAGTATCCGAGCCCCCAGGCACAAAGAGAAACAATACTCAGCACTGACAAGGGAGCCCCGTCTCGCTCCGTTATCGGATCAATAAGATTGGGATTGATTTGAAAGAGTTTTTGTAAGGTCAGAATTGGACCGCCGGAAGCTTGCAGGATGAGAAACGGCACCGAAACAATTGCAATAAACATAATGGTGCCCTGAATAAAATCCGTCCAGCATACCGCAAGAAATCCACCCAGAAATATATAACTGATAATGATGAAGGCGCTTATGCAGAGCGCTTCAATATAAGAAACACCGAACACACTGCCAAAAAGTTTTGCTCCCGCCACAAAGCCCGAAGCCGTGTAAATCAGGAAAAAAATTAAAATAAACAAGGCGGAATACAAACGCAAAATCGGTAATTTTACTGAAAATCGGTTGCAAAAAAAATCGGGGAGCGTCATGGAATCGCCGAAAGCTTCTGTCTGCTGACGAAGCCTCGGCGCAACGAACTTCCAATTCAAATATGTGCCAAAAACAAGACCAGCTGCAATCCAGCCAGCTTCCAAACCGGCCAGGTAGGCGTAACCAGGCAGTCCCAGGAGCAGCCATCCGGACATGTCAGAAGCCTGCGCACTAAGCGAAGTCACCCAGCTGTTTAATTGTCTTCCCCCTAACACATAGTCCGACAAATTCCTTGTTCGGTAATAAAAAAACCATCCAATGCCAATCACACTGATAAAATAGAGAACAAACGGGAGGATCAATGTCCACGAATATGAGTGGATGTGGGTCATATGGCCAATAATGCGATTCAGAAATTCAATGAAAACAATATCGAACAGTAATGTTCCGGATGAACTTTATGAAAACTTTAAAGGATATTAGACCTTCACTCTTGAGAAGAACAATTGCGCAATCATGCCAGCAATGGGTGGAAAAATAAAGGTGCAACCCAGACGAATCAGTGTAAATTTCCATCCCAGAATACCGATCTCCATGGGAATCCGGTTCACGGCCCAGAGAGACCATGCGGTCAAAAACGCAACCATGGTTCCAGCACCCGCGCCTGATCTTATTAATCCGGCAACCAAAGGCAGACTGACATAGGGACCTCCGGGCGTTAAAGCGCCGGCAAATGTCCCCACAAGAATTCCTCTGAATCCCGATTCCGAACCGATCCATGTTGAAATCACTGCTTCGGGCAGCATAACTTGAATCATCCCCGCGGCGACAAATGCGAGAAGAAGCAAAGGTAAAATCTGAAGCGTCATCTCCCAGGCTGACAGAATTCCAGTCACATGCTCACCCTGACCACGATTGTATCCAATAACAACCAGAATCAGCGCAAGCAAAGCCATGATCGCCGTCGGAATCAGCATGTTCAATATGCCCCTCTTTTGTTGCAAATGATATCCCCGCGAAATTCAGGCGCTGTTCAAATTAATCATTTCATCCGTTTCTTATAAATCCAGCCCCAACTCTGTAGCGATCACCAGTCCCTTACTGCTTCCGGAAGTGATAAAGCCCCGGTTCATAATAGCCACATCCCATAGAAATCCCCCCGGCCGGATCCCGAATCCAAAAGAGGTTCCAAATCCCAACTGTCCGCCCAGTAAAACACCCATCCGCAAGGGCAGCCATTTCACTTTACGCCATTCTGTACCCACAGCAAGTTGCGGTGTGGTATTTGTCCAGGCAGTTCTGCGAAAACCCTGGGTATAGTCCGCCGTCATTACAAAGTCACCTTCTTCATACAAAGCCCCCAATCGAATCTGAACCGGCAGCCGGGTGGAAAATCGTTTTCCGTCTTCGCTCCAGGAAGAATCAGCAATTTGATCATCCTCATCATCTTCATCAAAATCAAGTACGGCAACAGAATCTGCATGGATATATCCCCTTGCACGTTCCACATCTTTGGACCATGAAAGATTGCTGAGAAGATTCGTGAAACTCATGCTCAAAGTCAGCTTCTCATTCTTCTTGGCCGCCGCTCCAACCGTGAGTCCCCATCCCATATTTCCGAGAGCGGTTTTGGTTTCATACTCCCCGTTTAAATTGAATCCATAATCCCGGGTAATAAACGTAAAATCCGCTTTTTCCACTTTTGCGTATCCCAGACCATAAATCAGGTTCAGGGTACCACCCACTGTAAACATCTCGGCAAATTCTACCGGAATTTGATCACCGTAAGAAAAACCGATGAGTCCTAAGCCTTCGCCACTGGCATCGATATGATTGAATCGATATGCTTTATCCAGTTCATTGCCTTTGAAAACAAGTTCAAAAATATCTTTTTCCAGATTACAATACGTGCCAAAATCACTGCCAAGCGTCATGGCAAATTTTCCTGCAGAAAATGACAGCATTCTTACGGTTCCCCTCACACCAAAACGCAATCCGCTCTCCGGTATGCTGCTTAGAATATCACTTACATCAGCGGATGAAAGCTCCTTGCCCACATACTCGTTATACATATCCTGAGTAAAACTGTTATTACTTATCTGAATCCCCACGGATACAAAGGACATGGAAAATTTCGGATTATCCGGAAATCCCAGATTGGCCGGATTCCAGTCGGCAGCGTGGACGCCCCGGGCCAGAGCCGTATAAGCTCCCCCCATGCCCAGGGCTCGGGCGGTAATCTGACTGTAAGTAATGTTGTATATGGATAAAAACAGGAAACCTGTAATGATGCAACTTTTTATTCTGTTCTGAAGAATGGCTTTTTTCATTTTTCGCCCCCTTCCTCTTCCTCGTCATCATCCTCTGGTATTTTCGTGTTCAGTTTTGCTTCAATACGTATTTTAACCCTCAGATAATCGCTTGGAAAGACTTTGACCAGTTTGTTTGTCGGATAGAACTCGAGACGGGTGCCAATATAAACCTCGGGAGATTCAAACAATCTGACCTCTTTTTGGTTCAGTGACAAATCGATCGAATTGATTGAAGACGCCACAACGACATTCGGATCGTCTCCTGTGCCTGCCCCGCCGCCGGTCGTTCCCGATGTCAGATCCACCTCTTTTACTATATACTCCGTAGAATCAGACTGGACATAAGTCGAATGTGACCAGGCATAAATCGTACTGTCTGCCCGTGTCTTAGAAAAAATCAGAGTCAGCCTGGCTCCGAAAGGGAAGTGGTTTTCAGCAACACCTGCAATCCCTGCGGAAATGACATTGTCCCGTATGATTTCATTCGTCTGGGGACCGCCGTTATCTTCGTCCTCTTCGCCGTTTTCCTTTTCATCATCCTCATCATTCAGGTCCAGTGTGTCCACTTCTGTTTCATTAATCCAGCCTTCCACAAATTCAAAAATCAGGGGCACATTGATTCTGGCTTTGCTTAAAAGATAGTCGTCATAATTCACGATGACCGGATTGTCTTCATCATAGCCCTGACCGATGCTGACAACACCCTCAAATTCAATATACTCGGGATAAAGGTTGATAATATCTGATACATTTTCAAGAGTAATTGGACTCCCCCCCGTTTGAATCTCCACCTGATCCACCATGATCGAAACCGGCGGGTGGCCTTCCCGGATCCCGCGGATAATAAAATCCACCGCGCCCGGGATGCTTTCAAAGGAACTGAGCATCTCCAATGTTGCATCAACAGGCCCGAATTTCATGCCGTCGAGCTCTTCCGGCAGGTCAAGGGTATCCCTCTGTGTATCCAGGTTCACAGTCAGTTCATCAAGCCCGCCCCGAAACCGCTGCAATACCATATCTCTGATACTCAACTCAACGAACGCATCCTTATAAAAAGTAGTCTCAGAATTCGGAAGAACCGCATAAATCCCGTATTGAACCACGTTTTTCCCGTTTTCGATTTTTGGATGAAGAAGGGCCCCTGAAAGATCAACATTCGACCTGCGGATTGTCTGGCCGGGAGCCATATTGTTTTTATGGAGGATGTAAGGCTTGTTATCGCCTGCCAAAAACAGAAAGGGCAAAATAATGGCCAGATCAATCTCTTTATTTGTCCGATTCGTCACAGCCAGATCCATGGTTCCGGATTTTAAAATGGCCGTATCCACTATCATGCTTTCATTCAGGTTTAACTCTCTCCAGGCAGTATCCTTCAACTGCGGAAAAATAGGAATATCGCCTGTGGTATCAATTTCTCCGATAGTCATAAAATCATTGATCCCCAGTTTGTCGAATTCCTGTTCCACATGGTAATAAATCGTTTGCCCCTGACCCACAAAAAAATCATCTTCATCTTCAATCAGCTCTTCCATCGTATAGGTTTCATCCATTAGCGGAACGATAAAGGGTACGGACCAGCTGGGTGCAGCCGGATCTTTGAATGAGCATTGAAAGATAATAAACAGGAGTATCAGAAATACACATCCGTACATTGCTCCTTGTTGCTTTTTCATACAAACCTCCTGCCAAATTGATACTTACTTATTTCCCTGACATGCGAATTGCGCACAAGCGATAATATTATAACAAATGATATGCCAAACCTGTTTTCCGGCTGTTGCTTTTCTATATATATTTTTTTCTGAAGCAGAGATTCCCTGTGCGGATTGTCAGTTTTCCGTTTTCTTTACCTTATGCCATAAAACAGCACCAGCCCAGAAGAAAATTTCAATTCTTGTCAAATATTCGGTCATGGATCATCCGGATCCATTATGTCTCATCCATATGGGGATACCGAAAACTCACAGGGGGTACAAAATTTTCTTTGATCGTCCGCGGAGAAACCCACCGCTGCAAATTCAGCATACTGCCGGCCTTGTCATTGGTGCCGGACGCTCTTGAACCGCCAAAGGGCTGCTGGCCGACCACAGCACCCGTGGGTTTGTCATTGATATAAAAGTTGCCTGCCGCATGCTGCAAAATATCCATTGCCTGGACAATTGCCTTGCGGTCCGTCGCAAAAATCGCTCCGGTCAATCCGTAAGGTGAGGTCCTGTCACAGAGATGCAGCATTTTCTCGTATTCCTCATCCGGATATACAAAAATGGTAAGCACCGGCCCGAAAATTTCCTCTTCCATAAGTTTATGTTTCGGATCGGTCACCTGAATCAGGGTGGGTTCGATAAAATAACCCCGGGAATCATCACTGTTGCCGCCGGCCAGAATTTCGGCGTCCTTGGATTTTCTTGCGTGTTCGATATATCCGGTAATGGATTGAAATGCAGCAGAATCAATCACCGCGCACATAAAATTGGTAAAATCTTCCGGATCGCCCATTTTGATTTCCGAAGCCATTTGTATTACTGTTTTTTTTAATTCCGGCCAGATCGACTTTGGAATATACGCCCTGGAAGCGGCCGAGCATTTCTGCCCCTGGTATTCAAACGCCCCCCGGGTTAAAGCGACAGCCAGAGACTGGATATCCGCGGTCCGATGTGCAAACACAAAATCCTTGCCGCCCGTCTCACCCACAATCCGGGGCCACTGCCTGTACTGACGAACGCACCGGCCCGTGGTCTTCCAAAGTTCACGAAACGTGGCTGTGGAACCGGTAAAGTGGATACCCGACAAATCCGGACTGGCCAGCACAGGATCTCCTACGTCGGCTCCGGAACCCGGCACCAGATTAATCACGCCATCCGGCAGTCCAGCAGCCTGCAGCAATTTCATAATATAATAAGCCACATACACTGTTGATGAAGCAGGTTTCCAGAGGACCACATTGCCCATCATCGCGGGTGCTGTGGGTAAATTTCCTGCTATTGAGGCAAAATTGAACGGAGTGACTGCAAATACAAATCCTTCCAGCGGACGCTGTTCTACATAATTCCAGACTCCCCGGGTTGATATCGGCTGCTGCTGATAAATTTTTTGCATATAGAAGGGATTGATTCTGAGGAAATCGATCAATTCACACGCAGAATCGATCTCTGCCTGGAAAACCGTTTTGCTTGCACTGAGCATATTGGCCGCATTGAGTGTTGCCCGCCAGGGACCGGAAAGCAATTCAGCGGCTTTGATAAATACTGCAGCACGCCCTTCCAGTGGCATGGCCGCCCACTCTTTTCGAACAGACAGGGCAGTATCAATAGCTGCCTTGATTTCCCCTTGGCCGCATTTATGATAACTTCCTAATATATGTTGATAATCATGAGGACAAACACATTGACCCGTATTTCCGGAACGTACTTCCTTTCCATCAATGATTGCCGGGATGTCAATTTTCTGGGATTTCAGCTCCTTTAATTTAATTTTTAAAACCTGTTTTTCATCGCTGCCGGGGCCGTATCGGAGCACAGGTTCGTTCTTGGGAACTGGAACATTCAAAAAGGCATTTTGCATGAATTGCCTCCTTTCGGGGAATACACATGTGGGGAACGGGCTGGATTAAAATATAAAAAACATTCAGAAAATTGCTCTCCTCCAAATAAATGAACCGGCAGACCAGTGATGAAAAAAATTTTTTCTCCATAAACCGATGAATAAAACATTATTCTCAGCCATGTTGAATGGCCCGCTATCATTATTATCCACATTCCTTTTAAGAAAATCAAGCACTTTTCACGATTCTAATCCGAAACTTCAAATTGCAGCCATCCCCTGTTCTTCATTCGATAGCTCCACACTTCCAGTAATGCCCACAATAAAAAGAGCAGCCCTGCTGATAAAAACCAGGTCTCCTGATTCTGATAGGCAAACAGGTGAATGAGCACAGCTGCAATCTGAAAGGGAACAATCAGTAATAAAAACGACATCCCACCGATTCTTTCACCATGCTCCCGTTTTCTGGAAAAGGGAAGGGCCCGATGACGAATCGATAAAAACGACATAAAAACCAGTCCCAGGAGCAATAGATAAACCGTATGCTGAATAGCATGAATCCATGAAAATTGAGAGCAAAATACAATGAAAAGAAGCAGATAGAACGGACTCACAACGGCTGTGAAAAGAGCAGCACGGGCACCCCTCCAGTACCGATCCGGTGATTCCAAAGGTGCGGATTGAAAAATCCATCGGGCTTCCCAATCCCGAATATAGACGGAACCGTTTATGGTCATAAATATTAAAAAAGCAATGAAAAAAGGCAACAGCTGCATACTGTTGGTTCCGCCTCCGAATGCAGGCATCATAAAAGGATCAATAATATCTGATTCGATAATCCCCCATATCAGGATAACAAAAGGCATGACCATCAGAGGAAGAAGAGTGAGCTTTACAGAACGATCTCTGCGAAGCAGTTGAAGTGCCAGGAAAAATCCTGCCCGCGTCTCAGAATGACGAATCCGGATGTCACTGAAAAATAAATGAATGAACGATTTATCCTCTCTTGAACTTTTGCCCTTTTTAGCACTCACAGGCACAGCCTCCTGCTGTGCCACATCCTGCAGATAATTTATTGATAGATGTCGAAATCCGAGAATAAATATGACAATGGATACAGCCAGTGCAGATATGGATATCACATATATCTGAAAGGATTCGGGCCGATACACAGATTCCACCATGGCCGCAAACCACCCCGGGGGCAACCAGCGAAGCCAGGAATCCTTAAGCTGAAATTGTGTTCCATCCATTCCCCAGCTGCTGCGGGCAATCCATTGATATAAAAAAATCAGGACCAGGATAAAGAAAAACTGAATCACAGTAATCAGGGACTTCAATTTTTCAAATTGCACCAGTCTGAGCAGCAGTGTGTAAAACATCATCATCAGGGCGGCAGTAAACAGCACTGACAACAAAGCTGTTATGATAAAAATAACAGGAAACGTGCCCGATATGCCATATAAAAAAAGGCTGACAACCGCAGGCCCGGCGCAAAGCACAGTACTGAAAATCATAATGAAAATCAGCATGTGAGTGACTCTGGCCCAAAAGAACGTGGCAGAGGACACGGGTCGATGGCTGAGTATATCCAGATCATCGGGGATCATCAGCACCTGACTGCATTCCAGAATGACTGCAAATCCGGCCATCATCATAAAATAGGTATAGCATAAAAGGGTATACAGTATTGGAGAAGCCCGCGTGACCAGACTGGCTCCCAGGCTGAATCCCATGATCAGATAAAAAATCAGGCTGCGAAAAAAAACGGGCAGATGCCGTTTCTTTTGACTGCCCGGATTCCATTGCCGGCGCCATTCATTGATCAGGCTGATCCGAAGCAGGGTTCGAAATTGACGCCCATCGATTTTTGCATGGTTCGGAGCTTGATGAATCATTGGGGCACACCGGTGGAGGTGATTTTTTGCGACAGGGCTTTGGCCAGTGCAATCGTGTCTTCCGATGACGTCAGTTGGCTGAAAACTCCTTCCAGAGAGGCCTGTCGGGTCATGGATTTCAAATCCCCAACCGATCCGTCCGCCACGATCCTGCCTTCATTGATAATCACAACCCGGTCACAGAGATTCTCCACCACTTCAAGAATGTGTGAACAATAGAATACGGTTTTGCCCTGTTCGGCCAGATGACGCAGCAGTGTCTTGAGCAGAAGCGCGGCATTCGCATCCAGTCCGTTCAGGGGTTCATCAAGACAAATCACCTCCGGATTATGAAGAACAGAAGATAAAATCACCACTTTCTGTTTCATGCCCTTTGAAAAAGACTGCATGGACTCGTTTAAATGATCCCCCAGCTTGAAAAATGCCGCAAAATCATGGATGCGGTCGAGCAGTTCAGATTCATCCATATGATGGAGCCGTCCGACAAACTGCAGATATTCCAGGGGCGTCAGGCTCTGGTAAAGAGCGCCTGATTCCGGCACGTATCCGATCTGCCGCTTCACATCGAGGGTCTGTTTCTGTACGTCAGAGCCGGAAATCCAAGCCGATCCTGATGTGGGCGGAAGCATGCCGGTCAGCATTTTCACCGTTGTGGTCTTACCCGCGCCATTGGGTCCCAGGTACCCGCAGATCTGGCCACCGGGTACGGTGAATGATACATGATCGACCGCAATACGGTCCCCGTAGGTTTTTGTAAGCTGCTGAAGTTTAATCATTATATATAATGCCCACCTTATATGCGGTCCCAATCGTCAATATCTGTCTGCTTTATAAAAAAATCTCGTGCATTATTCGCCTTTCTCCACCAGGCTTCGTTTGTTTTCCGGATTCAGCTCATTCTCCGGGTTTTAAGCTTCGAAGATTTCTTTTGATTATTCGCGAGGCATGATAAACGAATGCCTCGCGGACACATGGACATTGACCTTGATTTTTTCTTCAACACTGGCATATCCGGATTTTGTCAGTACGATTGTGACCGAATCGGAAACCACAAACGTTCCCAGACTGTCTGCGGTCTCGGACATCCAGGGTATCTCCTTGCCAACCGGGATATGGTCATATGGGATTTCAAACCTACCTTGAGAATCTGTGCAAAATTTCGGCTTGCTTCCGGCCAGAGATTCGGTATCCAGCATTTGAATACACATGGTCTTCTCATCAGTAAAGCCGCCGGCTGTAAGCCGGTACGGATAAAACCCGTTGGATACCGACTGTTCCTGAGCATTTCGGCCGCTCCACAGAATCATATAACACCCTGCAGCCATCACTTCAGAGACGAGTGTGTCTACCGGTGCATAACCGGGATATTGATAGACAATGAAGGTCACATGGGACCTTTCCGCCAGATTAAATTGAATACATGTAGAGGGATTAAAGGGATTGGGATAATTCTGATATAACCGATACTGCATGGGCACCATGACCGGCTCTTTTTCTGCGATCTCGATCCGATCGATATTTTTCCCAAGATTTCGCCAATCCACAAAAATAAAATGCACACCTGCACCACTCAATGACCGGCCGTCTTCATCCCGTACGATTCCGGATAAACAGGGCGTTTCTTCGCTGCCGCTCGGGTTTTTATCACAGGCTGCGAATAAAAATATCAACAATAATATAATCGGTATCGTGACAGAATATTTCATTTTCTTCTCCAGTGTTATTTATTTTCAGATTTCAATATCCGGATGGCCGTTGTGATTTTACACGATTTTAAATACCTGAGGACTCTGATCCAATGGATTTTATTCTGGATACACGGCTCATGAATAATTTCCTTTCATCGGAGTTATTTACTTATATTTTTTTTCGCCGCGCCTTGATATTGATTTTTAAATAAAACGATTTGACATCACGCTTCTTCCGCGTCCAGCATGGCCTGCAGTAATTGCCGGATTACCTGGGGATTTCCTCTGCCCTTGCTTTCCTGCATGGCCTGTCCCATAAGAAATCCGAGCAGCTGGGTTTTGCCCGCCTTGTATTTTTCCACAGCATCGGGGTTTTCATCCAGCACTTTCCGGACGAGGCTGTCCAGTTCGGAAGAATCGGAAACCTGGGCGATGCCCAGTTTCTCGACAGCAGTTCGCGGATAATCCCCGGTTGAGGCGACATAGTCAAAAACTTTTTTTCCGGCCGTATGAGAAATCGTTTTTTCCCGAATCAGCTCGATAATTTCGGCCACATTCTCAGGTCGAACTTTTAAATCAGAGAGAGGCACTTTTTCTTCATTTAACTTGCGCAGCACCTCTCCCATCACCCAATTGGCCGCCTGTTTTGGTTCCTCAACCGCTGTGGCCACAGATTCAAAATATTCGGAAATCTCCCGGTCCTCGCTCAGCACTGAAGCGTCATAATCAGACAATCCGAAATCCGCCATCCACCGCTCTTTCCGCTTGTCCGGCAGTTCCGGCAAACGCGACTGGATATCCTGTTTCCATGCATCTTCCACAATGACCGGCACCAGATCCGGATCCGGAAAATACCGGTAATCATGGGCTTCTTCCTTGCTCCGCATGGGTGCAGCCAATCCTGCACTGTCGTCCCAAAGCAGCGTTTGCTGAACGACAATCCCGCCGTTTTGTAAAATATCCGTCTGCCGCTGCACTTCAAATGTCAGCGCCTGTTCCACGCCCCGGATCGAGTTCATATTTTTCAGTTCGGTTTTCACGCCCAATCGTTCAGCTCCCCTGGGCCGAAGGGAGATATTGGCATCGCAGCGCAGGCTGCCCTCCTCCATATTGCCGTCACACACACCCAGCCATCGTACAAGCTGCCGGATTTTCTGAAGATACAGATGGGCTTCCTTCGGAGAGCGGATGTCAGGCTCGCTGACAATCTCGATCAGCGGCATACCGGAACGGTTCAGATCGATCATGGTTTCATCTTCAGCCACATAAGCTTCTTCATGCACTGACTTGCCGGCATCCTCCTCCAGATGAATTCGGTGAATGCGGATTTTTTTCGTCGTCCCCCCATCCTGCTGGATTTCAACCCATCCATTCTCACAGATAGGCGCTTCGTACTGCGAAATCTGATATCCCTTTGGCATGTCCGGATAATAAAAGTTCTTACGTGCAAAGATGGATCTCGAACGAATATCACAATGGACAGCAAGACCCATTCTGACTGCATATTCCACGGCCTTACGATTGACCACCGGCAGTACTCCCGGCATACCCAGACAAACCGGACAGGTCTGCGAATTTGGGGCCCCTCCGAATGTGGTGCTGCATCCGCAAAACATTTTTGATTCTGTGAGAAGCTGTGCATGCACTTCCAGTCCGATGATGGCTTCATATTTCATTTTGCTTGTTATTTCCTTAAATTTTAACTCCGACAATAACATTGAGAAACATCCGGGCCGGTACATCATTTTCAGAAAAACAGGTGAGCCCCGTATAAAAATAGGCATATCGAAAAACAATCGTACCGGCACCAGCCATCCACCCCAGCCCGTCGTATTTCATGTTTTTTTCCTCAAACATCACAATCAATCCGGTATATTCATCAACTCCATACGAGGCCACTTTGGAGGATCCGTAGAACGATCCGATACCTCCCAAAAAAAATGGAATCACCCGATTTTCCCATAAACCTCTGGGACAATCCATTTGGATGCAGGCAGCGTGAAAACTCAGGTTATATCGATGCGGGTATTTTATGCCCTCCCGAAACCACTCCCGGGGATAATCGTTGCTGTATTCATGCTGGTGGCCCCAAAATGCATATCCGAGAGAAAACCACCCCGCCTTGATAAGATTGACGCGGAATTGACTTTGTAAAAAGAATCCTTCAGATTCCAGCGGATTAATAGCCAAATAGGTTTTATCTTTGTCATGGGTCACTTTAAAATCAGGCGGATTTTCTTTTAAAATATCAACTGCCCCGACACCGATATAAATGTGGGGTGAAAACGAAATCCAGGATTTTTTCGGGACTTTGGCACATCCTGCTACCGCATATAAAGCCAATCCATACACCCATATTTTGAAATTCACTTAAGACCTCATCGGTAAAATTTTGATTGTTGAATGTCCCGATGCCGGTCGATTGCCAAATCGATCAGCCGGTCGATCAAATTCGGATACGTCAGTCCGCTAGCCTCCCACAGCTTTGTATACATACTGATCGGCGTAAATCCGGGAATCGTATTGATTTCATTAAGGCAGATCCGGTTGGTGTTCCGTTCCAACAGGAAATCCACCCGGCTCATTCCCGAACAATCAAGTGTTCGAAATGCTGCAACTGCCCAATGCCTCACCCGGTTGGCGATCTGTAAAGGAATGTCTGCAGGAATGACGATCTTACTGTCTTCATCCACATATTTTGCATTGTAATCATAAAATTCATTACAGGGGATGATTTCTCCGACCACAGAAGCTTCCGGATCATCATTACCCAAAACCGCGCATTCCAGTTCACGGGCATCCACAGATTTTTCAATCAATATTTTTCGGTCATATTCACAGGCCAGGGCCACAGCCGGCGCCAGGCCCTTTTCATCGGTCACTTTGGAAATTCCAACGCTGGATCCTGCATTGGCCGGTTTTACGAAGCAGGGATACCCGACTGCTTCCCGAACGCCCCGGACAATCGTTTCGGATTTTTTTTGCCAGGCGCTTCGTAAAAACCAGATAAAATCGGTGGTTTCAAGGTCATTCTGTATAAAAAGCTGCTTCATCATGACCTTGTCCATGCCCAGGGCGGATCCAAGTAAACCTGCGCCCGCACATGGAATATTCGACAGGCTGGCCAGGCCCTGCACTGTTCCATCTTCGCCAAACGGACCATGCAAAACCGGAAAAATGACATCCACAGGCACAGTCATGCCACACCGCGGTCCCTCAGTAATGTAAAATCCGTTAAGAGAGGGATCTCCCAATAATATTGCGGGCCCCTGAGCGACAGACAGGGCTTCCGTGCTGTCAAGAGACGGAATGCTGTCCAAAAGCATCCAATGCCCCTCTCTGGATATTTTTACCGGAAGAACCCGGTACTTCTGCTGATGAATATTGGATAATATCCCCAGAGCGGAAACCAGTGATACATCATGTTCAGGTGACCGCCCGCCAAAAAGCAACATGACAGTTATTGGATCCATACTTTCCCCGTGATGACCCGGTTTTAAATAAAATAGGTTTTTTTAAAAAATATATCAACGCATTTATTCTGTTACCTGAAATATCCTGTGCGCCCCGCACCCTTCTCAACTTTAATATCCTTTAACATGCTTGACTTGATATTGATGCGCAGATAAAAACGTTTATATCTTCCAGTGTGCCAGGTAATGTGAGCTTCCCAGCAGTGAAGGTCCCGATAAAAATTAAAATAATGGCTGGAAAACTGCTTTTCCACCCAGTCCCATTGTGTTCGCCAGCTGATTTTCCAGTGCGGGGTCAGGTTAAAATTGAGATTGATGTCCGAATAAAACCGGGCTTTATCATCAGTAATTCTTTTTTGATATCTGAATCCTGATCTGATATCCCAGGGAATACTGAAGTTGGCCATGGGCTCATTCGATTCGAACCGGTCACCGATGTCTTCCTGAAGCGGATCTTCCACATCACCATCCAGAGGATTCTCCCCTGTTTCTGTTGTTTTTGTCCCGGACTTCTGCTGGTTTCCGGTCCCTGCTTTTCCCTTTAAACTGAAATCCATATTGAAACTGATATTGGTCAGTTGCGCCAGCCTGAGTTTTTTCCAGGTTTTCATATCTGACCAGTCCACATCATCAATCCATAAAGTATTGGATTGAATCCGCCCATTCTCCTTCATTTTATAAAAAGAATACATCGCATTCATACTGAGCCGATACTGACCAAACAGCCTCGCACTTAAAGACGAGTTGAGATTGCTCAGCCGATGGGTCTGAGCTTTCCAATTATATGATGAAGACAAACGATACGAAAAAAGATCGAATTTCTTTACATCTTCTCCCTGTCCTTTTTTCATCTGGAACACATTATTGACACTGAATCCCATGGACTGACTCTCGCTGCCCAGAGAAGGACTGATAACACCTCCTGAATATCGGTTTTTTTCGTAAACAGTTCCGGTCGTGTCGGCAATATCGACATAATAATGCCATTTTTCATCTGTAAAATCAGGCTGGTAGCTGAAGCTGATTGAAGGGGTAAGCACATGGCGTATCTGTACATCGGGGATAAATCGGGACCTGAACAATCCGTAAATTTTTGTGTTGGCAGAAACACCTGTATTGAATGTGCGTACGGCAAAAAATCCCTGTTCTTCCTTTGAATCGATTTTGTTGGATTCAGGATCAAGGAAATAGCGATTCCTTCGGTCTATCCAGACTTCATCATAATTTAGATTCGGCTGTAACTGAAGCCAGCCAAAAAGCTTTGGCGAGATCAGAATACGCAGGTTGTGTTTCACACCCATACCTTCATCTGTCTTTGTTTCTCCGTAGCCCTCGCGGTATACGGTGCGCTTCCTTTTCCCCAGAAAATTAATATTGTAGGGCACAGAAATCTTTTGATACCAGCGCTGTCGGCTCACTTGTTTGTTTCCGGTCGGAATTAAATTGCTCCAGCGATTTGAAAAGCTGATCTGGGGAATGGTTTCTGTAATATGTGGTGAGCCAGAAGCCGCGGCATCCTCCCGAATATTGCGATTCTGATTTAAATTGATACTCAGATTTCCTGAACCTCCAATACGTTTTGTTAATGTGGCATTGGACGAAATGTTACCACGTGCGATTTCCTGCGGATTGGCGCTGGTTTCACGGTACAAATTATCTGAGCTGACCAGGGTCGCATTGACAGACAACCGGGTTGTGGGAGATATTTCATGGCTGTGCGTCATATGCAGATCCCAGCGCCGCTCTCTGGTCCCTGAAACCTCGAAATTTTTTCGCGTGAATGAGCCCGAAATATTGCCGCGTAAGGCATAGCGTTTTTGATACCGGATGTCTCCCCGGAACAAAAATCCGGATTTTTCATAATAATTCACCGTGGCTTTCGCATCCCAGTAATTGCTGGCTGCCCAATAATACCCCAATCCCCGAATCGACCGGCCTTCCGTGGTACTCTCACCATATTTTGGCATCAGGAGACCGGAGTGCCGTCCTTTCTTGATGGGAAACAGGGCAAAAGGCAGGGCCATCACCGGAATTTTTCCCAGATACATCACAACAGGCCTGGCCACGACTTTATCGTTAATCATAATCTTCATTTGTTTAGACCAGAAATGAAAATGAAGATCTTCCTCCTTATCGCAGGTAGTAAACCGTGCGTCTCCCACATAGATTTGTTTACGGTCCGTCAATTTCATTGCCCGACCATGATAGAATCCTTCATCATGCTCTGTGCGCCCCCTGAGCACAAACGCCTTTTTTGTCTTCATATTATATTTCATACGTTCGCCACGCATCACATCTCCGGCTTGTGTAAATTCAGGCAGCCCGACCAATTGTTCGGTTTGTACAGAATCTCCTGTCTCATTTGCTGTCCATACGGTATCCAACACCCCTTCAGCCACCAGCTCTCGCGTATCCCAATCCACTGTAATCTTTTCAGCCGTGAGAGTCATATTCGTATAATCCACCCTGGCTCGTCCTCTGAGGATTGTCATTTCTCTCCTGACAAGATTTTCGATTACTTGTGCCTGATAGGTGATCGGACCTTCAAGGTCAGAAACTTTTTTTCGGGTGCTTTTGACTTGTATTGAATCTTCGGCCATCGAATCTGATAAAGCATCCACGTGCTCATGTTTCGATAGCAAGGAATCTGAATATGCTATAGTGGAGTCGGGTAAAAAGGCTTGCCGGGCAAACAAATCCACCCCTAAAAAAAAGACAAGGATTACAGCAGTGCCGAATCCTCTCCCCTGAACGATTTGATTTTGAATCTGCTTGATAATTTTAAAACCTTCGCAACTGACAATATATTGGCCCGGTTTCCAGCATATTATGACACAAAATAATTTAATTCCTGCCGATCCAAACCTTTAACCTGCTGACAGTGAACAGAAAATGGATTTAGTCAATCGACCTGGCAAGATAGGCGGCACCTACCAATCCAGCGGAATTTCCCAACTGCGCTTTGACAATTTCCACGGATTCAGCCGCTTCGGGCAGCGCATCCTTTTGAACGCGCGCTCTGGCTGCCTCCAAAATAAAGTTGCCGGCATTGGCAATTCCCCCACCCACTACAACACGCTCGATATTCAAAAGATTTGCCACATCTGCCAGGGCAATGCCAAGGTAGTCGCCGGCACGCTGGAAAGCCTCTATCGCCAGGGTATCCCCGTTTACGGCATCATGATAGATCTCACGCGGGGTGAGCTTTTCAACGCCCCGCAAAGAAGACTCCACTCCCGCATCCAGCGCTTCTCGAACCATACGAACAATACCTCGGATGCTGGCGTATTCTTCAATACACCCTTTTCTGCCGCACGAGCAGGTATGACCATTGCAATCGACAGTTATATGCCCGAATTCACCGGCCAAATCTCTAAATCCTCGAAAGATCCTGCCATTCAGCACGAGCCCGCCTCCAACGCCTGTCCCCAGAGTCACCATCAGCAGATGCTGACTCCCCTGACCGGCGCCATAAGCAAATTCTCCCAGTGCGGCCACATTCGCGTCATTGTCAAGCACCACCGGACATCCGAGTTTCTTTTTAATAACCGGCGTTACAGAAACATCTTTCCAGCCAGGAAGATTCGGCGCAAAATAGCATATGCCTCTTTCCACATTAATCTGTCCGGGAATACCGATCCCCACTCCTCCGATTTCAGATCCTTCCGCAACATCTTGTATCACCTGGATAATGCGGCCGAGTACATGGGCCTGGCCCTTGTCCGCTTCTGTGGATATACTCATCTCCTTTAAAACTTTACCCTGATCCGAGACGGAACCTGCTTTGATATTCGTCCCCCCCAGATCCACACCGATAAACAGCACTTTACCCATGATTTATCTCCAATTGGCTTGATTCGAGCAAAATGGACTGGACTTTTTTATCTGGAAAGCCGGTCTCAGAAATTCCCCGCTTTTTCGGAATATGCTTGTATACGTTCATGGGGTGCCATAAGGTACACAGGAATTTAACAAGAATCAATAAATTGTTCAATGTTTATTCACTTTCTGTTCTTCCGTTTTCCCCACCAGTAGGCCAGCCGTTCCCGGATGATTTTTTCCGCTCCAAAATTTTTGGGACGGTAGTAAATCATGTCTTTTAATTTGTCCGGAAGATACGTTTGATCCACAAATCCGCCGGGGTAGTCATGCGCATATTTATAATCCTTTCCGTAATCCATGTCCTTCATCAGTCCGGTCGGTGCATTACGCAAATGGAGCGGTACCGGTTCCTGCCCAAATTCAGGTAAGTCAGCCATGGCCTGGTCAATGGCCAGATAAGCCGCGTTGCTCTTGGGCGCGCTTGCCAGATAGGTGGCTGCCTGCGAAAGAATAATGCGCGCCTCCGGCATCCCGATGGCGTGAACTGCCTGAAAAGCCGCATTTGCCATGACGAGCCCCTGAGGGTCTGCATTGCCGATATCTTCGGAGGCCAGAATAATTAATCGCCGGGCGATAAACAGGGGATCTTCTCCGGCATTCAGCATACGGGCCAGATAATGCACAGCCGCATCCGGATCAGATCCGCGAACGGACTTGATGAATGCGGAAATTGTGTCATAATGCTGATCGCCTGCTTTATCGTATCGAAAGATTTTTTTCTGAAGCGCTTCCTGTAAAACGGCTTTTGTTATTTTTAGCCGGTTCTTTTTCACGGGTGCCAGTTGGATGCATATTTCCAATGTGGTCAATACCATGCGTGCGTCGCCACCGGCCATTTTTACCAAGATCGACTGGATATTTTTATCAAATCCAACCTGGATACTTTTAAGAAGAATATCTTCAGATAATGCGCGTTCCATCAGTTGAATTAAATCATTTTCCTGCAGCGGATTCAATGTGAGTACACGGCATCTGGATAAAAGCGGTGCGATGACTTCAAACGAGGGATTTTCCGTGGTTGCCCCGATAAATGTGATGGTCCCATCCTCCACCGAGTGAAGCAATGCATCCTGCTGGGCCTTGTTGAACCTGTGAATTTCATCGATGAACAGGATCGTGGATTTGGCAGTCCGAAGACGCTGTTTTGAAGCTTGCTCAATGATCAGACGAATGTCTTTCACCCCTGCTGTGACAGCGCTGATTGCATGAAAGAAAGCATCGCTTTCATTCGCAAGGATCCGGGCGAGCGTGGTTTTGCCTACACCGGGCGGCCCCCAGAAAATCAGGGAGAAAAACCGTCCACGCTCAACCATTGTTCGTAATATCCGTCCCGGACCGGTCAGATGCTGCTGGCCTGCCAGCTGATCCAGAATCTTCGGCCGCATGCGTTCAGCCAGAGGTGCCAGCTCAGGATTTTCCGGGATTTCCTTGTCAAATAAATCCATATCAGAAAGTTAAAGGGACAGCCGGATAAAGTCAAGGTTACAATTGTTGAAGAGCATTGAAATTTTAGCCTGTACACCACTCCCCCAGTCCGATCAATAAGAAAACATGGATTCGACTCGGCATTCCGGATCCGCATGGAACGACGCTTTCCAACTGCCATTGAAAAAGTCATATGGATAAAAACCGTTTGACAAAATAAAAATTATTTTCTATATAATAAACATAACAGATTTCTCCATGCATTTGTCATTGCTGTTCATCTTCAATTAGCTGAAACATATCACAATTTTATCTTGAATATTATTATCACACTGAAGGGAGATAATTTCATGAAAAAAGATAATGTGAAAAATCTTGATAAAAAACTCTTGGGTTACTCTCTTGCCGCTGGTGCGATTTTGGCCGGGGGCAGATCCTTCGCTGCGGTTCAGCATTCGGATCCGCCGGACATAAGCATTTATGCGTGGGGCGTATTTCCTGTGGCATTCCCTGTAGGTACGGAGTATTTTTATTTGTACAGTTCATTTTTTTCTTCCTATTATAGCGCATTGGCCTACCCTTATAATGGTCTGGCCAATGCGGGGACGTTTCCTTACGTAAAAGCACTGAATACCGGACAACAGGTCGGACCGGGTCTCAATTTTGGTAACATTCCATTTCTCGGTTCCACTTCTGCCGGAAATTTTCCCAATGCCGGTCAAAAATGTATCGGTGTTCTGTATAATGACGTCGATGGCGTCCATTATGGCTGGATTCGTGTCTCGGTCACGCTGCCTCCCAGTCCCGGCTTCGCCAAGATTACCATACATGATTGGGCGTATGAAGATACGGCAAACCGTCCCGTTCTCGCAGGCACCCAGACTTCCTTAAACGTCCAGCTGAATCAATTTACAGCATGTCTCGAACCTGACGGCGTCAATCTGAACTGGGCCACGCAGAGTGAAATCGACAATCTGGGATTTGTTCTGGAACGCAGGGAATTGGATAACGCTGGAAATGTTATCAACGATTGGTCGGAAATCGCTTCATATCTGACCCATGTCGATCTTCAGGGTCAGGGCAATACCTCGGAAGAAACCCTGTACAGCTTTACGGATCAGAACATGGCTGAAGGCGCGATTTATGAATATCAGCTGATCGACGTGAATGTTCAGGGCAATCGAAATACAAGCCTGAGTTTGAATATCAAAATACAGGGAATCGTACCGGATGAAATGACGCTTGGTCAAAACTATCCCAATCCGTTTAATCCGAGAACCACAATCAAATTCGGCATTCCGGAAGCAGATCGGGTCACGCTTTCTGTTTACAACCTCAAAGGTCAGACAATCGACCATCTGATCAATGAGCATTTGCCTGCAGGGTATCACGAGATCCCGTGGGATGGCTCTCCTTTCCCGGCGGGTGTCTATTTTTATGAACTCCGGGCCGGAGACCGGCGGGAGGTCCGCAAATTGAATCTGATAAAGTAATGCTTGATTCAATACGGGACATTTTTAAAATAACATCCCCCTTCACTCAAGGGGGATTTTTTTATGCTTTGGATATTTGATGATATTTTGTATAATTAAAATCAGAATCAACAACTATTTTTGAATCATATATGGCTATTATCGAATCTTCATACAAATAATGTCAGGAAAATATGTATGACAGATCATGCGGATCAGGAAAAGAATCCTTCTCCGGATACCAGGCCCCGGACAAAACATTATACCTCATACGAGGATTTCTACAATGACATCCCCGAAGAAGGATCCCTTGGGATCCTGGCCATGGGATTTCAGGGGGTGCTGGCCTGGCGGAGAAAAAAAGAAGAGCTGAAAGCCGCGCGGGATAAACAGAATTTTTCATTCGAAAAATCGGAGGAAAATCATGGCTGAACGACCGGCCAAAAGAGTACTCCTGATTGGCTGGGATGCCGCAGACTGGAAAATCATCAATCCCCTGCTTGACGCGGGTGAAATGCCGGCCCTGGAATCTCTTGTCAACAATGGGGTGATGGGGAATCTGGCCACCCTCGATCCGCCATTATCCCCCATGATGTGGACCTCCATTGCCACAGGCATGCATGCGGACAAACACGGGATTCAAGGATTCATTGAACCCGCGCCGCAGGCTCAGGGCGTGCGTCCGGTCATGACCACTTCCAGAAAGGTCAAGGCCCTCTGGAATATTCTCATGCAAAACGGACTGAAAACCCATGTGGTCGGCTGGTGGCCCGGGCATCCTGCCGAACCGATCAACGGGATCTATATTTCCAATCATTATCAACGGGCGTACGCACCCATTGACAAACCCTGGCACCTTCATCCGGGAACCATTCATCCCAAAGAAATGGAATCTGTTTTTGATCAGCTTCGAATTCATCCTGCGGAACTCACAGGCGCTCATATTATGCCCTTTGTCCCGGAACTAAAAAAAATCGATCAGGAAAAAGAGAAAAAAATAGAGATGTTGGGTAAAATCATTGCCGATGCAGCAACGATTCATAATGCTGCAACCTATATCATGGAAAACGAGCCCTGGGATTTCATGGCTGTCTATTATGATGCCATCGATCATTTCTGCCATGGATTTATCAATTTCCATCCGCCAAAGATGGAATTTGTTCCCAACGACCAGTATGAGCTTTATCAGGGTGTTGTCAACGGCGGATATCGTTTTCATGATATGATGCTGGCGAGACTCATTGAACTCGCAGGTCCTGATACGACCATTGTCCTGGTCTCGGACCACGGATTTCACTCGGATCATCTGCGTCCAACCGGCATCCGGAAAATTCCGGCCGGTCCCGCCGACCAGCATCGGTCATACGGCGTCATTTGTATGAAAGGCCGGAATATTCAGAAGGATGAACGGATTTACGGTGCCACACTGCTGGATATCACTCCTACCATTCTTTCACTGTATGGATTGCCGACCGGTCGTGACATGGACGGGCATACGCTGGTACAGGCCTTTAAAAAACCATTCGTTCCGGAAATGATCGACAGCTGGGAAAAAGTGGAAGGCGATGCCGGTATGCATCCTGTGGATTTACAGGAAGATCCCTGGGCGGCGCAGGAGGCCATGCAGCAACTGATTGCGCTTGGCTATATTGAAAAACCGGATAAGAACAAACAAAAGGCCATTACAAAGACAACGAATGAATCCCGGTTTTATCTGGCGCGTGTCTACATGAATAAATCCATGTTTCAGGAAGCCCTGCCCATCCTGGAAAAACTTTATAAAAAAAACCCGGATGAAATACGATTTGGTCTTCAGCTGATACGATGTCTGCTGGAATTAGGCGCGCCTGAGGCCAGCCAGAAAATACTGGATGAAATAAAAGTTCTTGCGGAAAAAAACCGGAAGAAAAAAGAAAAACAAACGGATTATACGCCTCATCTTGATCTGCTTCAGGGAAGAATTTTTCTCGAGAAAAACAGGCCCATGCAGGCTCTGGAATCTCTTGAAAAAGCGGAAAAAATGCTTTCCAGTCATCCGGGTCTTTATTTGCAGATCGGTTCTGTTTATTCAAAACTGAAATTCTGGAACAAGGCGATTGATACATATCAAAAGGTGCTTTCTTTGGATCCGGACAATGCGCAAGCGCATCATGGACTGGCCCGTGCATATTTAAGGCAGCGCCGTTATGTCGAAGCCGCGGAAGAAGCGTTGGAAGCCATCGGACTATTATATCATTACCCTCATGCGCATTTCAACCTTGGCCTGGCTCTTTTAAGAATCAAACGCTTCGAGCGCGCCGCAGAAGCATTTGAGGTCTGCCTGAGAATGGCACCTGACATGAATCGGGCGCGACGGCTCCTCATCCACCTGTATGAAAAACAATTGAACAACTCAGAAAAAGCGGAAGCCCATCGAAAAATGCTGGAGGATTCCGAATCCGCTTAAAACTTTTCTGAAACAGGAGAATCTAAATTGATCACCATTGTCTCTGGATTGCCGCGTTCAGGCACATCACTCATGATGCAAATGCTGGAAAAAGGCGGTATGGAAACCCTGAAAGATAATTCCCGTATACCAGACGTGAACAATCCGCGCGGTTATTATGAATATAATAAAGCAAAATCCCTTCAAAAGGACAATACATGGCTCAAGGACGCGGAAGGCAGGTGTGTTAAAATCATCGCCCCATTGCTCTGTTTTCTTCCGGTCCAATATGAATATAATATTCTCTTCATGACAAGAAATATGGATGAGATGATCCAGTCGCAAACAAAAATGCTTCACAACATGCACCAGCAGGGGGCAGCGCTTGAATCTTCTGTACTTAAGAAGACATTTCAGAAACAAACAGATAAGGTCCTCCTCCTTCTGTCAAATTTTAAAAATGTCAGGCTCCAAAAATTTTCCTACAATGAAATGATCAATAATCCGACTGCCAATGCACTGTTGGTCAATCAATTTTTAAAATCCTCTCTTTCTGTCAATGCAATGGCTTCCGCAATAGATCAATCGTTATACCACGAACGGCTCTGAGATCGTTATGAAGCATTTATTAAAAATTCAAAATTGTTACCGGATTTATTTTAAGGGGACCATTCAGATTCAGGCCGTCCGGAACCTCTCCTTTTCGATGCGCTCAGGTGAACTCGTCAGTATTATAGGACGATCCGGATCCGGAAAATCAACCCTGTTGAATTTAATCGGAGGACTGGACACACCAAATCAGGGTCATATTTGGATTCAGGATAAAGATCTCACCAGAATGAACAGAACAGAATTGGCTCGGCATCGTCGATATATGGTGGGGATGATTTTTCAATCATTCAATTTAATTCCCTCACGCACGGCTTTGGAAAATGTTTCACTGGCGCTTGCTTTCGGTGGAAAGGGACGATCCGAAAGAGAACAAACTGCCATCAGGCTTCTTGATTCTGTCGGGCTCAAGGATCGCATGAACCACAGTCCCGGAGAACTTTCCGGCGGAGAATGCCAGCGTGTGGCCATTGCAAGGGCTCTGGCAAATCGGCCCTTGCTTCTTCTGGCTGATGAGCCTACCGGTAATCTGGACAGTAAAACAGCGGAAGACATTCTCGATCTGCTCCGGAAATTAAACCGAAAAGGTGTATCCATCCTTATGGTGACCCATGATCAACTGGGTGCTGAAAGGATCTCTCATCGAAGGTTGCAATTAATGGACGGAACAATCATCAAAGAAGAACAGCTCCGGAGTCTTCATGAAACCGGATGAATTAACACGTATAGCATTGGGCAATCTTTGGCGGACAAAATTGCGCACTTTTTTAACCACGCTTGGTGTGATTATCGGAATCGGCGCCCTGGTCTCTATGGTTTCTTTTGGCATAGGCATGCAAAAAAATGTTACTGCTGCATTTTATGAAAACGACTTGTTTACCAGCATGCTGGTTTCACCGCAGCAAATCGATGTAAATAAAGCGATATCCGGTGATATGGAAGGCATGGTTAACGCTTTATACGAGCCACCGCCTCCACTGGTTGATTCCACACTTTCTTGCTTCCAGACTTTCAGCGGTGTCGTAATTTCCTTCCCGGAAATCCGATTTCCGGTAAAAATCCGATTTGCAGGCAATGAAACCCGGATAAATATCCGGGCCATGCCCGCTTCCATGGGTCAGTACAAACCGTTTAACGATCTGCTGGCAGGCAGTTTTTTTAAGAGCGACTCCCAGAACACCATTATCCTGAGCCAGAATATTTTAAAGGATCTTAATGTCAAATTGAAAAACAGGCATATTCACCACCTGACTTTGGAGGATTCGTTAAAAAGCACTGTTTTAATTGAAGCGGACTCGATGATTGGCGATTCTCTGGATGTCATTACGTCCGTTGTCGATGTGACAAAAATGACCGGATTTCCTGGATTTTCCATAAAGGGCCACAGAAGAATGCTGTTTAAGGAGATAATCAATCCTTTTCAGATAGGGGGAATACAGAAAGCAGGCAGCGGCTTTGAAGCTCCCAGCATGATATCCGGCGCCATCATCCCCATTCAGACAGCAGAGATGTTGCCAAGAGTGGGATTCAACAATATCTGGGATGTGCTTGGTGGCAAACATGATCATGAAGGGTATGGCTCAGCGATCGTCCGGGTAAAACACATCGATCATGTCAAAGCCGTCCAGGACAGCATTGAGTCGATGGGTTACTCGGTGTTTTCAATCATGGATCAGCTGAGTGAAATGAAAAAAGGCTTTTTAATCTTTGATATGGGCCTCGGAGCCATTGGAACAATTGCTTTAATTGTAGCGGCTCTGGGAATTATCAATACCATGGTTATGTCGATTCTTGAGCGAACCCGTGAAATTGGCATTATGAAGGCCATTGGAGGCAGCGAGGGGGAAATTCGCACGATTTTCTTTGTAGAAGCCGGTATGATTGGTTTAATTGGCGGAATTTTCGGACTACTGTTAGGATGGCTTGTAACAAAAATCGCTAATGCTGTAGCGAATATGATTTTTCTGAAAGAAATGGATTTTTCTGTGAATTTCTTTCACATTCCATTCTGGCTTATTTTAAGCGCTATCGCATTCTCTATCGGAATCAGCCTGCTGGCGGGAATCTACCCTGCTGCAAGGGCAGCCGCTGTAAATCCTGTGGAAGCATTGCGGCATGACTAATAAATCAATACTGTCGCATTATCCATCGATTCTGAACATCCCGGTGAAATTTCTGTAATGTCTTCCAGTAAATATCGGATTTTCCTGTTAAGACTTTCCGGTGAATAAGGCTTTTGCAAAAAGTGGGTATCCGGATGCAGTAGCAGTTGCTCGCTGACCATATTATCTGTAAATCCTGAAGCAAACAGTACTTTCATGTCCGTGCGTTCGTTCATTAAAATTTTCGCCAGATCCTGACCGCCAACAAACGGAATGATCAGATCAGAGATAAGCAAATCGATTGAAGGCTCCCATTCACGGCTGAGCGTAAGCGCCTGATGACCGTCTTTGGCCTGTATTACCCGGTATCCCTGATCTTCCAAAAGTCTGGCTGTTGTGTGACGAATGCGATCATCATTCTCTACCAACAGAATGGTTTCTGTATAGATAATGGCAGAAGACACCACCGGCTGTATTGAATCAACCGCTTCAGAATCTGCCATTTTCGGGAAATAGATATGAAACGTTGTCCCCTGACCTGCTTCACTGGTGACAAAAATATCCCCTTTACTCTGTTTGACAATACCATACACCGTCGACAATCCAAGGCCCGTACCCTTGCCTTTTTCTTTTGTTGTGAAGAAGGGTTCAAAAATCTTTGAACGTGTCTCCTCATCCATGCCGGACCCGGTGTCTCTGCATGTAAGCATTACATATTCTCCCGGGGGTATGGACAGACCCTGATCCTGGCAACAGACCGGCTTTAAATAAGCCATCTTCGTCGCAAGAATGCATTGGCCGCCATCTGGCATGGCATCTCTGGCATTCACCACCAGATTCAGTACAATTTGTTCCAGCTGAACTGGGTCTGCTACAATCAGACCGAGTTTTTCAGAAGGTTCGATTTTTAATTCTACTTTGTCGCCTACCAGATACTGCAGCATTTTATCAACATCACAAACCACATGATTTAAATTGATACACTCCGGAGACAGCACCTGTTTTCGGCTAAATGCTAAAAGCTGCTTGACCAAATTGGTGGCTTTCTTCCCAATACGGCTGATCATCTCGACATCTTCCCGGAAGGAATTGTTTGAAGGCAGTGAATGAAGCATCATTTCTGAGATGCCCAAAATGCCGGCCAGGATATTATTAAAATCGTGAGCAATACCTCCGGCAAGCTGACCGACCACCGCCAGCCGCTCCGACTGTAACATTTTCTGGGTTCGTTCCTGCACCTGCTGTTCCAGATTATTTGCGTGGGTTTTGATTTGCTGATGAGCGGACTGAAGCCGGCGACGGGAATGCCACTGATTTTTTTGATGAATAAAATTAAAACGGGATCCTGAAAAAGAGATTATCATGGTCGCAAGCAGAAAAAAATTGTTGTTGACAAAAATAGGAATCTCATGAGCCTGTACAACCCAGACATTGGGCAAAAAATAAAAAAACCAGATCAATCCAAATGCCGCCCCCAATTCAATAATGGTCAGGGGCATCATAATACCAAAAGCAAGTACAGGTAAATTAATGCCTGCATAATAAGGATCAATCGGCCCCTGATCCAGATGACACATCAGTGTGATACCGCCACTGACAGTTAACAGTTGGACAACTGCCAATGTATAGGTATATTTAATGCCTCTGACAGATCGTGAAATGAAATAAATGCCAATGGAAATGACTGTTACAGAAAGTCTAAGAATTAAAAATGTACCAAGCCATTCCGGTTTTAAAATCATATCTAAAATTGAAAAAAGGGGAATAATAATGGCACTTAATAAAGCGCCGACAGCAACAGCCTGATTCACAATACGCAGTCTGACACGATCGAATTCTTCTGATAAGAGATGCGGAGTAAATACTGGTTTTAGCTGTTCGAAAATACCCATGTTTTATCTAAACCATTAATATATGTTGATAAAATTTTGAAAAATGTGAACAAAAGTCTTGTAAAGCGTCATCATTGTGACAAATTCGTCATAATGGGAAGCAAATGTTGTACCAGTATTTCTTCTACATTTTCACTTGAAATTGAGAGATTAGTTCATTATTATTAATAACATTTGGTTTTTATTTTTAAAAGAGATAGCATGTATTGCAGAAGTGATATTGTGATAAATCCAAATGACCTTCATTGGGAATTTGTACGATCTTCGGGGCTAGGTGGTCAAAATGTGAACAAAGTGTCGACGGCCGTTCAATTGCGCTTTGATGTCAAATCGTGTGACTCATTGTCAGTGAATACAAAGGCAAGATTAAAAAAATTGGCTGGCAAACGGATGACCCGAAAAGGAGAAATTATTATTATCGCCCAAAAATATCGCACTCAGCGCCAAAATCGTGAAGACGCACTGTCAAGATTGATACTGCTAATTCATAAAGCCATGCAAAAACCCAAACCGCGGAAAAGAACCTGCCCGAGTCAGATCGTCCGACAAAGACGATTGGAAGCCAAACGCCGGCATAGTGAAAAGAAAAAGAACCGACAGACCACTCAGGTGGAACAAAAATAACATGAGCCAATTGATAATTCATAAATCAGAAATGTCATTGACGGCCTGTTGAATGCCGGCATATAAACCATCAGAGACAATAACAGATTAACGGGAGTGATAATATTTTATGCGACGCAATATCGTTCATGAAGGCGCTGAACAACTCACTTATGAAATCAGGGAAATAGTTGCTGTTGCTGATCAGTTGAAAGATATGGGCATAAACATTACCTGGGAGAATATCGGAGATCCCATTCAAAAAGGCGAACAACTGCCCCCATGGATGAAAAAGATTATCAAAGATTTGGTATCAGATGACAAAACTTACAGGTATGCTGCGACCAAAGGTGTACCGGAAACCCGGGCTTTTTTAGCAAACCTCGTAAATGCGCGTGGCGGATGCCAAATCACCCTTGAAGATATTATCTTTTTCAATGGTCTGGGCGATGCAGTAGCGAAGATTTTCGGATTTCTGAAACGGGAAGCCAGAGTCATTGGACCTTCACCTGCATACTCAACGCACAGTTCCGCTGAAGCAGCACATTCCGGATATGAGCATTTGACTTATGAGCTTGATCCAAAAAACAATTGGATGCCGGACTTGACAGACCTCGAAAACAAGGTGAAATATAACGATTCCATTGCCGGTATTCTGCTGATCAACCCGGATAATCCAACCGGTACGGTTTATTCAAAATCCTTGCTGGAAGACATTATCAGGATCGCCCGTAAATACCGACTTTTTGTTGTTTGTGATGAAATTTACGCTCACATTGTTTTTAATGGCGCCCGAACTGTCCACCTGAGTGAGGTAATCAGAACTGTGCCAGGCATGGCCCTGCGCGGTATATCAAAAGAATATCCGTGGCCCGGTTCCCGCTGCGGCTGGATCGAAGTTTTTAATCAGAACCGGCACCCCATGTTTAAAAGATACATTAGCAGCCTTGTCAATGCAAAAATGCTGGAAGTCTGTTCAACCAGTCTGCCCCAGTATTCCATTCCCAGAGTAATGGGAGATCCACGATATATCCCTCATTTAAACAAGCGAAAAAAGGTTTTTGAACACCGGGCCAATGAGGCCTATAAAATTTTTTCCCGAGTAGAGGGAATTCATGTGGTCCGTCCGCAGGGAGCATTTTATATGTCGATTCTTTTTGAACCGGGCGTACTATCCAATAGCCAGAAACTGCCGATCGATAATCGAAACGCACGGAATTATATTGAGGCTCTGGTGAAAAATGTTGCACCTGACAAACGGTTTGTCTATTATTTACTGGGTTCCACAGGGATCTGTGTTGTTCCACTGACAGGATTCTGCTGCAACCGCTATGGATTTCGAATTACAATGCTGGAATGTGATGACAGCAAACGGAAATGGACATGGAATATGATCACTGAAAGCATCGGTCATTATTTAAAATCTTAAATTGAACTTTATTATTATGTGGAGCCATAACAATTCATATTTTTTTCAACGGAATAACAATGGCTGTCTTTATAGCGATTAATATTTCATACTGACTTGCCTGATAGGAGTTGATACAATGTCTCTCAGCGTAAAAAAAGTCAAAAATTACAGGCAGTGGGGATGCGATGCCTGGATCTTGAAAAATGATTTGGTATCTCTGGCCATCGTCCCGTCCCTTGGGGGACGCATTATGGAGTTTGCACTGGGCCGGTCTTCTTTAATTTTTTCAAATCCGGATATTTCCAGTAAAATTGTTGCCCCCGGGAAAAACCAGGATTGGCCAAATTACGGAGGCAATAAAATCTGGCCAGCTCCTCAAAATACCTGGAAATGGCCTCCACCGCCGACGCTGGATCACGGAAAGTATGAATTGACCAAAACACATGAATCCAACGAGGCAATCACAATACTTTTGAGAAGCCCGGTGGAAAAGTGGGAAGCTCCGGGTATTCGTTTTGAAAGGCACATCACGTTAAAACACAACAGCACAAAGGCATTTCTGAAAGAAACACTGATAAACGAGGGAGATACGGATGTATCATGGGGCATCTGGAACATCACCCAGCAGATTGTCAATCATCCCGGTAAAAATGACTATGAACATTTTTGGGCATATTTTCCTGTCAATTCTAAAAGTCGGTACGGTGCTCCAGGTGTCTATTTCACAAAAGATTCTGAAGGCTGGAAAGGGGAGGTGGCTCCGGGCATCTATGGCGTTCAGTATACTCCTGATGGTCAAAAAATATTTGCCGATTCCCATGAGGGATGGATTGGTTTCACAGACCGTCAAAAACAGATTGTCAACACAAAAACCTTTCCAAATTATCATGGCAAAACTTATCCGGACAACGATGCCCGTTTAGCAGTTTACATGAATCAAAAAGAGCTTCCCTACCTGGAAATCGAAGTGATGGGACCGATTGTTGAATTGGCGCCGGGAGAGGCCACCTCTTTTTCCATAGACTGGGGAATGGCGCAGGCTCAGGGACCGATTCTGGATGTCAATGACGTTGGTATCGTTACCCGGCATCTCACCGAAAGCAAGGGAAAATTGGAAGGAAAATACGGCGTATTTTATAAAGGCAGTATTTACATGGTTTTTCGTGATATGCGTGGTGTAATGCTGAAAAAAACACTGCCCCAGAATGTCTCGCCCTCAAAACCGGCGCAAATCAACCAGGCAATCAATATCGATCCGGACGTCAGGCTCATCGAAGTCCAATTCAATAACGAGGAGGGGCATACATTGGGCGTATTGGATTCTTTGGAAATTATCCCGGAAAAGTAACGCTTTCATCATTCCGGATTTCCATATTGCATGAATTCACAGAAGCCGGATCATCTTTTATTAATCACAAAAAAAGAATGGATTAAATTAACACCCAGATGGATAATATCAATTTACACCGCTATCCGCTTTCTGATGGCTGGACAATTCTTGCCGGAAAATCCGATAGGGATAATGACATGCTCAGCACGAGGATTGCCCGGCAAAATGATTACTGGTTTCATGTCAAAGGATTGTCCGGCAGCCATGTCATTCTTCATTCAGACATGAATGACACACCCGATCAAACCTTGTTAAAAACCGCTGCGTCGGTTGCTGCCTGGCACAGCAAGGCACGGGCCTGTGGCAGAGTGGCGGTTTCCTGCGTTCAGGCCAGATATGTCACCAAGCCCAAAACAGCCAAACCAGGAACAGTTCGGATTCGAAATGAACGCGTGCTGAGAGTCAAACCCGCTCTTCCTGAAATAATCAATCATACATGAAACATTCATTACAGAAAAATAGTCGTCTGGTTTATTCGACAGACCAAATCGAAAATAACGATCCGCGTTGCGATGAACCAAAATCCTTATACGACTGTCAAAAAGACACCTCTTTATCGAAGACCGATGGGATTGTTAGGGTGCGTCGGGAAGTCAAGGGGCGCAAAGGCAAAACCGTCACAACCATCTCCGGCTTTCCGTTGCCTTCGGAGCAGCTGAACCGACTGGCCTCTGAACTGAAACAATCCTGCGGAACCGGCGGATCTGTAAAAGCGGGAATTATCATAATTCAAGGAGATCACAGGAAAAAAATCATTCCCTGGCTTGAAAAAAAGGGGTATAAAGTCAAACTGGCAGGGGGATAATCATACCGTTCAAATCCTTATTTTTTACATTTTATATTTGCTTTTTTCAAATTCATTCATCTAATTTAAAAAAGTCTGTATTAACCTGATAAAACACTGTCCGGGTTTTATTCAGTATGATGACCTTATTGATAAAGTACGGGAGAAAATATTATGAGATACAAAATCATGCCTCTTTTCCCTTTCTGCCTATGGATGATAATGGGATGCGCCGCATCGCATTATTCTCTGGGTAAAAAGCATCTCAACAATGAAGCGTATGCACAGGCACTGGCAGAATTTGAACTGGCAAAGCAGGAAAATCCCAATGACCCGAAAGTATTTCGAGAAATGGGAATTGCCTACTATCAACAGTTGGATTTTAAAAACGCTATCCAGCATCTGCTCCAGGCATTTCTTCAGGATTCTGCAGATGGACGGACTCTTTTCTATCTTGGCACCGCATTCGAAATTACCAAACAACCGGATATGGCCATGGATATCTACAGCCGGTACGTGGATGTAAGTCCTACATCCGGGATTCGAAGCAGCATTGAAGGTCGGCTTGAAAAACTGATGCGCCAAAAGACGGAAGACGCCGTTAAAAAGGCGCTGGCTGATGAAAATCAACTGGATGTAAATGCCATCCCGGACAGTACGATCGCTGTTCTATATTTTCAAAACATGGGAGACAACCGGGATCTGGATCCCATCCAAAAAGGTCTGGCAGACATGATAATTACCGACCTTTCAAAAGTAAAGAAACTTCATGTTATAGAACGGCTCCAAATGCAAAAACTCTTCGAAGAGATGGGACTGGGTATGACCGGTTTGGTGGATGAAAAAACGGCACCGCGGGTGGGCAAATTGCTGGGTGCATCACGATTGGTGAAAGGCGGCTTCGTCGATCTCAGCGGAAATAAACTTCGCATTAATGCCAGTCTGATCCCTGTAAAATCCAAGGTGCGATACAGAACGAACCGGGAGATTGACCAATTAGACAATCTCTTTAAAATGGAAAAAAATCTGGTGTTCGGATTAATCAGCCGAATGGGCATTCAATTAACACAGGAAGAGAGGGATGCCATTGAAATCATACCCACTGAAAATATTTTGGCATTTATGGCCTACTGCAACGCACTGGACTATGAGGACCGCGGCATGTTTGAACAGTCTGCTGAATTCTATCATGAAGCCGTGATGCTGGATCCTGGTTTCGTCCGGGCGCAGCAAGGGCTGACAGTCAGTGAAAAACTGTCGGCCGGCAAGATGGATGTATCACAACTGGAGCAACAATATGTTACCAGCGAGGTTGAAACGGAGACATCTGAATCTGCATCAGCGGAAGGAGACACCGGAGAAGAAGCTGAAGGAGAAGAAGCCGCTGAAACCGTGGCCGAAGCGCCCTCTGCAAATGTTGTAAACCAAATGATTCACAGCGGTGGTGTTTTGGATCAGGTGTTCCTTCCGGGCGTCGAATCACGCGAACCTGCCCAGGAAAGAAATGCCTCCACATTTGGCAGTGATGCAACTTTTGATATCCATGTTGATATTCCACAGGATTAGAGAGGGGGTTATCATGGCTCAATTAAAAACAAGACAGTTAATAACACTGGTTTGCCTGTTACTCGGACAATCGCTTATGTCGCAGCCGCCCCGTCTGCAATCCGAACAATTTGGCAGGGCCGGCGCCAGTTTTGATTACTGGCATGCCAACGATCAGTCCATTACACAATTCGCCTTGCCCATGATGTATGTTTATCCGTTTTCGGACAAGGTACGAATATATGCGGTCACATCTCCGGCTTTCTCCTCCTGGCATACCGGAGACGCTGACTTTCATCTGAACGGCCTTTCTGATATTAAAATTGGGGGGCATGTTCTTACACTTAATGATGAAGTATTGGTCACATGGGGGATTAATATCCCCACCGGAAAAGAGCAGCTGACCATAAAAGAGTACGCTGTAGCAAGCCAGGTAACAGATCCGGCATTTGATTTCCGTGTTCCCAGCCTCGGACAGGGTACAGACATACAGATCGGCGCAAATACTGCCTGGGAACTGGGCGATTTTATTGTCGGTTATGGTATCAACCTCTATCTTAAGGGATCCTACCGCCCTCAAAAAAGTTACGAATCCATTCGTTATGAGCCGGGCAATGAACTGTCTGTGACATGGGGGATCTATCGGGAAACAAGACTCTTCGATCGTGATATGAAAATCTCTGCCGATATGCTTTATTCCGGATACGGAAGTGACGAATTTGCTGATTCAACCTTTTTCTCTTCAGGAAACCGAATGGTCATTCAAGCGATGTCGCAATTTAAGCAAGGTTCAATGGACATCGTATTGCTGCTTCGCAACCGTATCAAAGGCAAAAATGAATGGTTTCACCAAAAACACTATGATGGCAGCCACGGCAATCAATTTGAAATCCAGGCCCTGGGTTCTTACCCGATGAATCCGGATTTAACAATCAGAGGTCTTATTGATATTAAATTATACGGTAACAATGATTCTGATCTGGGCGGTGCCAATATCTTCGGTTTGGGTGGAGGCGCATATAAAAAAATAAATCAGCGGCTGACTGCCAATGGTGAAGCACGATTCTATTTTGGCCGATTGAAACCCGGATCGGACTGGGCAGGTGTGTTCGGAATGCGTTATTACGCCGGCATTATTTATACTTTTCAAGGGAGATAATCCATGAAAACTCTAAAATATATCATATTAATCGGATGCATTCAATTTCTCCTTGTTCTGGGATGCAGCCTGTTCCCCTCTGCTCCGGATTCCGAACAACCCCGGTTCAGCTTTATCATGAAATTCGGCAAACTACCCTCGCCCAATTATGCTGGGGTAAACCAACATTCGGAAACGCTCAATAAAATCACATTTCCTGATGCAGTAGACAAAGCCCGGGTGATGGTCATTGACAATTCATCCTATGTCATGTTTGAAGAATTAACAGCCACAAGCGAATGGGAAGCCTATGAAAAGGACAAGTTTGCCTGGAAAGGGGATTTGGGATTGTGGAATGAATGGGTGGATCTGATCGGCGGTCATTTTCCAATTGTCACCAATACAACGCTTGATATTGAAGGCACGCATGCCACAGGTACAATAAAAGGTGTGCTCGGACTGAACAGTTTTATTGTCGGACTCGAAGACGGCGGTCGTATCCGTTACTGGGGAGAGGCACAGAAAAACGGTTTTGCTGATTCAACACAAACTGTTTATATCTATGTTGATCCGCATAACTATTTTGAGGGTGGCATGCCTGATACCTCTGCACAGCAGCTGAGTGTCGACAGCATCGCTGTCATTCCGAAAGAGGTTACTTTACAAAACAATGAGGCGCAGGCTTTTACCTGCCGGATCCATTATTCGGACGGTACTTACTGGGAAACAAATTACGCCCCCCTATGGTCGACTTCGCCAGGAATGGCCGGAACCATCTCTACGACCGGCTACTTTGTCGCAGATGGTACTGCGACCGGTACAGAAACTGTAACGGCCACCTATTCGACAGATAATATGACATATACTGATCAATCCATAGTAACAGTAATCAATGGAGTGGCACAGCCTTTCGATACCACAGGGCACACAGTCCTCTATCAGGAGGACTTTGAAGGTTATGACGACGGAATGTATCCGGATGGTTGGAATATAATATACAACGGCGTGAGCGGAGCAGTCTCATCTCAGCAGGCTGCTTCGGGTCAGCTCAGTTTCCGGCAGGAATCCAATCCCAATTCGGGACGCCGTGATGAAATTCCGATTGCATCCCCGCCGTTGCGCATCTCATATGAGCTCAATGTGATGCTCAGGGAAACGGATAAGGGAACGGTTATCGGTCTTCACGATGCAGACGGCGGTCCCTGGGGCATGTTATATGCTTATGTCGAATTTCTGGGAGACGGACGGCTGACAGCAGGGGAGAACCGTATGGAATTGCTCAACTACAATCCGGATACCTGGTACCATATCAAAGTGCTTGCCGATTTAGACAATGGGTTGATGGATGTCTATCTGGATGGTGAACTGGTATATTCCGACGTCGGACAGAGCAATATCTCATACGATTCTTTTGCTCTTGGGTATAAAAATTTTACGAGCGGCACGTCAGTACAATACTATGACGATATCCGGATAACAACCTGGTAATCAAGATAACTTCACCTTTGAATGTCGCTGAAAATTTCATAATAGGATTGCATCAGAAGTTATGCCCTTAGTAAAATGTTCAGCTGAACACAACGTTTAGCCATGTCAGGGCCGCGATATACTGTGCACTTTTTCATTAATGTTTTTTTTCCTTCAATAGCGTGTGCCTTGAGACCAACGAGGAGCTGACTGTCTTGAAAAATGACTTCTCTTGCAACCCTGTCGGGTAATCAATTCATGAAAAAGCCATATCTGCTCGTTCTTGTTATCTGCTCTTTGGTATTACGTTTCATCTTCATTCTCCGGACACCAATAACGTGGGATCCCTCTTCAACGGAGGTTCAGGCATTCAATGACGAGCCGGCCCATGTCAACTATGTTCGGTACCTGATGGAAAAGGGATCTCTGCCTGTACAGAAACATCACGCCCAGGAAAAAGATGCTTTTATTATTAATCAGTTTGAATATTATCAGCCTCCATTGGCCTATATTGCGACCGGTCTTTTGGCCCGGATTGTCTCAGTATCATCGCAAAGTCATGCATTGACTTATTTCTGCAGAATCGTGATTTGTATTACAGGGATTACGGGGATTGTTCTTTTCTTTCATCTCTCATTGAAAATTTTTTCTATGAAATTGGGTTTTTATCTCACTTTGCTGTATGCTTTCCTGCCTGTGCACTGGCGCCATACATCTTCATTCAGCAACGATGCTTTTTTATGGATTTTCATGATCCTTTTATTGTTTATAATCCGGAAAAAATGGCATCATTCATATCAAATAAGGGATTGCCTGGTTGAAGGATGTCTCATGGGTCTCGGTCTGTGGACGAAATCCTCCATGATGACTGTTGTGGCCGCCTATCTGGTTCTAAGCATATTCGATCGAAAACACAGGAAACACTGGATACTTCCAGCTGTATTTGGACTCGTCATTGCCTCTCCGTATTTTATCCGTAACTATCTGCTCTATCATGAAGTATTCGGCCTTCATTCCAGTCATGGTCCAGTTCAGGAGGCTTTGAACACATTGTCCCCGGAAATTCTTTCTCGGTTTATCCGTGGATTTCTGATCACATTCGCATTTCCGTTTGACACCCTTGATATCCCAATTTATATCAAACTGCCTGCATATTTACTCTGGGCATTTATTTTCAGTGTGTTTATCATTCAATTCCTGGGTTGTAATATCCATACGATTAAAAATCACTGTTTAACACTTCATGGCATATTAAGTATTATTGTCATCAGCACGGCAGTCTCTGTGATCATTTATAATTGGAAATATCTGCAAACAGAATTCCGCAATATTTTTTACATCATGCCGATGCTGCTTATCATGGCAGGTCAGTATCTATTAAAAAGGGACCATTTGAGGTGGTTCTGGTTTTTATTGATATCAGAGTTCTATCCGCTTATTTTGGTTTTATGTAAAATTTTTTAAATTGGAGAAAAGAGCAATGAAGACAAATCGGATTGTACTTATGGTAAGCGGATCCCTGGCATTAATCATTTCAATCATGCTTTCGCGGTCCCATACGCTTCTGACGGTCTGGACCGTTGAAGATGGGCCAATGGAATATCTAAGTGCCCTGTTCTGGCTGACCGGCGCTGTGATGTGCTTTCGATTTTTTTGGTGCACGCGAGGAAGTCTGAAATGGATTTATATTGTTTTAACACTGTTCTATTTTGTCTGTTTCGGAGAAGAAATCAGCTGGGGACAACGCATTTTCGGATTTAATGTTCAGTCCGTGGAATCCAAAAGCCATCAGGAAGAATTTAACCTGCACAATCTGGAATTCTTCAGCAAAGACAGTTTTTATGATCAGATGCAGGAAGGCCGCTTCAATCCTGTGCTGCTTTTTAATACACAGAACCTTTTTCGCTTGGGCTTTCTTGCCCTGTATGGATTTTTTCCGGTGTTGCTCTGGATAGGCAGGCCCAAAAAATGGCGCATGCAAATCAAAGAGACGCCGCCCTTTCCAACGTATCTGATTGCTGCCTGGAGTGTTCACTTCTACATCTGGATTGTTCGATTTTTAATGGAATCGGAATATCGCGAATATATGAACGAGGTGGAAGAACTTTGGTCCGCCTGGTTTGCCATGCTGTTTGTATGGGTTATTCTTCGGCCTATACCGGCAAAACATACCAACGAATCCAGATAAACGAAGGATATTCAGATGATCAAATGTAAACGGATAATGATCTTAATGTTTGGTGCCGTTTTACTGACAGCTCAGGCTGATTTACCTGAACGCCTCCTTCATTACCGTCCTGGAGACTGGATCAGTTATCCGGTTCTGCGATATGTGTCTTCAGCAGCCCTGGGCGATGAGTTCGTTTATTTCGGAACCACAGGCGGTATTCTGCGATATCAGTTTTTCGAGAGAACCTGGTACTGGCCGTTCACTGAAAGCGACGGCCTTCAAAATGGTCGCATACAAAATTTAATTTATGATTTCAATACCGGTTTCCTTTGGTGCGCCACAGAAACAGGTATCATCAGTTTTCGTGAGCCTTCATCAGAATACTGGCGCAATATCTCTAATGCAATGCAGGGAGAAATCCGCCGTCTTGGTATTGGAAATAAATATATATGGGCAGAAGACCAAACAGGATACCATAGCATCGACCGGACAAGCGGCTCGGTTTGGCCCGTTTCCGCGGCGGAAATGCGGAAAGATCAGGTCAGATGGGCAGAAAAAAACGGAAGCGGAATCGACAGCCGGTTCTTTGTGGATCCCGCCTACATGATTCTGGAAAACGGGATTCAGGATGCAAATTTTCGGGAATATCCCTTTACAGATGCCGTTCAGGATCAATATAACCACCGATGGCTGGGCACATGGGGACTGGGCACCGCTATTGCTGAAATGGACATGCTGACACTTACTTTTCACCAGATCGGACCCTATGCATCGGATATTCAGGTCATGGCCTGGGACGAACACGGCATGTGGATGGGCGGCTTGCCGGATTCAGAAACTCCTCACGGCATTACTTACTGGGATATGGCCGACAATACCTGGCGTTATTATGAATCAGTGTTGCTTTCCGGCCTGCGAAGCGACGCAGTGAATTCAATCGCAGTAGACGGGATCCATGTCTGGTTCGGCACCCTGAATGGTCTGGCAAAATATGATTCGGACAGAGATACATGGAAAACCTATTCACAGCAGAACAATTTGTGGGATGAAAGAATCACCTGTCTGGCACTGGACGATTCAACATTATGGGTGGGAACGGTATATGGAATTAATCGGATTGACCTCAACAGCAATCGCATTAAAAAAATCACGGACGAACGGCTGGTTCACAGCCATATTTTTGAGATGGATGTAGATCCCGAAGGGGCTTGGGCAGCCACGGACAGAGGTATCTATCGATACCTCTCCATGGAAAATCGCTGGCAGTTCATGGAGGGCTACGGCGGTATGCTCACCTATACTGTCACGGCCGTTGCTGTGTACGGTCCTGAAGTCTGGTTTGGCACAGATGACGGTGTGGAAATCTATAACAAAGAATCCAAACAATGGACCGGATTTCCATCTGTCCATTATCCTACAGGTTCCCATATTCATACCATCCTGCCGGATGACACTGCCGTCTGGTTCGGTACTGACCAGGGTGTTCTGAAATATATCCGGGAAGAAGACCGCTGGCACGCCTACACCACGGATGACGGGTTGTTGGACAATGATGTTCGCTGGATATTGCTGGATGGCGATGATATCTGGTTCGGCACGGCACGGGGTCTCACCAAATTCTTCTGGAACGCCCCGTATCGGATCGATTGATCTTCATTTAATCCCAGAAATTCAACGATCAATATAAAACACAAACACTCGCTATTGTTTTAATCTGATATCTTTTTGTTTCTCCCATTCCGCAATACCCACTGCCAGACATCCGGCTGCGATATCCAACCAGGTATCCAGCCTCACCCACCAACGAACTGGATCTCTGAGGGCCCAATCGGCTGTTTCCCACACTTCAATGCCGAAAATCAAAATCAGTCCCCACTGCCACTTGATCCCGCTCCATCTCGAAAGTACGTAGAAGATGATAAAGTGAATGATCCAGGAAATCCAGTCCGTATGTAAAATTGTTTTAATAAAAAGTAAGAAAACCATTGCGGCTCTCGATGTCATTCAAATTCAGGACAACTTTCCTTCAAGGCTGATCCATTCCATGCCGTCTGCATGTATCAGTTGAACACCGGCATTCACACCATTTGATTGCTGATTATCAGATCGAAGCCATCCCCCTGTGTTTGATATCGAAAATTCCAAACCTTGAATTTCTACCGGCTCGGGTTTCTGAGTGGGCTGATGCGTATGACCGAACACAAATGAAAACGGTTTGGGGATATCCGCATCCACAGGTAAAAAGTACTCCCTCGCCTTGCCTTTCTGATAACGATTCAGCACATACTTTTCAATGTAATGCGCAATCCGGCCGATCATTTTATCATCCAGCGGCATTTGAAACAGATCTCCTTTTTTATTCAGTGAGTATAGCGGAACTTGCTTGAATATAAAACCTAAAACACATTTAACGATAAGTGACTTCCACCAGCGAAGATGCATGGCTTCCATTAACACTTTCTGAATCTCCTTGAATATCTGACGTACAGTCTGCTGAGCTTTATATCCCCCTTCCTGCCAGATCCTCTCCATTTCATAGATACGCTCAGACATTCTGCCCGCATGGCCCAAATCATAATCAAATGCTTCCAGCCAGACATTATTGAATGCTTCCAGTTCTTCCAAATGTGCAGGTTCAATAATAAAGTTAATGGGTTTGAAAAGCGGCTCTAAAAAATGGCCATGTGTGAAAAAATAATATGTAGGCACTTTTCTCTGATTTGGAACAGCAAAAAGATGATGCGGATATTTTATGACAAACTCCGGCACCTCGTGATTATCCGGCCATAAGTGCGGTAAAACGGCTTCACATGGCTCATGCGTTTCATGAGAAGAAAAACGGACATCCACAAAACAATACGGATACATTTCATTGCTGGGAGGGGATCCACCATGAATCATGCGCCCTGTTATATTGGTCTGCTCCACCAGCATACGCCAAAAATGATGATCATGATTTCCAGGAATATAGATAATTTTTTGATACGGTCCACCTTCAGAAAGTATGCCGAAAAATGATTTCAAGTCTTCATAAACATCATCCCAGCCAGCCAAAGACAATTCCATTAAATCCCCGTTTAAAATCAGCTGATCCTGGGGGCCCAGCTTACGCAGCATTTCTATTACAGCCTCACGGTTTTTATCATAAGCCGGATCGGAAACATGTAAATAATTTTCCGGTTTTCCAAGATGTAAATCAGACATCGCGATGACAGATGTACATTTTCTCATAACTGGACCTCAAAATAAACATCCAAAGTTAAACTTGACACCTTTTAAAACCCGACATGCCATGTTATTTAAAAAACTGAACGTACGCATTCTTCAATCTGTTTATGCCATCCTCTCCAGATAATAAAATCCAAAAAAACATTATAGAGCCAGTGAGCAATGATAATTGGCCAGAGAGACCGTATTCGAAGTGCAATCGCCGCCACACCAACACCCCAAAAGACCGTACCTACAATTTCAGGGACAGGTTTGCCATAATGCCAGGTCGTATAAGCCAGCATTTGAATGAGAATAGAATATAATCCGAACCGGAACAGCGGCCAGTGCCTTTCTGTGGACCGTACGGATTTTATTTGTATTGAGTAAAGTCCGAATAATAGATACCCTCGAAAAGCAAATTCAATCGTAATAAAGAAAAACAAATAAATCAGCTCATAGATCAGAAACTCCCAGCCATGGGAGATTGTGTAGGCCAATGTACCGTCCGCATTCCATTTTTGAAATAAAGGATATTCTTTTTGCATTCCCTTGTCAACAGAAGAGGAAATAACAAAAATGGATGTAAAAATCAGCAAGGTAGAAAATGCCACCCAAGCTTTGTGACGATTTTTACGGTTCGGCCATCCCAAACCATATTCTCTTAAATTTGACTTAAACCAGACTTTAATAATAATACAGGGAATAACGACAACCAAAAAAAAGCCCGCCACATAAGAGACCAGCTGCTCTCCCCAACCCAGACCGAAAGTGACTTTTCGGATCCAGCTCGATCCGAAGAACTGCCGGATCACTTCCATATTGCCATGGAACCCCCACAACAGGAGCATAAGAAAACTTGACCACAAAATGATCGCGGCTTTGTCTGTTAATTTTTTTACTGTTGTCCAGATAATCGCCCAGATATCGGCTGCATCAAATCGGCCATCTTCGATACGATTCTGGGCTTCAGGACTGATATCCGGCTTGTTCGGCATATGAAATTTCATGGTTGGCTCATTCGTTTAACGATGACGTTTATAGAGTTTTTTATACCATTTGCATCCTTTGAAAATTCCATACATCTTTTTGGTAAACCATACACCAAATCTTGAAAAAATATTTTTAGGAGGAAACATTGAATAATCAATAAACCGTGCGGCTGGTTTCATGTTGATAAATGCCCAGGCAACATAGACTTCTTCAATAATATCGATCGCATTCACCATTTGGTCTGTGACGTTCTGCCATGGCATAAGATCTGAAAACAGGGTGTTTTGATCACCGGCCACTGTATATTCCGGATAATCACTCGAGCCACCATGGATTTGTTGAACAACCCGTTTTAAAATGCGGGATTTTTTATAATCCAATCCGGCCCGCCTGAAAGTTTCCATATCAACAGCCACAGCATCCCGGCCTCCAAAAAGCATTTTCAAAGGCCGCGGGCTGGGTAATTTATAACCCTGAAATCCATCAGATGCTACCCAGGCATCTATAAAAGCAAAGTGCACAGGAAAATTTCGGTAAGACCGGCCTGTCACGTCCCATACCTCATCTTTCATATGATATTCACACACCTTATTGGGATTCGGAAAGCACCCGTAAATATTCTTCACAGACAGGGTCATATAATCGTGCTCATGGGTTTTACACTTTGCAAATGAAATCCTGAAATCCGCATCTCGCCAGGATTTCCCTGCGGTATGCCTCCAGACTTTCTTTTTTCCGCTAAAATGCACATAATGATATTGGTGCGGCACAGACTCATTGGTCAGGTCAACGATCCGGTAGCTGCCATTCGGATTGTATCCAATCTTTCTGGCTACAAATTGCACGGTGTGATTTTTAAACATACGTCCTACATCGTTCTGTGCTTCTACGACTGAAATATTTATGTAACCCAGATCTCGAATATGTTCGATAAGCCGTTCAACAAGATACTTGTCGGTTACAACCACCTCGTGATCTTTCGGATTGATATAAACCATCATGTTTGGCTTGATCACGATAGAAAAATCCGTTTTCGACTTTTCCGATCTTGAAAACTGCTCATGAAGGATGCCATCAAATTCCGTGATTGATAATAATTTTTGAAATGTTTTAATTTTTTCACCGCCCTGTAGGACACCGACAATATTCATAAAACCTCCCCAAATGACTGATAAGGCAGTTTAAGTGTATATCTGTTGTTCTTATACAAAATCATAAAAAAAGAATAATATTAAAAACAGTTTAAAAAAACCGGCGTAAAAGTCAAGAAAAATTATGAATTTATTTTAAAAACAAATGTATCGGACAAAAACAATTCGATTATTATTTATTTTGCCAAACATCCAATTATTTTTACATCTTAGACAAGTCACGTTGAAAGGCACAGTGTTTGCCATATGTATTTTTGTAATGGATAATAGCCGTTATTCTCAATATGAAATATTTGTCATATATATGAAGACAATTTAAAAAAACGGCATTTCATTTTGCAATTGTCCGGTATTTTTCAGGCGAATTCCGGAAATAAAAATACGCCTGGGGGGATGGATTATTGATTTTAAAATACAGGTTCATATTCAGAGATATTATCCATACTGTATTATCTCGTGCTGCAGGTGTTCATAAAGGGATCCTGTCTTTCTGTTTGATACTTGTTGCTGTCCCTGTATTGTCACAGGTCAAAGGGATAAAAATTCAGTTTCTGGACATCGGCATCACTGATACGACCATGTATAATAATCTGCCCGCAGATTTTCCCTATCCTGTTCTTTCATTGATTCAGATCCAGGATGAAGCCCATCATTATATACACGGTCTGGCTGCCACGGATGAATGGATAGGACCAGACGATATTGCTGAAATCGGCCTTCCCGTCAATGATATATGGATAAAAATCAACGAAAGACATGCATGGAAAAATTATCCGGCAAATCAGAATGTAAAAGACATGGAACCCAGCTTCATGGTGTCGGAATTAACTCAAGTAGCAGGTTATGGCGTATCTATGGCTTTGGCCATGGATTACAGCGGAAGCATGCGAAACGGTATTTTGGATGCAGAAGAAGCAGCAAAACTGTTGGTCCGCAGAATCAATAAAAACGATAAGATTGCCATTATTAAAATTACAAAAGACATTAAAATGTATCAGGATTTTACTAACGACACCACTTTGCTCATGGATGCAATTGTCACTCGAACGCCGGATCGGACCGGCACGGCCCTGAATCAGGGGATTTATGAGGCTGTAAATGCCTGTGCCAATATCAGCGGCCGACGCAGCGTGGTGGTTTATACGGATGGATTGAATGACATGGCCGGCCCCACCGCAACAGAAATAATTAACCTGGCCAATGAGTTGGGTGTTATGATATTTACGATCGGACTGGGTGATGAAATTGACGAAAAAGATTTGGGTAAAATCGCAGTGGAAACCGGAGGATATTACCGCCGGACACCCAATCCAGGCAGTCTTGGATTGATTTACGAACGTATCTATCACTATATCAACGGATTTTACGCAATGGCCCACACAAGCACGGATCCATATTACAATGGCACGTTGAGACGGGTGGATATTGATGTTCAGGTGGAAAAACTGACGGGTCACGGCTGGGGAACATATTATGTTCCCTTCCTGCCTCGCAATGTTCGAATTCAAAATCGGGTGGTTTCGGATTCTATGCTGGTCTCTCAGGGGGACACGCTATACTTCGCCACATCAGACGATACGGTATCCTATACACTCACCATCGACTGTGACGGCCCCGGTATCGCTCATGATATTGTCGTTAAAAATGTGCCTGATCAGCATGTGATTCCGTTCTCCTATGACTTGCCGCCGGACACAACCATTGGCGATACATTATTTTGGTATATTGAACGCATGGAAGGTGAAACACGGAACAGCATCCATTATAATGCCAAAGTCTCCACATATCTGCCCATGCACACCATCGAATTAAAAAACCACGCATTCATAAATTGTCCGTTTGACTCTATTGCTGAAGACAATGAAGCCACATCGATATTGCTGGCAAAAGGCCATCCTGATTTTCTGGTTCGCTGCCTTTCAAACGGGGGCCTTGCCTCTCCCGGACATCCATTAACTCTGTCTGCCTTTCTCAGCAATTACGGAAATGCCAACGCGGAAGTTCCTGTTAATGTTCGATTTTATCTGAAATCAACGAACGGTCAGCTGATTGACGAATTGTCTGTGCCTTCTCTCAACTTATCGGATTCAACAAAGATAACCGGTGTATGGAAAAATCCGGTCAGCGGCACCTATAATATCTATATTGTTGCGGATCAGGAGGACATAATTAAGGAATTGCGCGAGGACAATAATCAAGACTCCTGTATCATTCAGGTCGGAATCAATGACTTGTCAGCGCAAATCAGCGAAATCAATTATCGAAATCCGGTTCGGGATAAACAGGCAGGATTTCCTGTTCCCATATTGACGAAAATCAATGTCCTTGATCAAAATCTCCATACCGTTTTTGGCCTTGCAGATGCAAATGATTGGATCGATCATTCCCAAACCGCAGAGAGCGGTGAATCTGTAAAAAACCATTGGACCGGATTAAACGAATCACCATGGGGATGCACACCGTCAAGATGCGGGACAAGTGTTATTGAGGAAATTCAGGTCACTGAAATACGTCGGGACTCTTTGTCGGTTGTTTTTGTTGCTGAAATCTCAAACAGCATGAATGGCTGGCGACAACAGGTGCAGAGGGATATATTAGGGATTCTCAATCCTGAAATTAATGATTGGGGCGCTGTCGTTGGTCTTGGCAATACTGTCCAAACCCTGCAGACATTTACTCAGGATACTTCACTGCTGTTTGGATCATTGCAGTCCAGCGGCAATACCAGCAAACGGTTGATCTATGACGGCTGCATTCAGGGATTGGATCTGGCAATTTCCCGAAATAACCGTCGAGGCGTTGTCGTCTTGGTATCCGGTAAGGAGCAAGGGGGAACGCAATCCTTACAGCAGGTGATTGAAACTGTCCAAAATCGTAGTGTCCCAATATATCTGGTGCAAATCGGAAACAGTCCTTATAATCAAGATTTTGAAATTCTGGCGGATACTACCGGTGGATGGTATTTTCAGGTAAGCCACCAGGATCAGTCTGAATCGACAGCCGGTTTGCTTGAAGACATGCTTCGAAATTATTATTGCCTCTCATTTGCCTCACCGGATACCCTGCGCGATGAAACACTGCGTGTAGTAGATGTTGAGGTGACCGCTTATCAACAATCCGCATGTGATGCAGGCGTATATCGCGCACCGGCCGGCTTCGCGGATCTCGAGATAATTAAAACGGGCCGGGCCATCAGTCAGTATCTCACCCAGACAGATCCGGCAGAACAACGGGTACAGCCGGGGGACAGTATTACTTATACGTTATCAATTAAAAATACAGGTCATTATGATATCGACCAAATTTTGATTCGGGACCAGCTGCCGGATAATTTAAAAATCGCGGAATCTTCTATACCATACACCCAATCAAGTTCACAACATCTCCGGTGGATGATTGACTCGTTATCCGTGTATCAATCGGCACAAATCCTCTATACCTGTTTTGTGGATACTGTTGATGCCGCAACTGAATTTCCACTGATCAATCAGGCTTCGCTTATTCATTCAAGAGATGAAATCACGGAGAATAATACCAGCCGTGACATCATTATCCTTGTACCGCTTAAAGGGCCCGATTTAAACATTATTAAAACCGGCCGGGCAGATTCTTCTGTTGTATTCCAACAGGATACAATCTGGATAGCCGATCCCGGTGACACAGTCAGTTATACCATAGAAATCATCAACGAGGGGGAAATGATCTGTCGGGATATCACACTAAGCGATACGCTTTCTAAATGGCTGACACTGGTATCTGTTCCTGAGAATGCTGAAGTCGAAGACAATGTCATACACTGGTCCATTCATCCGCTCGCATCAAGAGGAGGAACAGAAACGCTCATATATACATGCGCTGTGGATACATTCGTACCCCCCTGGGATGAAATGATTCTGAACAATGCGATAGTCACCGCACCTAAAGACACGCTGCTTAATAATAACTGTGTGACGGACACGCTTTGGATCGTGGGCCTCCAACCGCCCGGACCTCAAATTCAAATCTCTAAAAACCAGATCCAGCCGGGAGACAGTATCACGGTTTCCGCAATGTCTCCGATCATCATTGAGAGTTGGGATTTAGTTATTTTTTATGAAGACGGCTCCATGTTATATGACTTTGGAGATGATTTTATCAAATCGAATCCTTTAACTCCTGGACAATGGATCACTGTTTCCAATGAATTCAACGACACTTATATGCGAACGGGTCAAAAACAGGAACAGGTGGGATTTGTGATTGAAACCACAGATATTTGGGGAAGCGTTAGATCGGACACGGCCTTTGTCACCATTCGCTCCTCAGACGCGTTTTCCCTGGATCGCAATGTCTTTAGACCGAATTATGATTCTTATTTAACATTGAAATTCAAACTCAGTTCGAATCGACACGCAACCATTCAAATCTTTGATCTTTCGGGCCATCGTATTAAAAATTTGGCCAGCCAATCCTTCCTGGCAGGCTGGAACAGTCTTCAATGGGATGGTCTGGACAATCACGGCAGAACCGTGGGCAGCGGTGTGTATCTCGCTTTACTGAATGCCGGTGAATATACAAAAGCTCACAAATTCATTCTGGTGCGATAGATCTGCTCATTCCCCCACGATGATCAATCAATTTTCTTCAATTCTGCTGTCCGCTGAATAGGGCAAAAGAAGTGTTTTTATCTTTCCTTTCAGGCAGGTTCCGGCATGCTTTCAGCCGTAAGGAGATCCTCGGCATAGTAAAACCTACGAGGTCTCAAAGACCTCGTAGGTTTTTTTAAAGCTGGAAGAGCGGTGTTCTCCCCTCGAGGCATGCCCGTCAATCTTTTTAGCTGGATCTGATATATCCCGATTCAGACCGCATCAAATAGTCTTTTCCAGGGCAGTCAACCGTTTAAGCAGCTCGACGTTCTGTTTTTGCAATGCTTTAATTTGATTGTTCTGTTCAATCAGGTAAAGGGTTAGCTCTTCAATTTTCTTTAAATGCATAGACTGCATTTCACCTACAGGTACTGAGACCATCTCAAATGACTTGGCGGAAGGTATGTCCGGTAAATGTTTTTCAATATCTATAAATTCTTCGACCTCCTCAATTGAACGCAAAGGATAGTCATCATCAAATACATAATCGGGGATACTCTGTTTGACTTCTATCTCCTCTGCACCGATTATACCATTGACCGCGAGTTGATATATCCCTGGATATTTTATCCCAATAGCTACCTTGCCTGTTGGATCGATTGATATAATTGCATCGGTATCTTGAGAATCCTGATTCGGTGAAGCAGGTTTGATATAAAGACGGCCATTGACACCACTGACAATCGACCATTCCTGATCGGTGTTCAACTTCTTCAAATAGATATTCGGCCTGTTATTCCCTGTAAAGGTCAGGCCCTTATTATACGATCCATGTATATGTAATTGACCATCAGGAATAATACCAATACCCACTTTTCCTCCAAAATATGTATTGCCACCTTCATTTTGAATCCTCAGCACACTGTCATCATCATCATAGATATAATCTGTATATAAAGAATTATTGTCTTTAATGTAAATATCACCATCCACATACAAACTCGCTTTGCCAGGGGAAGCACTTATGCCAAATGTAACATCACCACCATTGTATTGAACCCCCCCTTCTCCTGGCCAATTTGTATCATCTAAATGCCAGTCACCGATTCTTAAATATTCATTCACCCTAATCCTCCCGTTCACATCCAATTCAAAGGACGGATTTGCAGTATTGATACCGACATAACCATTTTGTTTGATATAAAATGGTGAATCCCAATCCACAAGACCGTCTGTCACATTACCAATTTCAAATCCTGCAGAAACGCCAGATACAACCTGCCATGTAACGCCTGAAGACGTGTTCAGCAAGTTCAATTCAGCACCTCCGTCACTTTCAATTTTAATATCTCCCATAACATGTAAAAATTGATTCGGACTGTCCGTACCGATTCCCACATTATTGTTCTCACTTATGCCGATGCTACTAGTACCGTTTGGAAGAAACAACTCCTCTTGACCAGTTAATGATAAATTGGTGATTAAGATTGCGATACCTATCATCTTTATTTTATTTTTAGAACTCATAGACGTCCCCTTAAAATTTCAAGTTCGACTGATCATTTCATTATTCTTGCCTGAATGATTTTGTCGGTAACCCACCCGATACTCATCGAAAATCAATTTAAAATGAATATTCGAAAGAAAAATGATTAGCAGGGTAGTTTTAAGCATATCCCAACAACGATTCAATCCATTACAATGTTCTCAGGAAAATTCTTGATTCGAACCCGCCTTCCAACCTCAATCCCCTGGATCCCGGTGGCATTCCTGAAAACCTACGAGGTCTTGAAGACCTCGCAGATTTTCACTACCGCAGCAACACCATCTTCCGCGTTTTCACAAATTCACCTGCTTCAATAAGGCATATATATACACCACTCGACAACACCTGTCCCCGGTCATCACAGCAATCCCAATTCACCTGCCAAAATCCCGCCTCTTTAGTTTCATCCACCAGGGTGCGTACTTTCTGCCCCATCATGTTATAAATGACCAGCCTCACACATCTCGCTTCAGGCAAGGCATAAGGAATGACCGTGATAGGATTGAATGGATTGGGTCGGTTGCATGAAAGAGAAAACTGAGTGGGAATTTCCTGATCAACTCCATTTTGTTCCGTTGATTTAATATCCAAATCCTTCAGATCTTGAGACTGATCTGAAATTATATTTGCACAGGCAGATCGCTTACCCAACGGCGGCGGATTATTTAATTGTGGATCGACTGTGGCATAAAATTCACATCCGTTTTTTGCATGAAAACCGTCCTGAAGTGTGATCGTATTTCCTGAAACAAAAATCATGTGAGCATTATTTTCTATTGTATATGCCGGACCGGTAGTTATTGTGTTTGCAGCAAAATGGACATTGTCTGTTATAACCGTTTGATTTTGAAGTGCCAAATCACTTTCAATTGGAGCGCTTTCCTGAACAGGGTCTGTCATAAACACCGGCGTTGTCGGTGCATTGATTGAAAATAGCCCGATATCACCATCGCTGTTTCTGGCAATGATTAAGTCATCTTGAGTCCCATTGGAACATTTTCCTGATCCGAGTATATTATTCTCGAAACCAACGGGAAAATGCTCCTGACCCAATCGTGTAAATATGCTTCCATCGACATTATAGATATAAAAATCGTTGTCAAAATTTCTAACAGCGACGATTTCATCGGCATTATCACTTTCGAAATTACCAGCACATATACCTCTCCAATCCGAATTAGGCCCCATCCCGGTATAACTGGCAATCTCAACAAGTTGATTCAAAAAATTTAATTTATACACATAAAAGTTGCCCTCTTGATTGCTTACTGCGGCTATTTCATCCGCTTCATCATTATCAAAATTGCCTGATGTAATCCCTGCCCAATCCGCGTTCAATCCTATCCCGGTATCACTGGCAATCTCAACAAATTGATTCAAAGAATTTAATTTATACACATAAAATTTACCCTCTTGATTGCTTACTGCGGCTATTTCATCTATGCCATTATTATTAAAATCGCCTGCTGTAATTCCTGCCCATTCCGAGTTCGGACCCATCTCGGTATAACTGGCAACCGATATGAATTCATTGGAAGAATTCAGCCCATAGACA
>JAFGCO010000012.1 GCA_016932575.1 bacterium
AGGTTCAGTTTTCCGACAGCTCCACAGGGATCATTACAGAATGGTCATGGGACTTTGGGGACGGCCATGTCAGCAGCGAACAGAATCCTCAGCACACATACGAGATTGCGAATACCTTCACCGTGTCCTTGACAATAACCGGTCCAGGAGGATCCGATACGGAAACCCGAGAGGCGTATATTACAGTCACACACCCATCTGATGTTCAGAAAAGTGACAGTGCAATACCGACCCGGTTTGCACTCGATCAGAATTTTCCCAATCCGTTCAACCCGTCGACACGAATCCGCTATCATGTGAAAAATCCCTGCCGGGTTCGGCTTATGGTTTATAATGTGAACGGCCAAATTGTACAAACACTCGTTGATTCATATCAACAGGCGGGAATATATGAGACGCTTTTTCATTTTGATCATTTGCCATCCGGCATTTATTTTTACAAAATACATATGGACGATTACAACAGTATAAAGAAAATGGTCAAGGTTGACTGACCATTGCATCATTTTAAAGTCATCAGACAAACGGGTTGAGTCAAAGTGCCGTTTTAACAAAAAGTTCAATATCCGCTTAAATAAAAACGGGATTTGGCTGATATTTTTTACCTCACAGGAGAGCATTTTATGCCGCAAAAAGACTATTTTCAAATGGATGTGAAAGAAGTTCTCGAACAATTCAGAACAAGCGAAAAAGGATTATCAAAACAGGAAGCTGCCAGGCGTCTTAGAAAATATGGTAAGAATGAATTAAAAGCGAAAATTAAAATGCCGGTATGGCTTATTTTCCTGTCTCAATTCAAAGAACTTCTCATATTAATACTGATTATTGGCGGTATTATTTCGTTTCTTATCGGGAATGCCCGGGATGGTGCCATTATTTTTATGATTGTTATTGTGAACGCAGTAATTGGCTTCATCCATGAATATAAAGCGGGTAAAATCATTGACAAGTTGAAAAGTCTGATATCTTCCCCGGCAAAAGTCATTCGTAACGGTGATCTGTGTGAAATTTCACAGGAGAAACTCGTTCCGGGAGATATCATCAAAATAGACGAGGGAGATAAACTGCCCGCTGATATACGTCTTATTGAAGCAAACGGTCTTAAAACCAATGATTTTGCCTTAACCGGAGAGTCTGTACCACAGGAAAAACAGATTGAACTTATCAATGATGATGTCTCTATTGGTGACAGAACAAATATGGCCTATGCCGGTACCACTATTGCCATCGGCAATGGCACAGGCATTGTTGTCTCAACCGGCATGGAGACAGAAACCGGCAGGATAGCCAGCCTCACCGAGGAAGCAGGTGATACCCAGACACCTCTCCAGAAAGAATTGGGCCGCCTTGCAAACCAATTAACCATCGCAGTCATTTTTCTTGGTATTGTCTTATTTATACTGGGGCTGATTCAGAATTTCAGTTTATATATGAGTCTTGTTTATGCGCTTGGTGTGGCTATGGCCATGGTTCCCCAGGCATTACCCGCTCAGGTGACAGTCGCTCTGTCTACCGGCAGTAACCGTCTTGCGGATCGAAAGGCCGTGGTTAAAAATCTGCTTTCAGTGGAAACCCTGGGCTCCACCACGGTGATTTGTACTGATAAAACCGGTACACTCACAAAAAATGAAATGACAGTCAGGTCGATATGGTTTGATAACAGAAAATATTTGGTATCGGGTGTCGGATATGAACCAGAGGGAAAAATCCTCGATGAAAATGAAAAGCCGCTGAGTAAAAAACAAATTGAAGAGCTCCAGGTGATTATGGAAGCCGCCACCATGGCCTCCAATGCCAGAATACATAGACCGGATAAAGATCACAGGTCCTGGTATGCGATCGGGGATCCGACTGAAGCGGCATTGATCACAGTGTCTTCCAAAGCAGGATTTTGGTCAAAAAAAGAGGATAAAGAGACTCCGGAGATTCAGGAGTTTCCCTTTGATTCGGAAATCAGGCGTATGAGTTCGGTGAGAGATGCTGATGGTGGTGTGATGCTGACAGTGAAAGGATCCACGAACAGCATTCTTTCTATCAGCAAATACATCTTTAAAGGCGGGAAGCGTGTAAAGATCACCGCAAAGCATAAAAAAGAAATTGAAAGGCTGAATGGACAGTATTCTGAAAATGGCATGCGTGTTTTGGCCATGGCTCAGCGCTCGCTGGAATTGCGGGAAAACGAGTATCAAAGAGACAAAGTGGAAAAGGATTTGACATTTCTGGGTCTCATGGCCATGATCGATCCGCCCAAGGAAGGGGTCAGGGAAGCGATTCAGGACGCAAGAAAAGCGCATATCCGCGTTTTTATTCTGACGGGAGACCATTCAGAAACAGCAGCGGCAGTCGGGCGCGAAATCGGGCTTCCGGATCCGGGAAAGGATACACCGGTCATTGCAGGGACTGAATTAAAAAAGATGAACAGGCGGAAGCTCAAGAAATTGTTAAAAGAAAATCAATACATCATTTTTTCCAGAGTGGATCCGGAGGCCAAACTGCGTGTTGTCCAGACTCTAGAAGAACAGGGAGAAGTCGTTGCTGTCACTGGAGACGGTGTCAATGATGCACCCGCTCTGAAAAAAGCACACATCGGTGTCGCTATGGGGCTGCGGGGAAATGATGTTGCCAAAGAAGCATCAAGACTCGTTTTGCTGGATGATAATTTTTCAACGCTGGTCCGCGCAGTGGAAGAAGGCAGGACAATCTATGACAATTTAAAGAAAACAGTGTATGCTTCGTTGACCACAAATGTCGGAGAATTGATCCTTGTGCTTTTGGGATTATTGGCTGCTGCACTGGGAAATTATCCGATTCCTATTCTGGCGGCGCAGATTCTGGCCATTGATTTGCTGGGTGAGATCGGTCCGCTGACCATGCTGACTTTCGATCCGCCGGGAAAGAATACGATGACCAGAACGCCGAGGAAACTGAAAGAGCATATGTTGAATTGGGCTTCAGCCTCAGAGATAACATTTATGGGGATTATGATTGGCGGACTGGCTTTTCTGAATTTTCTTTTATACATGCGTCGCGGCGGCATATCCTTAACCGTGGAAGACGTGAACACATTGCCTTATTTTAAAGCGACCGCGATGAGTTATGCCACGATTGTTTTTTGTCAGTATGTCAATATCCTACAGCGAAGAGAAGAGCGCCTTTCTCTTTTTAATATGAATTTCTTTTCCAATAAAATTCTGCTCACCTCGGTTGTCATTTCTGCCGGGCTGGTTTTATTGGTTATTTACGGTCCTTATGTCAGTGATTTTCTTGCCTTTGGATCGATCGCATTAACAGATTGGGTGTTCATAATAGGATCGGCCTTAATTTATCTGGTTATATTTGAAAGTATCAAAATGTTTAAGCGGATGAAAAGGTTATCATCATGTTGATTTTCTGATTTATACCCGATACCTGCTGATATATTCCTTCAGAAGCGGATCATTTCTGTCGATGTGATTTACTGGGGTTCTGAAATCATTTTTTAATGAAATTCGGGTGATCGTTGATTTTTTACTGATACCGACAGATGAAAGAAAGCTGTTGACAGGTTTGTTTTTTATTCGATTTCGATTTTTTTTAAAATATTGATATAAATTTTATGCGTGATAAAAAACTTGCTTTCAGGGTTTTTTTTCAGTAAATTCAAAAGCTTGTATCAGGATAATTTTTATGTTTGATGATCTGATTACGAAATTGGACGGTGCGATCAGGAAAATTCGTGGCACCGGGAAACTGAACGAAAAAAATATTGCTGATGCAATGCGTGATATCCGACGGGTTCTTTTGGAAGCGGATGTCAATTATCGGGTCGTGAAGCAGTTTATTGCCGCAGTGCAGGGAAAAGCCGTGGGCCAGGAAGTGCTGCAAAGCATTACACCGGGCCAGCAAATCGTTAAAATTGTTCATGAAGAGCTGATTTACCTTTTGGGTCAAATCCATGTGCCAATTCAGTGGAGGGGAGCTTCTCCGCATATGATTATGGTTGTGGGTTTGCAGGGCTCTGGAAAAACCACATTTGCCGGAAAACTGGCTTACATGCTCAAGAAACAGGAAAGGCTGCCAATGCTGGTGGCAGCGGATGTGTATCGTCCTGCAGCCATCGAACAGTTGATCACTCTGGGTGAATCCATCGATATTCCTGTATTTATCGGAGATCGAAAGCAGCCTTTGATTATTGCCAAGTCGAGTATAGAGGAAGCACGCAGGCAGAATCATGATGTGATCATTCTTGATACGGCAGGTCGTTTGCATGTGGATGATGTTATGATGAACGAACTTGTCGCCATCAAGAAGGCGATAAATCCTTCTGAGATTCTTTTTGTAGCCGACGGAATGACCGGTCAGGATGCTGTAAATTCGGCTCAGGCATTTATGGACCGGCTGGATTTTGATGGTATTGTGCTGACCAAGCTGGACGGAGATGCCAAAGGTGGTGCGGCACTTTCTATCCGCTCAATTACAGGCAAACCGATCAAATTCATCGGGATTGGTGAAAAGCTGCATCAGCTGGAGCCGTTTCATCCAGACAGGATGGCTTCACGTATTCTTGGCATGGGTGATATTGTTACCTTGGTTGAGAAAGCCCAGGAAAGTGTCGATCAGGAAAAGGCAGAAAAGCTGGCTCTGAAAATTCGCAAACAGAGCTTTACTTTTGAGGATTTTCTGGATCAACTGAATCAAGTAAAAAAAATGGGACCTATCAGCCAGATTATGAATATGTTGCCAGGCACGGCGAAATTACCGGGAAATTTTGATGTGGATGATCATGCACTTGTGAAAGTGGAAGCCATCATTCATTCAATGACAAAAGAGGAACGACAAAAACCGCAGATAATCAATGGCAGCCGGAGAAAGCGCATCGCACGGGGCAGTGGCTCTACAGTGCAGGATGTGAATCGGCTTTTAAGACAATTTCAAAGCATGCGAAAGATGATGAAGCAGATGAGTCGTATGCAGGGGAAGGGAGTTCCGAAAGGATTCCCTATGGATTTCAGTTAATTACAAATACAGGAGGTTTTCTTTGGCGGTTAAGATTCGACTGACGCGTATGGGACGCAAAAACAGACCGTTTTATCGCATTAATGTTGCTGATTCCCGTTCACCACGGGATGGCCGATTTATTGAAAGTATAGGTATTTATAATCCAATTAACGATCCGCCGGAGATTGAGGTTAAGGAGGATCGTGTTAATTATTGGCTGGATCAGGGTGCGCAACCGAGTCATACGGTTAAAAATATATTACAGAAAAAAGGTATTTTACTAAAACGCAACCTGGTGAAGCACGGTCTTGATGAACCATCTATTGAAGAGGAAATGAAAAAGTGGGAAATTCTTCAGCTGGAACGTCAACGCCGTCAGGAAGCCTCCAGTGAACAGGCCAAAAAGGCAAAAGTAAAAGCAAAGGCGGAAGAAGCAAAGACAGAAGAAAGTAAGACAGAAGAACCTAAGAAGGAAGAAGTCAAGGCAGAAGAAACAGAGACTGTAGAAGCCAAGACAGAAGAAGCAAAGGCAGTAGAGAAAAAGACGGAAGAGACAACAACCACAGAAACAAAGAAAGAAGCAAAGGCTGAGGCTCAGGCAGACGTCACACCTGAAGAGAAATCAAATGAGGAATCTGAAACCGAAGAGGTGGCACCTGCCAAGGAATCTGATAAAGAAAATACAGAAGCAGCCGCTGAACCCGATTCAAATACTGAGCCGGAGGCATCTGCTATAGCGGAAGAACCGGCTGAACAATCTGAAGAAAAACCTTCAGAAAATGAAGTCCCTTCACCCCCTGAAGATGCGGCAAGTGAAGTAAAAGAGGATGCGTAAGTAACAAGGAGTCTATTTGCCCAGCCCAATGATGATGTGATCCATTCAGGAATTGTTATACACAAACCAGGACTGAATCGATACTGAAACGAGGAGGGATCGAAGAGATGAAAGACTTCATCGAGTTCATAGCCAAATACTTGGTGGATCAACCTGAAGCTGTTGATGTGACAGAAGTTGAGGGCGAAAAGACCACAGTTTACGAGCTGCGTGTCGGAGATGGAGACCTGGGTAAAGTTATTGGCCGGAAAGGTCAAACCGCAAAATCGATTCGGACACTGTTAACAGCAGCGTCTGCGAAACGCGGGAAAAGGGCTGTTCTGGAAATTCTTGAATAGTCCGAACAGTACAAAGGGATTGGTGATGGGAGGTGAGGCATTAGTTGTCATTGGCCAGATCACACGGCCCCATGGATTAAAGGGGGAGGTGAAGGTGATGCCAATGACCGATTTTCCTGAACGGTTTAAAGCGCATTCCCGGTTTTTTATCCGGACTCAGGAAAGCGGTGAATGGAAAGAATTAAGCCGGTTTAGTTGGCTCGGGCCCTTTGCACTGATGAAATTTAAGGGAATCGAATCGCGGGAAGATGCAGAAATACTGCGGAACGGGACTGTTGAAATTCCCAGTAAATTTTGTCATGCTCTGCCTGCGGGTGAATTTTACATTTCTGAACTGATTGGCCTGAAGGTAAGAACGGTTTCAGGAGAAACCGTGGGGATCCTTGAAGATGTCATGCAACAGTCGGCTCAGGATGTATTTGTGATTTGTAAAGAAAACAGGGAAATATTAATCCCGGCGGTTCGTGAATTTATTAAGATAATTGATACTGAAGAAGGTGAAATTGTGATCGATCCCATTGAGGGATTGCTGGATTGACATGATAATTGACGTGATCACGCCTTTTCCCAATCTCATCCAGGGTGCTTTTCAGGAAAGTATATTAAAAAGGGCGCAAAACAGGGGATTGGTCAAGGTCACATTATGGGATTTACGCGATTTCACTTCGGATAAGCATCATACAGTCGATGATTATCCCTACGGCGGTGGCGCCGGCATGATTTTAAAACCGGAGCCCATTTTTTTAGCGGTTAAAGAAATCCGGGGGAAGCATTCGGATACGACACCTGATATTATTCTGATGACGCCACAGGGAAAAACCTATACACAGGAAAAGGCCCGATTATTCAGCCGGCAGGAGCATCTGATTTTTTTATGTGGTCACTACCGCGGTGTTGATCAGCGGGTCATCGATGCACTGGTTACCGAAGAAATCTCTATAGGAGATTATATACTCAGCGGAGGAGAATTGGCGGCCGCTGTTGTGATTGACTCGGTGATTCGTTTGCTGCCGGATGTATTAAATAATACAGACTCGGCCGAAGGAGACAGCTTTACATGCGGGATGCTGGATTATCCGCATTATACACGGCCGGAAATTTTTCAAGATATGCCTGTGCCCGATGTGCTTTTGTCGGGTCATCATGAAAATATTCGTAAATGGCGTCATGAGCAGGCATTAGAAAATACAAAAAAACGAAGGCCCGATTTATTGAACAATAATGAAGAGGCCCAGGATTCATCCGACTGACGCATAATATCAATAATCAATTTCCGGATGGTTCCGAAACAGAGAGAATTCATTTTATTGTTAATTATATTTAAGGAGGTTGCCCAGGACATGGACCCAATTCAAGCGATTACGGCTGATCAGCTCCGTAAAGATATTCCTGAATTTGATTCTGGCGACGATGTGGCTGTACACTATCGTGTGATTGAAGGAGATAAAGAAAGAATTCAGGTGTTTCGAGGGCTCTGCATTCAGCGGCGAGGTGGTGGCCTGAACGAAACATTTACAGTCCGCAAGATATCCGGGGGAGTGGGTGTCGAACGTATTTTTCCGATACATTCGCCCCGGATTGCAAAGATCGAGCGAACCCGCCGGGGCAAGGTAAGGCGCGCCAAACTATTTTATATCCGTAAACTTCGCGGCAAGGCTGCGCGTATTCAAGAGAAAATGTGATCTGGTCGCACATCTTTTTATTAGCTCCGCATTATCATTGATATTGCGGAGCTTTTTTTTTATTTTATTATGAGCAGTCGGATTCGATATGCTCCCGGTCTGAATCCATAAATTGGTGATTTGGTTCTGAAATGACCATCCAGGAAAAATTAAAGCACATACCTCAGAAACCCGGCGTTTATCTTCTGAAAGGGAAAAGTCAAAAAATTCTTTATGTAGGTAAAGCCAAGCAATTAAGAAACCGTCTGCGGTCTCATTTCAATCCGGGAAAAAATGATGAGCCGCGTCATCAGCGGTTGATGGCTCAGGTGATCGATTTTGAAATCATTGTCACCGATTCCGAAGTTGAAGCGCTGATTATGGAGGCTAATTTTGTTAAAGAGCACCGGCCCAAATACAATGTGAATTTGAAAGATGATAAAAGCTATCCCTATTTACGGATCACCAATGAACCCTTCCCACGCATACTCGTTACCCGTAAAATTGTTCGTGACGGTTCCCGATATTTCGGCCCTTATACGGATGTGGGATCCATGCGGCAGTTGATGAATGCGGTCCGGCGTATTTTTCCTGTTCGAACCTGTACCATAAAAATCGATGAATCCTCAATTCAAAAGAAGAAACATAAAATTTGCCTGATGTATCATATCGGCCGGTGTCCGGGACCGTGCGAAGGTTTCATTTCTGTGGCCAATTATCAATGGATTGTTGATCAGGTAATTGCCTTTATTCAGGGGAAAAATGACCGATTGATCCATGATCTGGAAAATCGGATGAAGAATCTGGCTGCAGAGAAGCGGTATGAAGAGGCCGGATTATTGAGGGATCAAATTCAGTCTGTGTCGACTTTTTACGCACGGCAAAAGGTGGTTGATAAATTTGAAACCGAACGGGATCTTTTATCCGTGGCAATATCCGGTTCACTGGCTGTCGGGCTGGTATTCAATGTTCGGGAAGGCAAGATTATCAACCGGCTTCAGTTTCATTTGGAAGGCGTGGAGGATAAAAGAGAATCAGAAGTGCTCACTTCCTTTATGGAGCAATACTATCTGCGTGCCGAGTTTATTCCCTGTGAAATTTTTCTATGCAGCGCCATTGACGAGATGACAGATATGTCATCCTGGCTTTCGGAAAAAAAAGGTCAGAAAGTCAGTATCATTGTTCCGCAACGGGGGAAAAAGGCCAGTCTGATGGGCATGTGCCGCAAGAATGCCAGATTCGTTCTTGAGGAAATGATCCTTCAGAAAGAATCCGCCGGAGACTGGGTCGCTCCTTCTGTTCAGGCCCTGCAGAAGGATCTCCGGCTGAACCACCCGCCCATGCGCATTGAAGCCTTTGACAACAGCAATATCCAGGGCAGTGATCCGGTGGCGTCTCTGGTGGTTTTTGAAAACGGCAAGCCCAAAAAGTCGGAATACCGTAAATACAAAGTCAGGACGGTTCAGGGTGCCGATGATTTTGCCAGTATGGCTGAAATTGTGGAACGACGGGTTTCCCATCTGATGAAAGAAGGAAAGGATATGCCGGATCTTATGCTCGTGGACGGCGGAAAAGGACAGCTGAATGCTGCATTGTCGGTCCTTAATAAATTCGGACTGGTCGATCAGCCTGTTGTCGGTCTTGCCAAACGGCTGGAAGAAGTTTTTATGCCGGGATTGCCTGATCCTCAAATGCTGCCTAAAACATCTCCCGGTTTGCGGCTTTTGCAGCGAATCCGGGACGAGGCCCACAGATTCGCCATTGCCTTTCACCGGTCACTTCGTCAAAAGCGGGCGGTTCATTCAGCTTTGGATGATATCCCGGGTATCGGAGAAACCAGACGCAAAGCCTTATTAAGAACGTTCGGTTCCATTGAATCGATCAGGAAGGCCTCGGCCGATGAAATCGCTGAAGTGAGGGGGATGAACCGGACGGTGGCCGAAGAAATTAAGAAGCGGTTATAGTCGTAACGACCTTGCGAAGGTTAGAGACCTTCGCAAGGTGGTCAATTCCTCTCTTGATTCCCCGATGAAAAATCCGTATCTTTCATCCGGCTGTTTGACCGGAAGAAGAAACGGAGCATCCATGGTGAAGACGCTTATGAATAGTGCATTTATCGTGTGGCGTTGGGGAGACCGGGAAATCGAAGACCCCAAACTTCTCCGTCAGCAGTTGCAGGAGATACACGCCAAAGGATTTTCAGGTGTCGTCGTGGCACTTTGGGAAACACGATATGAAGTGATTGACCATAAAGTGGTGGTGGCCGTTGCCCAGGCCAGTCAATGGGCCAAGGCCCGGGGAATGACCTTCTGGTTTCAGGCAGATCCCAGGCAAGCCTCGCGCAGCCTGATTACTCAAACCGGCGAGCGTACCCAGAACCTGATAGTTACCTGCACATCTGAAAATGGATTGGATCCTGAAAACATCAATCTTGTGCAGGTACAGCATCAGAAATTCAACCTGCGTTATGATTTTCCCAAATGTCAGCATTCGCATATCGTTCAGGAAGTATCCCTTTATTTTGAACCCTCCGGACTGGAACGTGTTTTTATGTTTCGAATGTCGGGCGGCTGTGTGGTCCAATCTTCGATTATTGATATTACCGGCATGTCCCGGTTATTTGCCAATATGGATGAAGGGTATGTGGAAGTGTTCGGTGAAGTCAGTGTGCCTGCGGATGAAATATGGTGGGTGATGGGATTCCCCCGGTTTGATACGAATTTGACAGATTTTGCAGGCCGGCAAAGCCGGGAAGCGCTTAAAGACCTGGTTGAAGATTTGTTCGATGTAAGCGCATATATTGACGGTATTACCTGGGATAATTCCGGTTATTGCGGCGATGTTGGACGTTTTCCTGTAAGTGAATCTATCTATAAGGCGTTTATTGCCGAATATGGTTATGATCTTCGTGATGTATTGCTGGCACTGGTGCTGGAATACGATGATGAGTTTCATGTTCATGTCCGACAGGATTATTATAATTTGCTTATGCAGATTGTATATGGTGCTCAAGCTGAATTATTTGCTCTTTTCCGTGGATTTTTTGGTGAAATTGACAACACCATGCCGCATGCTTGGCATGCCGGACAATCATTGTCCCACGATCTGGTCTGTGGCAATGTTGATCCCTGGGAGGGATTGTTCACTCAGGGCTCGGGTATGACTCTGATCGGGCGTTCCGAAACCATGCAAACGGGATTTGATTCCATGGTATCCAGGTTGATATTAAGCCGCAGCCTCGCTGTTTTTTCCAACCGAAAAAGATCTTTTACCAGCTTGTCGGAATTTGATTTCGGATCGGAAGAAGCGGAATGCTGGACCGATCTGATGGCTATGTTTTCACTCCACTGGCTGGTGAAGGCCTATGGCCATGAGGGTAAATTCGGTATTCCCTGTTTTCAGGAAGTGATTTTTCCCACGCATCCTTTATGGAATAAAATGGAGCGGTTGAATGCAAAAATGGATCATATCGGAGAACTCACAGGTTATGCACAGCCGGAATCCAACGTGCTCCTGGTGTATCCTGTGGATTCAATTACAACTGCGGACTTTCAATCCGCGGAAATCATGATTGAAGCGGTGCATGCACTGATCAGCCGGTTGATGAAGGCAGGTATTCAAATCGATGTGGTTTCTCCGAAGATATTAAAAGAAGGGCGGCTGATTCAGGAACAATTGCGGATCAGATATCGTCTGTATTCAGCTGTCATTTATCCCTATCCCGAAATATTGGATCCGGATGTCCTGGAATTGATTACTGTGATGCAGCGTCTCGGATTTAAAATTTTACTTGGAGGAGAGCGCCCGTTTTATACAACCACAGGGAAACGCATTCCGCATGAATTTGCGGTATGTTTTGATCCGGAAGATAACAATGTTTCATCTATGATTTCAGAGGCTGATCTGCCAATTATTCAGGCTCCAAGCGGCTCGATGGCGACAAAAATTTTAAGAGGAGTAGAGGCTTACTATATGATCAGACCTTATGGTGTAGCCGGGTCTTTTCAGGGTGAATTCATCGACCGGAATATCCATTTTCATATTCCTAGAAGCGAGACGTTGGTTATTTATCATCGGGATGTGAATGACCAAATCGTTAAATTGGACTGGCAGGAGGCACTTTCAGGTCTGGGTGCAAGATAATCCCGCTTTTTTGTTTGCCCGCATATAGCAATAATCAGGATCCGCGATCCCCTTTATACAAAATAAATTACGAAAATGCTGAGGTGGATTTTTGCTTAAATCTGTTGTATCGGTAAGTGCGCCCCAGGGGCAGTTAATGCAGTTTTCCGGCTGGTCAGGAAGCAATGTGGCTGTACGGATGGCAACCAGCGCCTTGTCTTTTTGCCAGCGTTTGCCCCATCCTTTTGTCAGTATTTCAATAGTGCCGGGCTTATGAATTACAATACGGCCCCTATCTTCACGTACTTCTCCTGACATTTCAACTTTCATTTTCGGAATGAAGCGGTAGGTCTGCATCAGGCGGTCTGAAATACGAACATAAAAAGTGTCTTCAAAAACATCCATACCGATGAATCCTCGCTTGAAGATCAGCAGATATCCCCGGAGTTTTACATGATTTTCATGATTATATATCGACCGTTCGAACCAGGGCTTGACAATTTGAATACGCCCGGCAATTGGCAAACGTTTAAAACGCACTGCATCGAGCCAGGTCTCAAAATTTTCCAGATCTTCTAAAAAATCGGTATAATCTGCTTCTGATAGTAAACATGTTGGTTGAAGATGGACTTTTTCTTCCATGTAATATGTGCATCCCTTGCAGTTTTTACCCACATAGTGATACTTATGAATACAGGATTCACCTTTTTCAAACCGGCTGCACCGCCATAAAAAGTACAGACAGCCCTGCGGATAACATCCCTTTTCTTTAAGCACATGATATACGGAGACACGTCCCTGAAAACGCTTGTGGGCATCCTGGCTGCATCGGAAAACATCCAGACGTTTATATGGATTCTTCATCGCCGGGAAACCGGTTCGTCTTGGTAAAGTTTTTTACGGCGGGCTTCAAAAAAGTCGTTATTTTCTCCACGATATTCTGCAGCGGTTTGTATGGTGATTTTTTTATACTGACCCAGTTTTAAGAATGGTGTCATCTTATACTGCCATTTTAAATCACGGGTGATATGGTGGTCGAGAATGATATTTTTCAGCGGTGTCGCAGTCATCATTTGTTCCATCATTGAAATAAATTGCTCAATTCTGTCCGTACGGGAAGTATTGCTTCTCGAACTGGTGTCTGGTCCGTCCAGGTATAAAAATGTGGGATTTTGTTTTATCATCCATTCTAAAATCGATTGCTGGAACAATCCTTCGATATTGGAAGAAAAAATAAACGTTTCATTTCCATGAGAAATAGAAACCGGAACAACGAAATCTTCTTGTTCATCGTGGCTGCTTCGGACGGGTTTGGAAAAAACCAACCGAAGATTGTTGAGTTCAAAGATTCGATTGTCCATATAAATTGTGTCTTTCGTCAATCCTTTAATTTGATTAAGAAATTGAAAAGCCCTTTTTCGTCGGGGCGCGCGAATATGAACGTTGGGATTTTGCATAAAGATCAGTTTGTCACGATAAATATCTATCAGTTCATCGGAAAAGTGATCCGAGTGAAAACAAGTGATGATGATGGCATGCGAGGATCCGGCAAACAGATGAATGCGTTCCATGTGTTTTTGAAGGCGCCATTTCTCGAGTGGATGCGGAGGCAAGTGATATCGGGAGCCTGCCAGGCTGGCCCCGGGATCGATCAAGATCCGGAACCTGCCGCATTCTATATAAGTTGCCATAGAACGTGTGCCCATAGATTCGGCCGCCAATGGTATAATTTTTAATGACATCGCTGCTTATGAAGGTTTGTTAACAGGAAATACAAAAGAATTCAAATATCCCCGGGAACCATAAACCTTTCAGGGGATTGAGAATAAAAACAATAAATGTTAATAACGATAATGCTCAGGCTTATAAGGCCCTTCTACAGGCACGCCAATATATTCGGCCTGCGCCTTTGTCAGTTTTGTCAGTTTTACGCCGATTTTTTTCAGATGCAGCTGAGCGACTTCTTCATCAAGTTTTTTAGGCAGGCAATATACCTTCTTTTCATAGAAATCCCGGTTTTTCCAGAGATCAATCTGGGCCAGGGTTTGGTTTGAGAATGAATTGGACATCACAAAAGACGGATGCCCTGTGGCACAACCCAGATTAACAAGGCGCCCTTCAGCTAAAAGGAAGATTTCATGACCTTCCGGGAAACGGTACATATCTACCTGTGGCTTGATATTGATTTTTTTAATTCCCGGATAGGTTTGTAGTTTTTCAACCTGAATTTCATTATCAAAATGACCGATGTTACACACAATGGCCCGATTTTTCATTTTTGTCATGTGATCAATCCGGATAACATCTCTGTTGCCCGTGGCTGTGACATAAATATCACCGATTTCCAGTGCATCTTCTAGTGTGGTTACTTCATATCCTGCCATAGCTGCCTGTAGCGCACATATGGGATCGATCTCTGTAACAAGTACGCGTGCCCCCAGAGCACGCAGTGATTGTGCAGATCCTTTCCCCACATCACCATATCCGCAAACCACAGCCACTTTACCTGCGATCATGACATCTGTTGCCCGTTTTATACCATCGGCAAGCGATTCGCGGCAACCATATAAATTATCAAATTTGGATTTTGTCACTGAGTCATTCACATTGATGGCGGGAACGAGCAGCGATCCATTTTGCATGCGCTGATATAAGCGATTCACACCTGTTGTTGTTTCCTCAGATACACCTTTCCAGTCAGCCACTATCTGATGCCAGCGATGAGGATCCTTCCGATTAATATTTTTCAGCAGATCTTTGATGATCTGAATTTCTCTGGTTTCGGACGGTGTATTCACCCAATCATCGCCGTTTTCGAGTTCATAGCCCTTATGAATCAGCAAAGTAGCGTCCCCGCCGTCATCCACAACCATATGCGGGCCTTTACCATCGGGCCAGGTCATGGCGCGATATGTATATTCCCAGTATTCTTGCAGAGATTCACCTTTGTAGGCAAAAACAGGGATTCCGGTTTGAACAATGGCCGCTGCCGCATGATCCTGCGTTGAGAAAATATTGCATGACGCCCATCGTACATCCGCGCCCAGCTCAGCAAGGGTTTCAATAAGCGCGGCTGTTTGAATGGTCATATGAAGAGAACCCATAATGCGAGCGCCATCCAGGGGTTTTTCCGGTGCGTATTTTTCCCGGATGGACATTAATCCGGGCATTTCATGTTCAGCGATCTGTATTTCCTTGCGCCCGAAGTCTGCCAGTCCGATATCTTTAATTTTATAATTCATCATACTGCCTTTGGGGATTGTCTGATTAACCGTATCTGCTGATACGCTGGTTTTTTCCATGATATCCACCTTATGAATTGAAAGGTATGATGCGCTATGCTTTTTTCAAGGCGTCCGCATGTGTGGTTTTTTCCCAGGTAAAAACATCTTCGTTGCGGCCGAAATGACCATAAACAGAAGTTTTCCTGTAGATGGGGCGCCTTAAATCCAGTTGTTCAATCATGCCCTTGGGTGTCAAATCAAACACTTTTCTGACTTTTTTCTCAATTTCTTCATCCGGTATTTTTCCGGTTCCATTGGTGTCCACAAGAATAGAGACGGGTTCCGCAACACCAATAGCATAGGCAAGCTGTATTTTACATTCGTCTGCCAGGTCAGCAGCGACAATATTTTTTGCAATCCATCTTGCTGCATATGAAGCAGATCGATCCACTTTTGTTGGGTCTTTGCCCGAAAAAGCGCCGCCGCCATGACTGCCGTATCCGCCGTAGGTGTCCACAATAATTTTTCTTCCAGTCAGCCCTGTATCGCCATGCGGACCGCCAATCACAAACCGACCTGTTGGATTGATAAAATAATTAATCTCCTTTTCATCCCGTAATTCTTCGGGGATTACCGGTTTAATTACATGAGTAGTAATGTCTTGACGGATTTTTTCCATATCAATATCCGGATCATGCTGAGCTGCGATCACCACTGCATTGACTTTGACAGCTTTACCGTCTTTGTATAGTATCGAAACCTGACTTTTACCGTCCGGCCGCAAATAAGGCAAAACACCTTCTTTTCTCACCTGGGATAACTTTAATGTCAATTTATGTGCCAGAGTAATCGGAAGGGGCATCAGCTCCTTCGTTTCTCTGGTGGCAAAGCCAAACATCATTCCCTGATCTCCGGCGCCTTCACGATCCACACCCATGGCAATGTCAGGAGATTGTTTCTGAATCGCATTCAGAACGGAACAGCTTTCATAGTCAAATCCATAATGCGGATTGGTATAACCGATATCCCTTATCACATTTCTGACGAGTTCATGAATATCTACATAGGTTTCTGTCGTTATTTCACCACCGACGATTACCAGACCGGTTGTTAAAAAAGTTTCACAGGCCACACGGCCGTACGGATCGTCCTGAAAAACTGCGTCTAATACTGCATCCGATATCTGATCAGCCATTTTATCCGGGTGGCCTTCAGTCACAGATTCCGATGTAAAATAATGTAATGCCATGGAATTCTCCTTAAATCCTGTTTATTGAATATCGTCCATCTTTCCTTCTAAAAATTTGCTCAACACATTAATGGCGTCTTTTTCGTCTGTTCCGTTTACTCTGATTGTTATTTTGCTTCCCTTTTCTGCGGCGAGCATTAAAACGCTTAAAATCGATTTGCCATTGACTTCAAAGCCATCTTTAATCAACTGGATATTCGATTGATAATTGGCGGCCAGCTGGACAAATGCAGAAGCAGGCCGCGCATGAAGCCCCAGTTTATTTTGTATCGTCAATGTTCGTTCGATAATTATGCTCCTTTTTATTCAGACAAATATTGTATTAAATATTTACTTAAAAATCAAGTATAAAAAAGCCATTCGATATTGTTGAATGGCTTTTTTACTATGGCAATTTATACAATCCGCCGTCTCCAGCGGCGGTAATTGACTTACATCACACGGTCACGAATTTTCACTGCAAAAGATTCCAGAATGTTTCTGGATTCACCGGCTTTTAATTTTAAAAGGCAGCGGATTGCGCGTTCGACTCTCTGAGTTACCATGTTTCGCGTGTTTTGCAGTGTGCCTGTTTCATTGAAGAGCTGCTGAATGGTGTGAATGTCCGCTTCGGATAATCGGTCTTTTTGAAACAGCCGACGATAATATTTTTTTTGATCACTGGTGGCGCTATGCTCAAAATGAATAGTGAGACAGGTCTGTTTTTTCTGTATTAAATCACTGCCTCGGGGTTTCCCGAAAACTGTTTCTTCAGAGATAAGATCGAGCAGATCATCCTGAATTTGAAAAGCCATTCCAAGTTCTTTTGCAAATCCTCTCAGGCTTTTCGCTTCTTTTTGAGTGCCATTGCCAAGGATGACACCCATTTCACAGGAGACTTCCAGCAGTTTGGCCGTCTTTTTATAAATCATGTTCAGGTATTCATCGAGAGTGACGGATGCTTGATTTTCGAAAGTCTTGTCCAGAGCCTGACCTTCACAAAGCACCAGCAGTCCTTCAGTGAACAGTTTTATAACGGGAATCAATTGCTCGTGTTCAGTTTGCAGCAGTTTTTGATAGGCCATGGTAACCAGACCGTCCCCTGCCAGTATTGCCGTGGGTTCGTCCCATTGTACATGGACTGTGGGTTGTCCTCGACGCATATTATCATGATCCATAATATCGTCATGGACCAGTGTAAAAGTGTGCAGAAGTTCAATGGCCACTGCGGCTGGCAAACACGTATAAGCATCTCCTCCCACAGCCTCGGCTGACAGCAATAACAGCATCGGGCGGATTCGCTTTCCTCCTGAGCGGAGAAGGTGGGCCATAGGCCGGTAAAGACTGCGTGGCTCCCGATTTTCGAAAAGAGCCCGGATGCTGTTTTCAATGTGCTGTTGAAGTGTTTGAATGCGTTCGGATGAATCCATAGGAAGGTTTATTGATTCAAATCGAAAACTGGCTGGACCGATAGAGGATTTCTTTTTTGGCCAACTCTTTTATAGACCGGCACCCGGTGAGAAACATGGCCATGCGTAATTCTTCCTTCCAGTGATCCAGCACTTCTACCAAACCTTCTGTTCCGCGTGATTCAGCGATGGAAAGAAACGGCCTGGCAGCACCACAGATTTCGGCTTTTAAAGCCAGGGCCTTGGCCATGGTCAGTCCACTGTCAATGCCCCCTGATGCAATGATAGTGAGATGGCTGATTGTTGAAACCATCTGCAGAGAGTCTGCTGTCGGGATACCCCAATCCCAAAAGCTTTGAGCAAGCTGAGCATTGGCACCTCGGTGATATTCCATTCCCGCCCAGGATGTTCCGCCTGCACCGGCGATGTCCAGAATTTTAACACCTGCGTTTTTTAATTTCCATGCAGTTTCAACAGACAGGCCGCAGCCGATTTCTTTGGCGATAATCGGGATTTTCAGGGCCTTGGCCAGAGTCTCGATTCCTTTCAGTACACCTTTAAAATGGCCATTCCCTTCAGGCTGCAATATTTCCTGCAGGGGATTCAGATGCACAGCCAGTGCATCTGCTTCAATGGAATCCACCAGCTTCTGAAAAACATCCTGATTCACTTCTCCCGTAACCTCTTCAGCGCCGATATTACCGATAATCACGGCGTCCGGGGCGGTTTTTCGCACAATCTTATAGGTTTCAAGATGCGTGTCGTCTTCGATAGCCTGCCGCTGGCTCCCGATACCCAGAGCCACCTGTTTTTCCTGGGCAACTTCGGCGAGTATCCGGTTGATTTCAAGAGCGCCGTCAAATCCGCCTGTCATGGCAGAGATCATCATGGGAAAGGAAAGCGGCTTGCTGAGGAATTCAACGTCGGTGGCTACTTCGTCGAAATCCAGCTCGGGCAGGGCACAATGGATAAAATCGAATTTTTCAAATCCTGTGGTTTTCGTCCTGAAGCGCACATCCTGATTCAGTGCAATATCGATGTGTTCTTTTTTTCGTTTGGATACAGTCATGATTTTAAATATAGTAAAATTATCCTGTGAATCAAGAAAAATCCATGTACATATTAAAATAAATTTTATTAAAATCCTTTGATTACTTTTTCTTGGAACCCCATTTCATGATTTCGATTTTAACCGGCAGAATGCCTTGATTGAGGCCGTCAAGCAAATCGGCCGCCTTGTATGAGAGGTCCAGAATACGGCCCTGAACAAAAGGTCCCCGGTCATTGATACGCACGATCACGCTTTTTTTATTACTTTGATTGGTTACCCGGCACACGGTTCCGAACGGCAGGGTCCGGTGGGCGGCGGTCAGCGCGTACATATTGAAAATTTCTCCGCTGGCGGTTTTTCTGCCATGAAATTTTTTTCCGTAGTAGGACGCCCTGCCGTAGAAAATCCGTTTGCTGCTGGAATCAGGTGAATGGACGGGATAGGTGCATTGCTGGATACAAATGGATATGACTGTCCAAAGAACGAGGACGCCAATATTTTTATTGTTCATTGGTGCATCCGGTCTCATATGAATATATATTTATATTACCCTGAAATTTCTGTATTGTCAACCGAAATTTCAGGGATTCATTTAAAAGTGACTGTCATTTCATCTCAGCCGTTTCTGCACTTTCGCGAATTGCCCGGATTCGCTGCAAAACCGGAGGATGGGAATAGTTTAAAAACACATAAAAGGGATGCGGCCTTAAATTTGACAGATTGTGGACGGACAATTTTTTTAAAGCACTGATAAATGCCTCTGCCAGATTCGTGGTTTTTACGGCAAACCTGTCAGCCTGATATTCGTGACGGCGGGAGACGATGCTCATGGCAATGGAAAGCAGCATTTCCACCGGAGAATACAGCATGCCGAAAAAGAGAAATCCCGCGTAGATCGGCAAATAATCATTATGATCCATCAGGAATGCATCGAAAAGGGCCTCTTGTGAAAGAAAGAGAGAGAGCAGGTAAAATACAATCCCCATATGCAGAATACTGATCCCCATGCCGATCAGCACATGCTTCTTTTTGTAATGACCGATCTCGTGGGCCAGAATAGTCAGCAGTTCATCCGCTGAATGCTTTTCAATCAACGTATCGAAAAGTGCGATGCGTTTATGTCTGCCAAATCCGGTGAAAAACGCATTGGATTTGGTGGACCGGCGCGATCCGTCCATCACAAATATCCCGGCCAGTGAATAGTTCACTTTGTCTGCATAACTCAGAATTTTATCTTTCAGCTCATCCTCTTCCAGGGGTTCGAATTTATTAAACAGAGGCATGATCCAGGTAGGGGCAATATACTGGAGAATCAGTGTGAATACTGTGGTTACGATCCAGCAGTAAAGCCAGGCCGGGGGGCCCGCGTATTTAAAGAGTGCCAGCACAGCCGCGAATACCGGGCCGCAGATGACAAGAGACAGGGCCAGTCCTTTGATGATATCCAGAATGAATGTTTTCGGAGTGGTTTTATTGAATCCGAATTTTTCTTCGATCACAAATGTACCGTAAATGCTGAACGGCAGGCCGAGAAGAAACCTGAATCCCATCAAGATACCCACATAACAGAGCCCGGTCCAGATAAAGGGCAGGTTCCAGGATCGAACCAGCATGTCCAGCCAGTTGAAACCACCGGCGAACCAGAAAGTCAGAGTGACAGCCAGATTGAATGTCGAGATGATAAATCCGAATTTTGTATTCATGCGCGTGTATGCCTGGGATTTCTGATATTGATCCGCATCGTATACGCCTTCAAACTCGGCCGGTAATTCACCGCTGAGATGTTTCAGATTTAAACAATCCGCGATGAAAGACAAGACGTGATCAATCAGTAATGCAGACACAATAATCACAGCATAGATATTCATAAAAACTCCCGGATCAGGTTGATAATTTTTGTTAAGATACAAATCAAAACGATAAAATCCTAAAGGATTAAGTTCAAAATAGAATCCGAAAAGAGAAATTCCAGGACAATATTGGAGGGAGGAATGCAGGAGTGATCAGGTCCATGCGTGTTTTAATCATGGTTTGGTATTCAATCAGGCTGTGAAATCAGGACTGCCAATCCGTGCGATTGCGAATGACGTATACCTGATCGTTGGGACGGACTTTCTCAGGACAGGGGAATGTGGCTTCTTCTTCTTTTTTCACGACAGTTGCAGATCGATCATGGACAAACAGACTTTTCAGTTCGAATTCCACATACCCCGTAGTCGGGCCGGTAATGGCCACGGTCTCGAATTCACGCATCGGCCCACTGAGAACACGAATATGCACGGTTCCCGATTTCCGGTAATAATTCAATACTTTTCCAATATGTATTTTCTGTTTCGATGCCCGTGATCCGTAAGCACCGCTCCATTCTCCAAGAGATTTTCCCAGATAATACCCGTTTTGCCAAAATCCCCGGTTGAACACGCTCTTCAGCTCTTCCATCCAGTTGTTTATTTTATCTTTCGAAAAATTTCTGTCCTTCACACTGTCGATGGCCTGACGATAGACACGGGTGGTATGATACACATAATCCGCAGGGCGCGCCCGGCCTTCGATTTTAAATATCGAGACTCCGGATGCGATCAATCTATCCATAATGCCGATCGTGCACAAGTCTTTGGGAGACATGATATATTGATTGTCAATGTCCAGTTCCTGCCCGGTTTCTGTGTCGGTCACCCGATATGTCCGGCGGCACATTTGAAAACAATCACCCCGATTGGCGGAATGGCCGGTCAGGGCCAGACTCATGGTGCATATGCCTGAAACAGCCACACACAAGGCGCCGTGAACAAATAATTCAATGCGCACAGGTTCACCGGCGGGTCCGCAAATTTTTTCTTTTTGAACAGAGTCACAAATCGACGCAATCTGGGGTAAACTCAATTCCCGTGCCAGAACCAGAACATCGGCGAATTGAGCGAAGAAACGTACCGAAGCCAGATTGGAGATGTTCATCTGTGTTGAAATGTGCACTTCGAGGTCTGATTGGCGGGCGGCTTGAATAGCAGCCATGTCCGAAGCAATGACGGCTGAAATGCCGGCCTCTTTTGCGGCTATGCAAATATCCTTCAGTAAAGGCAGTTCCCGATCATAGACCAGAGTGTTCAGAGCAAGGTAGGAACGCACATTTTGGTCACGGCAGATTGATGCGATTTTTTGGATGTCCGATAGATGGAAGGACCTGGATGCGCGGACTCGCATATTCAGCGGAGGTACACCAAAATAAATTGAGTCTGCGCCCGCACGGATGGCTGCGTGAAGGGATTCCCACGATCCGGCCGGTGCAAGTAGTTCCATTATTTCATCAACACCATTTTTTTGGATATTCTCCAGTCCCGGGATGTCAAAGTAAAAATATAGACGCCGGTTGTCCATTCCGGTCCATCCAGTGTGAGTCTGTGGTCTCCGGCCTGTTTCATCCCCAGATCTTTTTTAAAAACACACTGACCTTTACAGTTTTGAACCATCAGCCGGATTCGCGATGCCTTCAGAATAGAATAGAGAAATTGGGTTGTATGGTTGAACGGATTGGGATAATTCTGACTTAAGGAATATGTAAGGGGGATGTGCTCTTTCTGCTGGATGTCTGTTCCGTGTGTCAGCATGACAAAGGCGTCTGCTTTTCCATACCCCCATTCATTATTGGGCAGATCGATTCCCGTGTCATCATCCTGCCGGGCAGAACCGGTAAGTGCATTATAAATCTGCTGATGTGTGGCGTTGGGATACCGCTGCAGATAAAGCGCGATGCATCCGGTTACGGCCGGACAGGACATGCTGGTACCGCTTGATATGACATGCTTGCCGCCCTGGACAATATCAGTGGTGTTAATATCACCACCATTTTTTGCCTGAGCAGACAAGGCTGAAATCACACCGTCTCCCGGCGCTATCAGGTCGGGTTTGATCCGTCCGTCCGCAGTGGGACCCCGGCTGGAAAAGGCAGCCAGGCTGCCTGCGGGCTCTTCACTGTAGATCCAGGTATCGCCGAATTGATCGACAAATGTTTCCCGGTTGACACTGGCCCCGACAGCGATCACATTGTTGGCTAAAGCGGGTACGCCTATACAGGATTTGTTATCCGGATTCAGATAACGGGGATCATTCATTTCTCCAGGATAACTGTATCCCATATCCCCTATCCAGGCATCCACACGGTCATCGGGCTGCCAGATCATAAATCGCCAGAGATCCATATTTTCCGCTGTTTCATTGGTCTCATCCCAAATAACATCGTCTTCAATCATGATTCTTAATACTGTAACCTCGTCATTCTGTGTATCAAATTCAAACGAGACCCGCCCCACTTCCTGGCCGTCCAATGTTTCGGCTCTTTCATAGAATCCAATATTTTCCAGAGTTTCAAGAACGGAGAACCAGGGTGTGCGTCCGCCAAACTCAATGGGTCCGCCTTCCTTGCTAAAGGGATTGAAGTCATGGGTATCCCAGCCTATGGCGAAATGCACCTGTGTCAATATGTCATTCGGCAGACGAATATAGAGCATGATGATACCGTCGGATCCGGGATAAACATAGGTGTAGAAGGAATCCGCGCTTGTCGTATATGACATATGAATATAATCATTGCCCTCATTGCCTGCGGATGCACATAAAGCCCGGCCCGGTGACCCGGAAATCAGTTGATTCAGCATCCGGGATTCCAGGTCGGTTCCGTCATGGCCGCCCTGATGGCTGCCCAGACTGGCATTGATTACGCAAGGCATACCAAGGGCGTCTGCCTGATCGTAAATATAATTCACTGCATCAATGAAACCACCGGATATGTCTTTATTGTCTGCAACCACGATCAGATCAGCTTCCGGAGACACTCCCCGGTATTTTCCGATCGCCCGGCCATTGCCGGCAGCGATACCGGCCACATGCGTTCCATGTCCCTGTTCAGTGTCGTCTTTGTGTGTGCATAATCCGTTGTTGATGTCGGAACGAGACCATTCTGTGCCGTAATCATAACCTGAAGGCGGACTGCCGCTGATGTTTTGATCCCAGATAGAAAGAATCCGGGTTTTTCCATCTGATTTTTTAAAATCTGAATGGGTGATATCGATTCCTGTATCAATAATACCGATAATAACCCCTGCGCCTGTGTATGACTGAGGCAGAGGGGATAATCCTGCATATACCTGGTCGGCCCGGATATCGGCCGTGAGCCTGTCATTGTTGTGATGATAGCGGTGCGGCAGGCATAATTGCCGAATTCCCGGATTCTCCATAAGGGCGGACAGCGCGTTCGAAGGGACTTTTGCAGAAACCATATTTCCCAGATCCAAACAGATCCGTCCGCCTGCCTGATGAATTGCTGACTGACAATGACTGCCTTCAGCCAGGATGTAAGTCCATATTTGCTCCTCTGTCTCGGACAGAGGATGACCGGTTCTTGCGGGAGACTGTTTATAAAGCATATGCCTTAAGCCAGCGTCTATTTTCATGAGGGAAGGGTTACCGCCGATGAGAATGGAAAACCATCCCGTAATAATAATGAAAATATATCTCCGAATCCGGTTCATCACATTTGCTCCTCATATTTGTATTGATAAACAGGCGAGGCTTGCAGCCGAACGATGAAGTCCAATTTGGATAACTGTTGAATTTGACCGGCAGCACCCTTTGCAGAAAAGATGTTCCCTTTGACATTCTTGATTTGGATGCCCGTGTTTTCGATGCGCTGCCTGATCTGAAGGGTAATGTCTGAACGACATTCTCCGGTAAAGTAAATGACCTCCGTCTGCTCTTGAACCTGTTGCCGGAGCTTTGCGTTCATTTTTGGGGTGCCGGGGAGGGTATTGCGATGGCACGCCATGAAAAGGGAAAGTAAAAAAAATAAAATTTTAATACGATTTTGCATGCATACTCCTAGGGAGATTCCAGAATTCTTCCGGCTTTTTTGTCTGCACGTTTCAGAAAAACAGCAAAGATCAGGCCCACAATGCCGAGTGAAGCAAACATGATCATACTGGATGTATAACTCCGTGTCGCATCACGTAGTATACCATTCAGGAAGGGGAAGAGGGCCAGTCCGATATTTTGAATCATGGTTAATAATCCAAAAGCGGTGCCCACCCGTTCACTGCTCACCACCATGGGCACCGAAGGCCATAATGCAGCCGGCACCAGGACAAAAGCCGCGCCGAGAACAATCATGGGAATGACCGGATTTATCTCTGTCAGTCCCAGCGCCAAATAACTGGGAATCAACAGGAGCGATCCCCAAATCATGACAGAGGTCCGGTGTCCAAAGCGATCGACCAAATGGCCGGCAACAGGCGCGAAAATCATCGACGCAAATATAATAATGGATGTGATGCCTCCGGCTGTATTAAACATATGGAGAAAATTATTAAACACTTGAACCAAAAAACCGCCATGGGCTTCAGCGACACGCTGAATATTCCATTTATCAACGAAGAAGTCCGTGGAAAGAGCAGTAAATGGAAAAATCGCAGAATAAAAAGTCAGGCATAAAAATGTGACGAACCAGAAACTGGGTTTAAAATTTCTGATGTCCTTTAATACAATTTTTTCTTCTGCGCCTGCATCGGCCAGTTTCAGCGTGTTTTCGCCTTTTCGGTCCAAAATGATATACACCACATTGGCCAGCAAAGACACTGCGCAGAACAGGACTGCTGCTATCAGTGCGTAACGATACCCGCCAAAATGATTGGAAATCAGTTCGCCTGTGTTAAAACTGAACAGTGTACCCAGCCGGCTTACTGTAAGTGCAATGCCATAGGCAAGGGCAATTTCTTTATTTTTAAACCATCGGGCGACCATGGCACTTTGGGCAACGATCAGGGGTTCCGAGCCGGCGCCAAATATAAAGCGTCCGATAAAAAGAACAGGAATGGAATGCGCCACTGCGACGCCCAGAGCCCCGAGAAATACAAGGATCGAGAAAATCATGCTGGCTTTTCGGGTACCCAGTCGGTCGATCATGAATCCGCCGATGAACACCGAGAAAATCGCCGCGATGCTGTAAATGGTATAAATTGAACCCACAGTGCCCCGCGCACCCTCTCCGCCTGCATATTTTAAAATCGTTTCCCGCTCACTCTGTGGTTTCTTGTCTTCCGTTTCTTCATGTAACGAAATCAGGTGTCCGCCTGTCAGTGTCTGCAGAAATTGATCTTTACCCCGGATTTGTTTATTCTTTATGCTTCTTAGGGACTGGATCATTGAATCCGGCAGCATGTGTGATTCAAGACTGTCCAATGTCGTATCAGTAATTTCATATACTGTGAATTCTTCCACCAAAGAAGGTGCCACAGCACCAATAATATCATAGGCAAAATAGGAACCGAATGAGAGCAGGCTGATAAAAATGAGAATGGTGAACCGAAATGCTCGAGTTGCGGGATGAAACCGTGGAAGTTCAGATTTCATTGTATACTCCTGTCAATTGATGGAAGTTTATCAAGATAAATGAAAGTAAGGATTTACTGGGCAAAAGGCAAGGGTGATTCGCATATTTAAAAAGGAAAAATATTGTTCACCTACACGTCCGCGAGGTTCGGAACCTCCCGGACGTGGATTTGTACTTTTTTTTATTTGATATCAGGATATTTATGGGTATAGATGGTTGTAAAAAATAAATGGTTTTTCCGGAGGCGTATACATAAATCCAAAGAAGTGATTCGGAGGGATGACCCTAATCCTGCAGGGCAGTCACTCCGAGTGCTTCATTTTTTACGGATCGGATTGCCTGAACCATTGCCCAGGCAGCGGATAAGGTGGTCAGGCAGGGAACACCATTGGCAAGAGCGGTTCGTCCGATACTGTATTCATCTGCCCGGGATATTTTTCCCAATGGTGTATTAATGACCAGCTTGATTTCTTTATTGATGATCAGATCCACAGCATTCGGGCGGCCTTGTCCCACTTTTTTCAGCATCTTGGATGGAATGCCTTCTTTCCGAAGCGCTCTGTAGGTCCCTTCGGTCGCCAGAATGCTGAATCCCAGATCATAAAGTTGCCGGGCAATGGGCGTGGCCCGCATTTTATCATAGTCATTGACACTGATAAAGACGGCCCCGCTGCAGGGAATTGTATTGCCGGCTGCCAGCTGTGCCTTGGCAAAGGCACCGCCGAAATGTGTGTCAAGCCCCATCACTTCACCTGTGGATTTCATTTCAGGACTTAAGAATGTATGAACATTGGGAAATTTCATAAACGGAAATACCGGACTTTTCACGGCAACGCGCTGGTCCGGCTGATACTCGGACACATTCAGATCTTTCAATTTCATGCCTGCCATTACCTTGGCTGCGATTTTTGCCCAGGGAATACCGGTGGCTTTGCTGACAAATGGTACGGTTCGTGATGCCCGGGGGTTGACTTCAAGCACATAAATAATCCCGTCCTTCAATGCAAACTGCACGTTGATCAATCCGCGGACATTAAGCATCTGAGTCAGTTCCATGGTTTGCTCCCGGATAGTCTGATATTCATCTTCTCCGATCATGTAAGGGGGAAGCACGCAGGAACTGTCTCCTGAATGCACGCCGGCTTCTTCGATATGCTGCATAAATCCGCTGATCAGTGTCTGCTCTCCGTCGCAGACAGCGTCCACATCAAATTCAAAGGCGTCTTCAAGAAATTTATCCACAAGAATCGGATGATCCGGAGATACAAGGGCGGCTTCCCGGATATATTTTTCAAGGGAGCTGTCATCATACACGATTTCCATGCCCCGTCCCCCCAGAACATAGGAGGGCCGCACAAGTACGGGGTAACCGATACGCTGCGCGATTTTTTTTGCTTCTTTATAAGTAAATGCCGTGCCCCATTCCGGCTGCCGGATTTTGGAATTTTTAATCAGGATACCGAACCGTTTCCGGTCTTCGGCCAGATCGATATCCTCGGGAGATGTACCCATGATCGGCACGCCTGCCCTTTCCAGACCTTTGGCCAGCTTTAGAGGTGTCTGACCCCCGAATTGCACAATGACGCCTTCCGGCTGTTCAAATTCAATCACGTGCAGCACATCCTCCAGGGTCAGGGGTTCAAAGTACAGCTTGTCTGCAGTGTCGTAATCTGTCGATACCGTTTCCGGATTATTGTTGATCATAATAGTTTCATAGCCCTCTTCCCTCAGGGCCATGACTGCGTGAACGCAGCAATAGTCGAATTCGATGCCCTGTCCGATACGATTCGGGCCGCTGCCCAGAATAATCACTTTGGGTTTTTCTGAATGGCGGGCTTCATTTTCGGTTTCATATGTGCCGTACAGATAGGAGGTCTCAGATTCGAATTCGGCCGCGCATGTGTCGACAATTTTGTAAACCGGTCCGATGGCCTCATTTCGCCGGTATTTAATGATCTCTTTTTCTTTTTTACCGGTCAGAAGCGCCAGACGCCGATCCGAGAATCCCATGCGTTTGGCTTTACGCAGCAGCCGGGCATCCAGGGATTGTGACCTTAAGCATTGTTCGGTTTCGATAATGGCCTGAATTTGCCGAAGAAACCAGGGATCAATACCTGTGACATCAAACAGCTCTTCCAGGGGCTTACCGATACGAATGGCTTCCCCCAGATAAAAAATCCGTTCGGGATTGGGTTTCTTTAAATACTCCATAATGATTTCTTCGGTCGCATCCGGCCGGTCATCCATGCCCCATGAGTCGATTTCAAGAGAACGCAGCGCTTTTTGAAATGATTCCCTGAATGTACGGCCGATGGCCATTGTTTCTCCCACAGATTTCATCTGAGTGCCCAGAACAGGTTCTGTCTGGGGGAATTTCGCGAAATCCCATCGGGGGATTTTGGTGACCACATAGTCAATACTTGGTTCGAAAGAGGCCGGCGTTTTTCCTGTAATGTCATTCGGTATTTCGTCCAGAGTGAGCCCGACAGCCAGCTGCGCCGCAATTTTGGCGATTGGGAAGCCCGTCGCTTTGGAAGCCAGAGCCGAACTTCGGGAGACACGGGGATTCATTTCGATCACGACCATGCGGCCGGTTTTGGGGTTCACGGCAAACTGAATGTTCGATCCGCCCGTTTCGACACCGATTTCCCGGATAATGGCTTTGGCTGCATCCCGCATCAACTGGTATTCGCGATCCGTCAGTGTCTGAATCGGTGCCACGGTAATAGAATCCCCTGTATGGATGCCCATGGGATCCAGATTCTCAATGGAACAGATAATCACGACGTTGTCCTTGAGATCCCGCATGACCTCAAGCTCAAATTCTTTCCACCCGATAATGGATTCTTCAATAAGCACTTCATTAATGGGGCTGTTTTCCACCCCCCACATAACCAGCTCCTGATATTCCTGCATGTTGTAGGCGATGCTGCCGCCTGTCCCGCCCAGAGTAAAGGCCGGCCTGATAATGGCCGGAAATCCCACATCGGAGACCAGCTGCAGGGCTTCATCCAGATTATGAGCAAATCCGCCTCTTGGCAATTCCAGTCCGATTCGGAGCATGGCATCTTTAAAACGCTCCCTGTCTTCGGCCTTTTCAATGGCTTCGAGCTGGGCGCCGATCAATTCAACCTGATATTTGGCCAGCGCACCGGATTTGGCCAGATCTACCGTAATATTCAGTGCGGTCTGCCCTCCCATGGTGGGGAGAATGGCATCTGGTTTTTCTTTTTTTATTACTTTAAGTACGGTGTCTACGGTCAGCGGTTCAACGTAAGTTTTATCCGAAATTTCCGGATCCGTCATGATTGTTGCCGGATTTGAATTAATCAGGACTGTGTGATATCCGAGTTTTTTCAGTGCTTTGACAGCCTGAGTGCCTGAATAATCAAATTCACAGGCCTGACCGATCACAATAGGGCCTGAACCAATAATTAAAATTTTTTCTAGGTCCGTACGTTTTGGCATGAGTCTCCGTTTTGTTGGTCAATCAATGAATTGTGTTTTTCCGTTTTAATCTTTAATAAGCTTTCTCAAGCAAATAAAAAATTTATTATTTTTTCATCATCTCTGCGAATCGATGGAATAAATAGAGGGAATCATGGGGGCCGGGAGATGCCTCCGGGTGATACTGTACGGAATAAACCGGCAGATCCTCATGTTCCATACCCTCCACAGTCTGATCGTTTAAATTCAGATGTGTCATGCGCATGCCCTTGTTTCGAATCGATTCAGGATCAACGGCAAAATTATGATTTTGTGCCGTGATTTCGATCACTTCCGTTTTCAAATCTTTCACCGGGTGATTGCTGCCATGATGTCCGAATTTCAATTTGTAGGTTTCTCCACCCAGTGCAAGACAGAGAATCTGATGGCCCAGGCAAATGCCGAACATGGGTTTATAGCCGATCAGCGCCCTGACTGTATCCACTGCATAGTGTACACCTGCCGGATCGCCGGGACCGTTTGAAAGAAAAACACCATCCGGATCGAGTGCTTTCACCTGCTCAGCGGTGAATGATGCAGGCACTAGAGTGACCCTGAATCCGAACGATCGAAGCAGACGTAAAATGTTATGCTTAATGCCGTAATCAAAAGCCGCAACATGAAACGTTTTCTCTGCAAGCGGGCTTATTGTATCATAGTACCATTGTTTCGGAACCTTGGGTTCCCAGGTTTCAACTTTATCAGAGGTAACATGCTGAACCATGTCATTGCCTTCCATGCGTGGATGCTGCTTCAGCCGATCGTTCATTTCAGGTATGCTTAATCCTTCTGAAGACAGAATTCCGGGCATGGATCCTTTTTCACGAATATGCCTGGTCAGCTCACGTGTGTCAATCTGGTGAATGCCGGGGATCCCATGCCGTTTGAGATAGGCATCCAGACTCTCAGTTGACCGGAAATTACTGGGCACTTCGCACAATTCCCTCACAATAAATGCTTCCACACGGGGTTTGCCCGATTCCACATCTTCCGGATTGATGCCGTAATTCCCAATATGCGGGTAGGTCATTGTCACCATCTGGCCTTTATAAGACGGATCCGTCAGGATCTCCTGATAACCGGTCATGCCTGTATTGAATACCACTTCGCCGATCGTGGTGTCCGGTGCGCCAAAACTTTCTCCGGTGAATACCCGTCCATCATCAAGAAGAAGAATGGATTCCATAAATTCCTCGTATTTCTTGTTACTTATATTACAGATTGTACGATTTTTTCATTTATAGTTGATCCGTCAGTTTATGATGCCCGGCATGTTTTATCCGATGATGGTTCCCGAAGCAAGAACGCCGTTTTTGGGGATAATCACAATGCCGTCCCGGATAACATAATTGTCTTCCTTGATATCATTCTGTCGGTTTTGATTTAAAATCTGAACATTGTTTCCGATGCGCGCGTTTTTATCAATAATGGCCTTTTCAATGATACAGTTTTCCCCGATTACTGTATCCGGAATATTGTTTTTTCTGTTTTCTTCGTGATCTTCTTCGGTTTCGTAAAAATCGCGTCCCATGAGTACAGAATCCCGAATCTGAGAACCTTTTCGAATTCTGGAACGAATTCCGATCATCGAATGTTCCACACTGCATTCTTCAAGAATCGATCCGTCACTGATAATCGATTGACAAACATGACATCCTGTGATTTTTGCACCAGGAAGGTACCGGGGCCGTGAATAGATCGGCCGCTGCTGCAGATAAAAGTTAAATTTCGGAACCGGTGAGCACAGATCCATCATGGCATGATAATACGAGGCAATGGTTCCCACATCTTCCCAGTATCCTTCAAAAAGATAACCAAATACTTTGCGTGTTCGGATCGCATGAGGAATAATCCCTTTTCCGAAATCTGTATGATCCGACTCGGTCAGCAGGTCAAAGAGGATATTTTTCTTGAAAAGGTAAATCCCCATGGAACCAAGAAAATGATTGGTATTTGATTCGTATCCGTGACTTTTCATCCATGCGCCCGATATTTGATAAGGCGCCATGGCTTCATCGGTTTTCGGTTTTTCGATAAAATCGACAATCCGGTCCTGATTGTTCAGTTTTAAAATTCCAAATCCAGGTGCCTGATCTTTTGAAACCGGAAGCACGCCCACAGTGACATCCGCATCTTTTTTAATATGATAAGCCAGAAGATTCTGATAATCCATGGAGTACAGATGGTCGCCGGCCAGAATCAGGTGATAATCGATATTTTTATTTTGAAAATATTTCAGATTTTTTCGTACGGAATCCGCTGTGCCCTGATACCAGTCTGTGTGCTCCAATGTTTGCTGGGCTGCGAGAATCTGAACAAACCCTTCTGCAAACGGAGCAAAGAAGTATGTTCTCGACAGATGCCGGTTCAGGCTGACGGAATTGAACTGGGTCAGCACAAATATTTTCCGGATCGATGAGTTGATGCAGTTGCTGATAGGAATGTCGATCAACCGGAATTTCCCTGCGATGGGAACGGCCGGTTTGGCCCGGTCTTTGGTCAGGGGCCACAGACGGCTTCCGGCGCCGCCCGCCATAATAATGCCCAGTACATTTTGAGACATGGTTTTTTCCCCTTATCAGTGAACATGGTTCAAGGAACCGGTGCGTGATTTCTGCAACAAAATGACATTGGATTTAACCAATCCGCTTGAAAAAAAATATTTATTATAAAAATTATATTTACACATAAAATATTCTTTAATATAAATAAATATACTTAAATATTCAATTCTTCAGATACTACATCAATATACCTAAGTCCTCTGATATTTGCAAGAAAGATTGCAATAAAAAACCCTTCCTCATGGCAATGAATGAAGAAGGGCTGTCTATCTAACTGGTCGGATGTGTTTACAATCGTCATTGGGTTTCTTTCAGCTTTTCATCCCGTTCGACAATTTGCAGTTTCTCAATGATTTCATCAAGGTCGCCCGATAATATTTCCTGAAGCCGGTACAGGGTTAAATTAATCCGGTGATCGGTAACCCGCCCCTGGGGAAAGTTAAAGGTACGGATTTTTGCACTTCGGTCTCCGGAGCCGATCATGGAACGCCGGCTGGCTGAGATTTTGGCTTCTTCTTCCTTGATTTTGATGTCGTATAGACGTGCACGCAGTACTTTCAGTGCCTTGCTTTTATTTTTATGCTGTGATTTTTCATCCTGGCAGGTTACAACCAGTCCGGTGGGGATATGGGTGATTCGCACTGCAGAATCGGTTGTATTGACACTTTGCCCGCCCGGTCCTGATGAACGATACACATCAATGCGCAGATCATTGGGATTAATTTCGATATCCACGTCTTCTGCTTCGGGTAATACAACGACCGAAGCCGCTGAGGTGTGGATGCGACCGCTGGTTTCCGTGGTTGGCACACGCTGGACACGGTGTACACCGCTTTCGTATTTAAATGCACCGAAAACGTGATCCCCTGTCACAGAGAAAATGATTTCCTTGAATCCGCCCAATTCAGTGGGATTGGAGTTTAAAATTTCCTGCTTCCAGCTCTGCTTTTCTATATACTTGGAATACATTCGGTACAGGTCGCCTGCGAACAGTGCTGCTTCATCGCCGCCTGTTCCGGCCCGGATTTCCATGATGGCATTTTTTTCATCCTGGGGATCTTTCGGGATCAGCAATACGCGTAGTTCCTGTTCCAGAGTTTCTTGCTCACTTTCCAGCTCGGGAAGTTCGTCTCTGGCCAGCTCTTTTAATTCGGGATCCGATTCTTTTTTAAGGATTTCATTGTCTTCTTCAATGCGCAGGAGCAGATTAAAATAGGATTTTGCCTTGTGAACCACCGGCTGAAGATTTTTATGCTCTTTGGTCAGTGCAGTTAATTTTTCCGGAACCTGGATGACGACCGGATTTTCCAGAGATTTAAGAATTTCATCGTACCGGTTCTGTGCCTGCTTAAGCCTGCTGATCAATCCCTGCTGCTCCTTTGATATCATGCTTTATTTCTCATTTTTTGGAACAACCCATTCGATCTGGTCACCCACATCCTTATTGAGCGCTGCTTTCAAAGAAACCAGCGCAACTTCCAGCTGACTGTCGTCCGGCTCTTTAGTAGTAATGCGCTGCAGCCATAAACCCGGAGCCACCAGTATGCGGGCGAATTTTTTCCCGAATTTTGAGCCTGAGAGCCGAATGATTTCATAACTGATACCGCCAATCAGCGGTATGAAAACCAGGCGGATCAAGCGTTCATTGATATTATCGGGTTTTCCCAGCGGGATAAAGACCATAATGGATACCAGCATCACAATCAACAGAAAACTGGTTCCGCAACGGGGATGATGGGTGGTAAATGATTTTACTCCTTCGATTGTCAATGGCTGCTTGTTTTCGTATGCAAATACTGATTTATGTTCCGCACCGTGATATTCAAACACGCGCCTGATATCTTTCCAGAGGCTGATGAGAAACAAATAGATCAGAAAAAATGCCAGGCGGATAACACCATCCACCAAATTGAATGCGAGCCCGGTTTGAACACCTGTGCTGTCTGTGATGATCAGCGGCAGATAAAAAAACAGGCCAATCCCCAGTGCAAAGGCCAGTAACATTGTCAGGATGACCTTAAGGTCATTTTCTTTTTGGGTTTTTTTACGGGTCTTCTCCTGCTTTTTTTCTGATTTGGATTTTTCTTCGGCTTCCATGGCAATTGTGCTGGAAAAATTGAGTGCTTTTATCCCCATGATCATGGATTCAATGAGAATAACCCCGCCCCGGATGAACGGCCAACCTAAAATTTTATACCTTTTTGTCCATGATTTGAAGGCATCTTTTTTCAAGACAATACGGCCGTTCGGTTTTCGTACTGCAACAGCCACGTATTCCGGAGACCGCATCATCACACCTTCGAGTACAGCCTGACCGCCGACTGTGATTTTTGATTGTTCATTCATCCTTAAATTCCCTATAAAAAAACGGAATACGAGTCATTCAGACCCGCATTCCGCTGATTAGCATGTCATGAAACCTTATGATTCTTTTTCTTTGTTGTCGAGCTTATATTTGCGTCTGAACTTCTCCACCCGTCCGGCCGTATCCACGAGTTTCTGTTTGCCAGTGTAAAACGGATGGCAGTTCGAACAGATTTCAGTGTGAATGTCACCGGAAACAGACTTCGTTTTAAATGTAGCGCCACATGCACATGTGACTGTCGATTCTGCATATTTGGGATGTATATCCTGTTTCACTGTTGTTTCCTCCAAAAACCTGATTTTCAGCCAATAAAGATAATAAATTCGATGCACGATTGCAAGCAGAATTTCCGATTTATGAGCTTAATATAAATGTTTCATATAAGAATTATTATTTGTGTTGAAAGAATCGAATGCTTTCTCTCATGAGGAAGTCATAATTTTAAAACAGATTTAATATTTTCTTTTGCATTTTAATGAAATATTTTGTATTGTTTTCTATATTCATTTTTAAAAGCATCAGCATTTTCGGCGTTCTGTATGCTATATTGTTAGATAGCGTTCTTATATCATGAATCTGCTTTTTATGATTTTAAAAAATCTTTTCACTTTTTGCCGGATTCAGAACAAGATTTAATCGTGCAGAGGGCTATTGAAAATACATGTGTCTGAGTTCGCGGGCAAGCAAAAATTTTTATAAGAATAACAGCGGATTTTCATGATATCTCAAATCTAGGGAATAAATAATGATTCGTGATCCGCCTTCATGTACGAGATAAATGCCTGTGTCAAATATCAAATTGTTTGTAGGGAATTTATTTAAAAGGAATAGAATATGAAAACTTCACCGATCTTATTTTGTGGGATAATGATACTCATTGCTTTGATGATGTATTCTGAGCCCGCATTTTCTCAAAGTGATTCATTTGCAATGAATTTGCTGCAGGGTAATAATACTACAGCGATTAAAGAAAAAAGTCCAATAGTGGCTGCTCTGTTTTCTTGCTGCCTGACAAGCGCAGGGCACGCATACGCAGGCAATTGGAAACGGGGCCTTAACTACACTGCCGTAAGATTGAGCTTTGCAGCCCTTGCGGCAGCAAGTATGGCATTAAATGATGATGATGATGAGACAGCTTATTTTGCAATGGGCTGTATTTGTATTATATCATTGGCAGAAATTGAAGATGCGTTTCAGGAAGCGAAAAGGTATAATGACAGGTTATTTCAAAAAAATTCCGGTATAAAACAAAATATCAATTTGGGCCTTAATGTGAATCCAAAGAGGTCCGCTTTAGCTTTAAAATTGGCCTATAGTTTCTGATAATGGCTTATTTCAATTGGAAGCCGAAATATATTAAATTGTTATCAATTTAATTTATATATGCCGAGTGTTCTGAATGAGAGAGGAATAACCGGAGAGGAATCGTGTGACACGTGCCTTTGGAGATTTTGTAAAGGCCCTGTTCTTCAAGTGAAACAGGTCAGTGGATCCTTAATATTGACTTAAAGAACCCTATCAAATATCAGGAATTTATCCGTTTACACACAGTCTCCAAAGGCACGTGTCACACGATAAATTTAATGAATATCAGGTATCATAGCCACCCGTCATGACGTTTTATTTAAAACAGCGGTTTATCAGGCACTACTTAGAGCAGTTTCTCAATATTATTTCAACTTTTATTCCGGAATCTTTCGCATTTGTTTATGCTTTGGGTCATTGAGTCAAAGAGTCTTTGAGTCATTGATTGAGATTGGAACAGAGAATCGGAGAAACGGAGAGAAAAACAAGAATCAAGAACCAAGAAACAAGAATCAAGAACCAAGAAACAAGAATCAAGAACCAAGAAACAAGAATCAAGAAACAAATGTTGATTGATACCTGCTGAAAATGGTTGCCGTATTGCTTATGAAAATAATTATTTAAGAATTGACCTTCACCATTTTTTCCCTTATATTTAAGTCGATATTCAGCTTAAACATAATTCTCCTTCTCTATATGAACAACTATGATGCAATCCTGAAAATCAGGAGGCATCGGTGTTGTAAAAAATTATTTCATATCCTCCTGCAGAAGCAAGGTTACTTTGGTGGAAAATGCTGAAATCTTGATAGCAAGAAGATAACGATTGACATAATAATGTAAAAGCAATGACAAATTTCAAAATTCCAATGTTAAGATAATGAAAAAATCCCAATGTTAAAAAGCAGTGTGATCCTGATTTGATATTTATCATTGGGATTTTTCGATAAAAGACAGAAAATTTTTTAATATGAATCATTTTCAATAAAAAATAGGCTGGATCTTTTAATTTAGCTGCCATCAAAAAGTAGGGGCGAGGTGACCTCGCCCTGATAGATATCAGATATGTATGTGAAAGACAATCCTAAAAAATATTGTCGACGTTCAATTCGGTTAAAAGGATATGATTATTCTCAGGACGGATATTATTTTGTGACGATCTGCACATATAGCCGGTTACCTTTATTTGGCAGAATTCAGGATGATTCTGTTGTATTGAATGATGGCGGAAAGATTGTGGATGTTTGTTGGCGTGCTATTCCTGAACATTATCCAAATGTTGTTTTGGATGAATATGTAATTATGCCGAATCATGTTCATGGAATTTTAATTATTAATAATCATGTAGGGGTTCAAAATGTAGGGGTTCAAGATTTTGAACCCCTACAGAATACGCATTTGAAAATGAACAGGTATCAACACATCATTCCCAAATCAATCGGTTCCATTATTCGTGGATTTAAAATCGGCGTCACCAAATCGTTACGTCAACAGATAAAAATAAAACATGTCAGGCAAAGAAATTTTTACGAACACATTATCAGGAACGATGATGAATTAAATAAAATCCGGGAATATATCAATTATAACCCATTGAAATGGGAACTGGATAAAGAAAATCCAATGAACCGGAAACATAGGAAATGATCGGCAAAACCATTTCACATTACAAAATACTTGAGAAACTCGGCGAAGGCGGCATGGGTGTCGTCTACAAAGCCGAAGACATCAAACTCAAACGCCCTGTGGCTCTGAAATTCCTTAATGATATTTATCTAAAAAACAATATCGGAAAATTTGTAGGGGCACATAATCATGTGCCCCTACATGGTAATGTGCCCCTACAGACGGAGGCGCAGGCTGCCGCGGCCGTCAACCATCCCAATGTGTGTACAATCTATGAAATCGATGAAGCGGATGGTCAGGTTTTCATTACCATGGAATATGTTGAAGGGGAGTCGCTTCGCGACAAGATTAAAGATCAAAGATTAAAGATTAAAGACGTTATTGTGTACGCCACCCAAATCGCAGAAGGTTTGCAGGCCATCCATGATCAGGACTTGGTGCACCGGGATATCAAAAGCGAAAATATCCTGATTACGGATAAAGGCCAGGTCAAAATCATGGATTTCGGTCTGGTGAAATCCATGCATGTTAAAGACAAACTGACGGATGAGTCATCCGGGGGCACCATCGCCACTATGTCCCCCGAACAGATCCGGGGAGAAGCGATCGATCACCGGTCCGACATCTGGTCGTTTGGGGTGGTGCTGTATGAAATGCTGACCCGCTGTTTACCTTTCACCGAAGAGAACACATATGCTTTAATTGATTCGATTCTGAATGAAGCACCGGTTCCTGTTGAAAACCATTGTCCTGATCTTTTACCTGAATTTTCACTTCTTATCAAGCGCATGATGGAAAAGAAGCCGGAGAACCGCTATCAATCAATGAAGGATCTGCTTAAAGATCTGAGGCAGGTTCAGGCAGAACGTTCTCAAAAAGAAACAGCACCCCTTGTTTTCTCTAAATTTGTCCGGATTTTTCGTCGCCCTGTCATCATGATACCAGTAACAGTTATGCTTGTCATGATTATTTCACTAACAATTTTTATCATCAACCGAAACAAGAAAATCCGCTGGGCAAAAGTTGAGGCGATCCCTAAAATTGCACAACTTGCGGATGAAGGTCGAATACACGAGGCATTCAATCTCGTTGTTGAAGCTGGAAAAATCATCCCAAATGATCCCAAACTTATCGAATTATTGCCATCTATTTCCAGGCCGATCACCATTGATACGGATCCTCAGGACGCTGAGATATTTTGGAAAGAATACGCGGAAACGGAGGATCCGTGGATTTATCTTGGAAAAACACTCATTGACAGCATCAGGCTACCGACCGGATTGAAACGCATGAAAATAGATAAGGAAGGATTTCAGACGATTACCCTGGCTCCGCATATCCAACATCAGCCAGATCCGGAAGAAAACAGGAAACCTTTGCACCTGAGTATGATCAAGCTGGATCAACTGGGGAGCATCCCGGATGGCATGGTTCGTGTGTACCCCATTCATATTTCTAAGGAGTGGTATGAATATGGTGAGATTGAATATCCATCATTTTTCCTGGATCAATTAGAAGTGACGAATAAAAATTACAAGGTTTTTGTGGACAGCGGAGGATACAGGAAAAAAGAATACTGGAAACACTCCTTTATCAAAGACGGACAGGCCGTTCCCTGGGAAGAAGCCATGTCCCTTTTTAAGGACAGAACAGGAAGGTTCGGTCCGGCAACATGGCAGGCGGGCGATTATCCATCGGGCAGGGAAAATTTCCCGGTGACAGGCGTAAGCTGGTATGAAGCGGCTGCCTATGCAGAATTTATGGATAAAGAACTACCTACGGTCACCCACTGGCGCTGGGCAGCGGGTATTGAATCCGCACCTTGTATGATCCCCCTGAGCAATGTAAGCAGTATGGGGCTTGCCCGGGCTGGCAGTTATCCTGGGATGGGGCCCTATGGAACCTATGACATGGCAGGCAATGCCAGAGAATGGTGCTATAACCGAATGATTCCGGGCGAAAGACGGTTTATTCTCGGCGGTGCGTGGAATGATCCTGACTACCTGTTCAATGCCAATCAGACAGCCATGTCTCCATTTGACCGCTCTGTAACAAACGGTTTCCGGTGTATGAAAATACTGGAAGGAGATTCAAGTTTCACAGATCTGGCAAAGCCAATCGAATATTCCATGCGTAACGTTTATGAGGAAAAACCGGTTTCGGATCAGACGTTCGATATCTTCCTGCGTATGTTTAGCTATCCCAAAACAGATTTGAACGAATCGCTGATAGCAACCTATGAAAAGGAAGGGATGACCATCGAAAAGGTATCATTTGATGCCGCCTACTGGAATGACCGTGTTTTTGCCTATTTATTCCTGCCTGATAAAGGCTCACCCCCCTTTCAGACAGTTGTTTTTTTCCCGGGCAATGGTGCTGTAGGCGCATCCCCTGATATGGTATTGCAACCTTATTATATTCGTGATTTTGACTTTCTTACTAAAAGTGGCCGTGCCGTTCTCCATCCTGTATACACCGGAACCTTTGAAAGAAGTCACAATCCGCCAAGAAAGATGTTCGAAGGAGATGAATATTCGCAGAGGGATTTTTATATCATGTGCGCTAAAGATTTAAGCCGTTCGCTGGATTATCTGGAAACACGGCCGGATATTGACTGTTCAAAACTGGCCTATTACGGATTAAGCTGGGGAGCGGAACGAGGTCCGATTATGGTGTACACTGGGAAGCGCTTTCGTACAGCTATATTTTATGGGGGTGGATTCTGGATATGGAACTTACCGTTTTTACCGGAGATTAATATATTCCATTATCTTCCAAGGTTAAAACTTCCCGTTCTCATGCTGAATGGGAAATTCGATTATGAGTTTCCATATCAGCAGTCACAGCTGCCATATTATGATCTTTTAGGCACACCTGATCAAGACAAAAAACATTTTCTGGATAATACCTCCCATTTTGTTGGACGGGATAATCTGATCAGGGAAATCCTTGACTGGCTCGATCAGTATCTTGGGCCGGTCAATTAATGCAATATTTCAGGCAGTGGCAAGTATGAAAAATATGTCAATTTCCAAATGATAAAAAACAATATAATTTTGATTTGACATTGATCATTGGGATTTTCCGCCTGAAAAGAATTGACAGACAAGCATTTGACATTTGGATTTGGTCATTTAAAAATTATTCGTTATGATCGGCAAAACCATTTCACATTATAAAATCCTTGAGAAATTGGGCGAAGGCGGTAACTTGTCCCACAAGCCTAAAAGGAAATTTGTTAATGACAGGTAAGATAATTTCCCATTACAAAATTTTAAAAGAGCTAGGCCGTGGCGGGATGGGCGTCGTCTACAAAGCCGAAGACACTAAACTTAAACGCTCCGTGGCCCTAAAATTCCTCCACACATCTGCCACAAAAGACAAATCCGGTAAACTTATTGGGGCACATAATGATGTGCCCCTACAGACGGAGGCTCAGGGAGCCGCTTCAGTCAACCATACCAATGTGTGTACAATTTATGAAATTAATAAGGCCGATGGTCATATCTTCATCGCTATGGAATATGTTCAAGGCAGGACATTGAAGGATATCGTAGGGGCACATGGCCATGTGCCCCAGAGCATTGATGCCATTATCGATTACGCCACACAAATTGCCCAGGGCCTGCAGGCCATTCATGAGAAGGGCATGGTGCACCGGGATATCAAGAGCGAGAATATCCTGATTACCGACAAGGGTCAGGTCAAGATCATGGATTTCGGCCTGGTGAAATCCATGTCTGTTAAAGATCGGGTGACGGATCAGGATTCATCCGGAGGCACTGTCGCCTATATGTCCCCCGAACAGATCCGGGGAGAATCGATCGATCATCGGTCCGATATCTGGTCATTCGGTGTGGTTTTGTATGAAATGCTGATCGGCAGTTTGCCGTTCACCGGAAAAAATGTTTATGCCATGATTGATTCAATTCTGAATGAAGAACCTGAGTCCATGACCGGATTAAGGATGGATATCCCGGAAGTGTTGGAACGGATGACATACAGGGCATTGGGAAAAAAGAAGGAGGATCGTTTCCAGGATGTTCAGGAAATTCTGGCGGATTTGAAAAAATCCCAAAAATTCATTGAATCCATACCTTTAAATGAAAAAACAGCTTCTAAAAAAACAAAACCGTCCATAGCCGTACTTCCTTTCATAAACATGAGCGCGGATCCGGAACAGGAGTATTTTTGCGACGGGATCACCGAAGAGATTATCAATGCCTTAACAAACATTGGCAGCCTGCATGTTGTTGCCCGGACTTCCGCCTTCTTTTTCAAGGGCAAGGATGTCAAACTTCGGGATATAGGCAAAGAGCTGAATGTGGAAACCGTGCTTGAGGGCAGTGTCCGGAAATCAGGCAGGCGACTTCGCATTACAGCACAGCTCATCAATGTCGAAAATGATTATCATATCTGGTCCGAAAAATATGACCGTGAACTGGAAGATATTTTTGAAATTCAGGATGACATCTCTCTGGCTATTGCTGAAGCACTGAAGATCAGGCTTCTGAATAAAGAAAAAGCAGCTGTAATCAAACGTCACACAGACAATCATCAGGCTTATGAGCTCTATCTGAAGGGCAATTATTTCTGGAACCAGCGCTCTGAAGAAGGATACCACAAAGCCATTGAATGCTTTCAAAAGGCCATCGAAAAAGATCCGAATTATGCACGGGCTTATGTAGGTATAGCCAAGTGTTATTGGGCACTTGGATTATATTTTATTGATCCGGATGTGGCTTTACCCAAAACAGTAGAAGCAGCCAATAAAGCTTTGGAAATAGATGACAAAATAGGTGAAGCTTATGTAGCGGCCAGTAATAGTTGTCTTTTTTCATTTGATTGGAAAGAATCTATAAAACAGTGTAAACGGGCCATTGTAATGGATCTGCAGGATATTTATACTTACCATTGCTATTCAAATACATTGGCGCTAATTGGAAAACACGATGAAGCAATCAGTGTCATTAAACAAGCTTTGGAACTGGACCCTCTTTCGCTTAATATGAACTCCGTTGCAGGATTTCTGCTTCTGTTCGCCCGCCGTTTTGATGAAGCTATAGAAAAATTTCATAAAATACTCGAAATAGATCCGGATTTTCAACATTCTTTGATGTACCTTGGAATCACTTATATAGCAAAAACCATGATTGAAGAAGCCATAGATACCTTTCATAAATTTTATTCCCTTTCAGAAGAGAGCCCTTTAGCAACAGGCCTTCTGGGGTATGCCTATGCCAGGGCAGGACGCAAAAAGGATGCTTTACAGTTGCTTACTCAATTGACCAACCTCTCAGAAAGCAGACATGTTTTATCGCTTCATCGCGCTCTCATATATTTAGGACTCGGAGAATATAATCAGACATTTGAATATTTGGAAAAGTCTTATAAAAAACATGAAATATTGTTTCCTTTCTTAAGTAGTATATCCATTTTTGATCCGATACGTAAAGATCCCCGATATATAATTCTGATGAAAAAGATGAATCTTGAAAAATAGTATAAAATAAAAAAGTTAGAATGGATATTATTTGAATTAATAAAAATATAGATGATAAGTTAATTATAAATCAAGGACAATTACAATGGAAGAAGAATATCTCATTGCAAAAGCTCCGAATCCACAATTTTTCAAAAAACAGATGGGTGACGTTGAACTCATTGCCATTAGTGATGGAGGGCTGAACTACGATATTGATATGATACTTGGCCGAATTCCTCAGGATCAGGTTTCACAATATAACTTTCCTGAAAAACAGATATTCCTGCCCTATACCATCCTGCTTATCAAAACAAAAGACACGCTTTTGCTGTGTGATGTGGGCGCAGGTGAATTCGGGAATAATGGCGATAAGTTCTTTCCCGGTCTGGATCATACAACATCAAGAACCAATCTGGTTGTACCAAGTCTTAAACTTGCCGGAATCCAACCCGAGGACATCGATCTGATTCTCATAACCCACGCGCATCCTGATCATATCACAGGCATGCTGGATGCAGAAGGCAATCTGGTCTTCCCCAATGCCCGTTATCTGACTGCACAGAACGAGTGGGACTACTGGATGTCCGTCGATCCTTCGGCTGTTGAAGCGGAAGCACTGCGCAAACATCTTGAAGCGCTGGTTCATGAAGCAAGAACCGGTTTTAATCCAATCAGGGATAAAATCACATTTGTACAGAATGGTGAGGAGATTCTGCCGGGAATTCGTGTAGAGGCCGCATACGGCCATACACCGGGGCATGTGATGGTGTCCATCACATCGATAGGTCAAACCGCGTATAATATCAGTGACGTTGTGGTCCATCCCCTGTTTGTGGAACATCCGGAGTGGGCACCTGCCATTGATATGAATTGGGATCAGGCAGATCAAACACGCCGGCAATTTTACGCAAAGGCAGCCGATGAAAATGCATTGGTGTTTGGCCACCACATGGGCCCGTTTCCCAATTTCGGCCGGATTGTAAAGCAGGGAAGTTCATTTCAGTGGCAGGCCATTGAGAAAGATGGTTAAATTTAAATTTGATTATTAGTGATAAAATGATCAAAAAATGACAAATTTCAAATGACAAATGACAAGAAAATGTCCAAATCCAAATGACCAAAAGCTATATGATCTTGAAGACCGCACTGCGATTTTTAGAGAAAGTATTATATATTTTGCCAAAACAATTCCTCAAAATCTAATTAATAATTCTCTAATTAACCAGCTTATACGATCCGGAACAAGTATTGGTGCAAATTATATGGAAGCAGATGCTGCTGCATCAAAGAAAGACTTTAAACATAAAATAAGTATTTGCAGAAAGGAAGCAAAAGAAACAATGCATTGGCTTCGAATGATCGTAAAGGCCAATCCTGAAAAGACGAATGAAGGTCGGACATTATGGAAAGAAGCCAAAGAGTTAGCACTTATCTTTTCTGCAATACTAAACACAAAGAAACAGCCATGAGTAACCATTTGACATTTGTCATTGGAATTTTTTTTGACATTGGGATTTAGTCATTTTACATTTTAAAGATATTTATAAAAACAACATCACATTTCATTCATTAAATTTGAGGAGGAGTTATCATGAATCTACAGGACTGTACCAAGTTTGCCAATGAGTATCCGATTTGCTACCTGGCCACAATGGATGGAGACCAACCCAGAGTCAGAGCGCTTTCAATGGTATTGGCAGATGAAAGGGGATTCGGTTTTTGTACGTTATATCCCAAGCAATTCAGCAAACAATTACATGCGAATCCTAAAATCGAAATCTGTTTTTATAATAATGCCACCGAATTTCCGGACATGAAAATGATGCGGGTCACCGGCAAGGCAGAATTTACAGATGAGAAAGTGCTGATGGACAAAGCCATCGAAACCAGAAAGGGTCTATCGGATGTAATAGGACAACCGGTAGAATCCCTTCTTGAAATTTTCCGAATTAGCACAGGCGAAGCTTATTTCTGGACCATCATGGACAATCTGAAAGAACCTGATATAGAAAGGATCAGGTTTTAAAAACAATGACAAATTAATGTCAAAATTCAAATATACAAAAACAATATGATCTTGAGAAGAATATAATCATATTAAACACAAAGAAAAAATCGTGAATAGCCATTTGACATTGGTCATTGGGATTTCATTTGACATTTGGATTTGGTTATTTGACATTTATTCGGTAGTACTAATATGATTGGTAAAACCATTTCACATTATAAAATCCTTGAGAAACTCGGTGAGGGCGGCATGGGTATCGTCTACAAGGCCGAAGACATCAAACTTAAACGCCCCGTGGCCCTCAAATTCCTCCATGAATCTTCCATAAAAGACAAATCCGGTAAACTTATCGGAGCATATGATGTGCCCCTGCAGACGGAGGCTCAGGCAGCCGCTTCAGTCAACCATCCCAATGTGTGTACAATCTATGAAATCGACGAAGCTGATGGTCAGGTTTTCATTGCCATGGAATATGTGGAAGGCAGAACATTAAAGGATATCGTAGGGGCACATAATCATGTGCCCCAGAGCATGGATACCATTATCGATTACGCCACACAAATCGCAGCAGGTTTGCAGGCCATTCATGAAAAGGGTATGGTGCATCGGGATATCAAAAGTGAAAACATCCTGATTACCGACAAAGGTCGGATTAAAATCATGGATTTCGGCCTGGTAAAATCCGTACATGTCAAAGACAAACTGACGGATAAGTCCTCCGGAGGCACCATCGCCTATTTGTCTCCTGAACAGGTCCGGGGAGAAACGATTGATCATCGGTCTGATATCTGGTCTTTTGGTGTAGTGCTGAATGAAATGCTGACAGGTCAGTTGCCTTTCTCTGGAGAGAATGCCTATGCAGTGGTTGATTCAATTCTGAATGAAGAACCTGTCCCCCACAGAAATCTTTTGCCTGAGATATCGATGTCTCCAGAAAATATGGTATTCCGATTATTGGAAAAAAATCCGGATGATCGCTACCAGGACATGGATGAACTGCTCCGAGATCTTAAATTACTCAAGATAGCGCCTGAATTTGAGGCTTCTGAAAATTATTTTAAACATACACCCTCTTTTTTATCCCGAAAAAAAATAAAAACAGAAAATAAACCATTATTCTGTGTGGGCCGCGAACAGGAACTGTCAACACTTCAGAAAACATTGGAGAAAATTCTGACAGGCCGGGGACAGATCATTTTTGTAATAGGCGAGGCCGGATGCGGCAAAACCACACTGATCAATGCATTCGGACAAAACATACAAAAAACAACTCCGGATCTGATTATTGCAGGAGGCAAATGTAATGCGCATACCGGTTTTGGGGATCCGTATTTGCCGTTTCGTAAGATTATAAAACTCCTGACCGGAGACGTTGAAGCGATGTGGGAAGCCGGGGCTGTTACCCGGGAACATGCCAACTATTTGTGGAATATGCTTCCATATACAGTGAAGGCATTAATAAAGGAGGGACCTGATCTTATTGATACCTTCCTGTCAGGCGATGCTCTCGTTTCCCGCGCAACAACTTATTCCTCAGGAAAAGAAAGCTGGCTGCCCCAATTAAAATCTAAGGTCAAAGAAAAGGCGGATTCTGCATTATCTTCAAATATTCAGCAGACCGACCTGTTTGAGCAATACACCAATGTTTTGTTAATATTAGCACGGCATAAACCTCTGCTTTTAAAACTGGATGATCTTCAATGGGCAGATGCGGGTTCCATCAGTCTGTTGTTTCATCTGGGACGGAGGCTCCAGGGCAGTCGAATATTTCTTTTAGGGGCCTATCGATCTACTGAAGTGGCTCTGGGCCGGGGAGAGACCAGACATCCGCTGGAGCTTGTGATCAATGAATTCAAACAAATGTACGGGGACATCGAACTGACATTCAGCGAGGATACGGATCGGCATTTTATCGATGCTTTAATTGATACGGAACCCAATAACCTGGGAAGATCATTTCGAGATACTTTATTTCATCAAACAGAGGGTCTGCCCTTGTTTACAGTGGAATTGTTACGCAATCTGCAGGAACAAAAAATGATTGTCCGCAATAGAGAGGGCCGATGGATTGAGGGTTCGGATCTAGACTGGAACAGGCTACCAGCACGCGTGGATGCGGTTATTGGAGAACGTATCGGACGGCTGCCCAAAAAACTACAGCAAATTCTCTCTTTCGCTAGCATACTGGGTGAAACCTTTATAGCAGAAGTCATCGCGTCGCTTTCTGACACAAGTGAACGTGAAATGATCAAATTACTGAGTTCCGACCTGGATAAAAGGCACCATCTGGTGACTGCATTGGGTATCCAGCGTGTCAACAACAGACGCTTGTCCCTGTACAGGTTCCGGCATGTCCTGTTTCAAAAATATCTATACAGCAGCCTGGATAAAATCGAGCGTGCCAGTCTGCACGAAGAAGCGGGTGCCATTCTGGAAAAGATATATGAAAATCATATCGATGAAATTACTGGCAATCTGGCCCGTCATTTTCGTGAAGCCGGGCTGTTTGAGAAGGCTGTTGATTACCTGGTTGAAGCTGGTCACAGGGCTTTACAGCTCTCTGCGAACAAAGAAGCCATTGAACACTTTAATCAGGCACTGACACTCATTCAAAATCTAACTGAATCTCATGAACGTGATCAAAAGGAGCTTTCGGTTCAAATTGCTTTAGCGGTTCCCATCATTGCCATAAAAGGATGGGCTGTCGCGGATATTGAGAAAATATACATGCGTGCTCGGGAATTAATTGAGAAGACTGGAGAGTCCCGGCATCGTTTCACCGTTCTCCGGGGTTTGTGGGGTTTTTACGCAACCAGTGGTCAATTGCATAAAGCACACATCATGGGTAAAGAACTGGTTTTAACTGCGAAAAATTTAAAGGATTCATCGCTTCTGGTTCCGGCCTACCGTTCGCTGGGAGTGGCTCTGCTGTATCTTGGGAAGTTCGGACCAGCGAGAGTCAATCTGGAAAAGGGGATTGCCCTTTCCAAGCCTCAACAGCATCAATCACTGATTTTTCGTTTTGGTCATGATCCGGAAGCCATCTGCAGGGGATTTGCTGGATTGAATTTATGGTTTCTTGGCTATCCCGAACAGGCTGTCCATACAAGCAAAGAAGCACTGGCATCGGCCAGAAAAGTGTCCCACCCCTTCACTTTGGCTTATACTGTGTTTCTGAGCCTTCATCTTCATCACTGTATTCGGAACATACAAAAAACAGAGGAACTGTGTAAGTTATTGATCGACTTATCATCCGGTAAAGGGCTTAAAATCTGGACATCACAGGGACACTGTTATCATGGGTGGTGTCTGATCAAACAGGGACAATTCGATCAGGGCATCGGGAAAATACAGGAAGGTCTGGAAGTTTTTCGTACTTTTGACCAATTAACTTTTTTACCTCATTATCTTGCGATGTTGGCTTATGGTTATCTATCTATTGGAAAAATACAAGAGGGTCTTGTCGTAACCAATGATGCATTTTCTGTAATAAAAAAAACCAAAGAGCATATTCACGAAGCAGAGATTTTTCGGCTTAAAGGTGAATTGTTATGGAAAATGAATAATGCAGAGACAGAAGCAGAGAAATGCTTTAGTCAGGCGCTTAAAATCGCCCGAAGGCAGAAAGCAAAATCCTGGGAACTGCGATCAACAATAAATCTATGTCGACTCTGGAAAAATCATGGAAAAACACAGGAGGCTTGTAATAGTCTGACACAGATTATGCAATGGTTTACAGAAGGATTTAATACGCCGGACCTGAAAGAAGCCAGGGCATTGCTGGATGAATTATCCGGAACATAAACGTATTCACTGGATCATTTTTATGGAGGGAATGTCTGATTCCAAAGTAATGATAAATTAATGATACATTTCAAATGATAAAGAAAACACTCATTTAACATTGGTCATTGGGATTTCTTTTGGCATTTGGATTTTGTCATTTGACATTGTATCCACATTATAAGTATATTTAACAATATCAATTTGAACTAATTTATAATCATGGATCCCGCACCCTACAAACAGCTGTTCGAGTTCGGAAAACGGCTTCTTACGGAAAAAGATGTGAACCGGCTGCTAACCGTGGCCATGGACATGGCCATCGAGATTTCCGGAGCCGAGCGGGGATGGATCATCCTGTGCAATGAAGCCAATCAGGATATACGGTTTCAGACCGCACGCAATCTTCAGAAAACAGACATTGAGAATCCCGAATTCGAGACCAGCCGGACCATTATTGACAAGGTAAGGGCACAGGGAAAACCCGTGTGTCTGCAGAATGCCCTGGATGACAGTGCCTTTAAGGAGAGCAAGAGCATCGAGTCACTCAAGGTGTTGTCCGTGATCTGCCTGCCGCTGATCCGGGACAACCGGATTTTTGGTGTCGTGTATCTGGATAACCGGAAGATCACCGGTGTGTTCAAGCCGGACATCTTTGATTTTATTCAGGAATTTACCAATTTTGTGGCTACGGCCGCTTTTTCGGCTCTGGAACGACAGGAGCTGCAGAACCAGATTTCCGACCTTGAAAAGGAACTGCGCGGAAAGTACCGGTTCGATCACATTATCGGGCAGCACCCGAAAATTCTCGAAATCCTGCAAATGGTTTCCCAGGTGGCTGATACCCCTGCAACAGTTCTGATTCAGGGAGAGAGCGGCACTGGCAAGGAGCTCATTGCTCGGGCTCTGCATCATAACAGTTCACGCAAGGAAAAACCATTTATTGCTGTAAACTGTGCGGCGCTGCCGGAACAGCTGCTGGAGTCTGAACTCTTCGGACATGTGAAAGGCGCCTTTACAGGGGCCGTGAAGGACCGGCCCGGCTGGTTTGAGAAAGCGGACTGCAGCACGATTTTTCTGGATGAGATCAATGACATGAGCAGTGCACTTCAGGCACGGCTTCTGCGTGTGCTGCAAACCGGAGATTATTCACGGGTCGGCAGCTCGGAAATTCAGCACTGCGACGTCCGCGTCGTGGCTGCTACCAGCAAAGATATTCAAAAAATGATCAAAGAGGGCTTGTTTCGTGAGGAACTCTATTATCGTTTGAATGTGATTAATTTATGGCTTCCTCCTCTCAGGGATCGAAAAAGCGATATCCCTTTATTGGTTCAGCATTTTTTAAATCTTTATAAGGACAAATACAATAAGCCAGATTTGAAATTTTCCCCACAGGCTGAAATGCTGTTGATGAATTATGATTTTCCGGGGAATATCCGGGAACTTGAAAATATGATTCAGCGCACAGTTATTTTAACAAAGGATCCTGTTATCCAACCTCAGCATCTTCCCATTGTTTCTGCCCAGCATGAAGAACATGTTCTGAATGAACAGAAATTACTCTCCCTTTCGGAACACAAACGTCGTGAATCAGACCGCACAGAAAAAAACGCCGTTATCCGTTATCTAATGGTTTCATCCGGCCATATATCCAGAGCGGCGAAACTCGCAGGTGTGGATGTGAGCAATTTTCACAAGCTTATTAAAAAGCATAATATTGATCCGAAGGCGTATAAGCAGAAGTGAGACAAGATACAAGATTAAAGAAGTAAGATTAAAGATTAAAGAAAATTCAAAGTACGAATCTTAAATCAATGATTAATTAATGCCAAATTTCAAATGACAAATGTCAAAAGAATGTCCAAGCCCCAATGACAAAGATAAAACCCATTGGACATTTGTCATTGGGATTTTTTTTGGCATTTGGATTTTGTCATTAGGCATTAAATAGCAATCTTGGCATTTGAACTTTGTTATTTGACATTTTTTTTCTTAATTCTATTTGGTTTTCAAATACCAAATTTGGTATTGAAACACCAAAAACTTATGATAGACCTCTCCCCCATCTGATTATTAATCTATCCTCATTAATCTAATATTTATAGTCCCTTAAGAATTCTTTTAAGGGATTTTTTTTTAACCTCCTTTTCATGGCACAATCCTTGTCTGTTTCCTATTCAGAAATTTCCTCATCACACTGCATCATCGATAAAAATATTTATAAAGGAGGCTATTATGTCCATCCAGGATTGTATTCGATTTGCCAATGCGCATCCCATCTGTTATCTCGCAACAGCAGACGGGGATCAGCCCAGGGTCAGGGCGCTGTTAATGGTTATGGCCGATGATAAGGGATTCGGATTCTGCACATTGACGCCCAAGAAAATGAGCAGGCAGCTGCATCAGAATCCCAAAACCGAAGTCTGTTTTTTCAACGGCGCCGCTGAATTCCCGACCATGAAAATGATGCGGGTCACAGGCAAGGCAGAATTTACAGACGAGAAAGCGCTTTTTAACAAGGCCCTTGAGACCAGAAAGGCGCTATCGGATATTATCGGGCAGCCAATCGAATCCTTTATCGAAGTATTCCGAATCAGGACAGGCGAGGCCCATTTCTGGACCATCATGGATGCCATGAAAGAACCTGATATTGAGCGGATTCAATTTTAGAGATCCTGCGATGATTAACAATCAACATGAAGCATGGATATTCATATAGGGAGAAAAATCATGGATCGAAGAGAATTTACTAAAAAAACCGTAAAAACAGCCATTGCTGCCGGGCTGGTTATCAGCTCACCTTCAGGATTATTTTCTAAACAAAGTTCCAAAAAGAAAATTCTGGGTCTGGCTGGCAGTCCCAGAAAACAGGGCAATACAGATACGTTGTTAACCACACTCCTGGATGCAGCCCACAAGGAAGGTGCAGAAACTGAAAAAATCTATCTGATCGATCACCACATTCAACCCTGTTTGATGTGTGAAAAATGTCATGAAAATGGCCGGAAGCCCTGTTTTCAGAAAGATGACTTTCATTTTATTGCTGAAAAAATGGTGGCCGCCGATGCCATTGTCATTGCTTCTCCTGTGTATTGGATCACTGTAACCTCCAGTGTAAAATTAATTCTGGATCGTGCATACAGCCTTATAAATCAATCCCTTGCCGTATCATTAACCACATGTAATTCTATACTCAATGGGAAAACCGGTGCGATCATTGTGTGCGGAAACTCAAAGGACACCCAGACCTATGGAGAGCCTCTGGCCAATACGATCAATCATTTTTACAGATGGATGGGCATTCAGCTGGCAGGAAAAATCGTGGCCAGTGCCGGTTTTGTCAAAGGTGAAGTGGCTGACAATGAAATCGTTATGAACCAGGCCGTCGAGCTTGGAAAGAAACTGGCTGTTTCAGGCTAAACCGAATCAAAAAAATTGGAATAAATATGAATCAGGAAACCACACATATCAATCCTGATATTTATCAGAACCTTTTCGAATCCGGAAAGCAGCTGCTCGCAGAAAGGGATATGAAATCCCTGCTGGCCGCTGCTGTCAACACAGCTGTACACATATCAGGCGCAGAACGGGCATGGATTAATCTTTTTAAAGAACAGGCACAGAACATTGAATTTCAGGTCACGGTCAACCTGCAAAAGACTGAAATCGAAGCAGCCCCGTTCGAATTCAGCAACATGATTATTGAAAATGTGAAAACCGGAGGGGTTCCCGTTATGCTGCCAGATTCCGCAGATCCATTCTTTCCGGAAACAGCGAAGCATTCAAAACCGGTCAGGTCGTTATCAGTCATCTGCATTCCCCTGAAGCACGGCCATCATGCGTTCGGTGTTCTGTATCTGGACCGACAGCTATTGAAAGGCCGGTTTACTCCGGAAATCTTCGAACTGGTTCAGGAATATGCAAAATTCATCTGCACGGCGGTTCATGGTTTAAAAGAGCAGGAACAGCTCCGCAGCCTGATTTCAAATTTTGAACAATCGTCAGGAAAGGGATCATCAACATGTTATTGAATATTTTTCACAGCAGTATGGACTTGGTACAGTTCGGATCAAATTGACATAAACAGAGGGAGGTTATTATGGTCAAGCACTCATTTATACTGATGATTATTATCCTGCTTTTTTGCAGTGCAGGGTATGCCCAAATGACAGTTTCGGACAGTGACGACAATGTTCTGATGCGTTTGAATGACGAAGGCACAAGCGTATCCATCCTTCTGCCAAAAACGGACCTACAACATGTTTCAAAATATAAGAAACCTATCATTTAATCTGATTTTAAATCAAACAAAGGAGGACAAAATGTTAACCACAAACAGTTTTTATAAAAAGGGATCAGGCTGGCTGCATGTATCTGTTCTGGTTTTAAGTCTGCTTATCATTACCGGATATTTGCATGCGCATGTCATCACATTTGATGAGCAACAATATACGGATATCGCCAATCAAGAATTCTATCGAGGTGGTCCCAACACTATAATAGATGATGTTATGGGTCTTGAATATCGTGTCGATTATGGTAAAATGCTCATATTGGCATCTCTTGTCCAGGTACAACCCCCGATTATGTATAAATTCTATTTTTACTTCACACCGTTTATTTCTGGTAAAAAAGATCCTTTATGTCGAATTGTCATCACATTCAATGATTTGCAACAATATGTAAGGATATTGGTATCGACTGATCGCTGCTGTAATCCAAGTGACGAGTTATACGTTACTTACTATAAAAATACAAATCCCAATAATCCACTCTATTCTGGGTCATTGAAAGGTGCTGGCTGCGGTAATATTGAGCATACAGATACAAAAAACGGAATCAAAATGATCATTATAGAAACCAAATTTGCCGAAAACAACATCGAAGAAATCGAGTTTATCCCACTTGGAGAATCCACTGCGTCCCCCAATCCGCCCATTCTTTTATCCCCTTCAAACGGAGCCAATGGCACATCGCTGAATCCCACACTGACGTGGAAAGCTGCGGACGGCCCAACACCCTCTTCATACCGTCTGAATGTAAGAACAGCATCCGGGATCACTTTTTTTGAAGAAGACGTTTCGGGTACTTCAAGAACCATTGGCCCTCTTTCTTCCAATACTACCTACCTGTGGAGCATGCGGGCAAAAAATGATGCCGGCAGAAGTTCCTATACGGATCCCTTCAGTTTTACAACGATTTCGGATGGTGCAGAAGCACCTGAGCGAGCTGAAGAACCCGAAGGCGATATTGTCTCCAACTGGAGCTTCAATAATAATATGACAGACTGGGGTTTCTATGCCGGGAGTTACGGCGCCAGCGGTTCAGGTTCCGTTGAAAACGGTGTGTTCCATGCACAAATCAATAACGGTGGCATATACGGCTGGTGTGTCAATTTAAAACAGAATATCCCCATTGAACACGGTAAAACCTATCAGGTGTCTTTTGACGCTTACGGTGATGCAGCCCGTCAAATATGGCCCATTGTGGCTCTGGATGCCGAACCCTGGACTTCCTATTCAGGCAGTCAGACATTTTCCATTTCCACAACAAAACAAACCTTCTCCTTTACTTTTACCATGGACCATTCTACGGATAACAATGCCCGTCTTCAATTTGATCTGGGAAATTCTGATTCGGATGTGTATCTGGACAACATCAGTGTTGTGGAGGTGCCTGAGGAAACGGAAGAACCCGCTGGTAATATGGTCTCCAACTGGAGTTTTTCCAACGGCATGGATGACTGGACGTTAAATTCATCCGAATCCGGCAACGCGGCAGGAAAAGTGGAAGACGGCGTGTTCCACGCACAGATCACCAATGGCGGAGGTAATGTGTGGAATGTCGCTTTGTATAAAAACAACCTGAATGTTATCAAAGGAAAAACCTATAAGGCTTCGTTTAATGCCCGCGCGGCCAGTCCGAGAAACATATTAGCGTCTGTGGCCATGGGTGTTTCGCCTTTTTATTTGTACAATTTTGAACCCGACTTTTCAATCACCACTGAATGGAAAACCTATACCTTTACATTTACCATGGGTTTTGATACGGATCCGGCCGCGCGCATGGGATTCGATCTCGGCGCCTCCAATGCGGACGTGTATCTGGACAATATCAGTCTTGTGGATGTTTCATCCTCAACGGATGTGGAGCTGACAGATTGCAGTCAAATGATAAGAACCTTTGAACTGGGCCAGAACTATCCCAATCCGTTCAATCCGTCTACCACTATTCATTATCGTGTTCCGATATCCTGTCATGTCAATCTGACCATTTGTGATCTACTCGGTAAAGAGATAACCACTTTAGTGAATGAAACCAGAACTCCCGGAGAATATACGGTGGATTGGAATGCACAGGAACAGGCGGCAGGTATATACTTCTATCAATTGAGGGCAGGTAACTTTTCGGAAACGAGAAAGCTGATTCTGCAAAAATAAAGAATAAAGAATAAAGATACAAGAATCAAGATTGAAGACATAAAGGAGAAAAATCATGAAATGTTCAAATTACTTGATTATCATTGCTCTGCTTTTTTGTAGTGCAGGTTATGCCCAGATGACGGCCATAGACAGTGAAGACAGCGTTCTGATGCGCATGAATGATAAAGGCTATAATCACTGTCATTTACTGTCAGAAGTTACAGTTACAGCTGGAGAAACAGAGCTCACCTGCAGTCCAACCATTTGGGATGTCGGATTGGTGGATATGGGATATCAGGCGGATAAGACGTTTACGGTTACCAATACAGGCAATGCGGATTTAATCGTGACTGAGACAAGACTTCTGGATTATGGCATATATGATTTAGAGTATTTTCGATGCGGTGATTATATTAACCAGTTCACAATTACAGCCGGAGGCGGATCTTTCACACTGGCGCCGAACGCTTCACGAAATATAAGCGTACATTTTGAACCTACAAGTGGTGGGAAAAAACAGATCAGTCTGAGTTTCCTGAGCAATGATCCAAGCCGGCAGCCATCTCCTATGCCGGGTATGGCGGATTATGTCAGGGCCTCAGCCAATATGGTCGCTTGGGTAACATTCAATTTTGGCGATGTCAGCACAGGCAGTTACGCGGATAAAACGATTCCTGTTACCAATGTCGGGTTGACCACTCAATCTTTCAGTATGGATTATATTTACTTGAATGAATACTTACAGCAAGTACATCCGGATTTTTCTTATGTCAGCGGGATTACAGAAGAACTCGGCTCGGGTGAAGTATTTAACGTCATTATTCGTTTCAGTCCGGCTGATGTTGGATCAGAGGAAGCCGAAACCGCGCTGTGGGGAAGTAAAGAACCAGACGAGGTGCTCTTTCTGAAAGGCACAGGAATTTCCTCAACAACCAGCCTTCCAGATCTTATTGTATCCGATGTGAATATAACGGACGGGAATGGTCCGGATATTTCCTATACAGTGACTGTAACGAACATTGGAACAACAAGTACCACCGGCGAATTCAAAACCAGAATCTATCTCTCCGCGGACAATAGCATCACTCCCTCCGATTATCAGATCAACGACTGGAACTGTTACGACATTCTGGCCGCTGGCCAATCGAAAACCAGCTATGAACTGACCTCCACGGTCACAGGTGTGCCAGCTGGAGAATACTATATGGGGGCTGTCACGGATGCCAAACAGATGATTCTGGAATCCAATGAAAACAACAACGCAGGATATGCGAATTCTCCAAAGGTCACGACCACCAATGGCGGCAGCAGCGATCCGGACGAACCCGATGAACCCGCAGGCAACATGGTCTCCAACTGGAGTTTTTCCAATGGCATGAATCAATGGCAGTTTAACACAGCTGAAGCCGGCAATGCAGCAGCAAAAATAGAAGGCGGCGTTTTTCATGCCCAGATCACCAATGGCGGGGGTAATGTATGGAATGTCGCTTTGTATAAAAACAACTTAAATATTGTCAATGGAAAAACCTATATAGTCTCGTTTGACGCCCGCGCGGCCAGCCCAAGAAATATACTGGCCTCAGTGGCCATGGGTGTGTCACCCTTCTGGTTGTATAACTTTGAACCCAACTTCTCAATCACCACTGAATGG
>JAFGCO010000046.1 GCA_016932575.1 bacterium
GAGAGGTGTCCGAGTGGCTGAAGGAGCACGCTTGGAAAGCGTGTGTAGTGAATGCTACCGCGGGTTCGAATCCCGCCCTCTCCGCAAACTGGTTTTCAGCAGTTGGTCGTCTTTAAAAAATAATCGTTTTTCATTGAAAGACAATGAAAGATTTCCTAACTTAATGATGGTCAACTGAAAGAGCTGTCATATGTGGGTTCACTGGGGCAGTAGCTCAGCTGGGAGAGCGGTACGTTCGCAACGTACAGGTCGGCGGTTCGAGCCCGCTCTGCTCCACGATTGAGGCTGTGCTAGACGGGGAGCCAGCGGTGCCCTGTAACCTGCAAGCCGCTATAGCAGGGTTGAATTCCCAAATTGAGGTTATTTTCTCTCCGGAAACAAGCCCGGCAAGCGGCAATGATCGCGCGAGTCCTGCGCAATGAGCCACTGCCCAACCCCGTCAGGACCGGGAGGTAGCAGCGGTCAGCAGATTGACTCATGTGCCGCAGTGAATCTTGGCGGGAGTCGGCTACCAGACTGTGGATTCGGAGTAGAAATAATCGAAGTTGGGTGCACAGCCTTTTTTATTTTAATCAACCAAGAAGATTTATGGCTTACCTTGTATTGGCAAGAAAATGGCGCCCTGATTCCTGGGAAAAACTAATTGCTCAGGATCATGTGACCTCTACCTTAAAAAATGCCATTCAATATCAGCGATTGGCACATGCATACTTGTTTACAGGTCCCAGAGGTGTGGGAAAAACCAGTGCAGCGCGTATTCTGGCCAAAACCTTGAATTGTGAAAACGGACCAGTGGTAACACCTTGCAACACTTGTTCCAATTGTCTAGAAATTGCGGAAGGACGAAGTGTCGATGTTTTTGAAATTGATGGTGCTTCGAATCGCGGTATTGATGAGGTACGCAATTTACGAGAAAATATCAGATATACACCTGCCAAAGGCAATTATCGAATCTATATAATCGATGAAGTCCATATGCTGACAACAGAGGCGTTTAATGCCCTTCTGAAAACTTTAGAAGAGCCACCCCAACATGTACTTTTTATTTTTGCCACAACAGAGCCTCATAAAGTCCCGGCAACCATTGTATCCCGATGTCAGCGTTTTGATTTTCGAAGGGTGAGTACCCAGCATATTATTTCGCATTTGAAAACGATTTGTCAAGATGAGAAAATTAAGATCGAAGAAAATGCACTTCTTCTGATAGCACGTAAAGCCGAGGGAAGCATAAGAGACAGTCTGTCTATTTTAGATCAGATGATATCATTCACAGGTGATCAGATTCAAGTTGAAGATGTTATCAAAGCACTGGGTTTGATCGATGAAGAGTTGTTTTTTAAAGTAACTGAAGTGATAGCAGAGCGCAACTTGAGTCAATGTTTTCATCTGGTTGACAAGGTCTTTAAAAGCGGATATGATCTGCAAGAGTTTCTGCACGGATTAGGAGAACATTTACGTAATATTCTTATTGTGCGTTCTACAGGTGAATTGGATTTTATCGAAAAGACAGCCGATTTTAAAAAAAGATATCGGGAGGTTTCTCAAATATTTCAGGAAGAGGATATACTCAGGATGATTCGAATTATTACGGAGACATCTGCCGTCTTGAAATATTCTGAGAATTCGAGAATAGCTCTTGAGATGGCTATAGTGAAAATGGCCAAGCTGGATAAAACAGTAACCCTCGAAGATTTGATGGCTAAATTATCACAATTGCCGATGAATCCAGGTGATAGTGCATCATCCGTTGCGGATGATACTCCACCGACAGTACCCAGTTCGTCCGGACCTGAATCAGGAGAAAAAACTTCAGTTGGAACAGATACTTCCGTTCCCAAAAAAACATCGAATCGAGAAACCGATAGACCTGATGGTTCTGGATCAACCGGGAAAATGTCATCCGTTCAGGATAAAGATATAAAATCGCATGAATCCGGTTGCTCGACCATTGATATAAAAACGATACAGCTTCATTGGGAAGATATTGTCGATCGTGTAAAAAGAAAAAAAATTACGGTGGGTTCATTTTTACAGGAAGGAATTCCTGTACGTATGGATGGAGATGTTTTGGAAATCGGTTTTGGCCTTTCAAATGGTTTCCACATTGATGCAATTTTAAGAGGCAAATCGCTTGTAATTCAGGCCCTCAAAGAAGTGCTTGAGATGAATTTGAAATTTCGATGTGTTAAAGGTGATTATAAAAGTGAAGAGACTGTTCAACCCACAACAACAGATAAGAAAGCACAACTTGAAGCGCTGAAAAAAGATAATGAAGTTGTGCGGAAGCTCATGGACGAATTTGATGTTGAAATCGCAGATTAGCATAAGGAGGCATCTGGTATGAAGCCGAATATGGCTCAGTTGTTTGGACAAGTACAAAAGATGCAGGAAGAAGTTGAAAAAATACAAAAAGAACTTGAGAATATGACCGTTGAAGGATCAGCAGGCGGGGGTATTGTTACGGTAACTGCCACTGGGAAACGAAAGATTTTAAAAATTCAAATAGATTCTGAAGTGATCGATAAGGAAGATGTTGAAATGCTGGAGGATTTAATCGTAGCTGCTACAAACCAGGCGTTGGAAAAATCTCAGGAACTCGAACAGGAAGAGATGAAAAAAGTGGCAGGTGGTATGTTAGGGAATCTTCCCAACGGAATGAAGATTCCGGGACTAAACTTGTAAATGAAAATATTATAATGAAATACGGTTCAAAAGTTTTAGAGTGTCTGATCGACGGGTTTTCTCATCTGCCGGGCATCGGGGAAAAATCAGCACAACGGATAGCATTATATCTCCTGGAATCCGGACAGCAAGATGTTAATGTTTTAATCTCGGCTTTAACGGATCTGCAAAATAAGATCAAACGTTGTTCAATATGTTTTAATTTTACTGAAGAGGATCCGTGCAGTTTTTGCAGAGATGAACGCCGCGATCGAAAAACCATTTGTGTTGTTGAAGAGCCCAAGGATGTTCTTGCCATTGAACACAGTGGCGGATATTACGGATTGTATCATGTACTGGGAGGGGTTCTTTCTCCGTTAGATGGCATAGGTGAAACTGATTTGCATATTCAGTCGCTGATGGATCGAATTGATAATTCGATACAGGAAATTATCTTAGCCATGAATCCTACAATGGAAGGTGAGATGACGGCTTCACGTCTGGGTGAAATATTACAATCGAAAGGGGTTCGAGTTACACGGATTGCCCGAGGTATTCCTTTTGGCGGATCTTTGGAATTTAATGATATGGTAACAGTGGCCAAAGCGCTGGAAGGACGAATGGAGATAAAATCAACGGATTCCTGAAATGTATTATATTCAATAATTATTCAACTTGTGTTCAATCAGTCCTTATTGTGAAAAGATGATGAATTTACCAACCCAGTTGACATTATTGCGCATTTTACTCACACCTGTTGTTGTGAGTTTACTTTTTCTGGAGACTCTGGGATTTAAAATTGGTTCCCTTATGGTATTTATCGTTGCATCACTGACAGATTGGTATGATGGATATTTTGCACGAAAGAGCGGCATAATTACTATGTGGGGGCAATTTCTGGATCCGCTTGCAGATAAAATTCTCGTTTCTTCTGCATTGATATGCTTCAGCATCCTTGGATATGTTCAAGAATGGATCGTATTGATTATTATTGTTCGAGATTTGATTATCACTGCAATTCGATCTTACGCAATTATTCAGAATCAACCTTTTCACACAAATTTCTTGGCAAAAACAAAGACTTCAGTTCAAATAATCGCAATCTATTTTATTTTTATTTATTATCTTTTTACTTGGCAAATGGATCTCACTCAGGCAGAAGGATTGGTGGGATGGATTCATCATGCACATGTGATTTCCGGTATCATGTATGTGATTATGGTCATTACGCTCTTATCTGGGATTATCTATCTTATTGAAAATAGAGAATTGATCCGCAAGGGCTTCACCAATTTATTTCGTATTTTTGTTCCTACTGATATATGATCCAATAAAACCATTATTTAAATTATTTTTTATGATGACTGCCAAGACTTAAAGGCAATATGCCGAATTAAACGATAAAATGATGTATTCAATCCCTTTGATTTTGATTGAAATCTGTCTCAATTTTACTAATGATCGGCGCGCAGCGCTGTAAAAATGCCAACTGATAAAGGACGATAATATGTTGCGACGATTAATTTATATTGTAGCTACCGGGTTATACAGCGGATACTCGCCATTAGCACCTGGAACGGCCGGGAGTGCTTTGGGATTACTCATTTTTATGCTTATACCGGGTTTCAGGAATTGGATTCTGCTTTCAGCCTGTATTATTTTCTTTTTAATCGGTGTCTGGTCTGCTACTCAGGTGGAAAAAATGGAAAACAAGAAAGACGCTTCCATAATTGTGATTGATGAAATTGTGGGCATGTGGATTGCCCTTTTATTTATACCTGTTTCTATGAATTGGATTTGGTGGATGGGTGCGTTTGTATTATTTAGAATTTATGATGTCATCAAACCCTTTCCCGCAGGCAAATCACAAGAGTTGCCGTCCGGCTGGGGTGTGATGGTTGATGATGTATGGGCCGGATTTTATGCAAATGTAACTTTGGAGATAGTCTATCTATTTTTCGGATAAGATGAATGATTGCAGAAATTATTTCCATTGGTGACGAACTGCTCAATGGAATTACAGTTAATACAAATGCTTCATTTATCGGTCAGCAGTTGACCTGCGCAGGTATTGAAGTCAGTTGGATTGAAACCGTGGGTGATGATGTCGATCGCCTGCGTGACACATTAATGCATGCTTCAAAGCGCGTAAATATAATTATCATAACAGGGGGATTGGGCCCTACCCATGATGATATAACAAAAAAAGTCGTTGCTGATTTTTTCAAACAGCCGCTTGTATTTCAGCCTGTCATTTATCAAAGATTAGAAGCTTTTTTTAAATCACGCGGCCGAACGATGTCTCCGTTAAATCGTTCACAGGCGGAAATACCTCGTGGGGCGGAGATACTGGAAAACCGGTTAGGTACTGCACCGGGTTTTTATTTGCTAAAAAACCGAGTTCATATATTTGTGCTGCCAGGTGTACCTGGAGAGATGCAAAGGATGATGCAAACGTCAGTTTTACCAAAACTCAAGCATATCGGTTTACCCGGTATTCATTTTCTCAAGACTCTGCATACTATCGGTATTTCAGAATCTTCTTTAAATGAAGCATTTATCACTTTTAAAGACATGTTTCCTGGTGTTCGGCTGGCATCGTTGCCAAATGCCCAGGGTGTGTCCCTTCGTCTTTCAATGAATGCTTCCGAAAAATCCGGCGGGAAACCTATTTTTAAAAGGGCAGTGGAATTCACGCGAGAGGCTGCAGGTCAATATTTGTATGGTGAAGATGAAGATACAATTGAATCTGTTGTTGGCAACCTGCTTTTAAAACATAATTATTCAATCGCAGTGGCAGAATCCTGTACGGGTGGATTGATCGGTCATCGACTGACCAACATATCCGGCAGTTCTCAGTATTTTCAATGCGGTGTGGTGACTTACAGCGACTGGGTTAAAATTGATTTGCTGAAAGTACCCGAATCAGTCATTCGAAAGTACGGGGCAGTCAGCAAAAAGACAGCCATAGCCATGGCGAAGGGCGTGATTCATTTGAGTGGAGCGGATGCAGGATTATCTGTCACCGGGATTGCCGGTCCAACCGGAGGATCAAAAGGCAAACCGGTAGGCCTGGTATATATCGGCTACATAGACAAATATCATCATACTGTTGAAAAATTTATTTTTTCACAAGATCGGATATTGAATAAAATGCGCTTTTCAGGCTATGCACTCGATTTGGTGCGTCGTATGCTGCAGGATAGTACTTGATTTTTTCTTGAAAAATTTTATACTGTAATTATGGCCGTTACCATCCGATCGTTTATTGCGGTTCAATTAACTGATACGATTCGAGAGCAAATTTCAGTGTTTCAGTCCGGTTTGAAAGGACTGTGTGCTGATGTGAAATGGGTTCGCCCGGTAAGTATGCACATAACATTGAAATTTCTGGGCAATATCACATCGGATCAGATTGAAAAGATTACGCATGTCATGCGTGATATAGCGGAACCTGAGGAACCTTTTAAAGTAGCCATTCGGGGAGTAGGGGCTTTTCCCAATGCAAAACGTCCCCGTGTCCTGTGGCTTGGTATTCATACAGAGGGCGAGGCACTCGAGAATATGGCTATTGGATTAAACAAGGCACTGGAGTATATGAATATTGAACGTGAAAAACATTCTTTTAAGCCCCATTTGACATTGGGCCGTGTTAAATCAAATAAAAATATTGAAGCGGTTATTTTTAAAATGTATTCTAATGGATTTGAAAGTGAATCCTTCCGGGTGCATCATATTCATTTATTGCAAAGCAGACTCAAATCATCAGGGGCTGAGTATCAGATATTAAAATCCATTCAACTGTAAAGGATGATAACATGCCAGACGTAAAAAATAATGAAAAGATGAAAGCCTTGGATTTAGCGATTTCTCAGATTGATCGCCAATTCGGAAAAGGTTCGGTTATGCGGTTAGGTCAATCCAGGGCCGTTGAAGCAATCCAGGCCATTTCTACCACATCACTTAAGCTGGATATTGCATTGGGTGTCGGCGGAATACCGCGTGGACGGGTGGTTGAAATATTTGGTCCGGAATCTTCCGGAAAAACCACATTGGCTTTACACGTAATCGCCAAAGCACAAAAACAGGGAGGGATGGCAGCGTTTATTGATGCGGAACATGCACTGGATGCAATTTATGCCAAAGCATTGGGAGTGAATACTGATGACTTGCTAATTTCACAGCCCGATACCGGCGAGCAGGCTTTGGAGATAACAGAGACATTGGTCAGGAGCGGTGCTCTTGATGTGATTGTCATTGACTCAGTCGCTGCATTGGTTCCCAGGGCGGAGATTGAAGGTGAGATGGGTGATGCCCAGATGGGACTACAGGCACGTTTAATGTCTCAAGCATTGCGAAAATTAAGCGGCGCCATCAGTAAATCCAGAACAAGTGTGATATTTATCAATCAGATCCGTGAGAAAATCGGTGTCATGTTTGGAAATCCGGAGACCACAACCGGGGGGCGCGCATTAAAATTTTATGCTTCTGTACGCATCGATATCAGGAGAATCGGCGCGATCAAGGAAGGCACGGAGGTCGTGGGCAATCGCACCAAAGCCAAAGTCGTTAAGAACAAGGTCGCTCCTCCTTTTAAGGATGCCGAATTTGATATTATGTACGGAAAGGGGATTTCACACACAGGTGATGTCATCGATCTTGGTGTTGAATTGGGGATGATTGAGAAAAGTGGCGCCTGGTATTCGTACGGAGATGAACGAATAGGGCAGGGACGAGAGAATGTTAAAATTTTTCTGGAAAAAGAAGAAAACCTGGATATTTATCAAAAAATAGAACGGCAGATTAAAGAAAAAATGGGATTGATCAAATCTGCTGAAGAGCCGGAAAAACAAAAAGCGGAGCCGGTTGAAAACAGCACATCTTCAATGTCCGAAATGAAGAATGCTGTCAGCGACAAATAGCCAGCAGTGAAAAATCAGGCAGGGTATTGTTAGTCATCATAGAAATCAAGTTGATAAAATACATAGGGAACCCTGTTGAGAGTTGTCAACTCCAGCAGGGTTTTGTATAAAGCATATCATCACTCTATATTATGTTCGGAATAATGACGACGTTTCACATCACTTCTATCGAACCTCAGAAAAAATATCCCCATCGACGGAATATTTATCTAGATAATGCATTTGCGTTCGGATTAGACGAAGAGGTCGTGTTAAAGCATCATCTTCATGTGGGGGACACTCTTTCGGAAGCAACCATTCAACATGTTTTAATGGAAGAAGAGGCGGTCCGTGCTAAAAAAAAAGCATTGTCTCTTTTGTCTTACAGAGCGAGAAGTGTTGAAGAAATTCGAGACCGGCTCAATCAGAAGGGGTATGATGATAGAATAGTGAATTCTATTGTGGAAGATTTTCTCCGTGTTGGTTTGTTAAACGATGAATCCTTCGCTTCTGCTTATATCCAAACCCGTATGATACAAAGGCCCGCAAGTAAGCGACTTCTTATTCAAGAACTCAAAAAAAAAGGTGTTAAAGAATCGATGGCTGCCAGAGTCGTTACAGAGGGATATGGTGAAAAATCCGAAATTGAGGTGGCAAAATCGTTAATCGAATTACGATTCAAACGGTTTCGGCGGGGTGACCGACTGAAGAATAAAAAAAAGATTTCGGATTTTTTAATTCGAAGAGGATTTGACTGGGACATCATCAATGAACTACTGCGATGGAAGGAAGAGTCGGATAGTGAAATAACATGATTGAAGAGGTTTTGTGTCAGAAGGCTGTTCATTCATAAAATGAGTATCATCATAAAGTTAGACTGCGGATTAAGAAAATGGGAATAAACCTGAAAGAACCTTTTTATTCGGCCCATATTTGGCTCAAGGATATTCATTTTATCCATGAGTTGAAGATCGATAAATAGAAATATGAGTTCATATCCAGCCGGATACAAGAGCATTGCAATTTATTCCAAAAGTCTTTATATTTATTGACTTGTAAAAATAGTATAGATGAAAGAAAGTGAGAAATAATTATTTATGAAATCTTCGGAAGTGCGGCAATCATTTCTTGATTTTTTTGCAAAGTATGACCATAAAATTGTACCAAGTGCGCCCGTCGCACCATTGGATGACCCGACTTTGCTGTTTACCAATGCCGGGATGAATCAGTTCAAGGATGTATTCCTTGGCATGGGAACACGTGCCTACAGAAGGGCGGCAGATGCGCAAAAATGCATCCGTGTGAGCGGAAAACACAATGATCTGGAAGAGGTAGGACATGATTCTTACCACCATACTTTTTTCGAAATGCTCGGCAACTGGTCATTTGGTGATTATTATAAGGAAGAAGCCATTCGATGGGCCTGGGAACTGATTGCCCAGGTGTGGAATTTACCGAAGTCACAGCTTTATGCAACTGTTTTTTCAGAAGATAAGGAAGCTGAATCTTTATGGAAAAAAGTGACAGATATTGATCCCTCTCATGTGTTGCGGTTTAATGAAAAAGACAATTTCTGGGAAATGGGTGCAAGTGGTCCCTGTGGACCTTGTTCGGAAATCCATATTGATCTGGGTGAGGAGTTTTGCGATAAACAGCATGTGAAGGGACACAAATGCGGACTGAATGCCGGTTGTGCACGTTTTATTGAATTATGGAATCTGGTGTTTATTCAATACAATCGTGATGAATCAGGGAACCTTCATCCATTACCCCGTAAACATGTGGATACTGGCATGGGATTTGAGCGGGTAACGGCAGTTTTACAGGGTAAGAAATCCAACTATCAAACGGATATATTTACACCTCTGCTTGATCGGATCAGTCAGCTGTCTTCTGTTGAGTGGAAAGAGAGCAAGCAAATTTCAGCCTTTCGGGTGATTGCAGATCATATCCGAGCGTTAACATTTGCCATCACTGATGGCGTACTGCCTTCAAATGAAGGCAGGGGATATGTGCTTCGAAGACTTTTGCGCAGGGCGGCCCGATATGGACGGAATCTGGATATGCACGAACCGTTCATTTACAAACTTGTGCCGACCTTAATAAATACAATGGGGCACGCCTATCCTGAAATACAAGAACGCGAGAAACACACAATACATGTGATTCAATCTGAAGAAGAGCGGTTTAATGACGTATTAGACAGGGGTATAGAAATGTTTGAAATCCTTGTCGCAGATATATTAAAAAAAGGTCAAAAGATCATACCGGGAGCTGAAGCATTCCGGCTTTATGATACTTATGGATTTCCATTGGATCTGACCCAGCTGATGGCACACGAAAAAGGCCTGTCTGTGGATGAAACTGGATTTCATAAGGAAATGGATGAGCAAAGGAAGCGGGCTCGTAAGAGCGCTCAATTCAACATGAAGTCGAGTGATGACTGGATTATACTTACCGAAGGTGATGATTCGAATTTTATTGGATACGAAACCACGGTTTCTGATGCCAATATCCGGCAGTATCAGACATCAGACGATCTGGTTTTACTGATTTTGGATCAGACCCCTTTTTATGCAGAGTCGGGTGGTCAAGTGGGAGACAAAGGTATTGTCAGCGGAAATGATTTCCAAATTCGAATTGACAATACACTGAAGCAGGGTGACCGGTTTATCCATATCGGCCAATTCGAATCGGGAAATGCAATCAACGATCCGGCTGTGAAAACCCGGGTAAACCGTGATGAAAGACTCGCCACGGCCCGGAATCATACAGCCACCCATTTGCTGCATAAATCATTGAAACATGTTCTGGGTGACCATGTGAATCAGGCGGGATCCCTCGTTGAACCGGATCGGCTTCGCTTCGACTTTACACATTTCGAGCCAATGAGCGTTCAACAGATTGATCAGGTGGAATGGAAAGTCAACCGATGTGTGCGTGAAAATCTGACCGTGGAATCGTTTACCACTTCCCTGCCAGACGCAAAGGCACAGGGTGCTACTGCTTTGTTTGGTGAAAAATACAGCGATACTGTCCGCGTAGTAAAAATTGATGAGTTTTCCATGGAATTATGCGGCGGAACACATCTTGATTCCACGGGACAGATCGGCTATTTTCGGATTATGAGTGAAGAGTCTGTTTCTGCCGGAGTACGACGTATCGAGGCAATTACCGGAGAGGCTGCGGACCACTTTCTGAGGATACAGAAAAAAACACTGCAATCTGCTGCAGCCCTTTTAAAATGCACTCCAGATGAAATCGGATCCAGAATTGAATTGCTTATTGAAGATCGAAAGAATCTTGAACGCAAACTGCGTCAGGCACAAAAGATGTCCGCGGGATCCGATCTGGAAGCGCTGCTGCAGAAAGCAGTATCCGTTCAAGGTGTTCCTGTGGTTACCGGATATATCGAATCATCAGATGTGGAAACTTTGCGAAATTTTGGTGATCAGATTCGAAATAAAATGCCGTCCGGTGTTGCGGTTTTGGGAGCAGTGATCAAAAGCAAAGTGAATTTACTTTGTGTGATTACGGATGATCTGATCAAAGAGCGGGATTTAAAAGCGGGTGAGGTGGTGAGAGAAGCAGCGAAAATTGTTGATGGTAGCGGGGGCGGAAAGCCACATATGGCGCTGGCCGGAGGCAAGGATAAATCCAAATTACAGACAGCTCTCGATGCAGTACCGAAGATTATCCAGTCTTTTTTAAAGTGAGATCTGATAAAACAGACACATTAAAAAACATACAGTCAATAAAAATGTAAAGAATAACCATGAAAACCACATACGAAACATTAATGTCTATTAAAAAGAAGCGCGGAGCCGGGTATCTGGTTTTGATCGATCCGGATAAGAAAGAAATGCGGGAATTGGTATGTCTGGCCAAACAGTGCGAAGCTTCTGATGTTGACGGATTGCTGATAGGGGGGAGTCTGTTGTTTGAAACGGTTTTCGATCATTGCGTTAAAAAAATAAAAGAAGCTGTTTCGATTCCCGTGATTTTATTTCCTGGCAACAGCCGGCAGGTTTCGGGAAGTGCGGATGCAATATTATTTATGACAATGATCAGTGGCCGGAATGCCCACTATCTGATTGGTGAGCAGGTGATTTCTGCGCCGATAGTCCGTTCATTAAACCTGGAAGCGATTCCTACAGGCTATATGCTCATCGAATCTGGCAAAACCACAGCTGCCGAATTTATGAGCAACAGTCAACCTATTCCAAGGCACAAACCGGAAATTGCCGTGGCTACAGCCATGGCAGGAGAATTATTAGGTCTGAAGATGCTTTATCTTGAAGCTGGCAGCGGAGCTGATAAACCGGTTCCGGATAATATGATCAGAGAAGTCGTAAAATCGGTTCGTATTCCCGTTATTGTCGGAGGCGGGATTCGCGATCCACAAATTGCCCGGGACAAAGTGCTCGCCGGTGCAGATTTTATTGTGACAGGAACAGTCATGGAGGATATGGCAAATCATTCAATGTTGAAAGAATTTGCGAAAGCAGTTCATCATGATGTACATTGAGAGAAACACAGATTCTGCCGGGAAAATATGATCGATATACATACACATCTTTTGCCTGATGTTGATGATGGACCGATGAACTGGAATGAGTCACTGGAATTGTTAAAACAGGGTGAAGAAGACGGGATTCGGGGTGCTGTGTGTACATCGCATGTGCTGAATCGATTGGATGAATCACTCGAAAAGCGGCTTATTGATACTTTTCAGGAGTTGAAAGAAAGAGCCAGGCAGGAAGGCATCAGGATGGCTTTGTGGCTGGGTTCAGAAATTCATTGCCAGTCGATTTTTGAACATACGAATATCATTGCCACTATCAATGGTAATCGTAAATATTTACTTTTTGAATTGCCATTAGGTGATTTCCCCAATGATACGCATGCAAGAATATTTCAGCTCAATCTGGAAAAAATTACACCTATCCTTGCCCATCCTGAACGGAATATGCATATTATGAAACATCCGGAAACTGCTTTTGAGATGGTCACCCGCGGTGTGCTGATGCAGATGAATGCAGGCAGTATAACAGGTGTATTTGGAAAGAAAGTGAAAAAGGCGGCAGAAATATTGATGGATCATCGACTTGTTCATTTTGTAGGCTCGGATTGCCACGGCATAGCTTCCCGTCCGATGATCCTCAGCAAGGCATTGAAACTTGTACAGAAACGATGGGGAAGCGAACGTGCAAAAAATCTTTTTCATCGATATCCGGCTTTAGCCATAAAAGGTGAGGCAATTCATGCGGATCCACCTGTTGCATTTAATAAAGAGAAAAAAAACTGGCTGGGGTGGTGAATCAATTAAAGTTATTATTTAGGAATTATTTTAATGATTGATCAAAAACAAATTGAATTGTTTATTCAAGATTCCCTGAAAGAGACGTCAGAGATGATTCGGAAAATCGGATCTTCTTGCTGCTTGTCGATTATCAATGCTTCTCATGCTATTATTGGTGCATTTCAAACCGGAAATAAACTGCTCATATGCGGAAACGGTGGGAGTGCTGCAGATAGTCAGCATATTGCAGCGGAAATGGTGGTACGCTTTCAGAAAGAAAGGTCTGGTTTGCCCGCCATTGCCCTGACTACGGACACGTCCATTCTTACAGCGGGGGGCAATGATTACGGATTTGATCATGTGTTTGCCCGGCAGGTTGAGGCTTTGGGGCAGCCCGGAGATATATTTTTAGGTTTGAGTACAAGCGGTTCCAGCCGTAATGTTGTACTGGCCATGGACAAGGCCAAAAGTATGAATGTTACTTGTATTGCAATGACCGGTGAGAAACCGGGCCCGCTTTACGAATTGGCAGATATCGCCATTCAAATTCCTCATATTGTGACTGCCCGTATTCAGGAAGGCCATATGGCAGTTGGTCATCTGATCTGCGATATTGCAGAACAGGAACTGTTTCCGTGAATAAACAAAGTAAAAAATGTTGTACCTTGTGATCATATCTGCCGTTCATTAATATAAGTAATTGTCATGCTTGGTTTTATCAATACATCCATTCTGATCGGATTGATCGGAATCTCTATTCCTTTACTGATTCATCTGCTTGCTCGTCAAAAGGTAAAAAAGGTCTATTTCAGCAGTCTCGCATTTATCAGACAGATTCAAAAGCAGCATTTTAGGCGAATACGAATCCGACAGATATTGCTACTTATTATCCGGTGCCTTGTTGTATTATTTATTGTCATGGCTTTTGCTCGACCTACGCTAAAGACAGGAAATCTGTTTCTTGGAAAATCGAGAGTTACGGCAGTTATTGCAATGGATCAATCAATGAGTATGGCGAGAGGAGATGTTTGGACAAGGGCGCAGACAGCTGCAAAACAAATAGCCCGGATTTTGAATAACTCGGGTGATCAGGTTGCTGTCATTGGTCATTCTAAGACAAAGGCTTCATTTTGGCCTGCCCAATATTCCAAACTGCTCGAAAAGATTCAAAATGCCATGCCTCAATATACAGCCCAGTCAGCAGAATTGCTCTTGGAGGCGGCGGATAACATTTTAACATCCGCAGAATTCAATCGGGAGCTCTACTGGATCACTGATTTGCAGGCAACCGCATTTTCAGATACTGTGGATAGTTCGCTCCATTTTTCCAGTATTGACCATTGTTATGTGATGCCAGTCCAGGAAAAAATATCCAATATCGCTTTGACGGATGCTGGCATTGAAAATCAAATCATTTCGCCAGGAGGCGTATTACGTGTTTTTGCTCAGATCGAAAATTATTCCGATAAGCCATTTGACGCTGTTCTTGTGCGGTTATCTATGAACCAAGCCTCGGTGGCCCAAAAAATGGTGGATTTGCCCCCCGGAGGAAAACAGCGGGTAATTTTTTCCGTGACACCTCGGGAATCCGGCTGGATTGATGGTGAAATCAAGCTGGAGGACGATGAATTTTTACCGGATAACACCCGATATTTTTCTATATTCATACCATCCAGAATACATATTCTTATTTTAGGCAATAAGGGGCAAGATTTTCTGCCTATCCGATTCGCTTTAAATCCTGAGCATCAACGAAAAAATTTTGTTATTTCAGAAAGATATTATGGCATGGATTGGACAGAGTATCTTAACCAGACAGATGTTGTCTATGCTGTTAATTATCCTCTCTTTAATGAAATGGAAATACAGGCAATCAAACAGTTTTTAAACAGGGGCGGGGGATTCATCCTTATTCCGGGATCTGAAACCAATCTTCGGCAGCTAAACGACGGACTATTCAAAATTTATGGTTTGGTTTTTGGCAATCTTATCAGTTCTGAGAAAGCTGATGGTTATCGTTCATTCGGACAGATCGATTATTTGCATCCTGTATTTGAACGAATTTTTGAAAAAAACCATGAACAGATTAGGTCCCCGCAGTTTTGGCAGTCAATAGAGGTTGTGAATGCAGGCAGCAGTCAAATTCTCATCAGATTTAAAGACGGCGGCCCTTTTTTACTGATTCTGCCCTACGAAAGAGGAAATTTCATTTTAATGACCAGCGGTATTTCGCCTCCATGGTCTGATTTTCAAACCCTTCCATTTTTCGCACCTTTGATACACCGCTTGGCACTTTATGGCGCAATGACATTTATTCGAGAAGAAAGTCAGGTTTGTGGGAAACCAATTCACTATATATTAAAATCGGTTCCGGACGACAACATCCCATATTCAGTGAAACTACCATCAGGAGATATAAATAAAGTACTCCCGGAAAAAGCTGGAAGGCAGATACGGCTCAGTCTGAAAACCACAGATATGCCGGGCATATACCGATTTTTAAAAAACGATTCTATATTAACAGCGAAAGCAGTTAATATCAATCCGGCGGAGTCAGATTTTCAGCCGATCGGTTATGAAACCCTGAAAGCAAAATTATCTGATTTTCCTGTTTCCATTATTTCGGAACAGACGTCATTAGAAGCGGCTGTCCGACATACTCGCTGGGGCCGTGAAATCGCATGGGAAATGCTGTTGATTGCCATGGTTCTTTTATTAGCCGAATTATTTTTGGCAAGAACAAGGACACATGATTCAAAATGAAAGATAAAATGACCAATATTTTATACAATAAAGAATACATAAAAATTTGTATTCCTGAATCCCGACTGGATGGTGTGCTCAGTCCAAAATCAGATATGACCGAACCGGATCATGTTATTTTAAATCGGGCACTTCTGCATCCATTCGATTCTCCAAAGCTGGATGAATTTATTCGGAAGGACGAATCTCTGCTGATCATTGTCAATGACAGTGCGAGGCATACGCCGACAGCCCGGATTCTGGAGATGATCAGACCGACCATAAATAAATCGGATGTCCAATTTTTGGTGGCTACAGGTGCTCACAGACCTCCATCGATAACTGAATTAGAATTGATATTCGGATCTTATTATCAGACACACAGGTCTCAAATTTTTTATCATGATTGCTGGAGAGATACAGATCTGGAGTCAGTCGGCACAACCGATTTTGGTACACATGTGCTCATCAATCGTCGTGTTTTAAAGGCTTCAAAAATTCTGATTATCGGTTCTGTAGAGCCCCATTATTTTGCCGGATTTACCGGTGGGAGAAAGGCTTTGGTTCCGGGGGTGGCCGGATTTCAAACCATTGAACAGAATCATAGCCATGCGATGTCCGCTTTATCAGAACCCATGAAACTGATGGGAAATCCGGTACACGAGGATATGGTCGAAGCTGTACGGATGCTCGATAAAAAAATATTTTCCATTCAGATGGTTTTAAATAATGATAACCGTGTTGATGCTGCATTTACGGGTGACATCCATGTATCCATGAATATGGCTGCTGAAAGGGCGAGAGAAGTATATGGAATTCAGGTTTCTCATAAAGCGGATATTGTTCTGGCTGTTACAGTGCCACCCCTGGACAGCAATTTATACCAATCCCAGAAAGCTATGGAGCATGCCAGGCTTATTTTAAATACGGGAGGAATTTTAATTCTTGTCTCTGCGTGCTCCAATGGTATCGGACCGGATGCTTTTTATCGTTTATTGACATTGAATAAGGATTTCAATACTGTGATGGAAATCATACAGCAGGGATACAAACTGGGGTACCATAAGGCGGCCAAATGGATTGGTTTACTGCGTCAGGCATCACTTTTTGGGGTTACTCAGCTTGATCCCGAAATCCTTGGAGCCATTCATATGACTTCCTTTACATCTCTTCAGAAAGCAATCGATCATGCTTTAGAGGAGAAATCCGGAAAAGTGTGGGTGATGCCGTCGGCCAGCGTTACTGTACCGATTTGTCAGACAATCCAATAGCAGAAAAACGGAGAATCTGTTTTGTGTTTATAATGGAGCGTTCATTTTAATCCAAGTTTTTGGCCTTTTTCCAGAAGATCAATGGATTCTTTGATGCGTCTTTCTCTGGTCTCCTGACGTTTGGCAACCACAATCCATCCAATATACTGCTTTTGAAAGGCAGCTGATAATTGATTGAAATATTCTTCCGCTTTTTTATTTATATCTAACGCGAATTGAAGTTTTTCTGGCATATCATACTGAATATTGGGTTCACTCGACTTATCCCATAGACCATTCTTCTTTGCTGTTTGTATTTTTGACAGACCCGCTATGGTCAGTCGATTTTCTTTAATTAATTTTTCAGCGCGCTTTTTATTCATCTCGGACCATGCGCTGCACTCGTTTCTGGGCGTAAACTTTCGGACGTATTTCTTTTCATCGATTTTTTTAATGATACTATCTTAATGAAATAAAAAACCAAAGGAAAAATAATTTGATTTTTTATGTGATTATCGTTAATATAATAACAAATAAAATATTCGTGAATCTCAATACATGGCGCAATTCGATCGTAATTGACTTATGCTTGGGTAAATCCGTAAACTATGATGTCCCTGACAAGTATGAGATTTTACGGTGAGCATCATCAATCAATTCAGGGGATTGACAATGAAATTTGAAAAACAATTTGACGGACAAAAAGAAGCCAGGCTGGGATCAGAGAAAAATCCTGCGAAGGTGCGTGTCCAGACCAAAAAACGGAGAAAAGAACTTGAAGCCGTATTCAAGGAACACGGGTGGGCATATTCCATCGAATTAGCGCCGGATAAACAGGAAGATACAGCGGAACTTGAAATATTGCTGAATCCGGTTGAAACAATCACTGGTGAAAAGAAAATCGGACGCAATGATCCATGTCCCTGCGGAAGCGGAAAAAAGTACAAGCATTGCTGCGGTAAATAATCACTTGACATTCCATCCAGATTAACGGAGATCCTTATGACTGCGTATCTCAGGTTTATTTGAACTGCCACATACAAACAACCTGTCCTGATCCAAACCACGGTTTCCGATTTATTAATTTGAGTATTTTTGTAATCCATATAGATTTTTTTGTTGGATTCAGAGTCAGGTTGAAATTGACCGCAAAAAAACGGCTCTGAAAAATCTTGATCTAACTTAAATTTATTGCTATATTTTAACAGTGAATTGATATGAACAAAGAAAGGACGCATTCTTTGGCTTCAAAGGTCTTGATAGATTGGATTGGAGTTGCACTTGACATCATTCTCAAGGGCATTGTGCCCGCTTATCTGATATTTTAGGAGGTCGATTCAACAGACAGGACGAATCGACCTTTTTCATTTGATTGGCAGGAGGACGTTTTCTATCCATGAAAATTCTTGTCTTAAATTGCGGGAGTTCTTCGGTAAAGTTTCAACTGATTCAGACCGAAGATGAAAAGGAACTGGCCAAAGGCCTTGTGGAGAAGATCGGCTCCGGAGACGCAGTGATCACTTATCAGCCTGCAGAAAAGAATCGGATGCGAGAAGTCAGGGAAGTATTAAACCATGAAATTGCCATTGAAATCGCACTTGCCATGCTGATGCATCCCCAGCATGGTGTGATGGGTGACAAGTCGGAAATCAATGGTATTGGACACCGGGTGGTTCATGGCGGTGAAGAATTTACTGAATCGGTGTATATCAACGAAAAAGTCAAGGGAGCCATTCGTAAATGTATACAATTTGCGCCGCTTCACAATCCCCATAATCTGAGCGGGATTGAAGCTTGTGAAACTTTGCTTTTCGGTGTGCCTCAGGTTGCTGTGTTTGATACAGCGTTTCATCATACGATCCCCCCCAAGGCCTATGTTTACGGTCTCCCTTATGCGCTGTATAAAAAACTGGGTATTCGCCGATACGGATTTCATGGCACATCTCATCGGTTTGTATCTGAAAAAGCGGCGGAATATTTAAGTAAACCTGTTGCCAAATTAAAGCTGATTACCTGTCATCTGGGCAATGGTGCCAGCATTACTGCTGTGAATGGAGGAAAATCTATAGACACATCCATGGGATTTACTCCCCTTGAGGGTCTGGTAATGGGTACCCGCTGCGGCGATATCGATCCGGCATTGGTGCCGTATATTATGGAGAAGGAAAATCTGTCCACAAAAGAGATGAACAACATTATGAATAAGCACAGTGGTATGATGGGATTAACAGAAACCTCCAATGACAATCGTGAAATTGTCGCTGAAGCACTCAGGGGAAGTGTTCAGCATCAATTGGCTTTGGATATATATGCCAACCGGGTCAAGAAATATATCGGGGCATATATGGCGGAAATGGGTGGATTGCATGCTATTGTATTTACAGGCGGTATCGGGGAAAATTCTTCATATGTTCGTAAATTGATATTATCGGAAATGCAGGGACTGGGAATTACAATCGATTTGAATAAAAATGATAAGAATGAAATAGAAATCAGCACAGGGAAAATCAAGGTTTTGGTCATTCCAACCAATGAAGAGCTTGCCATAGCCCGTGATACCTGCAAGGTGCTTCAAAAGCGGAAAAAAACAAGCGGGAAAGTGACTCCATCAGGGGAACATTCAGAAGATGACTCGCGGCTAAACAGAGAAGAGAAGGCACAATTGGTGCTGCTTTGGGCGCAGTCCCCGGATATCACTCCGGAGGAATTGGCTCAGCGTCTGGAAAAGAAGTTGGGCCGATCTCTTCCAGTCATGCTTATTGAGCAGGAATTGGAACATTTCGGACTCATTTCGACATCTGTGGAGAATGATCATGATTAAGATCGATGACAATAAAGCAGGATGGGTTGTTTCTATGAGCTGGCTAAGCGCGCTTGAGGAGGCAGCGAGGGATTTTCACGGCACTCGGCCAAAATTATTTTGTGAACGGGCTTATGAACATGCGGTTCAGCACTATATGAGACAACTTGGTGACGAATTTGGTGTACAGACTGAAAAAACGGATACGATCCGGGGAGCTGTCGAACAGTACATTCAATTGGGTGTGATCGGGCGCCTGTTCCGGGATGCCAGTGATTTCGAGTTGTCAGAAACCAATCCATTTCACCTTGAGATTACGGTGCATCATTGCCGATATATGAAGAGCTGTCAGATGTTGATAGATGAAGGATTTACCATCAAAGATCTGACTTGCGCGAGGTTGGGATGCTTTCGTGCGGCAGTGAAGGGGCTTGCCAATGTAGAATGTGATTATGAATTGCGGTCGTTTAATATTGAAGGTGATTGCCAAGGTTATATTGAAAGATTATAAAAGCCATGTCAAATGTTTTCAATAAATCTATTCCCGAGCTGGTTCATATTGTCAGGGAAAGCGAGGACGTCAGCGCTCGAAGGGAAGCCTTAATTGCTTTGGGCTATGAGCAGGATCCTTCCCTGTATTCGCTTTTCATGGAACAACTTAGTGACAAATCGAGAAGCATCCGTCACGCTGCGGTGATTTCATTGGGGCGCTATGGCAATCCTGCGGCCATTGATGAATTGGTCAAACCGAAAATTCTAAATGCACCCGTGATGAATATCAGATGGGCAGTGGTCGCTGCTCTTGGTAAACTGGGTAATTACAAAGTGATCGACTATCTGGTTCAGGCGGCGGCAGATCCGGAATGGATTGTTCGCAATCAGGCAGTTACAGAACTCAAAGAAAAAATACTCGAAATCATTGAATCCCATGAACCCCGTGCCAGTCGAATTCTGGTTCGGCTGCTGGCGATGGATGATGAAGAGATTGTTGAACTGGCTGTGGAAAATATGACAAAACTTGGAGTTTCCAGCCATGGATTGCTTTTGGAATCTTTGAAAAGCCCATCGGCTACCATGAGGAAAAATGCATCACTGGCTTTGGGCCGCATGAAAGTGCTTGAAGCTGTGTCGCCTCTTATTTCACTTTTACACGATGAGAACTGGCAGGTTAGACGGAATGTTGTCGAATCCCTGGGACTGATTCAGGATCCGCAGTCGATCGAATCCCTGGTGCAGCGTTTGGGCGACAATGTTGAAAAGGTTCAGCGACAGGCCCGATTATCCCTGGTTGCTTACGGCAGTCTGAGTACGGATCCGCTGCTTAACGCACTGATTCATGAAAAGAGTAAATTTGTTCTCCGGGCTATGTTGTTGACACTGGGAGATATCGGGGATCCGAAATCTGTTCCAGCCTTAATTAAGCATCTGGGAAGCAGTTATTTTGTAGTACGACGGGCAGCTGTGCAGGCACTGATTCGATTTGGATCGGATATCATCAAGCAATTGCTTTATATATTGAGTTTCAATGAATCGGATATTGGATCATTTTTAAAAGATATCAGCAATACCAAACATCCACATCTTCAATTACGTGCCATCCATGCTCTTGAGGGGCTTGAAGACCATCGCGCTGTAAAGATCCTGAAGCGTCAGGTCGAAGTGGGAACCGAGGAAGTTAAGGAGGCTGCCAGAAGCGCACTGATTCGAATTGGGTGTGCGGCCTGGAGCCGATGCAGTGCTTTGCAGGTACTTCGCGAAATTGGCGATAAGAAAATACTCCCGAATATAATTCATATGCTGCATGATGATTCTGAAAATGTGCGCCTGGAAGCCGTGCTGGCTCTGGGCAAGATTAATTCGGGTCGCGTGATTCAGCCATTAATCGAGGTGGCCTCGTCGGATAGTGATCCATATGTTCGATTTGAAGTCATACGCCAGCTGAGAATTATAGGTGTCGGCTATCCTGAAGTTTTGGAGCTCGCATTATGTGCGTTAAGCGATACAAACCGAGATGTACGCAGTCAAGCAGCCTGGTTATTGGGGAATTTTCAAGATAAAAGATCAATTCCGGCATTGTTGAAGGCCACTTCCGATGCACATTGGAGTGTGAGAGAAAGCGCGGAAATCGCCCTGCACAATTTTGGAACCAAAGCTGTTCCTCAGTTGATTGATGCACTTAAAAGCCGTTCCTGGACGACTCAGTTGCGTGCCGCTCGGTTGTTGGGAGACCTGGGAGACAAACGAGCAATTGGTTCGCTGGAGAAACTGCATAAAAAATCCAGGTTGAGAAAAGAAGTTTACCAGGTTATAGAAGAAGCATTGCAGAAAATAGGAGAAAAATGTTGATACCGGATGGCTTATTTAGTGCCGGTCATAGAGTCATTGATAATGACTGAAAGTTGAAATGATTGTAAGAATAAGCTGAATAAATACTTACTTTTTTTTCTTGGATCGGGGCAAGTAATTTTTCTTGCCTTTTTATTATATTCGATATATTGATGCTAAAATAACTATGGGAACAATTTTCGATAATGTCGTTTTTACTTGGGTCGTCCTTCCGATATTAATTTTTTTGGCCCGTGTAATCGATGTGACCCTGGGTACAATTCGTATTGTTTTTATCAGCAGGGGCAGCCGGTATCTGGCGCCAGTACTGGGATTTTTTGAAGTGTTTATCTGGCTTCTGGCAATCCGGCAGGTATTGGCCAATTTATCCAATATTTTTTGTTATATAGGATATGCGGCCGGATTTGCCATGGGGAATTATATAGGAATCATTCTTGATGAGAAACTTGCCGTAGGACGACTGGTGTTGAGAATTATTACGCAGAAAGACGCTGATCAGCTTCTCGATTCACTTCGCAGGAAGGGATTCGGGGTGACCCAGGTGCCAGCCGAAGGCAGCCGCGGTAAAGTCATCCTGGTTTACACAGTGATTAACCGTAGAGATCTGGAACGGGCAATTCGCAGCATAGATAAATATAATCCGAATGCTTTTTATACCATTGAAAATGTACGAATGGTTCGAGAGGGTGTTTTTCCGCAACAGAAATCCGTCGTCAAACAATTTTTCCCGAAAGCACCGAAAATCTACCGCCGATTGCGTCTGTATCGTCATTTATTGCTCAGAAGAAAGGGAAAATGATGCCGATATCAGTCTCTTTGTGAAGATTTCATATACACCGGATATCCGGTTAACCATCATAGAGAGCATGAATTGTATGTTTAATATTGTTATCCATATCAGTTGATCCATGCTGATGACGATTTTCAGATGAATATATACTCAGAAAGGAGCATCAGGGCATATTTTATTTTTCATTGATATATTACTGAGATTGTAACAAAAAAGGAGATATGATGGATACAAGATACTCAGCGGATCCGGTAAGGTATCTGCGAATGACAACCCAGGAACTTCGGGACACATTTTTATTACAAAATCTTTTTATACCGGGAAGCCTTTGTACAGTATACTCGGAAATCGATCGAGTTGTTATCGGAGGAGCCATTCCGACAAAAAAAACAATTGAATTGTCGTCCGCCGACGAATTACGGGCTGACTATTTCTGTCAGAGAAGGGAACTTGGTGTTATTAATATCGGTGAATGTGGAACCATTGAAGTGGATGGAACTGTTTATAAAATGGATAATTTGGATGCATTATATATTGGTCAGGGCAGTAAAGCAATTCAATTGACAAGCAATAATCCTGATAATCCGGCTTGTTATTATCTGCTTAGCTATCCCGCTCACAAGTCATTTCCGACAAAACAGGCAAAAAAAGCGGAAGCAGAGGCAGTGCACTTGGGCTCTGATGCTGAATCTAATAAAAGAACGATTTATAAGTATATCCATCCAGCCGGTATTCAAAGCTGTCAACTTGTGATGGGTTTTACTGAACTTGCAGAAGGCAACATCTGGAATACCATGCCCCCCCATACACATGCTCGACGTATGGAAGTCTATCTCTATTTTAATATTCCAGGTGACCATGTGGTTTTTCATCTGATGGGGCCGCCGGATGAGACCCGGCATCTGGTCGTTCGGGACCGTCAGGCAGTGATCAGTCCGAGTTGGTCTTTACATTCCGGTGCAGGTACTGCGCGATATAGTTTTATCTGGGGTATGGGTGGAGAAAATCAGGCGTTTGACGATATGGACGGGATTGAGATGAAAATGATGAAATAAATTTCATCTCCAGCAAGAAGACCTGTCTCAAATGATTAAATTACTGTACTTTCTTTGGGGCAGGTCTTTGGCTCATTTCAAAGATTCTTTGTTTTATCAATGAGAATTTCATTCCTCAGGTTGCCAACCGAAAGCTCTGTATTAAAAGGCATCGATAAAAAATTGAATATCATTAATGTATGGATATGCTTATGTAATGTATGGATATGATTATGTGATCGAATATTTTGCGGCAATGCCTGAAAAATGTGCAGATTGTCGTTTATCAATATAAAAAAAGACAATGATCTTGTTTTTATTAAATCATATAATTCTATAAATAACAGTAAGATATAGGCACTTTTATTTCTCAAAACAAAGATTGGTCTGTTTTAATGATCTGGTATATTATTTGCCTGATCATGGCTGTAAACAAAGATTAGGGGGGTCTGCATGTTTTCAAGTCTTAGGGGATATCATAACAAGTATTTGATTCCGTTTTTTCTTACATGTTTTTTTTCAATTTATCAAACTTTATATTCTGTTAATATCAACAACATGCGAATCATTGAAGAAGTGACTCTGGAAAAAAAAGGATACAGTCCTGACATTGCATTACATCCTACAGACGGATCATTGCATGTTGCCTGGGTGAACGACACTTGGGACATCCAGTATAAAGTCAGAAATTACAATGGGGCATGGAGTCAGGTAAATACAGTTCCTGATGCCGGTTTACATGTGCGGGGTATGGAAGAAGACGGATTTGAAAGGAAATGTCTGGGGATGTGCATTGATTATCAGGGAACGACGCATATTGTATTCAGTGAATCAGGCGGTGATGTTTACTATGTATCCGGAGTGCTTGGAAAATGGAGCGATCCAGTACGGCTGGTCAAGAAAAGTGGTTACAGCATCTATCTCGACATTGTATCGGTTGGTAATAATATATATGCCGTTTATGAAGATGCAGACAGAGATGATGTTTATGGGATCTATCGAATTGGCGGATCCTGGAAAGGACCTTATTTGGTAGCTCCCGGAGAATATCCTTCGCTGGCAGTTGGCAGTCAGAATCGTGTTTATTTTTTATGCAGAGGAGGCCGACAAATCACAGAGCCATTTCATCAGGCGAAATTTGCCGTATTGAAATCTGGCCAAACTGCCTGGCAGTTTAAAACCAACATGACCAATCCGGAAGGTCGTACAGGCCAGGGACCGCGTCTGACTGTTTCAGGCGGTGAAATTTATTTGGCGTGGTCTATGGGCATCGATGATCCTGATGTTAATAAAAAAACCCGCTTATTTTGCGCTACTGCGAACGAGCCGGGAAACAGCTGGACTCCCAGATTGGACGAGGTAACATTGGATCCCTGGGATCAGCCCTATTATGAAAATACGGGTGATCCGCATTCGAATGTGAGCGTTTATTCGGATGGTTTGGTTATCCATATGAATGGCGGAAGAAATGAACGTTTTCGTCTATGGGATGGAAATGACTGGACCGTTCTTAAAGAAGCACCCTGGAATGATGACGATGACTGGGGAGCCAAAAATATACTCCAGGTTGTGAATGACGGCCGGACGGCGTGGATTGTCCGGTCATCTTCGGGAGCTTCGGATTGTGAAATCGCTATCAGCGGTATAACCAATCCTTCAGGTCAAATTTTAAAACCTCCGCCGCCGGATGCGGTTCAGGACCTGAAAATCATCACCAAAAAGGTATTATCCACAACGGGATTCAGCGGAGATGTTTCAGTTGATCCCACGGATGGGAGCCTTCATGCTGTCTGGGTTCAGGACGGTGGCATTCAATATGCGATTCGATCCACTGATGGACCATGGAGCTCTGCAGAAAATGTGCCGACAGGGGGCAGAACGGTTCATGGCGAACATCAGAGCTGGCCAAGACCCTGTCTGGCATTGGATGTTGATCATACAGGGGCAAGTCATCTGATATTTTCAACATATGCCGGTAAACTTTTCTATCTCAGAGGGCAGGGGGGAATTTGGGAAACGCCTGTCGAGATTTCAGACCATGATAATTATCTTATTTATCCTGATATTGAAGTCTGGCAGAACACCATTTCGGTTATCTACGAATATGTCCATGCTCCTAATTGCCATATCTATACAATTCAGTCGGTGAATGGTCAATGGGAACAGCCTGTTTTCCTTGGGGAGGGTGATAATCCTGTGTTTGCCCAGGGCAAGGAAGGGCGGCTGTACTTTTGTTATCGAAGCGTGATAAACAATCATGATTTGAATTTTGGGTGGTGCCTTCCGGGTTTTACTGATTGGGAAACCAAGTCGTCAATTATCGCTCCTGAAAATCAAAGCGGTGCCAGCCCCGGGATGTGTGTATGGGACGATCAAATATATATTGCCTGGAATAATGATACAGGAGAGGAATCTTCGGACTATAAGTCTCAATTGTTTTGTACAATCGGAAATGAGCCTGGTCAGAATTGGTTGACTGGCCAGGGCAGTTATGGCCCGATCTATTCTGAAAATACGAGTGATCCACACACACGTATCAGCGCTTATTCCGACGGGCATGTGCTCTATTTGAATGGACGCCGGATGGAAAATCGTTTTGCCATATATAATGGTGAAACCTGGAGTGTAACTCGTACAGGTCCCTGGGCTGACGGGTATCCAAATGTGGATACAGATGGGAAAACAGTCTGGGTGATGGTTACTTCAAACAGCAAACTCTCTGATCAGGTCTCTGTTACTGGTATTCAGAAACCGGACGCCGAAACTTATGAATTTGAAACTCCGGGTCCGCAAATAGCAGTGGATGTGGATACAGTTGAGGCCGAGATCGGTCAAACCTTTGATTATCATTTCAGTCAGTTATTTGAGGATGGTCAATCTCTTACAATTACCAGATCAACCGTGACTTCCCTGCTGAACGGAATGGTTTTTGATGAAATAGCACAAACATTGACCTGGACGCCTCAGTCTTCCGATATAACAGCGGATCTGTGGGGAGAAGGCCCGGGGAAACATCTGTTTGGTATTACGGTCACCACGTCGTACGGAAAATCGATGACGCTGTATTTTTGGATTAAAGTCGTGAATGCGAGCCAGAACCAGTTTCCACAGATCACATCGAGCCCTGTGACTGAAGTTGATGCAGGAGATTCATATGCTTATACGGTCATTGCCTTTGATCCTGAAGGTGATGCCTTGACTTTTCATTTAAACCAAAGTCCGGGAGATATGACCATTCATGCACAGTCTGGCGCAATTTCATGGAATCCTGTCAGTGAGGACGAAGGTGCCCATGATGTCGAGGTGATTGTGACAGACACGCATGGCAATTTTGTTACACAATCTTTCACACTGAATGTCGGTGTTCAGAGCGTTCCTGCACCCGATGCCCTTTTTACAGTTGATGTAACGGAAGGTATTTATCCGCTTCAAGTCGTATTTTCAAATCAATCGACAGGCATTATCGATACTTATACCTGGGATTTTGGTGATTTTGAAACCGGCTCTGTGCAGAATCCTGTTCATGTATTTCAATGGGCAGGTGTGTATACAGTTCAACTTATTGTCAGTGGTCCGGGCGGTGCAGATACACTGAGAATTCCGGATTTGATTCATGTATTGGAGCCCCCTCCTGAGGCTGGATTTATTGTCAACCAGCCAAGCGGTTCTGCTCCGCTGACTGTTCAGTTTACAGATACATCTCATGGAGCTGTCATTTTGTGGCATTGGGATTTTGGCGACAGCACCCAAAGTACATTACAGCATCCTGAACATATCTATCATGAGACCGGATGGTATTCAGTATTTTTAAGGGTAACCGGACCCGGAGGAAGCGACTCAGTACTGATTGAAAATCTGATTCAAGTGGGATCAGCCCCTCCGATTGCAGCGTTTTCATCTGATACAACCTCTGGTGAACCGCCCCTGACAGTACATTTTATCGATCAGTCGCAGGGAAACGTTAACAGTTATTTTTGGGATTTCGGAGACAGTACAACAAGCACTTTACAGCATCCTGAACATACTTATTCTGATATCGGCATTTATTCGGTGTTTCTGAAAGTATCCGGCCCCGGCGGCTCGGATTCTGTTGCGGTTGACAGCCTGATTTGTATTGGTTTTAACAAACCGATTGCCGTTTTTTCAGCGGATACGACGTGGGGACAGGCACCGCTGACTGTACAGTTCAGTGATTGGTCTTATGGAGAAGTTAATCAATATGCATGGGATTTTGGCGACGGGGAAACAAGCATTGAAATTGATCCGGTTCATCTCTATCAGAATTCAGGAGAATATACAGTATGTCTCATTGTCAGTGGTCCAGGCGGAGCGGATACTCTGACTGTTCATCAGATGATTCATGTAGGATCAACTCAGGTCGCTGCGCAGTTGAAATGCCCCCAACAGTTTCATCTTCATCCAAATGCGCCCAATCCTTTTAATCCAGCCACACAGATTATTTTTGATTTGCCTCAGTCTGAGCAGGTAAAGATCACTGTTTTTGATTTGTGCGGACACCGGATCGCCGTGCTTAAAGAAGGTCTGTGTTCAGCAGGGCGACACTCTGTTGCCTGGAATGGTTTTGACGATAACGGTAGCGCTGTGGCTTCAGGGATGTATGTGATTGTTATGGAGGCCGGCAGGTACCGGGCACAGCGTAAAGCGATATTCATGAAATAATATTTCAAATTGAAATGGAGCTCTGAACAATATCATTTGTTGGATATTTTATAAAATTATAAATAACAATTCGTTAAGAATTATCCGATTTTTGGCCTGAAATTTGTTTATTAATTAATATATCTTGAATTAACAAATTTTATAGGGTAGTATTATGCCTGTTCGACAAATTCGTATTGCACTGATCGAAGATTCTCCCACTGTCCGTATGTTTTATAAAAAACTGTTTGAAAAAGCGGGATTCGAAGTGCTCGAAGCCGAGAATGCCAAGGAAGGATGGAATATCATCTGTAATCAAAAACCGGATGTCATCGTACTTGATATGATGATGCCGGAAATTCCGGGCATTGAATTGTTGAAACGTATTCGGTCATATGATTATTCAAAAAATATTCCTGTTTTGGTTTTGACTTCGATTAAAGAACCGGATAAAGTGAAAGAAATCTATAAATATGGCGCGGATCATTACACTTTAAAAGGAATGGATAGTCCGGATATGATAAAGCAAACTGTGTATCAATTATTGAAAAAAGAGCAGGAAAAACAAGTGCATCGGAAATTGGAAGGGCAGGATAGTGACAATGTTGATATACCCGATATTGATCGTCATTTCTTTTGGTTTGAGTCTGATTTGGGATAAGCGGTTTTCTTTTAGGATGCATTCCTTATATTAATCCATATTTTCATCACTTAACTGTATTAAAAGTGTTCCGGTCCAGTCAGCGTGGTCTCGTACCCAAGCCTGACAAGTGTGGTTTGTGAATCATACAGCCCGGCTTCTTCTGCGAATAATTATTATTTCGCTTTCGCGGCATTCATAATCGCTGCCTGAATAAAACGGCTGGAAATGGTTGCCCCAGTAACAGCGTCGAAAAGAAGTCCTTCATTGCTGATGGATTTATGAATTTTGCCTTTCACTTTGTAACCCGGAACGGTGAGCACATAGATAATCCAAAAATTCGTCAGCCTGGAGTTTTTGACTGTAAATTGCACTTTCGCGGCCGGGACATTTATGATTGTATAGTATTCCCCTTTGTAAATACCGTCATTCAACTGGTGTGGCATTGAATTGGATTCGGCGATTTTACAGGCATGCTTCCCTGCAAAATGAAAGAACAGACTTCCCATGATAACAGCGAGAATTATAGCCAGTAACACTCCAAGAAATATTTGTTTTAACATAATTCCCTCCAACTGACGATAGTAATAGCGTAAATAATTTTTCTCAGACGATATTATTTATTTGGTGCAGAATATTTAAATCAAATATAAAGAATAAAACAAACAAAATGTACAACAAATTTTTTTTATATATCTTGGTATAATATTAAGACTCATGGATGCCAGGTGATAAAATTAATGATAAATAATATAAAATCTCTTCTTGTATTTTCAAATTGGCCGTGTTATTTTCATGTATACCCTTTACTCATCGTTTGGAGGATACTATGCTAAGCCGTTTGGAACTGCTGTTTTCAATCAATGTTACAGGATTAAAAAAATCAGTCATCCGTGAACTGCTCAAACTGACACAAGATCCTGAAACCATTTCATTTGCAGGTGGGTTACCATCTCCCGAAACATTTCCTGTTCAGCAGGCAGCGGACCTGGCGAAAGAAGTCATTCTCAAAGACGGTGTTTGGGCATTGCAGTACGGTGCTACGGAGGGAGATCCACGACTAAAAGAGCAGATTGTCAGGTTGATGAGAGACGATGGTGTTCAGGTGAAACCTGAAAATATACTGATTATCAGCGCTGCTCAGCAGGGATTGGATATGGTTGGTAAAGTGTTTGTCAACCGGCATAATCCGATAGTTATTGGCAGGCCTTCCTATGTTGGCGCCATTGGTGCATTTCGCAGTTATGCGGCAAATTTTGTCGGAGTAGATCTTGATGAGCATGGACTCAGGACAGATCTGTTGAAAGAAACACTAAAAAAGATGAGACTGGAAGCAAATTTACCGAAATTTATATACACAGTACCAGATTTTCAAAATCCTGCGGGTGTGACCATGTCACTGGAACGTCGTAAAACCCTTCTTGATCTGGTCAGAGAATATCAGATTTTGGTTATTGAAGATACGCCTTACCGGCATTTGCGCTATGTAGGCAATTCGATTCCCACGCTTTATCAACTGGACAACAATGAAGGCTATGTCATTTCAGTTCATACATTTTCTAAAATTTTATTCCCGGGAATACGTCTGGGATGGATTATGGCCAGTCCGCAAATTCTGGAAAAGTTCATCATTGCCAAACAATCCATGGATTTATGTACTTCTGCGCTGTCTCAGGCCATTGCGTATGAGTACTGTGAGCGGGGATGGCTGAAGCCGCATATACAGGAAAATGTGGAACTGTATCAAAAGAAACGAAAAATCATGCTGGAAGCTCTTGATATGTATATGCCCAAGCAACCGGATATTTGCTGGACCCGTCCTGAGGGTGGATTGTTTCTTTGGCTGACTCTTCCTGCATCCATCGATGCCGACACCATGTTTTTTCAGGCGTTGGAGGAGAAGGTTGCCTATGTTGCAGGTTCTGGATTTTATACTGATGGTGGTGGCAGGCACTGTATGCGGATTAATTTTTCATATCCCAGTGAAAACGAAATTGTTGAGGGTATAAAAAGACTAAGTCGGGTCATCAGGAAAAATCTTGATAATTAACTTGATATATTCACTGAATTTTACTATGTTTTCTAAGTTTTATTAAAAAGGTGAATCATGGGCCTGAATATCAAAGTGTCACATTTAACCAAAGGGTTGATGATCTTTCTCCTGCTCTCTCTCGGGGTTATGGTCGGGATTCTAGTATGGACCACAGAGAAAGACACATGGATTCAGCTGACCCGTTTTCAATGGAAATTCATTCCCATTATTGTTGGATTGGGCATCGTTCGATGGTATGTGGATGGTATGGCCTTTGTTACAATGGCGAAACATGGTTCCCGATCTACTGTCACACCTGGTCGGGCGGCGGTTATTCGGCTTGAAGGCAGTCTGGTGGGAAGTCTGGTGCCGGTTCTGGTGGGTAATTTTTCAATGCATGCTTATTTGCTTCATAAAGAAAAATTAAAACTGCATGAGAGCATGGCTTTGACTGTTCTAAGGGCTATTTTACCGGTCTTTATATTTCTGGTGAATATTCCCATTCTTATGTTCATGAAGGGAGATCCCAACAGCAGTCAGTTTTTTGACGCCCTGATCAAGGCCATTTCTCTGCCTATCGTAGGGATTCTCATTTTTATGGTGCTTACGCTTTTTTATCCTTCGCGAATCAAACATTTTGGTCTGGCTGTTGTTCGCCTGTTGAGCCATATTAAGATTATACACAAAGACCGGTTATTTGCCGTTCAGAAAAAATTATTTCGCGAAATCAATCAATTCAGTGGTATATTCTGGACCTATCTGCGGGGACGGAAGCTGATGCTTTTGGCAGCCATCGGCTGGCTTGGGCTTACCTTTTTCATGGATTATATTATCGCTATGGCCATATTGTGGGGGTTTGGATATTTTCCGCCATTTTGGAAAGCCCTGGCATTTCAGAATTTGATTCGCCCCATTATTTTTTTCGCGCTGACACCCGGAGGGGCCGGAGTCTGGGAATTTACTTATCTGGGTTTCTTCTCTTTATATATGCCTCAGCATTTGATTGGTATTTCTGTGCTAATATGGCGAATGGTGCTGACATATCTTCCCTCTGCTTTTGCGGCGTTTTTGCTCATTAGAGAATTCAAAGAGGATACCCGTTTGAAAACCATGCTTTTGGAAGAAGGGCACCTTCCTGAGGATAAGTTTAATGAAAATTCAAATTCCATTAATCAGAATCATGAGGATATTCAATAAATTATTCCGAACGACGGATCACCGAACAATGCAGGAAAACAAATAATGAAAGAAGTGATTGAAGAAATACTTCAGGAGGAAAAAGCAGCCCGCGAGCGAGTGGAAAAAGCGAGAGAAAATGCAAAGAATATCCGTTTGGAAGCTGAAAAAAAATCCAGAAATATCGTGTCCAAAGCCCATGAACAGTCGCAAGTTGAAGGGAAAAAACTGATTGAAAATGCGCGAAAGGATGCGGAGAATGAAAAAATAAGGGCAATTGAAGAGGCCATACGAGCCGGTGAGACTCTTTGGGATGAGAAAAAAGAGAAGATTGATAAGACCGTTGATAAAATTTTTAAAAGGATTGTTCGCATAAAAAATAATGCAAAATAAAAAGAAAGGGATATTTATTATTCGCTGAATTATTGGGTATAACTAATATATAACGATCAAATAATAAATGTATGAGTTGAATATATGAGCAGCATTGACACATATGGATTAATTAATGCCAAAGTACGGACAATGAGGTCTTATTTTTTGACCGAGGCCCAATACAGGCAGCTTGTCGAATCAAAATCACTGAGGGAATTTTGGGCATTGCTCAGTCAGACCCGGTACGCACCTCTGGTGGAAAAGGTCAATTACCAGGAGCCGGTTCAGGTGGAGCAATCTTTTCTTCTGGCTGAAATTCAGCAATTAAACCAGATTAAAAAGTACAGCCATAAACGGACATCGGATGTTCTGAACCGCCTGATGGAAAGGTATGACGGAGAAAAACTAAAGATTATTCTGCGTTCGTGGTTTCGGCAGGGAAAAGGATCAAATGAAATATTGCCGGATCGCATCTTGTATGATTTTCCGATTCAGGCGATGGTCCAAGCCAAAGATATTCATGAAATCATTTTTTTGCTGGAAGGCACACCTTTTCAAAAAGTATTGTATGAAGCTCGACAAAATTATATCGAAACCAGAAGCCTTTTTCCGCTTGAACTGGCCATTGATCGCCGTATTTATCAACGGCTGCTTGATATCAAATCTTTTATAAACCGCCGGGACCGACGTATTGTTGAGCGGCTAATCGGTGTGGAGATTGATTTAAAAAATCTGGAATGGATCGGTCGGTTTAAAAAATATTATCAGTTGTCATCGGCTCAAATTGCAGATTATTTATTACCGCATGGATATCGTCTGGGTAAAGAACAGATTCGTCAGTCTCTTGGAGGTGATTCAATCACAAAAATCCTTTTGCAGATAATGAGGGGCATGAATGCGGATTTGCCCGCGGAAATGGAAGGTGAGCTTGCCCTGAAAGCCTTGGATCTCTTTTTAAAAGAGGTTTTGATGAGGGAAGCCCGCCGGGCGTTTGGTGAGTTTCCCTTTTCTATAGGTTCTGTTTTGGGGTATTTTTATTTGATGCGTCTGGAAATGCAGAATCTGCGAATGATGGTACAGGCAAAGCAATACAATCTGCCACCTGCAGATATCGATGGGATGTTATTTTACTAATATGAGGCCGTAATGTTTACACCGGAAACCATGGAACAAATACATGTACTTTTTTATCAGGGGGATGTGGAGGCTGTTGCCGATACTCTGGTACGCCATGGCGCTCTGCAATTGGTGGATGCGGCGGATATGGAAACATGGGCGGAAAGTCTGCAAAAAGCAGGAACCGGAGAAGAGTCTGCAGAACTTCTTGAAAGACAGGAGCGCGTTGAAAGTTTGTTTCATCAGGTGGGAGAGCGGGTTGATTTTTCATCTGCCAAATTTTCTGAAATGGACTGGGAGCAAATGGATAATCAGGTAAGAAAAGTGAAATTGGAATTGGACGGATTGATCCAGTCACAGGAAGAAAAAGGCCGTGAGTTAAATCACTTGCGAGAGTTGAAAAAGCATCTGGAGGAATCACCCAGAATCGGTGTTTCAATTGAAAACAAAGAAGCTTATACCTATTTGGCTGTTGAGGCCGGTCGTGTTGCTGATGAAAATATGACCATTCTCAAGAAATCGCTATCGCCTGTTTTACATGTGATGTCTTCTGTGGGCAGTTTTGGTGGAATGAGCACAGTGATTCTGGTTGGATTGCGCCGTGATCGTGAGAAACTGCTGAGCGCCATGCGGGAAGCAGGCGCTCAACCTGTAGATACGAAAGAAGAAGCAGAAGCTCTGGCACCGGAAGCCGTTCAGGAGTTAAGCGAAAAAATTCATCATGCACAGATCCAATTTGATGATTTGATAAAAAAGATCAGCACATGGAAGAACGATTATTTTGTTTTTTTAAGCAATGCGCTTTATCAAATCAAACGGGAAGCACTTAAAGAGCAAATCCAGAAGTATTTCAGAAGAACCGAGCATACATATTTAATTTCCGGATGGATTCCTCTGAAAGAACGGGACGGGTTTATTAAAGAAGTCCGAAAAGCAACACAGAATCGGTGTGTTATAGAGAAGCATACTGCAGATGAATTGACATCGGTTCGGCAGGGAAAAGTTCAAGTACCGGTTCAAATGAAAAACTACAAAGTTTTCAAACCTTTTGAACTTATCACCGGTGCCTATGGTATTCCTGCCTATCGTACAATTGACCCAACACCTATATTGGGTCTCAGTTTTATGATCATGTTCGGGATGATGTTCGGAGATGTGGGGCATGGTCTGGTGCTGACATTATTGGGGATCGGATTTTTGATCAGGGGAAAATCAGAAATGCAAAAACATGCCGGGCTTCTTCTGTGTTATGTAGGCGGATCCAGTATGGTGTTTGGATTTCTGTTCGGGAGTTTATTCGGTTTTGAAGATCTCAGCTGGCTGCAGCCGCTTTGGATGAGACCCATGGATTCTATTTCTGAGTTGTTCAAATTTTGTATCTATTTCGGTATCGGAATGATTTTTACATCGATATTGATCAATATCGTTAATGCTGTCAGGTTAAAGAAATATTGGGATATTCTTTTTGACAACGCCGGATTTTTTGCAGCGCTTTTTTATTGGAGCGGAATTGTGATTGCAAGTCGCATTGTTACCAGCGCAGCCCCGACTCAAAATATTTTTGTGATATACGCACCTGCCTTTATGATTTTTGCTATGGTGCTGCTCTTTTTCAGGGAACCGATCATTCATCTGGCTCAGGGAAAACGTAAACTTTATCCGGAGGGTGCGTTAACCGGGATTGTCAGCAGCATCATTGAATTGATGGAAATCTCACTTGGATTTCTGGCCAATACAGTTTCTTTTATCCGTATTGCTGCATTTGGTTTGGTTCATGCAGGGCTGGCCATGGCGATATTTTCACTTTCTGATGCTGTAGGCGGATTGGGTTCAGTATTTGTGATTATATTCGGAAATGTATTTATCATTCTTCTGGAAGGACTGGTGGTTTCTATTCAATCGGTTCGTCTTGAATTTTATGAATTTTTCAATCGTTTTTTTAAGGAAGGACGTGTGAGTTACAGACCCCTCCGTTCTGAATTGATGAAATAGATCTGATTTGAGCGGTGTGTAAAGAAATTTGTAAATTGATTCTGTATGCTGTTAATGATAAACAATATTTGGTTATAAAAGTGAAGCATTGTTGAAAAAGGAAAATCATATGATTAAACACATTGTCATGTGGACCCTAAAAGAAAAGGCGGAAGGCAAATCAAAGCAGGAGAACATCTCGCTGCTCAGGGATAGGCTGGAGGCCCTGCCTGAGTTAATTCCGGAAATTCAATTTTATGAAGTTGGTTTGAATATCAGTAAATCAGATTCGGCTTATGATATGGTGCTGATTTCTCACTTTGCCGATCAACAAGACCTGAAAGCTTATCAGGAACACCCGGATCATGTCAAGGTTGCCGAATTTGTATCAAGAATTCGTGATCAGGGGGCGGTTGTTGATTTTGAAATATAATTGGCCGGCTGGTGGAAGGGGATGGCATTGTTCTTTTCAAATTCAACATATTTCATTATGTTATCAGAGGTTTAAAATGAGGAGGTAGTCAACCAATGACTGTTGCGCAAAAAAATTTTCAAAGAAAGCTTGCAGGATTTAGCATGCTGACCGTTTTTATTATTTTTGTGGCTTTGGGATTTGGTGCAGTGAAGGCTTTTGCACAGGCAGAAACATTTTCTCATGATGATTTATCTCAGCAGACAGAAGGCACTCAAAAGCATACGGATAAAGATGTTGTAAAATTTGCTTTTCTTTCTGCAGCTATCGCAGTGGGTGTAGGAGCGATTGGTGGTGGTGCGGCTGTGGGATATGTTGGAGCTGCGGCTATGGGAGCAATCGGAGAAAAACCGGAACTGGCGATCCGGGCCCTTTTATTTGTCGGATTGGCGGAAGGAATTGCCATTTACGGATTAATTATCGCAATTATGATTCTGGGTAAGGTCTGACCGCTTTCTGCTCAGGAGAAACGAATCAGTTACTGTCGCGAAAGCGGGCAGCGGCAGGATTGATCTGCCTGATATGAAGATTGTATGATTGCTTTGATTGGGAGCATCTATTGAAATTTTATGTGATCGGTGATGCCGATACTGTGCTGGGTTTCAGTCTGGCTGATGTGGATGGCAAGGTTGTCAATACACCGGAAGAAACCAGCGAAGCCCTGAAGAATGCATTTCAAAATGAAGACCTGGGAATCATTGTCATTACGGAACGGGTGGCTCAACAGATTCGCCATGAAGTGGATCAGTATATATACAAGACAACATTTCCACTGATTATCGAGATTCCGGATCGGGAGGGACCGATTCAGGGACGGGGATCTGTTCGTGATATGATTCGTGCAGCCGTGGGGATTCAGCTGTAGAAGCGGCCCCCGCTTTACTGTTCAAACAACAGAAGGTTTATTATGGAAAACCAAAACGCTTCTTCTGATATTTTGCGGCAGGAAATATTGGAGCAGTCGAAAACCGAAGCGGAAGGTATTTTGGAACAGGCCAGTAAAGAACAGGACCGGTTGGTACAGAAGGCTCAAAAAGAAGCCGAAGAGATACTGAAAAAGACTTTGAAAAACGCGGAAGATCAGGCAGGTTTGATTAAAAGGAAGATATTGTCCAGTGTACATCTTGAGGTTAAAAAACAGCAGTTAAAAACCCGGGAAGCCATTATTGTCCAAATCATGAAAGTGATTCAAGATATGCTGAACGATTTCCGGCAGAGTCCGGATTACGCTGATTTTCTCAGGGATAGTATTATAGAAGCTGTGACAGCATTGAAAACAGAACAGATTCAACTTATGGCAGGACCTGTCGAAAAGAAATTATTAAAAAAGGAATTCATCAAAGAGTCAGAAAAAATCATTCAAATGAAAAAAAAGATTAAGGTGACATTAACCATCATGCAGGATACATTGGATGATGGCGGGATTGTGGCCGTTTCAAAAGACGGGCGCATGCGTTATGATAATTCGTTTTCCGCACAGATTAAACGGCATGAACACGATATCCGGTTGATGATTGTGCAGGATGTTTTGTCATGATAAAGAATAAAGAAAGATTGTCAAGTATCGTTGGTTGAGAGACTGATACGGAGCATGGGAGAGACGGAGAGACGGAGAAAAAGAATCAAGAAACAGGAAATAAAAAATAAAATTAAAGAAAACCAAAACAGAATACACAGTGTTTTTAAGATGTATGGAGTTTGGGAACTCATCGTTTAAAAAGAAGCAAAAATATGATTGTTGATGAAAAATCCGCGCATATCCAAAAAAGCAGATGGTAAGGAGTCGTCATTGTATGAAGTAATTGGACAGGTAAGTCGCGTACTGGGGCCTGTAATTCACGCGAAAGGGATTACAAAGGCTCAGATGCTTGAGCTGGTGGAAGTGGGTGAGGACCGGCTGATCGGAGAAATTGTCCGGCTTCAGGGCAATGAGATTACTGTTCAGGTCTATGAAGATACCACAGGACTGGCGCCGGGTGCAAAAGTCTATGGATCCGGGATGCCGCTTTCCGTGGAATTGGGACCAGGTCTGCTGTCTTCGATTTATGATGGTGTGCAGCGGCCTCTGGAGGTCATTAAAGCCCAATCCGGACAATATATTCATCGCGGCGTTCGTATCCCTTCGATTGATCGTCAGAAAAAATGGAGTTTTACACCCGTTGCCAGAGCAGGAGACCGGATTGAGCCCGGTCAGGTTCTCGGAACGGTTCAGGAAACAGAGCAGGTTATTCATAAGATTATGGCGCCCCCCAATATTTCTGGTGAAATCAAGACAATGATAACCGAGGGCGAATATACTGTTGAAACAACGATCGCAGTAATCAAGGCAGCATCAGGTGAAAATGAAATTTCCATGATACAACGCTGGCCGGTACGACAGGGCAGGCCGATTCAGGAACGCCTCCCGTCCGATATTCCGTTGATTACCGGACAGCGTGTGATCGATACCCTGTTTCCTGTGGCCAAAGGGGGAGCTGTGGCTGTACCCGGCGGATTCGGTACGGGAAAAACCATGGTTGAACATCAGGTGGCCAAGTGGTCGGACGCAGATGTGGTGGTTTATATCGGATGCGGTGAGCGGGGAAACGAAATTACGGATGTGCTTCAGGAATTTCCAAAGCTGACAGATCCACGTTCAGGACGACCGCTGATGGAGCGAACGATTCTCATTGCCAATACCAGCAACATGCCCGTCGCTGCCCGTGAAGCCTCTATTTATACGGGCATCACAATGGCGGAGTACTACCGTGATCAGGGATTTCATGTGGCAATTATGGCTGATTCTTCATCCCGGTGGGCCGAGGCGCTTCGTGAACTTTCAGGACGTATGGAAGAAATGCCTGCAGAAGAGGGATTTCCGGCCTATCTGCCTACAAGACTGGCAGAGTTTTATGAACGGGCCGGTATGGTTAAGACCCTCTCAGGAGAAACCGGATCTGTGACAATCGTCGGTGCGGTGTCTCCTCCCGGCGGTGATTTTTCTGAACCCGTAACTCAGCATACCAAACGGTTTGTACGGGCTTTCTGGGCGCTGGACCGGGATCTGGCCAATGCCCGGCATTATCCGGCCATTTCCTGGCTTGATTCATACTCTGAATATGTTCAGGATATTACACCATGGTGGACGGAAAACGTCGATTCAGAATGGCCGGAACTGCGGCGGGAAATTCTTGATTTGCTTCAGCGTGAAGAACGGCTGCAGCAGGTGGTCAAACTGGTAGGCGCCGATGTGCTTCCCGATTCGCAACGTTTGATTCTGGATGTATGTGATCTTTTTAAGAATGCTTTTTTGCAGCAATCCGCATTTGATCAAATTGATACATACGCCACAGTTCAGCGCCAGGTGAAAATGCTGAAGATCATTGTCACATATTACCGCCTGGGTGCGGAAGCCATACAACAAGGCGCCACATTAATGAAATTACGCCGGCTTCGTGTTTTGTCCGAACTATCAAAAATGAAGTTCAGCATTGCCAATGATGAAGCGGATAAACTGGATACGCTGCAGCAACGCTTGGAACGTGAGATGCGGCGTTTGGGAGAAATATATGCCGGATTCTGATAAAAAATTATACAGTGCCCGGGAATATCAGGGGATTCAGCAGATTGTTGGACCTCTGCTGTTTATTGAAAATATTCATGACGTGGGATATAATGAACTTGTGGAGATTCGCGATACCAGGGGCAATGAGCGCCTTGGTGTCATACTCGAAACAAGCGAGGGCGCGGCCGTGGTTCAGGTGTTTGAAGGGACAACAGGACTGGCCCTGGACCAAACCCGGGTTCGGTTTCGAGGGGAACCGCTTCAACTGCCTGTCAACCGGGAAATGCTGGGTCGTGTATTTGATGGTCTGGGAAGACCCATTGACGGGGGACCGGCACCTGTCGCTCAGGAGCGAAGGAATGTGAACGGCTCTCCTATCAATCCCACAGCCCGTACCTATCCCACCAAATTCATACAAACCGGTATTTCTGCGATTGATGGAATGAATACCCTGGTCAGGGGTCAAAAGCTCCCTGTATTTTCAGGATCGGGGCTTCCGCATAACCGTGTGACGGCCCAGATTGTACGCCAGGCCAAAATTGTGGGCGAAGAAGTGAATTTTGCTGTTGTTTTCGCGGCCATGGGTGTCAAGCATGATGTGGCTCGTTTTTTTATTGATAACTTTGAAGAAACAGGTGTGCTTGAAAATGTGGTCCTTTTTCTGTCTCTTGCGGATTCCCCTTCAGTTGAACGCTTAATGACTCCGCGGACAGCACTGACCATGGCCGAATACCTGGCGTTTGAAGAAGATATGCATGTGCTGGTCATTTTAACCGATATGACCAATTATTGTGAAGCCCTGCGTGAGATATCCACTCTGCGTGGTGAAATTCCCTCCAGAAAAAGTTATCCCGGTTATCTGTATTCAGACCTGGCTTCGCTGTACGAGCGTGCCGGTATGGTTGAGGGATCTGAGGGATCCATTACCCAGGTACCCATATTGACCATGCCGAATGACGACATTTCTCATCCCATTCCTGATTTAACCGGCTATATCACCGAAGGACAAATTGTGCTTGAGAGGGACCTTTTTCAGAAAGGCATTTATCCGCCAATTGCCGGGCTGCCCTCTCTTTCCCGACTAATGAAAGACGGGATTGGGCCGGGTATGACACGTGAGGATCATGCCCATATTGCCAGTCAGCTTTTCGCAGCTTATGCCAAGGTAAAAGATGTCCGTGCACTGGCGTCTGTGATTGGTGAAGAAGAGCTTACTCCCCTGGACAATACCTATCTCGAATTCGGCAACATGTTTGAAAAGGAGTTTCTCTCGCAAAAGGAAGATGAAGAACGCTCGATTGAAGATACTCTGGATATCGGATGGAAAGTGATTTCTCACCTTCCTAAAGAAGAACTGTATCGGATTTCCGAAGAAGAACTGATCAAGTACTATGGAAAATAACATCTGACAATATTATACGGAACAAGTTCACCTGAAAAAGCTTTTAAATAAGGAGTTATTAATATTCAATCTGGTTACTTTATGACGAACACCAAAAACCAAATGTCCTGTTTATTCAGCCTTGTGCCATATCAAGCTCAACCTCCATTGATCAAAAATTATCCTTCATTGCCAGTATTTGTTTTTAAAGAAGCCCTGTATTTTCTTTTTCTGTTTTTCACATCGATTTGTATCGCACGAGGTCAACTATCCACAGCATCTCAAGTGAAATCCAGCGTTTCATATTGCCCCATTCAAAAAGATGCTCCTGTAAAACCGGGTGTGGTTGTTGTTAAAAAGCGGACCCCTCTTGACAAAGGCAGTCAGTCCCGCTGGCAAAGAACACTTCAGCGGGTCAGAACCCGGTCTGTTTCGCCGGCATTTCCGTCCCATGCGGGAAAAGCATCTCCGCTGGCCTCCATCTACCATGTGGAGGTTCCTTCCGAAACGGATGTGTACCAGGCTGCTGAACAATTGATGGAAGATCCTGAGGTAGCCTGGGCAGAACCCGTGTATATCCGGCGGCTGAGTTATGATCCAAACGACCCGCAAATCGGCATCCAATGGCATATCGCGAAAACTCAATGCCCGCTGGCGTGGGATCTGTTTCAGGGAGACACCACAGTTGTGATCGGGATTGTTGATACCGGTATTGAGCTGGATCATCCGGATCTTAAGGCCAATCTTTGGCGGAATCCCGGTGAAATTCCGGATAACGGTATCGATGATGACAGCAACGGCTATGTGGATGATGTGGTTGGCTGGGATTTCGGGAACAATGACAACAATCCGAATCCACGTCTGGTATCGTCGGCTTCCGACCGGTATCATGGTACCAATGTTGCCGGAACTGCCAGTGCGGTAACGGATAATATCGTGGGTGTCGCGGCGCCGGCTTTTAATGCCAAGGTGATGGCCGTAAAAGCCACGGAAGATGAGGATGATGAGCAGAGCGTGAAATTTGCCTATCAGGGAATTGCCTATGCAGCAGATCAGGGCGCAGATGTTATCAATTGCAGTTTTGGCGGACCCGGGGCATCCAATGCAGAGCGAACTGTTATCGAATATGCCTACAGTCTGGGAATTGTGATTGTCGCTGCGGCAGGCAATGACGGCAAATACGGATCCGACTATCCTGCTGCGTATCGGGAAGTGCTTTCAGTGGCTGCTACTGACCGGTCTGATAACCGCACTTATTTTACAAATTACGGCCAAAATGTGGATATTTCCGCGCCCGGACAATCCATTTACACAACAGACAGAAAGCAGGACTATGCTTACGTAAGCGGAACAAGTTTTGCCTCTCCTGTGGCGGCCGGCATTGCAGCGCTGGTCAAGGGCTATCATCCGGACTGGGCAGGCGATCAGGTGAAAGAACAGATTCGCGTATCTGCATTTCCGATTGGTGATGCTGAACTGGGTTGGGGACGTGTTGACGCTTATCGCGCGCTGACATTTTCCTCTCCGGCAATAAGAATTCAAAATGTCGATATACAGGAATCCTTGGATAACAATCAGGACGGGATCGTGGATCCGGGTGAAACCGCTGAAATTGTTTTTGAGCTCAAGAATTTTCTGTCGCCTTCGGGGGATATTTCAATTGATGTTTCAACAACAAATTCTGATGTTGTTGTGGAAAATTCTCATTTTTCGTTTGCCGGTCTGAACACACTCGAGGTAACGAGCAATATCGAAGATCCGCTTCGTATTTATATCGGTGAACAGGCGGAACGAGGACAGGAGGTATTGATCCAGGTACAGATACAGACAGACACCTATTCAGATCAGGACCATTTCTCTTTTCAAATTTCTCCGGATTACCAGACCATTGAAGCCAGGCATGTACAGCTTACTTTGTCTTCTACGGGTCGTCTGGGATTCACAGACTATCCGGACAATGTAAATGGCGTGGGATTTGTTTATCAGGATCTTGAAAATTTGCTTTTTGAAGGTGCGTTTATGGCTGCTGTCAGCCCGGATTCGGTTTCAGATGTTGCGAGGGGGCCGGATGGGGAAATTGCCAACACAGATTTCAGTGCGACCCCTGAAGGAGAACTGGTCCTGATTAAATCAGGCGAATTCGGAGATTCAGAAGCATATACAACATTTAACGACAGAGGCGCTGTCAATGCTGTCGGCATTAAAATTAAGCAGACTGCCTATGCATTTGATAATGATGTGGATGGTGATTACATTCTGCTGACTTTTACAATGACACCGGATTCAAATCAAACCATTCAGGGATTGTACGCCGGATTGTTTATGGATTGGGATGTGGGAGAGAATGGATTGAATTCCACTTATAATCTGCCGGGGTTTGATGAAACCAACCAGTTGGCGTATATTTATGATTCGATGAGCAATAAGAATATGCATGGCGGACTGCGTATATTTTCCAACGGCTACAATATCCAATATGCTTCGATTTATAATCCGGATGATATTTGGGATGGTTATACGGATCAGGAAAAGTGGAATCATCTCACCGGCGGCATTCAGCCCATCGTGAAGAATGATCCGAACGATCATTCCCATCTTCTGGGTGTGGGTCCGATTAATCTGGCACCGAATGATACGGCAATGTTCGGATATGCCGTACTGGCCGGCGAGAGTCTGAATGATTTGAAAAACAATGCGAGCGCAGCATTGCTTCAGTGGGAATCGCTGGCTCTCAAAGATACCGTACCTGGTTCGGGTGCGGAACCGGATACCAATTTTGTGCTCTATCCGCCAAAGCCGAATCCATTTATCGGTAAAACTGAAATTCCATTCGAAATTCCGGCCACGGCCCATGTAACGATATCTGTTTTTGACCTGTTAGGCCGGCTTGTCGTGCGGCTTCTTGATCAGACAGTGACTGTGGATCAGATGAATATCCAGCAGTCTGTCGTATGGGATGGGTATACAAAAAGGGGGATCCGTACGGCCAGCGGAATTTATTTCATTTGTCTTGAGTATCTCACTTACCGCAAAGTGCAGAAAGTGATCATTCTGGGAAATGATTAGGAGGCCCGTTTGCTTGGAGATATCATTATTGCCAACGTGATTGCAAGCGCTTTTCTGATTTTGTTGATTTATTTGCTTGATACAAATGAGAAAGAGCCGCCATGGACCCTGGTGCGCATCTATGCGATTACAATTATTCTCACCTATCTTTACGGTAAACTGATTGGAATGGGCGTTAAAAATCTGCATGTGCCTGTGGGACACTGGTTCGCAAATTTCTATTTAGCCGGCTTTTGTGAAGAATTTATGAAATTGATTGTTGTGCTCATTTTTGTCTGGCCGCTGAAATCCTTTAATGATGAAATAGATGGTATCGTATATTTTCTTATTGTCTCCGCGGGCTTTACGGTACTTGAAAACGTCGGATATTCGTTTCGATTTGTCCTTAATCCGTATTTGATGGGGGTGAAAACCGGTGAAATGGCCCATTACCATCAGGCTCTGACCAATATTGTACTGATACGGTGGTTTTCAGGACACATTTTTGTCAATGTAATCAGCGGAGCCTTTTTAGGTTTGGCAAAGAAGCGGAAGAATATGTGGTTTGTATTGGCAGGATTTATCATTTCGGTTTTGCTGCATGGATTTTGGAATCAAATGGCCGTCTGGGGATTTTTATGGATCTATGCCCTGGGTTTCCTGGGTGTGGATATATGGATCTTTATTGTTATGACAAAACGCTCTTTTTATTTTCAATTTATGAAACGATTAAAGAGCCGGCTCAAAGAGCTGATTCAGGAAGCAAGGCAATTGGCAGTCGATACAGATCTGGTTGTTCTGATGGAATCCGTACGGGCGCATATCGGTGCGATTGGAAGGATGCAGGGAGAGGTGATGGTCGAACAGGCAAAAGCCATTACGCAAATCCTGCCGTCAAATATCAAGAATACACCGATAGGCGGTGAAAACGGACTGGTCCGGCGGTTTTTGAAAGTATACGGTATTTTGGGGCAGGATCGAAAGGCCACCAGCGGATGTTTCTGGCTGGAACTTTATCTGAAATTCATGCTGACCGGATTTTTTCTGCTGACCATTATCATGCGATTAATGCTGGCCAAGTGAGCGCTTTCTATATGATTTGAAAAATGTCACTTGCTTTTATACAGCATGTTGATATATTTGTTATCAGGCAACTGTGAAAACAGATGTGTTTGGGATTCCGCGAAGAATGTCACTGTCTTTTTTGATGGGTAAAAATAGATTGACAGATCGGTCGTACTGAAAAATCGAGATGAATCTGCGGCATTCTCAGGTAGGATATGATTTTAAAACAAATTGAATTATGAGATATTCTTGTTATGGCACGTTATAAGGTTATTCCGACAAAAACCAATTTAATGCGATTGAAACGGGATATTTCTTTTGCCAGGGAAGGATATGAACTTCTTGAGCAGAAACGCCAAATATTGGTTGTGGAATTGATGGGATTGATAGATAAGGCGGCTGATGCGCAGGAAACCGTGGAAAAGGCCCTTGCTGAAGCCTATGATGTCCTCCAAAAATCGATCCTGTCCATGGGCAGGCAGCGTGTAGCCCAGGTGGCACCTGCAGTGAATATTGATACTGATTTAACCCTGTCCATGCGGAGAATCATGGGTGTTAACATTCCTAAAGTGGACGTGGAAATTAAAGACAAGGCCCCATATTACAGTTTGGGCGACACCTCATTTTGGGTGGATGAAGCCGTGACTCAGTTTAAAGGAGTGCTGCATAACTTGGGTGCTTTGGCAGAATTACGTATTTCTCTTATGCGGCTGGCCCAGGAAGTGCAGAAGACCATGAGGCGGGTGAATGCGCTGGATAAAATCGCAATTCCAGATTATCAGGAATCCATCAAATATATAGAAGATACATTGGAAGAAAACGAGAGAGAAACATTTGCGACTCTGAAGATTATTAAGGAGCGGCTAAAGCAAAGGAAGGGGTGAATTCCATGACAGGCAATGAGCCTATTGGACGAATTCTGCTGTATGTGGATGGCTCGGAAGAGTGCATCACAGCAGCGCAATACGGTATCGCGCTTGCCAAGAGAATGCATGCGGAATTAATCGCAATTTATGTTGTGAATGTCAGTTTGTTGCAGGAATTGACCAAGGCCCGAATCTTTGTTAAAATTGAAGAAATGGATTATGAACACGATTTGGAACAGGATGGCAAGCGTTATTTGCACTACATTGCTGAAATGGCAAATTCCAAGGGGTTGGAGATTGAGACAGAATTGACAAAAGGTGTTGTAAACAAGGAGATTGTTCGTTTGGTTGATGAATTGAACGCGGACTTGCTTATAATGGGCGAATTGAATCCGGTGCTCTCCAGGAGCGATACATATCATGATGAGGCGGAATTGATTTTTAGAAAGGCCAAATGTTCGGTTCTTGTTGTCAAAGATGCGGATTCAGTTGAGAGATTATTTGCTCAATTAAGTTAATGTCCGAGGTTTTTTGGAGGAGGTTTTTACGATGCGTATTTCTGATTTTTTAAATGAATCACTGATTACTGTGTCATTAAGTCATACAGATAAAACAGCGATTATCGAAGATTTACTGGATCTGGTTGTGAAATCAGGAAAAATAACAAATCGTGCTGATGCGTTAAAAGCGGTTTTAGACCGTGAAGCGCTGATGAGTACCGGATTGGAAAAAGGTATTGCAATTCCGCATGCAAAATCTGCTGTAGCAAAAGAGATATGCATGTCTTTAGGCATTTCGAAAGAAGGCGTGGATTTTGATTCGGCTGATGAACAACCTTCGAAGCTCATCTTTTTTCTTCTGGCACCAGAGGCTGCAGCAGGTCAGAATGTTCAGGTGCTGGCTCAGATTGCCCGTTTAACCAGTGATCCCTTATTTTGTGAAACCCTTGAATCCGCACAGTCTCCGGAAGAGGCTTACGAAATCATACGCAAATCGGAGAGGTAATCTCCTTTCTGAGTGGTCGATGAGGCGGAATTATATTCTCTGTACTCAATTGTCCGGTTTTGAATTTTATTTTATATTAAGCTGTTCATCGAGAAGATGAGCGGCTTTTTTTATGCTGCACGATTAAAAAATAAAATACACAGGAGCGCTGATAAAATGAAAAGATGAACTCTGGAAAAGAAGCCGGCAGATGATTCTGCTTGTCAATCCATCTCCCCGGTCAAATAGGCAAACGGCCCGATGATGCTTTTCTTTTCAATTTTCCGTTTTTCGATAACACTGAATTCAATTCTGCATCCGTCTTTGATATCGGCATCCAAAAGCTTTACCTGAGGACCAATCACACAATGGCTGCCGATTTTGGTTTTTCCCAGAATTGTTGTGCCAGGATAAATCAGGGTGTCTTTTCCGATTTTTACATCCGGTTCAATGTAGACTGAAGCCGTATCCGGAATAGTAACGCCGTTTTCCATCCATTTCTTTTTGATCTGCAGGCCCATCATTTCATGGGCTTCGGCCAGGTGCACGCGGCTGTTGATGCCCATCAATATCGTGGGATCATCGCTGGTGAGTGATTCCACCAAATCTCCCCGGGATACCAGCATCTGAATCACATCTGTCAAATAATATTCTTCCTGATCGTTATCTGTGTTCAGTTGATCCAGACAGGGGAACAGCTTTTCCGATTGAAAACAGTAATGGGACGTGTTGACCTCGGTGATTTTCTTTTGTTGTACAGTTGCGTCCCTTGCTTCCACTATGCATTGAATTTTACCCTGGTCATTCCGGATAATTCTTCCGTAGGAAAGAGGAGGATTCATCATCGCTGTCATCATTGTTGCGGCTGCTCCGGATTTTTGATGTTTTTGAATCATATTTTTAAGTATTTTTCCTGTGAGAAAAGGTGTGTCTCCGGCGAGGACCAGAAGGTCACCTTTGAAATTTTGAAGCACATCCCTGCAGACCATCACAGCATGACCGGTTCCCAGCTGCTGTGTCTGCTCAACATAGGTAAAATCCATTCCAAGGGTTTCACGGACAAGATTGGCCTGATGACCGATGACCAGCACGATATCATCTGTTTTGGCATTTCGGCACGCCTGAATCACATAATTCACCATAGGTGTTCCCATGAGTGTATGCAGTACTTTGGGTAATTCGGATTTCATACGGGTGCCTTTGCCGGCAGCCAGAATGACTGCAATGGTTTTACGGGGAGATGACATATTTTCTTTCTTCTAAATTCTTTTCCTGATTTGATTTAAAAATATACAAAATTGTCCGGGAAAATACAAGGAACAAGAAAAAGTAACAGGAAATAAGAATCATGGGGAAATAGGGGATATACGGGAAATAGAAGAGATGCTGTTGAGTTATTGAGTCGTTGAGTCGTTGAGTCTTAGGGTCAAATGAGCCGTGGAGTCGTTGGTTGAGAGACCGAAACGGTGCATGGGAGAGAGGGAGAAACGGGGTGAAGAGAGTCGTTGAGTCACAGGTCACGAGGAAAAAAGATAGATTCAAATTGAGAAAAGGACGGGCGAAATGACAATATTTGACACTTGCTCCTGGCAAATCGGTTGATTTTTATATAATAGTTCATTATCATAGCTGAATATGAATATAACAACAGGAGGGTGAAATGAAGTTTGGTTTGTTATGCCTGTCAATAATGCTGTTTTTGCTGACTGCCTGTTCATTGAATACGAAAAAAGGATCTGATTTTATCATCAGACGGGGAATCAATATTTCTCACTGGCTTTCACAGAGCGACCGAAGGGGAGAAGCAAGGACGGCCTGGTTTACAGAGAAAGATGTCATCACCCTCAGAGATCTGGGATTCGATCATCTTCGCATTCCAATCGATGAAGAGCAAATGTGGGATGAAGAGGGCAGGATGATGGATGAGGCATTCGATTTGTTGAATAGGGGTCTGGATTGGTGCGAGAAATACAATTTAAGGGCTGTTGTGGATCTGCATATTTTACGTGCTCATTATTTTAATGCTGAAGAGATCCCGTTATGGACAGATCCTGATGCGCAAGAGCACTTTCTGGATTGCTGGCGTGATTTATCTGCTCGGTTGAAAGACAGGCCCAAAGAGTCAGTTGCCTATGAGCTGATGAATGAGGCCGTGGCTGAAGATCCTGAAGACTGGAACCGCCTGCTGGCCAGAGCATATGGAGTGATCCGGAAGAATGAACCCGACCGGGTCATTATTATTGGTTCCAATCGCTGGCAGATTCCGGATACGTTTGATGTGCTGAAAGTCCCGGCAGATGATCCGAATATTATTTTAAGTTTTCATTTTTACACACCAATGGTATTCACCCATTACAAAGCTCCCTGGTGGAGGCATGGCTGTGAATATTCGGGTCCGGTCAAATATCCCGGACAGATTATAGACGAACATAATTTAAAGGGATATCCCGATGTTGTCGTCGGGACGATTAAGCAGTTTAATGGTTTTTATCAGCGCGATGTTTTTGAAGCTGAATTGGAAAAACCGCTGACAAAGGCCAGAGCGCTGGGACTCCCGCTTTTTTGCGGAGAATGGGGCAGTTTGCCAACCACGCCTGAAAAAGACTGGCTGAAGTGGTATGAAGATGTCCGGGCTATTTTTGAAAAGCACGGGATTGCCTGGGCATTATGGGACTATAAAGGAGATTTCGGGATTGTCGAAAAAGGCGGAGGTGCACCAAAGGAGAAATTGATTGAGGTGTTGCTTGATTAAATTGAAAGGCAGTTAACTCTTTGAATATTAATATGATGGTGTTTGTTCAATCCTTTGGGTATCGCTGATAATATATTTCAGTGAGGGAATGCAAAAAGGGACTGATGTCACTTTCATCAGTCCCTTTTTTGCCTATTATCTTCTCGTCAATTTTATTCGAGCAGCATTATTTTTGTCGTTTGAATCCTGGTTTTGGCGTCTGTTTTCGTGGTTAATTGGACCACATAGGAACCTGAGCTCATTGCCGTTCCGGTCTCATCGGTTCCATTCCACTGAATTTGATGCTCACCGGAATGCTGATGCCTGTTTATCAGCGTTTTTACCAGCTGGCCGCGAATATTCATAACACGTAAATCAACATGAGAGTAAGAAGGCAGAGAATATTGTATGACTGTTGTGCTGTTGAATGGATTGGGATAACTGCTGAGTAAAGTATATTTGTCTGGGCGTTCACCCTCTGTCTTCTCCACATCGACCACGACTTCCGGGAATTCCACGGCATTATCGATGATCATAATATCATCAAAATAAATGGGTATATTGTTGCCGCCAACATATAATTTAAACGCGTTACGGGTATCCGTTTTCGGTGCAATAAATTCGAAGGGTCCAAAATACCCATTTCCTGAAATCGTTATGGGGCCGCCGCCGTAATACTCATAATCTCCGCCGTTTTCCTGCATGGCCCAGCTGATGGTTTTGTCACTGGGGGTTTCGCTGATAAAAGAGATTTCGTATGTATGGCCGCTGTCTATAGGAAAAGCCTGAAGCATCTGAATGTGCCAGTCAACTGTGCTGCCGTTGATGATGTCGATATAAACGGCTCCCCCTTCTGAAATGCCGGCATTTTCCTCCCATATTATTGAAGATTGTGCACCCTCATTATTCTGAGTCGACCATTGCCGTGTATTGCAGTTGAAATAACTGTTTAGAATCAGATTGCCTTTTTGGACATCCCCTACATAAACGCCGATTGTATCTGAGAATGCTTCATTGTCCTCTTCATCTGTGGCTTTGGCGTAGAGACGATAATAGCCTGATACAAGATTATTCCATTCGGCTTCCCACGGTTCATGACGAACACGGGCGATTTGAACGTTGTTCACATAAACCCGGACATCATGAACGGTCGAATTTTCCACGGAAGCATTCAGTTTAACAATAAAATCCTGACAATCATCAATTTGGCTGCCATGAACCAGATTGGCGATGCTGACCTGCAAGTTTTCAGCAATGAGTGCTCCGGACATGATACTGAATACAAATAGCATGGCAATAAAGTATCTTGATTTTTTCATGGTTCTCCTCCTGTCGGATTTTCTGTTTTGAATAATGATATTTGACTTTTAAAATTACATCGAAAAATGCTGAATGTCAAGTAACTATTGATTTGTAAAAATGACTTGATCTTGCCGAAAAAAATATTATCTTGAATTATCACGGCAATGACAATATCGATCCGTATTTAAAAATGATTACATTGAAGAAACTTCAATTCACATTATTATTTGTGCTCGGGCTTTACCTGGCCATTTCTTTATTTGTCGGTTTCGCACATAATCATGATATGGATGGAACCTATCATGATGATTGCCCCGCATGTCTCTGGGAAATTCAGTTCCGAAACACAGATACAACCACACCTGTCATGTGGGTACTGGTTTGCGATTCCGTTCGTGCCGGCCCTTTTCAGGTGCCATCTTCAACATTTGTTTCTATTACTCACATATTTTATTCTGTTCCCGAATCGCGGGCACCTCCCAGTTTTCATTCAGCATAATTAATTTTAAACAACATTGACATTCCATGCCGGAATGGCGATGCCCAACTGTTTTTTATGAATGAAACAAGGAGGAACTCATGATGAGGATCATTGTATCCTTTTTCTGCATCTGTGGATTATGCAATACCATCTTTATGCCGTCCGTGTATGCACAATCCAAAGCGGAAACGGACAGCCTTTTAAAAAAGCTGCAAAGAATAGAAAATCGTTTGCAGCAGTTAGAGAAAGAAGAAAAAGAAAGCAATATTCAGGAACTTCTGAACAAAGCAAAAATGATGAGCCGGAAGAAAAAAGAAGGCATCGATGAGCATAAAAAATTTCACAGCGGTCTGCGCCAGCAATCGGCGATGAATCCCAACATCAGTGTGGGAGGTGAATTTTATTTTGCGACAGGAAAATCGCAAAGTGATTTAAACCGTTTGCCCTCTGAAAAAGAGTGGGGAACCGGAAAGCTGTTTTTACGCGAAGTCGAACTGGGTGTAGAATCCGCTTTGGATCCATACAGCCGGGGTAAGGTATTTATCGGTCTCGGAAATGAAGAAGCCTCTGTTGAAGAAGCCTATCTTGTCTGGCTGAACTGTCCTTTAAACATGAATTTAAAAATGGGAAAATTCAAAACTCAGTTTGGCCAGTTAAACCGATATCATGATCATGCCTTGCCGCAGTTCGACAGGCCGCGGGTTCTGGTTCAGTTTTTTGGAAACGAAACCCTGCATGGTCTGGGACTGGCCGGGAATTTTTTACTTCCCCGTTTATGGGCGCATGTGAATGAACTGGATTTGGAAGTGATTTCAGGCGGGAACGGGTTCAGTTTTACACATGAGGGCCGTCATAATTTTGTTTACGTCACGCATTTAAAAAATTACTATGATTTAAGCCGAAGCACATATTTTGAAGTCGGTCTGAGTGGCGCGGCAGGTAAAAATGATCCGAAAGAAGTGCGCGAAACATGGATAGGCGGAGCAGATGTCACTTTAAAGTGGCAACCCCCGGACCGGGCCAAATACAAGGGGCTTGAATGGCGGACTGAATTTCTGATATCGAAGCGTCAAGAGGGACCGGACTGGATAAATGCATACGGTGCTTTTTCGTCCATTCAGTTCCGTCTGGCCGCCCGAACCCTGATCAGCGGCCGGCTGGATATGACTCAGCTCCCCTGTGACAGGGATATGTGGGAGCGTGGAGGCGCCGTGGCTTTTGATTACTGGCAGAGCGAATTTGTATTTATTAGGTTGCAATACACCTATATTGACCGGAATTTTGATGAAAATGACCAGCGCCTGATCCTGCATACATGCTGGGCCATGGGTCCGCATCGGCATGAGGCTTATTAATTAAGTATTGTCTGAAGAATAAGGATCATGCACAGAAAAAAGGCATTTTGAATAACCAAAAAAATCAAAGGATCGTAAAATCACCGGTCCTGCAAATTAACCAATCGGACAAAGCCTCTGTTCCAATTCAGGTAAAAAACGGGCTGAGGTCTTGAAAAACATCAATGAAGGAGCATCAAGATGAAGATAAACAAGATGATATTAATCAGTCTCATTGGATTCGTTTCCATTTGGAGTCATGCCAAAATTAACGTGGTGACCACATTTTCTGATTTCGCTTCAATTACGGAATTTCTTGGAGGAGATCTGGTCGAGGTTGAATATTTATCTCACGGCGATCAGGATCCGCATTTTGTACCGCCCAAACCGAGCCTGGCCCTGAAATTAAAAAAGGCGGACCTGCTTGTATCTACCGGAATGGATTTGGAAATGTGGCTGACCACGCTTCAGGACAAAGCCAGGAACAAGCGGATCATGGACGGGGCTCTCGGCTTTGTTACCGTATCTCCGGGCATTGATATTCTGGAGAAACCCGAACAGGCACTCAGCCGCTCGGAAGGTGATGTGCACATCTTTGGAAATCCACATATTCATACCAGTCCGATAAACTGGATCACAATCTCAGAGAATATATTAATTGGATTAAAGCGGGTCGATCCGAAAAACAGCCAGACCTATGAAGAACGGCAAAAAGCGTTTACGGACCGTGTCCACAGAGCCATGTTCGGGGATGCACTGGTCGATTTGATCGGCGGTGAGCAGCTAATTGAATTGCATAAGGCCGGCACCCTGTTTGAATTTTTAAAAGCCGAATATGAAGGCAGACCGCTCGAGATCCAGCTTGGCGGATGGCTGAAACAGGCCTTGCCTTTTCGGGATGTAAATATTGTGGCGTATCATAAAAACTGGTCCTATTTTGCCAGGGAATTCGGATTGAATATTATCGGATATATTGAACCCAAACCAGGCATCCCTCCGACCCCTAAGCATGTTGAACACATGATTCAGCTGATCAGGGACAGGAACATTCAGGTGATGCTTGTGGCATCATATTTCGAAAAACGCAAACCCACGACCATTGCTCAGAAAACCGGGATTCGGGCCCTGTTTCTTCCGCTTTCCGTGGGCGGCCAGGAAGGGGTTGACGATAATTTCAAGCTGATGGATTTCTGGCTTCAGCAATTGAATGATGTCATCAGTAAAAAGGAGTAAAGCATGTCTGAGATATTCAGCTTTCTCTCCATCCAGATTGTGCTGCTTCTTGTTGTCACATCGGTGCATACCTATTTGGGTCTGCATGTGATTCGCCGCGGCATCGTGTTTTCTGATCTGGCATTGGATCAATTGGCCGCCCTGGGGGTGATTGTGGGCGTTGGTCTCGGTATTCAGGGCGGAACCACAATGTCATATTTGATATCCTTTGCAGCGGTTTTACTGGGATCTGTATTTCTGGCTTATGTTAAACCCAGAGGCCATCAGATTCCTCATGAAGCCGTGATCGGTATTCTTTACGGACTGGCTCTCGTGGCATCGGTTATGGTGGCCGATAAATTTTCAGGCGGAGCCGCTTATGTCACGCAAACGCTTTCCGGATGCATGCTGTGGATCAGCTGGCCCCTGGTCATTGTGACTGTGATTGTTTATATCATTTTAGCAGTTTTTCATTTTCTATTCCGGGATAAAATGATTGCTATCACAGAAAAACCGAATGGTTCAAAACAGGAAAATTTCTGGGATTTCCTGTTTTTTATTTCTCTCGGGATTATCACCGTTCTCATCGTACCGATCGCGGGTGTGCTTCTGGCCTACGGTTTTCTCATGATTCCCGCGGCAACAGCGGCATTGTTTACCCGGGGATGGGGAAGCGGGCTGAAAATTGGATGGAGTGTTGGATTTGGCGCTTCGGTTGCGGGTTTGTTTTCATCATATGCTTTCAAGCTGCCTTACGGGCCAACACTTGTACTGGCTCTTGGTCTGTGTTTTATGGTGGGATTGGCAGTTAAGCTTGTTGGTGGAAACCCTGCCAGTTAAAAAATAAGGATATTTTATGGGTGAAATATTCATTTTTTTGTTTCCGCCGTTTGTTGCATGCCTGCTCATGGTGCTGATGTTTGGTTATCTGGGGATTCACGTGCTCAAGCGGGAAATTATTTTTATTGACATTGCCCTGGCGCAAATCGCAGCCGTGGGATCCACACTGGCCTTTGTGATCTGGCGTGTAGAAGAAGACCATGTGCTTGCATATCTGACGGCTTTTGGATTTACTGTGCTTGCGTCGCTGTTTTATGCACAAGCAGGCAAACGGATTAAGCAAATTCCTCATGAAGCGATTATCGGCGTTTCCTATGCTGTCGCTGCGGCAGCCGCGCTTTTTATGATGGCACTTGCCGCAGGCGGAGATGTGCATCTTGAACACATGCTTACCGGCAGTATTTTGTGGGCCAAATGGTCCGATATTCTCGTTTGTGCCGTTGCATTCGTATGGATTGGTTTGATCCACTGTATTTTTTACTGGCGTTTTATCCGGCTATCTGAATCCATGGAACGGTCGGATTATCATGAGAAGTCGCCCTGGTGGGATTTTCTGTTTTATGTCACCATGGGTGTGGTGATCACGATTTCAATTCGTATTGCCGGCGTGCTGGTTGTTTTTTCGCTGCTTATTATACCTGCCACGTTTTCAGCACTTTTTGCAACAGGATGGGGTGACCGTCTGCGTATTGCCTATGCATTGGGAATTTCGGCCACTCTTGCCGGATTGATTTTTTCATACACCCTGGATTTTTCATGTGGCCCCTCAGTGGTGACATTTCTGGGAATCGGACTCATTATCGGGGTCGTTATTCGGAAAAAAGAAGGGAGGAAGAGCGGCGAACTGAAACCTCCCTGAAACAAACAGGAAAACGGATAATATGGATGATGCTGCCGGTGATGTCGTCATCCAAAGAAAATACAGCGTGTGCCAATAACACATGATATCGAAGAAAATGAATGCAACAGGATGGGTGAAATGATGATGCGCACCAGGTTTCAAGGATGATAATCAATCGTGGCCGATTCCGCATGAAAAAAACAGGATGGCAAAAGTGCCGTGAATCAGAATATAAACGATGGTTCCATGAATCAATGAACGCCTTAAAAGAAAAGGAAATATCGCGGCGCCCGTTTTATGTATTCGCTGTAAGATTCACCGTATTTCTCAAGACAGAAACGTTCTTCCGCCAGTGTTCCAATATGAATGCCGATGCCGCTCAATACATTGAAAGCAATGATCAGCCAGGAACCGGTTGCCAGACCGACACCATAATAAGCAACCCATGAAAAGAAATGAATCGGATTACGGGAAATGCGGTATACGCCTTTTGTTACAGGCTGATCCAGAGGCGTGATCGCAAATGCATGCACGGCCAGTATATAAAGAATCATGCCTGTTCCAAACAAACAAAATCCCCATAACAGCAATTGCCGGTCGGACCGGATCGGAAGAAATATCGTTAATATCAGCATCATGTAATAAAGAGATATCGTGATCGGCATCACCCGTTTTACAGCCATCGTATCACGGGGATGAAACATCAGCCGCCGGATGATTTGACGACGATTTTGATAGCATAATGGCTGGAAGAACATGACAGCCAGATAGAAGGCCAGAAGAATCCATCCGTTCAGCCAGCCGATTGACAGCTCGGGATTCCAATGCATATTAACCTTGATCGTTCAGTTGCCAGGGAATGTCCACTTTCATCAATTTCAATTTTTCCTCAAACTCGGCACGTTCGAAATGCGGCTTAAGCTGTCCATGTTCGTCTTTTTTCAGCCATCCCTGCGATTCCGAAAATTCAAACATTTCTTTTTTGTCACCCTCCAGCATGGCTTTCAGCAGACGCTGCTCGGTCACTGAAAACCTGAGGGCGTTGAGATCATAATCAAGAAAAGCCTCCCAGGTCAGCGGCACCCAGCGTTTGACAATTTCATTGCCGATCGTATCGGCAAATTTTCTGATTTCATACTGCGCATTCAGTTCCATCCGTAATTTTAAGAAATGGAGGAGATTGTGCAGGTCTATTTTCCAGTAGGCTTCTGTATAGGTGCACAGAGGAAGATCTTTGCGGGCCTGTTCACGGGCCATGCCCTCTTCGATGCGCTCTTCATAGATTTTTCTGGACCTGGCATGCAGTTCTGCTTCTGCCCTGGTGAATTTTTCGCCCGTTTTTTGATCGAAAAATCCTGCGCTTCCCTGTCGATTGGATTGTGACTGCACCCTCCAGTCTTCCGAAGATGTTTTCTGCGCGGTGTCAATGGCAATCGAATAGCGGGTCGAGTATTCATTGACACTGGCTGTCCGGTGACGAATCCACTGCCTCCAGCAATCCATGGGAACACGCACATGCAGTTTTATTTCGCACATCTCAAAGGGTGATGTATGCTGATGGCGCAGCAGATACCGGATCAGGGTCCGGTCCTGCCGTACCTTGGTGGTTCCCTCGCCGTAACTGACCCGCGCTGCCTGAACAATCGCGGCGTCATTGCCCAGGTAATCCACCACACGGACAAATCCATCATCGAGTACCTTGAAAGCCCGGCCGAGGATGGCATCAAGCTCCGGAACGGTTTTTCGGGAAATCGATTCAAAATTTTGATTCATGGGTGATCCTTACGATATCGATGCGATGCTTATTTTTTGGGTTTTTGCGATTTTTTACTCAGATACATTTTTGTGGTTTCACTCAGCAGGTTCTGGATGCCGGACGCCATGTCCTGAATGTTGTCCAGCGAGCCGTCCAGCAGGAGAACACTGTGAAAAAGGCTGTTCACTGTTTTGACCAGAAACGGATCAGTGGGATCTTTTTGATAAATGGTCAGCATGTTTTGAATGATCGGATGTTTTTGATTGATTTCCATCACCTTGGGCGTTAATTTTACATCCTGATTGACCATATGCATGATTTTTTCCATTTGCGAAGACATGGCTTTGTCTTTGCCCACAAGTACGGCCGGACTGTCCACCAGACGCTCAGAAATCCGTACAGTCTCCACCTTTTTGCCTAAAATATCCTTGATCCGCCTGGCCAGTTTGTCCATGGCCTTTTCGTCCACTTTTTCGGTTTCTTTATCCGGGGAGGGCTCCTGTTTTGGTATCTCTTTTAAAGCATCGAGATCGACCTGATCGGCAGAGAGAATTTTCTTTTCTTTGTATTCCATCAGACCGGGAAGCACAAACTCGTCAATGGGATCAAGGCAGTAAATAACTTCGATATCCTTTGCCCTGAAAATTTCGAGTGCGGGATTGTTGACAAGGACTTCGCGAGTCGGACCGGACAGAAAATAGATGGTGTCCTGCTTTTCTTTCATGCGCCCCACATAATCGTCCAGGGACATCAGCTCATCGTCGGTTTTGCAGATCGACGAATTGAACCTGAACAGGGCCGCGACCTGTTCCTTATGAGCGAAATCGGTGTATCCTTCCTTTAATATGCGGCCGTGCTGGGTCCATAAATTCTTATAGTCTTCTGAATTTTTCTCTGCAAATTCTTTCAAATGTGCTAAAAATTTCGCGGTGACCGAGTTCCTGATTTTAAGCATATAGGGATTTTCCTGCAGGGTTTCACGGCTGATGTTCAGAGGCAGGTCGTCGCTTTCCAGCACGCCCCGGACAAATCGCAAATACACGGGTAAGATATCTTTGGAATGGCTGTCAATTAACACCCGTTTTACAAAAAGATGGATGCCCTCTTCGTCTTTGCCGAACCCCATCATTTCATAATTTGTTTTCGGGACAAAAAGCAGGGTATGAAATTGCAGAGGCACATCCGCAGAAAAGTGCATCCAGGTCACGGCATCGTCGCTCTGATGGGCGATAAATTTAAAAAATTCGTTGTATTGTTTGTCTTTGATTTGCGATTTGGGCTCCCGCCAGATTGCGGAAACCGTATTGATTTGTTCCTTGCCTACATAGATCGGAAACGGAACAAAATTGCTGTATTTTTCGATTGTCGATTTAATCCGGTATTCTTCGGTGAATTCAGCGGCATCCTCCCTTAAAAATACTTTGATCGTTGTGCCCCGTTTAACTTTTTCTTTGACCGGTTCAATTTTAAAACTGCCTTTGCCGTCGCTGATCCAGAGATGAGCGGGCTCTTTCAGGTCAGCGGATTTTGATATCACCTCGACTTTTTCAGCAGCCATAAAAACCGAGTAAAAACCGACGCCGAAACGTCCGATCAGGTTGATGTCCTTCTGCTTGGAATCAGAGATATGTTTGAGAAATTCCGAGGTGCCTGACCTGGCAATGGTTCCGATATTTTGCTGCAGTTCATCGCGCGTCATGCCGATTCCTGTATCAGCGATTGTGATTTGTTTATTGTCCTTATCCAGGGCAATGCGAATTTCCAGATCCGAATCCGGATCTGCCACTTTATCGCCCATGACCTGTTTTAAACGCACCTTGTCAAGCGCATCGGAAGCATTTGAAATCAATTCACGGATAAACACATCCCGATGGGTATAAAGAGAATGGGTGAGAATGTTCAAAAGCTGACTGACCTCAGCTTTGAATTTGTAATTTTTCGCCTGTGTTTCGGTCATTTTGATTTATCCTCCTGTGTGACAATCAATAGATAATGATTCGATAATGACATTCTTAGGGTTCCAGAATAATGCCGCTAATAATTTTTTGGCACTTTTTATCGGCATCCATTTTTGGGAAGATATCATCCATTTCGATTTTTGCGTGTCTTTCAGTATCTTCAATAATGTCGGACATCAGTTGAAAAATGGCTTCGGTTTCTTCCGGTTCATTTTCAACCATTTTTTCCAGAATATCCATATCGCGTTCCGTATAACCGTGCTCTTTTTGAAGCATCAGCACCCTGTCCACCAGTTCGACAGACGGCATGGCAAGCAGCGCGGCAGGAAAAAGAAAACGCTCTTCAATCTGAAAGTGATGGCGCATGTCCGATTTGAATACGGGAAGCATTTCCCTGAGTTTTTGAAGGCGGTCCCGGGGTGCCAGATTCAGCATGGATTTGAGTTTTTCAAGATAATCGAGCACGATTTCATGTTCCTGTGCAATCCTGATAAATTTGCTTTCCACTTTATCCTTGCGGAATGACATGGCCATTCTCCTTTTAAAAATTTTATTTATATTGTTGACCGTACTGTAAAGTTACAAAATCTGATACGGTTTCACAATTATTTTTCATTTTGAATTGACAAAAGTGAAATACTGAGGGCGGCAATAATGATCTGGATTTGTGTGCATAAAATTATTATATTGCTTCTCCGCCGGTTATAAAACAGAACAGAATGGTGTGTGACAATTTAAAACAAAAGATGCTTAGCTTTTTTATGACGGATGATCCTGCTCGAAGGATTCAACGCTTAAAAGGATGGGTTTTATGGATAAAATAAGATTATTCTATTACATGGCGATAAGAAGGGTGATCACTTTTAAACGGCTGATTAATTTTATTTCTGTCAGTGTTTCCTATTTGTTCCGAATGAAAAAAGTCCGAGCCATTCCGCCTGCATTGATGGTTGAACCGACCGATTACTGCAATTTGAAGTGCCCGCTTTGCCCGACGGGCAACAATACCCTCAACCGATCGAAAGGCTTTATGGATCTGGAAATATTCCGGTCGATGATTGATGAAATTGGCGATTCTGTGATCCATTTAACCATGTGGGGATATGGAGAGCCGCTGATGAACCGGGATTTCTCGCAAATGGTCGCCTATGCAAAAAAGAAGAATATTTATGTCCGGACAAGCACCAACGGCAGTTTTTTTAAAACCGATGACAGTGTGGACCGGCTGATTGACAGCGGTCTCGACGAATTGATCGTATCTCTGGACGGGGCCACTCAGGAGACGCTGGATCAGTATATGGTCGGTGCGAAACTGGAAGAGATTTTAGAGGGTCTGGAACGGCTGAGGCAGAGAAAAGCCGAAAAGAAGGCCAAGTATCCGATTACCGTGCTTCAGTTTCTTGTGATGCGGCATAATGAACATGAAATTCCGAGAATGAAAGAAATCAGCCGCGAGTACGGCGTGGACAGGCTGGCCTTAAAAACGATTCGCGACACGCCGGCTCCCCAGTCTAAAGTGAAAAACAAACGGTACAGGCGGCTGGTGAAAATCAAGAATATCTGTTCGCGCGTCTGGTTTTCTTCGGTGGTCAACTGGGACGGCGGAATCATTCCCTGCTGTCATGATCTGCATGCCCATTTTGTCATGGGGCAGTTAGACAGCGGCAAATCCGAAACATTTACATCGGTGTGGAACAATGAAAAATATCGTAAATTCAGGGCACAGATCATCCGGGACAAAAACAGCATCTCTATCTGCAGAAACTGTCATGGCAGTTTTCAGAGCCTCGAGGCGCATTGAATGGATCGACGGATCATATTTGATCTTTCGGGCACAGCATTTAAGCAACGTGTGTTATGATTTAAATAGTATTGTATAATAAATTTTTCTTGATTTTTAAAAAGTAATATTGTACTTTTTGTAACAAAAGCCCTCATCTTCAGTTCCTAAAGGCAGTGACTGCAGCGGAAAAATAAATTGATATCAATAGAGAGATATTTCAGCCTCAGAAATATTACAATATATTTTGCTATTAAGAAGCAATTTGGATGACACGGGTCATTTAATCACCAGCACAGCAAAAAGCCATTTCATAATCTGACCTAAAATCACGCTTAGTTAAAACAAATGATGAACGGATATGTTTAGCCGTATACCCCCCCTGTATGACAGACTAAAATGATAATGATATCATGTGTGTGAGAAGGGTTTGTCCGGATAACAATGCACTGATAGTATATCCCGGTTCGTGTGTTTTATAAAAATGGTTAAACATTCAAATGAAAGTTTAAGGAGGGAAAGAAAATGAAAAGGTCTGTCATTCTCGTTTTACAGAGTCTCATACTCTGCGCTGCCGGAATTGCCCAGGATTATACATGGCAGCAGATTCCGGTTCCCGATCCGGAGGGGATCGAATGTGCCGCGCTCGGTCCCCAGGATCAGATGTATCTGGGCATGAATAACGGGCAGCTCATATGGAAAACCACGGACAGGGGGGCTAATTGGATTTCGTGCCCGGTTTTTGATTATGTATCATCGAAACAAACACCCATTGTTTATGATATCGAAGTGTCGCCTTCCGGAAAGATATGTGCGAATATCAACGCTGGTGTCAGTTACATTGCTGGATTTCCGAATTGCGGTTTCTTCTGTTCTTCGAATGGAGGAAACAGCTGGGATATAGTGGGCTGGCATGATAAATATTGCGGCACCCGGTATATGACCATGGCCCCGAACGGAGATATTTATTATGGCGATTATGACGGGCTTTGGGGAATTAATGCATCAGGTGGGAGTATGGGTTATTTTGGCCCTTATCTGGGATATGGTCCTATTGTACCCCATGGGAATAGTAAAAAAGAGGTTGTTTTTGCTGATAATGGTTTGCTTCATTTTTACAGAAATGGTGAAAGTGTTTTGCCGCATCATGAAGTAGTTGGCAGCGTATATATCAATAATCTTTCTTATATCTATAACATTTTCCATGGTGATGTATCTCGTTCCAAAGACGAGGGAGCAAACTGGCAAAAGGTCCGGGAATCCGATACCCCGATACATGAGATTGAAATCGACGGCAACAATATTATTTACCTGGCAACCGCGGACGGGGTGGTCTATTCCCTCGACCATGGCGATCACTGGAATGACGCCGGACTGTCTGGCATCACTGTCCGTGAATTGGACTGGAACGCCAGGTGCAATCTCCTGGCAAAAGCGGAGGTCCAGGGTCAGAGCAGGATTTACTTCGGAGAATGCAAGTTTATTGAAGGAACCCTGGATATTAAACAGCCGGCTTCTGACGGATATGAAGCCAATATGCTGGATGAATTTGAAATCAAGTGGGACTGGACCGGAAACGTCGGCACGCAGGTTCAAATTGATCTCTACGAAGATCATGCATTCAAGAAGACGATCGCCGGCGAGACACCGAATGACGGCGATCATGACTGGATCGTCACCCGCCATGCGGATGCGGCATCGGTTTACCAGTTTAAAATCACCTCCAAGGCCGATGCCGGAATTTGTGCATTCAGCCCCTTGTTTTATATTGTCGACAATAATAATTACCAGCAGTTTAAATTTTATGAGGCCAGTGAAATCACCGATGAATACGTTCCTGTGATTGACGGCAGTCTCGACGACGCCTTGTGGGATCAGGTGGATGAGGATACGCTTGACTATGGAAGAAAGAGCGGAGAATATCAGATGGCCTGGGACCAGTATTCGGACGCTCTGGTCACCTGGAAGGCGGTGTGGTGCAAGAATACAAATAAAGTATATGCCGCCGTCCGGGTGCAGGATGATATTCGCGGCGCTTTTGATAACGGCGAAGGCAGCGGCAATTACGCGCCCCATAAAGACGAATCCATCGAAATTATGACAGACGGCAGTTTTGACGGGGGCAACTACTGGGAGCTGACCGGACCGGCGCAGTTCTGGCGCGTGACCGCGTATAATCTTCGCAATCTGTTTCATTATCCGGTTTTCGGAGGAGACGGACCTTATGAAGGAGACGATTTTATTACGGCCGTTCAATTGGGCGGCAATGGCGACTGGACCTGTGAAATGGCATTGACAATCTATGATGATTATCCGACCGAAGAAAAAAATCTGCTTCAGGGCGACATGATCGGCTGGGACCTCTGGTACAATGATTCGGACAATGAGACCAATCAGGGATCCTATTATGATCAGGATCATCAGATCGGCTGGTGCTATCTCGGACCGAGCTGGAAAGAAGCCGATTATTCCGGGGATCTGATTTTAGCTGAAATGGGCAGTTTTGTCCAGAATACGGTGGATGTTGATATTGTCACGGATCCCTGTGATGCCGGTTTTACTGTGGATGGCGATGCTTATTCGGGGAGCGCATCCCTGACCTGGGACATAGGACAATCGTATACGATTGAAGCGGAGGATGTCTGCCATGTGGATGCGGTCCGTCAATATCTCTTTTATGAGTGGAGCGACGGCGGCGGCCGGTCCCATCAGGTGACCGCATCGGAAGGCATGAGCACGCTCACGGCCTACTACACCCAGCAGGTTTTACTGTATACATCGGTTCAGTCCGGTGCGGGCGGTACTGTCAGTCCGTCCGGGGGCAATTGGGTTGACGCGAATACCGATGTGGATGTGCTGGCCGCGCCTGATGCGGCGTCCGGCTATGTATTTAAGGCGTGGGCCGGAGATGCCTCAGGATCGGAAAATCCTCTGACAGTGACCATGGATGCCCCCAAATCCATTTTCGCCGTGTTTGAATTGTCCAGTTCGGTGACAGAGGCGGTGATTCCGGATAAATTTGATCTGGCCCAGAATTTTCCCAATCCCTTTAATCCGGAAACACGGATCGCTTTTGATGTTCCCGAGGCCGGAGATGTGAGTATTCATGTTTTCAATCTGGCGGGCCGAAAGATCAGAACTTTGGTTCAGGAACCGAAGCCACCCGGATCGTATCAAACCGTATGGGACGGCCGGAATGAGGCGGGTCAGATGGTTTCGAGCGGGACTTATATATTTATCATGCGGAGCGGGGAGTTTCAGAAACGGATGAAGGCCGTTTTCTTAAAGTAGGGATTCACCGCTTCATCCGCTTCGCTGGATATCCCCTCAGGGGAGAGCACTTTTCTATCCCGCCCGAGGTTGAAAACTCCTCCCGGCCGGATGCATGCGGGAACCGGCTTTGAGGGGAGTATATTTTACATTGTTTCTCACTGAACGTGACTGCTTATCAAGGGATGAACAGACCCCGGGTGTTGCTGATTTTCAGCATCCCCGGGTGTCTGAATTAAATCCTGACAGTGATATTATCCATTCCGACAGCCCAATCAAACGCAATTATCCACAGTCAGACCGGGAGAGCCGATATTGTGAATAATTTGGATGAACAGTATTTAAGGAAGGTATAAGATATACACCTTCTGAAGGTGAAAATGATTCAATCAGATGATATGGAGATCGTTTGAATCAATAAAAGGATTGGCCGGATATGATTGATCGTTTACGAAAGCTGATGAATACAACAGGATCGCGGATTTATTTCATTGTGATCGGCTTCCTGTCGCTTGTGTGGTTTCTCATCCGTGTCATCCCCAGACCGAGCAGGGCCGCTTATCCCTGTCAAAAAGTTGCCGCTCCTGCGGCCTCCGGTTTTTTAATCTGGCTGGCAGGATTA
>JAFGCO010000047.1 GCA_016932575.1 bacterium
GGCGGCAATGTGGATCTGGTGGCCGGATCGAACATCACGATCACGCCGGATGATGCGGCCAACACCATCACCATCGCGGCCTCGGGAACCGCGGGCAGCGGGGACATCACCGCAGTCAACGCCGGCACAGGGTTGACCGGCGGCGGCGATGCCGGCGACGTAACACTTTCCATCGCAGACAGCGGCGTGGATACGGATCAGCTGGCCGATAATGCGGTCACTGAAGCCAAAATCACCAATGGATCGGTGACAGCGGCCAAGATCCAGCCCAATGTACTGAGCAGCCTCGACGGTGTGGTAAATGATGGCGGCAATGTGGATCTGGTGGCCGGATCGAACATCACGATCACGCCGGACGATGGGGCCAACACCATCACCATCGCGGCCTCGGGAACCGGGGGCGGCGGGGACATCACCGCAGTCAACGCAGGTATAGGGTTGACCGGCGGCGGAGCTTCAGGCGATGTGACACTGTCCATCGCAGACGGCGGCGTTGACACGGATCAGCTGGCCGTTAATGCGGTGACAGCGGCCAAGATCCAGCCCAATGTACTGAGCAGCATCGACGGCGTGGCCAATGACGCCGGCAATGTGGATCTGGTGGCCGGATCGAACATCACGATCACGCCGGACGATGGGGCGAACACCATCACCATCGCGTCCTCGGGAACCGGGAGCGGCGGGGATATCACGGCAGTCAACGCCGGGGACGGTTTAAGAGGCGGCGGCGATGCCGGCGATGTGACGCTGTCCATTCTGGACGGCGGCGTGGATACGGATCAGCTGGCCGACGATGCGGTGCGTACGGGCAAGATCAGAAACGGAACCATACTGGGAGAGGACATCAACAGCTCCACGTCGATTACTGTGGACAAATTACAGGCGGGTGGGACAGCCCCAGTAAATACAAGTATATATGGATGTGGCACTGGTATTGGTGTATATGGTAGTGGTAGTATAGGTGTATATGGTAAAGGTTCTGGTAATGATGGTGTACGAGGAACATCTAATAGTGGTTCGGGTGTTTACGCTACATCTTCAAGTGGTTCGGGTGTTTATGGAGGATCCGTTTCTGGTACAGGTGTATATGGCCATCGGGATGGAAAGGGCAATTTTGCAGGGTATTTCTATGGTAATGTCAAAATTGAAGGCACATTAAGCAAGACAGCCGGATCCTTTATTATCGACCACCCCCTGGATCCCGAAAACAAGTATCTGCAGCACTCCTTTGTCGAGAGCCCGGACATGATGAATATTTACAACGGCAACGTGACCCTCGACGCACAAGGAGAGGCCTGGGTCACGCTTCCGGACTGGTTCGGGGCCCTGAACCGGGATTTCCGCTATCAGCTCACGCCCGTCGGGGGGCCGGGCCCCGGTCTCTACATCGCGGAAAAGATATCCGGCAACCGGTTCAAAATCGCGGGCGGCGCATCCGGACTCGAGGTCTCCTGGCAGGTAACGGGCATCCGCCACGATCCCTACGCAGAGGCCCATCGGATTCCGGTTGAAAAAGATAAGGGCCCGGACGAACGCGGCAGATATCTCTCTCCTGCCGAATATGGTCTGCCGGAGACCATGGGGATTGGATATGAAAAAATTCAGGAAATGAAATAAAATTTAAAGTATGATAATCTGTCATAGAGACTTTTTGATTTGGGCTTAAGGCATTTTAAGGAGGATGTGTTGATGAAAATTGCAGGATTCAATGCCGGAATGGTTGCCGTTTTTGTGGCGTTTATTACAGCCGGTCCGATTGCCGGCCAGTACCGGATCGGGGCCGGCGTATTCGGGTGCGGCGGAGGAACCGCAGCCGGTTCCGGGATCCGTGTTTACGGCACACCAGGGCAGGTGATCACGGACGAGGCGGAAGGGCCGGATCTGTGCTTGATGTCCGGATTCTGGCATATGCAGGCATCGCTCATAACAGATGTGGAAACAAAACAGGAAAACGTTCCGGCTGAATTCCGTCTCGAGCGTAACTATCCGAACCCCTTCAATCCGAATACGACCATTGCGTTTTCTATTTCCGGCCCCTCTTTGTTGCGGCTCGAGGTATACAATGTATTCGGAGAAAAAATCAGGACACTGATATCGGATCGACAGTATGAGGCGGGCCGGTGGAAAGCAGTGTGGGACGGCCGTAACGATAAGGGCGCTGCTGTATCCAGCGGCATTTATTTCTTCCGTCTCACAGCGGGATCCCGTGTGCAAACGCGCAAAATGATGCTGGTAAAATAATTCCGGGACGGCAGGAGACATGAATAAGTGATATAATCAGACAGAAATCGTGTGTCACGATTTTTAAGCCACGCCTGTGGAACGGATTTGGTCGTTTTTCACATATTTAAGTATATAGGCCGGGTTGGATACTGTAAAACCCGGAACCGGTATGCTTCAATGGATCCGTCATGAATCAAAGGCGGGATTGCAATATCGCAAGCCTGCCTTTTTTATTGATTTTATAATCGATTGTTGTTATAATAAAATAATTCAACCTCCAACGACGATTGAAAGCACTCACGCTTGATAAAAATCCTGCATAGAGAGTTCACCGTGTATTATGACTAAGTGATATAAAAAATTTTTAAATCATGCGGCACTGCATGAAGAATAAATATTGCGTATGATAGAAAATTATATGGGCGGCGACGCCATGGAATGCGTTTATGCAAGGCTTCCGGGCGGATGCGGGAATACAATTCACTGCAAAACATGCACAATAAGAAATTCTGTTACGGAGACTTTTAATACGGGGAAAAGCTTGCGGAAAGTGCCGGCCTATCTGGATCAAATGCAGGATGAATCAGTCAAGGAAATCAAATTTCTGATATCGACTGAGATGGTGAACGACATTGTGCTGTTGAGAATTGATGAGATAATTAACTCAAATTCAAAACCGGATCCAACAAACAGAAAACCATGAATGCGTATTATGGGGAATAATGATAAATTTTAATCCTGATAAAACACGATCCTGTTTGACTCCGCTCGCCACTTGTCTGCTGTTTCTGATCTCGCAAACAATTGTTGCCGGTTTTAAATGTGATGAATCGCCGGCAATGAATACTCACAATGATCGTTTTACAGATCCCGTTGTGCTCAATGGCGTTTCTGTTCCGGCCGATTACCCCTTTATCAACATCACGGTCAACGAGAATCCCGATGCAGGGCATATTTTCTTTACCACCGCCTGGATGCCCCCTCACTACAGCATGATTCTGGACAATTCAGGCGCCCCTGTCTGGTATCGAAAATTTGAAGATGCCCATGTGGATTTCAAGGTTCAGCCGGACGGCAGATTAACCATGACGGATCTCCGAAACGATCAGTATATAGCCATGGATCAAACATACACTGTTGTGGATTCGTTTGTGGTGCCCAGAGGTTATCGGCCGGATGAACACGAACTGCAGGTACTCCCCAACGGACATTATTTTCTGATTGCCAGAAGGGATTCCATTATTGACATGAGTCAACTGATCGAAGGAGGTGAGACAAAAGCAAGAGTATACGGGAACTCGCTGGTGGAAATGGATGCCGATGACAAGATTGTCCGGATGTGGAGCGGATGGAAACACTATCATATGTTCGATGCGGTTCATGAGAATTTTCAGAATATTATTATCGATCCCGTACATATGAATGCGGTCGCTGTGGATCTCGATGGTCACATTCTGGTCTCATGCAGAGCCATGAATGAAATCACGAAATTCAGCAGGCATACCGATGAAGTCATCTGGCGCCTTGGCGGCGCGAATGATTATTTTACATGGCCCGAAGGAGAAGACCGCATCAATTACCAGCATGATATCCGTGTTCTGCCCGATGGGAATTACACAATTTTCGACAACGGCAACTTCCGTACGCCTGAATATTCACGTGTCATCGAACTGTCTCTGGATACTGAAAACTGGAGTGTCACCAAGGTCTGGGAATACCGGGAAAATCCGGATATATACACACCCTATATGGGAAATACCCAGAGGCTGCCCAACGGAAACACACTCATCTGCTGGTCGAACTGGGAACTTCCCAAACTGACCGAAGTGCGGCCGGACGGCTCAAAAGCGTTCGAGATGGATTTTGTGAATGCAACACTGAGAACATACCGGACTTTCCGCTTCCCATGGAATGGCAAAGCTGCCATTCCCTATCTCATCATCGAGCCCGGTGCATACTGTGTGACACTGCTTATGAACAAATTCGGTGATCCGGACGTGGCCGAGTACCGGATTTACGGAGGAACGCATCCGAATCCCGATCATGTCATCACAACCACCGCAAAACCCTTTGTCCACTTGACTTCAGAGCTTCAGAATCAAAATAATTATTACTTCAGGGTCACCGCAGTCAATTCTCAGGGGCAGGAGAGCGGATTCTCGAATGAAGAGACTCTATTTGTCAATATGGTATCACCCGGTGAAAACATGATTATGAATGGAGATTTCTCAGACGGACTTAATTCCTGGACATGGCAAATTCTTTCTTCTGTCGCTGCAAACTGGGATATTACAAATGATGGAGAACTTCACTGCAATATTCATGCGGGCGGTTCTGTTGCCACGCTTATACAGATTCAGTCATCGAATATTCAATTAAGATATGGAAACACATATTTGTTTGAGTTTGATGCTTACGCCGATCAAAACAGAGAAGCGGAAATCGCGGTTAAAAAGAAAGATCCGCCTTTTACAAAATATTCGCAAACGGGTTTGACATGGCTGACAACCGAGAAAACACATTTTACGGACGAATTTGTGATGAAATCACCTTCAGAATTTCATGCAAACGTTCGGCTGGATGTGGGGGGATCCGATCACGATGTCTATTTTGACAATATCACTGTCAGGGAAATCATCACCGCAGAAGCCGGTCAGGCCAGGCCGAAGTTCAATGACTGCACATTAATGAACAATTATCCGAATCCCTTCAATCCAGCAACAACAATTTGTTTTTCATTACCGGAAACATCGCACATTGAACTCAAAGTATATATTATAACAGGTCAGGAAGTAACAACACTGGTGAACAAACGAATGTCAGCAGGTGTTCATCAAGTCATATGGAACGGAAAAAACGATTTCGGCACCTTGTCTCCATCGGGTCTTTACATTTATAAATTAAAAGCGGTTAATTCCGTAAAAACCGGGAAAATGATATTATTGAGGTGATCAAGGTTTTCATCAGACTGGACCCGGATAGGCTGCCTGGAGGTATTGCATAAGTAAACAGAAATCGTGTGAGATACCCTTCAGAAAGCGTGGAAAAACAAAAGAACGAGCAATTGTATATATCATTCCTGCGAAAGCAGGAATCCGGGGAGGAGGAAAAGGGTGGATTCCCGCTCAAAACATGACGGATTTTTTAGACCACGATTTCTGATTTTTGACACATTTTTCAGTAAAGTTGACGTGAATTGCCGGCGGGCAATCAAGACAACAGCTTTATATCTGTCATGAAATGACAAGGATGCGTATATTCTATACAGTCTCAGACCGCGGGAACATGAAAAGGTGAATCTCCCCGTATCGGGAAGCCGGGAATCATTAAAAGGGATCCCTTATGGGCCATATTATTGATTGCAAAGCATTAACAACTGTTATTCCGATCGTTTCTTTTGTCCTCCTTTCCTTTGGATGCGGTCCTGAAAAACATAATTCCGTAAAAACAATTGTATTAGAAGGCCGGGCGTTCCGGGATTTAAATAAAAACGGCACCCTGGATGCTTATGAAAACCAGCGCCTTGCTGTTGATGAAAGAATCGATGATCTATTATCAAAAATGTCACTGAATGAAAAAGCGGGTCTCATGTTTCCGGTGATATTGGATATTGGAAAAAACGGTGAAATTATCGATGAAGTCAGGCTCGGAAATCATATCAAAGCAGCGGATGCCATCCTGAAAAGAAAAATAAACCACATTTTTATCTATTCTCCGGGACCGCCGCAGGTCATTGCCAGATGGAGCAACAATATTCAGAGACTGGCCGAACAGACCCGGCTCGGCATACCGGTCACTGTTTGCACGGATCCGCGGCATGCCATTCAAAGGCCTTATCATATCAACAACTATCATACGCAGGGGTTCACTCAATGGCCCGATCCGATCGGACTGGCGGCAACCTGTGATACGGCGCTGGCAAGTCAATTTGCATCAATTGCTGCTCGGGAATACAGAGCCGTAGGAATTCATTATGCCTGTCATCCCATGGCCGATCTCGCTACAGAGCCGCGATGGGGCAGGATCGCGGGCACCTTTGGTGAAGATGCTCACCTGGCCGCCAGACTGATCGGTGCGTACATTCACGGATTCCAGGGAGATGTGCTGGGCCCCCGCAGTGTTGCGTGCATGACAAAGCATTTCCCAGGCGGCGGTCCCCAAAAAGACGGCTGGGATGTCCATTACCAATACGGGAAGGAACAGGTTTATCCCGGGAATAATTTAAATTATCATCTTGTTCCGTTTCAAGCGGCGATCAAGGCGGGAACCGCGGCCATTATGCCCTATTATGGTATTCCTGTGGATCAGACATCCGAAAATGTCGGCATGGGATTTAATAAAGAGATTATTACGGGAATCCTGAGAAAGCAAATGCACTTTGACGGGGTTGTTTGTGCGGATTATATCACTATCTCTCCGGATGAATGCAATGGAAAAATCGTCGGGGATGCGAAATGCTGGGGGGTTGAAGCGCTTACGATCGAAGAGCGGTTTTTAAAAGCGATCGAGGCAGGAGTCGATCAGTTTGGCGGAGAAAAAAATCCGGATATTGTGATTCAATTGATCGAAAAAGGCAGGGTTTCAGAAGAGAGAATCAATATTTCTGCCAGACGCATATTAAGAGATAAATTTAAACTCGGTCTGTTTGACAATCCGTACGTGGACGAAGCCGAAGCAGGCAATATCTGCGGCAATCCGGAATTTCAGGCGATTGCGGATTCGGCCCAGAGAAAATCGATTGTTTTGCTGAAAAACAAATCGAATATTTTGCCAGTAAAGGAACCAGCAAAAATTTACATTTTAAATATGGATTCCAATATTGCCGGCCCGTATGCGACAGTTGTTGACAGTATCGACTTGTGTGATTTTGTGATCATGCGTCTGGATGCGCCCTATGAAGAGAAGTCCGGCCCGCTTGAATTCCTCATGCACCAGGGCTCACTCGAATTTGACGAACAGGCATTGAAAGGAATATTGGCGATACTGAAACACAAGCCGGCCATTGTCTGTCTGAATCTGGACCGGCCTGCTGTGATACCAGAAATTGCTGAAAATGCCGCTTCATTGCTCGCCGCCTTTGGCGCAACGGATGCGGCCATTCTGGATATTATCTTTGGAAAATTCGTTCCGACGGGGAAACTTCCATTTGATATGCCTTCATCAATGAAAGCCGTATATCATCAAAAAGAAGATGTTCCTTTTGACAGTGAAAATCCTTTATTCAAGTTTGGATTTGGATTGTCGTATTAGATTACAGGATATTGAAATGCCTGCAGCTGACTGGCAATGTTTTAAGTCATCCCACTGTCAGTACGTCGGCTGCTCAAGGAGGTTTTAAATGAACGCAAAATGTCATGCAATACACAGACTGGCTGGCAGTATGATCATTATTTTTTTCTTGACTCCTCTCTATTCAAAGGAAAATACGACTGATCATTCACAGAATGTTGTTTCCGGATTATATTCAATCCAATTTAAAATTGATCGGTTTTTTACATTGAGTTCCTTCGAAGGTTCACTGATATCCTTTACAAAACACATTTCAGAAAACAAATCTGTCAGGCTCGGAGTCAGTGCTTATGGTGAAACATATGATACTGATGACAACAGTTGGGCGAATGCTGATTATATAGAGCATACAGACAATTGTAAAACGACTCACAATCTGACGATCGTGACCAATATTCTCTTTTACCCGAATTCAAAAAACACGATAAAATTTTATTACGGTCTTGGCCCTTTATTTCAATATTCAAGAAATAAAGATAATAAATATATAGACCTATATGATGATGCAATATCTGATGATGAATTGATATCACATTATGCCGCCAAGGATACTGAACAATTATTCGGATTCGGCATGAATTTTACATGGGGTGCAGAATGGTTTCCATATAAACACATCAGTCTTTTGGCTGAATATGGTGCAGATTTTATCTACAGCATTTCAAATCGTGAGACGCGGCTGGAAAATTTTTACGATTCACACGATCATAAATTATCCGAAAAAAAATTACCAAAATATTCATTCTATCCGTCGAATGTAAAATTCGGGATTTCGATCTATTTAAATAAGTGAATCCTCCGATTACGATAATCAGCCGGGAAGTGCTTGCCAGGGGACTCATTGTGGTTGTTTTTCTAAAATCCCTTTCTTATCTTAGCAAATACTGCAGGAATTCTCCTGTTTCCGGTATTTTAATGATCTGCTTTGGATTATTGTTCGGTTATTTCGGCTTTTTAAAGTAAATTGATGTTTTATCATCTGACAATTCAGACGGGAAATAAATATATCCATGGATGGTGCCGCGCATCACAACAGAGTGCAGAAATCACAAATCTGCTGCATGCCATAGGACGCCGGAAATGCATGTCTATCGGAAAAACTTGAAAAACCTGGTCGCAGGATAATAAAACAGGGATATTCATGATAACGATTTATTAAAGAGGAAATAAACCCATGACACAGACCTTATCCGATCACGACCGTGATCAGCTCGACAGGCTCGTCGCGGAAACAGAAAAAAACACAAATACCCAGATTGTGCTGGCCGTTATCAGGCGCAGCGACAATTATGAGGAGCTGCCCTGGAAAGCTTTTGCTCTGGGGGCGTCTGTTGCCGGTCTGGTGATTCTCATTCTGAATCTGTTCTTTTGCACCTGGTACCAGCCGGAAACGGCACTTCTCATAGTGGCGGCGACACTTGCCGGCGGTTTTGTATTCGCGCTCCTGACTGTTCTGGAGCCGGGATTTGCGAAATGGTTTCTGTCTGCCCATCGCGCCAAAGTGGAAGTCAAACAATATGCGCAATCCCTTTTTCTGCAGCGGGAGCTGTTTGCCACCAGCCGGCGGACAGGCATTCTGCTGCTGGTCAGTCTGTTCGAGCGGAAGGTGGTTGTGCTTCCGGACAAGGGGCTGAATGACCAGCTCACAAAGAAAGCCATGAAACGCGTGATTGCTGAGATGACACCACTGCTTAAACGGAAAAAAACATGCGAGGCATTTGAAGCGGGCCTGAAACGATTGTCTCGTATACTGGCAGCAGAGTCGCCGGGAATCGCTAAAAATGAACTGCCTGACCAGATCATCGAGGAGAAGGGCGTATGAAGACATCATTGAGAACCTTTATGCTGCCGGTCCTGATTCTGAGTTATTCAATGCTCACCGGAACGGATATTCCTTACCTGACCGGCCGGGTGAATGATTATGCACAAATTCTTTCATCGGAAACACACCAGTCACTGACAGAAATCCTGAGGGCGCATGAAAACCGCACAGGCAATCAGATCGTCGTCCTGACCATTCCCACAATCGGCGGAGAGAGCATCGAAGAATATGCTGCCGATGTTTTTAAAGCGTGGGGGCTCGGGCAGAAAGGCATTGATAACGGCATTCTGATCGTCGTTGTTCCGAATGACCGTCGCATGCGAATTGAAGTGGGTTATGGACTGGAGCCGGCACTCACGGACGGGATGGCCGGCCAGATCATCCGGACTGTCATGACACCAAGATTTAAAGACGGCAACTATGACGAAGGAATCGCCGGTGGCGCGAGAGCCGTCATCGGGGTGCTCGAGGGAGGTGAATTGCCGGATATGGCCGAAGACAGCGGATCATCGGCCGGGTCAAATGATTTTTTTGAGGGACCGGATCTTCCCATCAGAGAGCGCATTCTCATCGGCGCCTTTATTTTTGGCATTATCGGCCTGTTTACTGTGATGGGCATTCTTACGCCCGCCGGCGGCTGGTTTCTTTACTTCTTTCTCATACCGTTCTGGGCAATGTTCCCGATTGTCGTTGTCGGCTCAAGGGGTGCATTTGCATGCCTGATTACCTATCTGATTGCTTTTCCAATTGCAAAACTTATTATCAGAAACTCCAAATGGTATAAAAAAGCCAAAAAAGATATGCGCTCAAAAGGAAGGGCCTCTATCGGCGGTTTCCGGTTCACATCCGGCGGTTCCGGCAGATCCTGGAGTTCAGGCAGCAGCTCCAGCTTTTCAGGAGGAGGCGGATCATCGGGCGGCGGTGGCGCTTCCGGAAGCTGGTAAATATCATACGACGAAGATAAGACATTTCACATCGCCAGATGATAAATTCAATGAAAAATTTGATGAAAAACCGCATTTGCCTCGTCACCGGGGGCACATCCGGTGTCGGCAGAGCCATTGCCGCTGGATTGACGGAGCTCGGCGCCATAGTAATTATCGTATCCAAAAGTGCCGAACGTGGCGCCGCCGCTGTGAAAGATTTCCGCAGGAAAACCGGAAATTCACAGACTTTCTATCGGACTCTCGATCTGGAAAAACCGGACCGTATACCCCGGTTTGTTGAACAATTCAGACAGGAATTTCAGACGCTTCATGTGTTGTCGAACAATGCGGCCGTGTTTCCCCGCAAGACTGAATTCACGCCAGGCGGTATGGAAAAAATATTCGCGGTGAATTATCTCGCGCATTTCGTGCTGACATATTCTCTGCTGGACCTGCTAAAATCAAGCGCCCCCTCACGCATCCTTATCGTATCCGGAAGCCCGTCAATACTCAAATATGGAAAAATAAATATGGATGACATGCCTCCGAAAAAACCGGTGCATCCATTCAGGGCCACTTATCTTGCAGCTCTTGCGAAAGTCGCGTTTTCTTATGAGCTGGCCAGACGTCTCGAGGGCTCCGGTGTCACTTCAAACACATTCCATCCCGGACTGGTAAAAACGAATCTGACCCGGCACTTTCCCTGGATTTTCCGAATACCGGTCAGCCTGGCCCAGATCTTTTTTTCACAGCGCTGCGATACCGGTGTTTATCTGGCCTCCTCGCATGAAGTGGAGGGAATCACCAGTCAATTCTTTAAGCGCAAAAAAATCGTCTCTTTTCATCCAAAGCAGCCTCTGGAAGCCTACGCATCCGAGTTGTGGGAAAAAAGCAAACAATGGACGGGTTTGAAATGACAGAAATTACAGGACGCTGAATGATCAATGCCGGCAGGATTCACAGCCTGAATCAGTTGGAATATCAATCCGGATCCGTGGTGTACTGGATGAGCCGTGACCAGCGGGTTCGGGATAACTGGGCGCTGCTCTACGCACAAAATCAGGCATTGAAATACCGGGTGCCGCTGAAGGTGGTTTTCTGCCGGGCACCCAAGTTCCTGGGCGCCCGGAAACAGCAATACGCATTCATGATGGAGGGGCTCAGGCAGGTCAGTCAGGATCTGAATCTGCTGCATATCCCCTTTCACTGGCTGAAGGGAGACCCTGAAAAGGAAGTACCCGAATTTTTAAACCGGACCCGGGCTGGCCTTTTGGTCACCGACTTCGATCCGCTGAAAATCAAGAAACGGTGGAAAGAAAAAGTCTGCATGAATGTCAGCATACCGGTTGCCGACGTGGACACGCATAATATCATCCCCTGCCGGATTGCCTCTGACAAACAGGAATATGCGGCCTATACTCTCCGTCCGAAAATCCACAGGAAACTGTACGAATTTTTAGAGCCCTTTCCTGAGCTGAAGCCGCATCCGTTTTCAATACAAACCGGGAGTGCAGACCAAACCGGCGAAAAAATCGGAACGGACGATTTAAAAATCAAAGAAACCGGCGACCGGACGCAATTTTTTCAATCAGGAGAAAAGCATGCCTTTAGCGTATTGGAGCGGTTCATCCGGGAAAAGCTGGATCACTATTCCCGGGATCGAAATGATCCGGCAAAAGACGGTATCTCGGGCTTATCCCCGTATCTGCATTTCGGACAGATATCGGCCCAGAAAATCGCCATTGAGGTCATGGAAACCGATGTGAATGAGGTTTCCAAAGAATCATTTTTGGAAGAACTGATCGTCCGGCGGGAACTTTCTGACAATTATTGCTATTACAATAACAATTATGATTCATTTGAAGGCTTTCCCCAGTGGGCCCGGAAGACACTGTCCGCACACCGGAGAGATCCGCGTGAGAACATTTATCAATGGGAACAATTCGAAAATGCCGAAACCCATGACCCGCTCTGGAACGCCGCACAGATGGAAATGGTAAAAAAAGGCAAAATGCACGGATACATACGCATGTACTGGGCGAAAAAAATTCTGGAATGGACCTCTTCGGTGGAAGCAGCCGTGGAAACAGCCATCGCCCTGAACGATAAATATGAACTGGACGGAAGAGATCCAAACGGTTATACCGGCATTGCCTGGGCCATCGGGGGTGTGCACGACCGCGCCTGGTTCGAGCGGCCGGTATTCGGCAAGGTGCGTTATATGAGCGAGCGGGGCTGCCGCTCGAAATTCGATGTGGATCAGTATATTCAGCAAATTGAACGTTTATAAACAAGCGTTATAATGAGACATTTGACTTTATCAGATAACAGAACATACAGAATTTACCTGCTAATCTTCGCATGGATGTGTATCCTGGGAGGACAGGACTCCCTGACCGCCTCGGAATCGCTGCTCATACACCGGGCGAGGCAGCTTTTTTACCAAAGCGTGGAACACAAGGATTCACTTGAAAAAGCCATCCGGCTTTTCAAAATAATAGAAAAAAACGAAGCATATGAAGGCATGGCCTTAACGTATATCGGCGCGCTCACCGCGCTGAAAGGAAAATTCGCATTTTTACCCATAACAAAATATCGTCGGGTTCTGCATGGCCTTGAGCTCATGGATCAGGGCATCCGAAAAAGCCCCGGCAATATCGAAGCGCGGTTCATCCGGGGTATGACATGCTTTTACCTGCCGTTTTTTTTCGACAGAAAAAAAACGGCGCATGAGGATTTCAGGCACATTGTCCGTAAATTGCACACAGAAGCCGATCACTATGATGCCGGTCTCATCATGAATGTGACGGATTTTCTGATAGAAAACGCTGAATTGACTTCTGAAGAATCAGAGAGGATCAAACAGATACAAATCCGGGTTCGTGAAAATGAGGATTGAATATCTGTCGTTGAATTTATTGATTATTATCGGGCCTCTTCTGTTGAGTTTCGATCAAAAGGTTCGGTTTGTCAGATACTGGCCAAAAGCTCTGTCGAGTATCGTGCTGGTCATGATTCCTTTTCTTCTCTGGGATGCGGCAGTCAGCGGTCTCCACTGGCACTTCAATGAAAAATACACCCTTCCGTTCCGTTTTTTGGGCCTGCCTGCGGGCGAGATCCTTTTTTTCATTTCGGTCCCTTTCGCCTGCCTGTTCATCTGGCAGATCATTGTCACCCATCATAAGATCGTCTGGATAAATAATCATCAATGCTTATGGCTGTTTACGGGAGCCGGAATTTTATCGGGTCTTTTGTTCATACTGTGGGATAAGCCGTATACTTCCATTGTCTGTTTCGGGCTTGCATTGACAATAGGCATGGACAAACTGCTGAAAACGCATATCCTCTCACAAAAAAGAATCTTTCTGTTTTTTATTATATTAACCGGTCTCATTCTTGTTTTTAACGGGTATTTAACGGCGCGGCCGGTGGTACTTTACGACAGTCGTTATTTTTTAAATATCCGGATATGGACCATCCCGATTGAAGATTTCGCATACGGATATGCACTCATTTTATTGTGCACGATCGGTTTTGAAAAATTAAAAGGACGGTCTAATGCCTAAAAAAATCATCGTTATCGGAGGAGGGATCGGAGGGTTGAGCGGCGCGATCCGGCTTGCGAAAATGGGATACGATGTGCATCTGTATGAAAAAAATAAAATGCTTGGCGGAAAAATGGGCCGGATCTGCAGGGAAGGATTCACCTTTGATACAGGCCCCACACTGCTCACCATGCCCTTTGTGGTCGAAGAGCTGTTTCAATTTGCCGGTTTCGATGCTGCGGATATGCTGCAAATAACACCCGTCGAACCGGTCTGCCGGTATTTTTTCAGAGATTCGGATCCGTTCGATGCCAGTGCCGATCAAAAAACAATGCAGCGAAACCTGATGAAACGGTTTCCGAAAGACATGGTCAATTATCAGCGTTTCATGCACTACGCGGAACGTATTTACAATAAAACCGCACCGGTCTTTATTTTTTCACCGGTTCATGAAATCAGAAAACTCCTCAAATGGCAGGTTTTCCAAACCCTGCTGACCCTGTATCAAATCGATCCTTTCCGTACGGTGCATCAATCCGTAAAAAGGCATTTTCAGGATCCCCGGCTCGTTCAATTATTTGACCGGTATCCGACCTACAATGGATCGAATCCTTATCGAGCGCCCGCAACATTAAACGTGATTCCCTACGTTGAACTGGGACTCGGGGGGTATTATATCAAAGGAGGACTGTATTCACTCGTTGAATCGATGCAGAAAGCCGCGAAAACATTGAATGTCAAGATCCATACCGAAACTGAAGTCGAGCGTATTTGTCATGATAACCACCGGATTCAAGGGGTGAGTATCCATGGAGAAAAAATCGATGCGGATGCGGTGCTCTGCAATGCGGATGTTGTGACGAGCCATCACGATTTAATAGACGGGTTTCAAAAAAAAGCAAAGCGGCTGGGCCGGCTTGAACCTTCCCTTTCCGGATTGATTTTCTTTTGGGGGATCCGGGGAGAACATCCGAATCTCGGGCAGCATAATATATTTTTCTCACAGGATTATCAAAAAGAGTTCACCCGGATATTTCAAGACCTGATCCCGTCTGAGGATCCGACAGTCTATGTATCGATTTCATCAAAATCGGAGTCCCGGCACGCACCCGAAGGATGTGAAAACTGGTTCGTCCTGGTCAATATGCCGTATTTAAATGAAAATCAGTCAGACGAAAATGAACTGACAAACCGGATCCGTCAGGCAGTTCTTCAAAAACTGAAAACCTGCGGACTGGACATTGAAAAAAACATTCTTATTGAAAAAACCATCACACCCCGGGATATCGCGATCCGCTTTCGCAGCAATCGCGGCAGCATTTACGGGATTTCATCCAATACCCTGAATTCTGCATTTAAACGGCCGCCCAACCGCAGCCGGCAGCTGCGCGGACTTTATTTTGCAGGCGGGTCAACGCATCCGGGCGGAGGTGTGCCTATGTGTATGCTGTCAGGTAAAATCGCCGCCGAGTTGATCAATGAATTTGAAAGCCGCTGAGTCGGCAGGCAATGAATTCTGAACAGGAGAGTTTTAAATGAAAAAAATCGCGATCATCGGTTCCGGAATCGGCGGGCTGGCACTGGGTATACGTTTACAGTCCCGGGGATTTCAGGTGACCCTATATGAAAAAAATGAAAAAATCGGCGGGCACGCTTATCCTCTGAAAAAAAACGGATACACCTTCGACATGGGTCCCTCTCTGATTACGGCTACTGAAATTCTCGAACGGCTTTTTCAATGCGCGGGCCGCCGCCTGTTTGATGACGTTAAAATGATAAAGCTCAATCCATTTTACCGGATTTATTTTCATGACAAAAGCTTTCTGGATTATACCGACGATTCGGATAAGATGATGGAACAAATGGCTGCATTCAACAGGAAAGACGCAAAAAATTATTTGAAATTCATTGAGGCTTCTAAAAAAATTCACGATGTGGTCATCGAACAGAGAGAGGGAACACGGCCCTTTCTGACGCCCTGGAGCATGCTGAGATTTGCCCCTCGTGCCGTGAGCATGCGAGCCATGCTGTCAACCTACCGGTTCGCCTGCATGTATTTTCGTGATCCGCGGAACCGCTTTACTTTCAGTTTTCATCCGCTGTTTATCGGCGGCAATCCATTCAGAGCCCCCGCCATCTACGAAATGATTCCTTATCTGGAAAAAACAGGCGGCGTCTGGTACAGCAAAGGCGGCATGTATTCTCTGATCCGGGCCATGGGCAATGCCTTTCAGAAAGCCGGAGGAAAACTCATGCTGGATGCGGAAGTCAACAAAATCATCATTCAGGATAAAAAGGCCACAGGTATTCGGACAGGCAGTGAGGTCCACGAGGCTGATGCCATTGTATCGAATGCGGATTTTATTCACTCCTACCGGGATTTAATCGAACCTTCACACAGAAAAAAATGGACCGACCGCAGGCTCGAACGGATCAAGTATTCCATGAGTGCTTTTCTGATTTACATGGGGGTTCGTAAAAAATATCCGCAGCTGCTTCATCATACTTTGATTCTCTCACATCGCTACAAACCGCTCATCCGGGACATTTTCGACTGCCATGTTCTGCCCGATGATTTTTCTATGTATCTGCACGTGCCGTCGCGCACCGAGCCCGCCATGGCCCCCGAAAACTGCGAAAGCATGTATGTGCTGGTACCGGTGACAAATCTGCAGGCCGGCGTGGACTGGGAACACATCAAACAGAAATATGCAAAGAAAATTCTCGATTTTTTGGAACACAGTTTCGGATTACAGGGATTACAAAACGCTGTTGAGGTGCTTGAAATTTTTACGCCCCTGGATTTTCAGTCAAAACAAAACGCGGTTTACGGAAGTGCCTGGGGTGTCGAACCGCGGCTTTCTCAAACCGCGTATTTCAGGCCGCATAATCGAAGTGAAGACATCCCGAATCTCTATCTGGTGGGGGCCAGCACCCATCCGGGCGCGGGACTGCCCGGCTGTCTGCTGACCGCCGAGACCACTGAATCTATAATTATAAAGGACCTTGTGTAATGATGAATATACAACTGGAACTCTGTCACAAATACAATCGACAGCTGCTCAAAGTGTATTCGAAAAGTTTTTTTATATCCACACTTCTGCTGCCCCGCAGCCGGCGCAAAGCCGTCTACGCGCTGTATGGTTTCTGCCGGTTCATGGATAACCTGGTGGATAAACCCAGAGATCGGTCGAAAGAGGAGCTCATCCAGGAAATTCACGATCTGGAAAAGGAACTAAAGATCGCCTGCCGAACAGGCGAATCCGAACATCCGGTGCTCTGCTCTTTCATTCATATCGCCGGAAAGTATCGGATTCCGATAGAGCATCCGCTAGAACTTGTCAGGGGCATTTTAATGGATGTGGACCATCAGCATTATCAGACTTTTCAAGACCTCTATCTGTTTTGCCATCGCGTGGCCGGTGTGGTGGGATTGATGATGACGCATGTGCTCGGATACAGCAGCGACAAGGCCTTCGGTTATGCCGCCAAATTAGGCATTGCCATGCAACTGACCAATATCCTTCGTGATATTCAGGAAGATAAAAATAACGGCAGAATTTATCTGCCGCTGGATGAGATGGAAAAATTCAACGTTCAGAAAACAGATATTCTGCAAGAAAATGTTACACCCGAATTGAAAAAACTGATTCGATTTTCCGTTGACCGCGCACACCGGTATTATCAGGAAGCCAGTCCGGGTATTGAAATGCTGACCCCGCAGTGCCGGTTCGCCATTTATTCGGCAAGCGACATTTACAGAAATATCCTGCATGAAATCGAAAGCAATGATTACAATCCCTTTCTGGGCCGTGTCTATGTTACCCAGGTAAAAAAGACCGGGATTATTCTTTCCAATTATTTCCGGGAAAAATTGAGCAGGAACCGTCGACAGCATGATTGAAGCATCACATAAAAAATGGGCGGATCTGATTTTTCATCCTTATTTGCATGGACTGCTGAATCATCATTTTTATGCGGTCCATCTGTTCGGGCCGGTACCGGACATTCAGCCGCTCAGGCCATTATTGGTATTGCCGAATCACAGCTCATGGTGGGACGGATTTTTTATTTATCTGCTGAACAAAAAACGTCTGCATCGCAAAATCTATCTCATGATGCTGGAACGGCAATTGAAACAAAACCGGTTCTTCCGATTTCTGGGCGCGTATTCGATTGCTCCCGATCACGCGAAAGGAGTCAAACGCTCCCTTGAATATACCATGGATCTGCTGAAGAGGCAGAATGAACCGACACTGATTTGCTTTTTTCCACAGGGAAAATTGCTGCCCTGGCACATCAGGCCGGTTCATTTTGGGAGAGGCCTTGAATTTATTTTCAATCGAATTGAAAATGAAATTCAACTCTGTTTTCTGGGCATCCGGATCGAATTCCTCGAGCAGCAGCGGCCGGAAGTGTTTATGGAATTATCTCCGCTCAAAATCATCCGTCCGAAAAGTGATTTTTCACTGTCTGAATTTGAATCGGAATTCAACATATTTTTGGACCGGCTCGAAAGAAGAATTGTCAAGGGAGATCATGGCAGCCGGCTCTTTCAGGGAAAAAAATCAATCAATGAACAGGTCCGGATGTTCGGAAAATGTGATTAAACAACGCATATTCCTTGAGGTTATCATTCGTTGATCATTTTTATTTACTGCATACTGGGTTTTCTCGGTATTGTCCTGTGTGTGACGGTTTTCAATGCCTGTACAGCACCTATGCTGAAACACGGTCCTGAATCTTATAAACAGGACCGCATTTCCTTTTTAATTCCCGTCCGTAATGAAGGCCGGAACATTCAGGGATGCCTTGAATCGCTTCTTGATCAGGCCTATCCCCGCTTTGAAATTCTGATTCTCGACGACCATTCATCGGATGATACAGCAGAACGCGTTCAAAATGTCGCACGCCGCGATTCTCGTATCCGATACATTCGGGGAAAAGACCTGCCTGAAAAATGGACCGGAAAAAACTGGGCCTGTCATCAATTGGGTCAGCATGCGAAAGGTGATATATTTATATTCACGGATGCGGACAATCGATACACGCGAAGTGCCGGCCTCAAGACCGTAGGATGGATGCGTAAACTGAATCTGGATATGTTTTCCGCATTTCCCCAGCAGTATACGCTGACACTTGCGGAAAAATTGGTTGTCCCTTCTGTGTACATGACAGTTTACTGCTATCTGCCGCTGTGGCTGACCTGCCTGCTTCCTTATCCTTCTCTGGCAGCCGCCAACGGGCAATGGATCGCCTTTACCCGGGAGGCGTATCAAAAACTGGGCGGCCATGAGGCGGCAAAAAATCAAATTGTCGAAGATACCTGGCTGGCCCGCTTTGCCAAAAAAAACCGCATGAAAGTCCTGACATCCCCGGGAACCGGGGCGGTTTATGGTCGCATGTATCATCACTGGACCGATATCTGGCAGGGATTTTCAAAAAATTTATTCGGCTTGATGGATTATCATATCATTCCGTTCTGCATCTTGCTTTTATGGATGCTGATAGGATATGTCTGTCCCTATGTTTTTCTGTTTCATCCGCTTTGGATAAAAGCCGCCGGCAGTGCGGTTGCTCTGAACATCGTCATGCGTTCGATTCTTGCATTGAAATACAAAGATCCGTGGATCACGATTCTCCTGCATCCGCTGGCCATTCTGCTGACCATCGCCATCGGATTGAATTCGATCCGTGTGTTTAAGCAGGGAAAACTGAAATGGAAAGGTCGAACGATCAGTCGTTCAACATGACCCAAATGAAAAAAAACCACCTGAAAATAATCTGTCTTTATATCCTGTTCGGATTCGGCGGACTGTGGCATGTGCTGAACTGGTTTCAGCCGGCCATGCAAATTCTGGCGTCTCCCCTTATCATTGGCGTCTCCCTTCTGCTGGCATTTGAAGGTTTCAGATCGCTTTCCCGTACATTGAAACGCGGATATCTTTTGTGGTGTATCATTATGCTTCTAAGCGGATTTGGAATCGAGGTCCTGGGTGTGCATTACCGGTTTCCTTTTGGCCGTTATCAGTACGGACAAGTGCTCAAACCGCAAATTTTTCAGGTTCCGGTTGCGATAGGCTTTGCCTGGCTGCTGATTTGTCTATCCTCTTATATGCTGGCCTGCAGAATCACACTGCATAATAAAATGAAAAAGAATCACCACAATATTCTGATCCCTTTTGTTACGGCTGCATTCATGGTTCTTTTTGACCTGATTATGGAAATGGCGGCTCCCGGACTGGGATATTGGCACTGGACCAGTCAAACGGTACCGGTGAAAAATTATCTCTCCTGGTTTGTGCTGGGCATGCTGTTTTCATGGCTCGGGCTGAAGTTAAATATCACATTCAAACTGGATTCGGCACTGGGAATGCATGTGTACGCTTCGCAAATGATTTACTTCATCCTGTCATTATTCAAATCTGCCCGTGTCCTGTAGGATCTGTTCAGATGTGCATTGAATATCTGTTTGCTGAAGTCTCTGTTAATAACTTTTTATTTTATCATTATGAAATGTTTTTTTACATTTATTGGAAAGGCATCGGACGAGTGTAACTGCATGATTATGTAAAAGGAGGGTGAGTATGCAGTATCGAAAATATTTCGCGGGCGCATTGATCATTTTATGCCTGTTTGCCTGCGATAACAAAGAAAGCATCACAAATCCGAAAACCAAAACCGTCGATATCCATGGCACGGTAACATTTCCAGGTGACCGGATGATCGACCACCAGGAATTAACGGTCGGTCTCGGCGATCGTGAAGCGAGCGTATCGGAAGACTGTACTTTTAAAATCAAGGGCAATAAGGGTGCAGCAGGTCTGATTTTCGCTTGTGATGAGAATAACCGTCCGATATTGATGAGTATTCTGCCGAATGCGCAAAAAGGATCCACCGTTTCGCTGAATGCGCGTTCAACTGCATTGGCCATGACTTTTCTCTGTCCCATGGTTTGTGTTTCTGATCCGGATGACGCGCAGGAGGTTCTGTCTGTGCTTGAAAATCTGGATGAACTGGAGGACCTGGAAGCATTGCTTCAACAAATACTCGCTTCGAACCTGCCGGATCCCTTCCAAGGCGATTCAGAAATCGATTCTTTGCTTATGAAAACAGTGAATGCGTACATTGAAACCTATTTACCTGTCGCTGAAAAATACTATCCGGTATCTTCACGGCAAATGAAAAAAATGACCCGTACGCGGGAAGAAGAGATTGTGATTGCTCCGGGAAACATTGTGAGCGGCCACCAGATTACCCATTCGAGCGGTAACAGCTTTAAAATCAGCAACTGGAGCGGACGATGGGCATACTGTGTGATGCCAGGACAGTCGTTTTATTTATTCCCCAACGGATCATTGCTCGACGTACTGAAACTGGACAGCCCCTGGGCACCGTCGGAGAGAGAGTTTTCACTGACCATTGAAGCAAATAAGCCTCCTGTTGAAGTGAACGTATTTGGATTCGGATGGAATGATGATCCGGATAACCTGTGGGACAATTTATCGGTTGAAGAAAAAAGCTATGCGTATTTCGGAGGATTTTCCACCATTCTTTTGGAATTTGCGCCCCAGGTCATTTCAGTTGTCTGCAATACCTCGACAACCATTGGCAGAAGCAAACTCGCAAAAAACAAGATTTTCAAGGCATTGAATTATATATTTTCAAATACAATGGCCATGGATCGTTACTATGAATTCATACAGAAAAACGATCCTTATGGACTTTCCTGGTTCACCACAAAAATCATTATCGATCTGATTGTCACCGATGATGAATTCAGAGAAACCATTATCGAGATAATGAATATCACAATTACAGATGGCGCCTTGAAACGGTTGGCTGCGGCTGCCCATGTTTTCGGGCAAATTCTGATTACCGGCGATGCACTGACATCACTTGCAAAAACAACCCTTTCATTTTTTACAACCCGCTTTAAAACCACTTTTCAAATCTCGAAAGAAGACGTCAGTTTCGGCCTGGTCGAAGGATATATTTTGGACGAATCATCGGGACGGCCCATTGAGGGCGCCACCGTCGAACTCAAAGGAGATGAAGACAATCCCATGAATCCTGTTCATACTTATATTACGCTGGGAGATGGCTCGTTTCGGTTTGAAAATATCATGGTCGGTGAAAAAACACTGACAGCAAGCAAACCGGGCTATGAAGTAAAGACTGTGTCTGTTACGGTCGAAGATGACAAAACAAGTTTTATCAATATTAAACTGAGTCAGACCAGCGGGCATGTTTCAGGTCAGGTTCTGAATAAAATTTTCATCGATCATAATGTGACTCCGGCCCTCTTTAAAGAAGAAGTCCATCTGGATATTACAGAGATCGGAGGAGCGGGGAATACTGAAAGTTACTGGGCTTATAATGGAACCTATGACGCGGACCTGGCTCCGGGAAGATACCGGATTACTGCAACGCATGAGGATTATCAGTCGGCCAGTGTGGAAGTCAATATACCCGCGGAAGAAGACGTGTCCGCTCCCGATATCATCATGAATCCGGACGGCTTTATGCGGGGAAACATATATATCAATATGAATGCGGATGAAGATGACAGCTATGAAATTCAAAGGGCTTTTGATGCCTCTGGCTCATCTGTGGGTTGTACAAAAGAAGCAACAGATTATGCATGCCCCTCAGATAATCAGCGGACTTTTATCAATATTGCAGGCATTGTTATGCTACCCGACGGTTCAATCGATAATATATGCGTAAATACGGTGTCCAACATAAGTATGGGAACTTTCACTCTCGGCAATGACGATTTGGTCGGCTGTCCGGGATATCAAGTGGTCGCGGGCGCCTGGTTCAATACATCGATCAACAGATGTGTTCCTCCCGATGGAGACATGCCGGAGGACATGGATTTTAAGGTGTCAGAAAACGAAGCGTGCAATTGCGGGATCACCAATTTCGGCAGCCTGTATCTGGATGAAGTGGGCCTTGAGCTGGGAGAAATCATTCAGGGCAAAATCGTGGTCGATCTGCCAGGCTCTGCTAACTGTCAATGTGGTGGACCTACAAGACCGCCTGAATGTGCGAAAGCCAGCATCGATGTTGAATTTCGAATGTTAATCGGTTCCGGCGAATATGAATTTTTAGGCAAATGAAAGCGTCGCCGCTTGAAATAATCATTTTCAATATCTGTTTTTAATTCAGTTTTCACAGAAAATCCCCATTCCGGCCTACTTGATCCAGATGGGGATTTTCTTTAATCCCTGATCCGCAGGTTCTTCCTTGAATGGACATGTGAACCATTCGGATTTTTTTCGCAAATAGATTTCTCACTCTAAATTAATTATTTTAATCTTAATATTAATTTATTTAATTTATATTGACTTTACAATGAAACTTATTTATATTTACCGCGTAAATATAAATAAAAGTCAAAGAGGCAATTCATGACACAATCCTGGTACACTCTGTCCAAACTGGTTCAAGACGAAGAGATCATCGTAGAGCGCATCCGGGTAAAACAAACAGGGATTGCGGTTGAAGGTGAATTTGAACTGCCGCCGCTTTCTCAGCTGACCGAAGAAGACCAGATGTTTGTCGCCGCGTTTATCCGGTGCCACGGCTCGATTAAGGAAATGGAAACCCTGTTCGGTGTCAGCTACCCCACCATTAAAAACCGACTCAACCGCATTGGCCGGCTGCTCAATTTTGTCGAAATCAATCCTCCGGTGATCAGGGAGGATGTGCTGGAGAAACTCGAAAAAGGAGAAATTAACGTAGATGAAGCCGAAAAGATGTTAAGGGGGCGCACATGATACCCTGTTGGATGCAAATGAAGATTCCAAAAAAAAATGAGACTCCGGCAACACTCACCATTCCGATTTTTATCTTATGGATTTTGCTGTTTATGGTATTGGTCCTGATTTTGCCGGTCTGGCTGATCGCCTCTTTCATACTGATCCTCGCCGGTTACGGCTGGACCGGATTTCTCACTTTGGGTCTTTTGTGTCAGGTCTTCTGGACCCTGCAGGGCCTTGAAGTGGATGTAAAAACAAAAGATATCACAGTGTATTTCAAGTTAATCTGAAGGAGTACAACATGAGCAATGAAAAAAAACGCATCCTTGAGATGTTATCGCAAAACAAAATCAATGTGGATGAGGCTGAACGGCTCCTGGCTGCCATTGAAGAGCCATCCGATGGCACCAATGCCAATCCTGAAAAGAAAATGCTGAAATACCTGCGCGTTCTGGTAGAGCCAATCGGTCCGGATTCAAAAGGCGACCGGGTGAATGTACGCATTCCCATGAATCTGATCCGGGCGGGGCTGAAATGGATCAGTCTGATTCCGAAAGAGGCCCGGGGCAAGGTCGAAAGCGCACTGAATGATAAAGGAATCGATATGGATTTCAAAAAGCTCAGGCCCGAAGATTTTGAAGAAATTCTTTTCAATCTGAATGACTTACAGGTCGAAGTGGACGGCGGGGAAAAAGTGCGGGTGTTCTGCGAATAAAAAATCAAATAAAGCCTTTGTATGAAGCTGAAAATCAAAAAACGGTTCAGCACACTGCTCTATCCGATTACAGGCCTGGCGGCGCTTTTCTGGTTTTTATTTCGTGTTATCCCCAGACCGAGCAGGGCCGCTTATCCCTGTCAAAAAGTTGCCGCTCCTGCGGCCTCCGGTTTTTTAATCTGGCTGGCAGGATTA
>JAFGCO010000048.1 GCA_016932575.1 bacterium
TCATTTACCACACCGTCGAGGCTGCTCAGTACATCGGGCAGGATCTTGGCTGCTGTCACCGCATCGTCCGCCAGATTATCCGTGTCCACACTGCCGTCCTGGATCATTCCGCCTGTGACAGTAAGAGGATCCGTTCCGCCTTCCTGATGCGTTTCTGCGTGCGCACCTCCAGAATGACCCGCCGGAAGCACCGATTGCGGGAATTTTCCGTCAGGACCCAGCGGATAAAGACTGTTGGCCGCGGGAGTCGCACTTGCAGAAATACCGTTCACGCTGTCCGCATTCTGAGACTTCAGAGACCGGAAACTATAGGCCGTACTGGTCAGCGCAATGCGCGGAGTCAGTTCAGGATCGACACCCACTTTGATCTCAAGCCAGTACGGCTTGTCGAAAAGCAGGTCCATCGGGATTTCACTTCCCAGCAAGGCGCTGAAAATGCCTTTCTCGACAACCACGGTCTGGCTTTCTGTCCAGAGAGCGTCGCCCTCTTCCTCGACATCGTAAAGCGAAAAAGAGAGGCGATATTCACCGTCCGGAACCGATTCACCATTTTCATTTGTCAATAATCCCTGATAACTCAGGGTCCGGGGTGGTCCGGCATAAACCGCAGTCTGAAGCGCATCGGTGTGCAGAATCGCAAATAACAACAGGACACACATTCCCGATCCTATTCTCCCGATTTGAAGCGTCTTTTGAAACCGGCTGACGTTCATTGCTCTTCCCTCCTATATAACAATGGATTAATATATCGAATAAATAAAACTTTGTGACGGGATAGACAACGGACTTTCCTTCCCGAGAAGTCCGGAAATAATAAATCAATGAGGTTTTTTGAGAAGGAAAACTTTGTGAAGTTTAAGAAAAAAAAATGACATTGTCAAGACATTTCCGATGGTCCCGGGTCGATCCGTCTGAGTCCTGTCACGGATGGTTTCAACACTTTTTTTCAGCTTAATATTTATTTGCCCGGAAGGCACATATATCCTTCCCGCGCACAGGAAAGCCCGCGGCAATCATACCTTCATTTATATGGTCAATCCGGTAAAATCACTGTTTGTCAAGATTCACATTCATGCTTCCCAGACTGTTGCATGAAAATTCGCCGGTAAGCGTCGTTTTATCCTGACTAAGCTGTAATGACCAGTGACCCCATTCGATGATCAGCATTCCGGACGCATGTATTGACACCACGCCTGTACCGGCAACTTCGCCCGTGTCACTCATCGTCCATTCATCATCAGAAAATGAAAAATCTCCTCCGGCACCGGTTCCCGATGCGATCCCTTCATTGCTGATCGTAACCGTCACAGAAAAATTATTCCGCGCATTCTGTACATTGCCTGACCATGTGCCAGCCAGATCGGTCATACTGTACAGGGGAGCGGTGACTGTGACAGTGAAATTTTGGCTGTCGGACCCGCCTTCTCCGTCATTCACCTGAACGGTCACATCGAAAGTCCCGGAGATTGTTCCGCCCGGTGCGATATTTAAAACGGCTGTTGCGGTATTCCCGTCCTGTGAAAAATCTGTTATTGTGAGAAATCCGGGATTTGTCGGGATGCTGAATGTCAGCGGGTCGCCATCCGCATCAGCTGCAGAAAGCGTGATATTTATTGTCACGCCCGCCTGAATCGTTTGATTTCCGATGCCGGACAGTACCGGAGCGGTATTCCCCGGACCGGTCGAGCTGCTGTCTTTTTTACCGCAGGAAATCAATAACATGATCAGTGCAATCATTGCCAGTTTCATATTGGGTTTCATTTTTCCCTCCCTTCGATGGGTTGATTCAAAGCGACTGTATAAATTTATTTATATGGTGTATCAATATATATTGCCCGTTACCGGAAAAGTGTCTGATGATCCCGTGATACCGGACAAATCATGATCTCTCTGCAGGATTTTTATTGAGCGCGAAAGTCTTCAATTATCGTTTGAGGTAGAATTGACTTATTATAACAACAATCGGTTATAAAATCAATAAAAAAAAGGCGGGTTTAAAGTATCGCAGTCCCGCCTTTGATTCATGACGGATCCGTTGATCATGTCGGATTTCAACGGGTTCAATCCAGTCCGCGGATCCAGAACAGCTTAATAATCGATGCCCATTGTAATCCGGTATGCCCGTCCGGGGAGGGGATATCCGTCGTTGATAAAGATTTTTCTGTCCGTTAAATTCAATCCCTGAAGTCTCATGTGGAAGCTGAATCCGGAGATTGACAGCGAGGTTCTGATATTGGCATCCAGAATCCGGTAGCCGTCCAGGTGTTTCGAATTGTCCGCGGTCGTGTATGATTTACCGACGATGCGATAGTTCAGGCTGGTTCCCACCGGGCCCAGTTTTGCGCCCAGAAGAATATCCCACTTGTTATCCGGACGATAGATCAGGCGGTTGCCCCGGTTCCCGGAACCGTCGGTCTTATCGAGCGCTTTCATCTTCGTATAATAGATATTCACGTAAGCGATTTCCGAAGGCAGCCTGAAATTCAGCCCGCTCTCAATGCCGCTGATTTCAGCCCTGCCGATATTGACCGGACGCCAGATATAATCGCTGCCTGACTGCCAGACAATCAGATTTTTAATCGTGTTGCTGAAATAAGTGACCTCGGCCTGAACGAGCCCGTTTGTGTAATTTAAAAACCGGACACCCACATCAAAATTGGTCCCGGTTTCGGGAACCAGATCGGGATTGCCTGCAGTGTATTCATCCGACGGCCAGTAAAGGTCGTTGAATGTGGGAACATGATACGATTTTCCGATATTGCCTTTCAGCGCGGCATCGGCATTGTTCCCCACAGTCACCATAACACCCATTTTGGGGGATGACCTGGACCCGACATCATTGTAATCATCCCATCGAACCGCGGGAATCCACGTCCACCGGCTGATCGACAGATTGTGTTTCAATTCAATCTGGCCGAACAGGCTTTTCATGATCCTGCTGTTCACATTCTTGAATTTTGTGCTGGACAAATCGTCTTTTTGAATACTCATGCCGCCTGAGGCTGTTACATTGCCTGTTACTGTATAGAGCCCCTGAATATCGGCGCTGAGGGCCGTATTTTTATGACAATCGTCTTCGGGGATCCAGCTTTCCGGATTCACATAGTGATAATCATATGTATGATAACCGATTTGTTCTTTGAGCAGCAGGCGGGGTGTAAGCTGGTTGTCGGATTCAATTTTTAACGCATTTCTTTTGCTGTCCGAACGGGCTTTGGGAGTGGTTTGAGGCAGCCCGGTCCATTCACTGATATTCACATTTCCGGCAATGCCCTGTTCGGTCTGTAAACGGTGGTATACCATCTGAAACGTATTCTGTTCGTCAATTGCAAATTTGCCTTTCAGAAAGATATTGTCGGTTCTCGAATCATTATTCACCCGTGTTTTCAATTCACCCGATTCCGGAGCCCTGTACTTGAAATCACCGTCGCTCTGCGTCCGGTTGTAACCCGCAAAAAGAGTGACCGATCCGATATGATGGGCACCGTTAAGCGTTAACAGCCGGGTGCCGAACGATCCCAGAGTGGTTTTTGCACTGTAATGAAATTGTTTCAGTGTGAGCATATCGTTTGAAATGAGATGAATCGCTCCGCCGATCGCGTCTGATCCGAGAAGCGCGGAATGGCCGCCTTTAATGATTTCAATACGCTCGATTGCCGCCAGCGGAATAACATTCAAATCCACACCGCCGCCCTGGCCTGTGTTTAATCGTAATCCGTCCATTAAAACGAGGACCTGTGAGGGTTCCGAACCCCTGATCGACGGTGTATTCAGACCAGCCAGTCCGTCATAACTTTTTGTGTAAACACCGCGGATCGATTTGATCATTTCTCCTGTTGTATTGCCATTGAGTTCCTGCAGACGGCTTTTGGTTAACACATCGACCGAGGCAGTGACATTTGATTGACGATGCTCCGACAGCGTTGCCGTGACCACCACCGGATCATATTCGATGGCTCTCGGTTCCAGGGCAAAATCAAGCGTTTTTTGTTGAGGAACTGAAACATCCCTGACAACAGAAGCATAGCCTATAACGCTGACCTTTATCTTATATTTTCCGGCCGGAAGATCTTCAAGGAAGTAATATCCGCCGTCTCTCGAAGAAGTGCCGCGACCGGTATGAAGCACTGTGATATTGGCGTCGGGAATGGACTGGCCGGTTTCCCTGTTGATAATTGTTCCGGTCAGCAGTACCCGGGCCATTAATGCAGACTGAATCAGCAGCATTGTTACAAACAAAACAAAACGGGATTTTTTTTGAATTCGCATTTTGATTTTCTCCTGATTAAAATAGTCATTTAAATTCTGATTTTCGTGGTTTCAAACGCCTCTGTTTAAAAAAAGAGACGCATCCCTGCGAAAGATTTACACTCTCATTTTCGGTTCCTCCTTTTCTTTCTTAGAGGGCTGTCTGAAACCAACAAAAAACCCCACCGTTCGATCCGGTTGGGGTCATGTCATTTGTATCCATCGGCCTGCCCTCGCCCTCGAAGGTTGTCGGCAAAACATCCAATGGCAGGTCTCCTGGCTCAGGGCTCAAATTTTCCGGCCGCACCTTCCCATCCCGATGCTTCAGGACAGTGGTTTCTGAATCCGCCTTTCACTTGTGATTCAGATGCGATCCCAATGGCCCATCACAGTTGCGGGGCAGCTCCCGATTTCCGGATCCGGCTGAAGCGTCAGCGGATCGGTCACGGGATTCCCTATTCTTTCCGGTATACCGGAACACCATTGCATGATTATGACAAAGAACAACGTTTCAATTTAGAAAATTGAATGGTGAAATGCAAGCGGATTTACGGCAATATTTTCGGTTCGTATCCGAAATCCGGATGTTTTTTCACTATCGGGGGCCAGTCAATATTGAATGAAAAATCATCAATCGTTTTTTTCTCAGATGCGGTCATTTATTCATAAAACAAATGCCTTCGGTTGGAGTCTGATCAGGCATTGTTCCTGATATCTTGATTATCGGCGCATTTTTTATTATCAGCCATGACCCTGACAATCTGAATTTTTCGTCTGCAGGTTGAAACCACAGAGATAACCGCAAGGAGTAATATTCCGGCCATGCCAAGAATCAGCAATTGAATTCGCAAGCCGGACACTCCGGCATCGACAGACACAATATGCCTGCCTGCAGGCGCCTGAATCACAATCAATCCCAGGGCGGACGGGTGTATTTCAACCGGTTTGCCGTCAATACTCACTTTGAGGTACGGAAAATAAGCAAATGATAGCTGGATAATTCCTTTTACAGAACTTAGATATTCCATTGTGAAATGCGTATGAGATTCACTGGAATTCAGGATGGCGAATTCGGCAGATTCAGAATGACGGCTTTCATTGTTCAGACAGGAAACCTCCTGAGAAGTGAGAGACGGGTGCATGACGATTGCATCTGCAACGGGTTGTCTGCTGTGGATCCGCATTTTTTCTATGATCTCATCGGTCAACGCATAGTCAAGCGTCCGATCTTCGAAACGGGCACGGACATTCAGCCATGACATTTTCTCCAGCCTGGTATAGTCCGGTTGTCCCTGAACTGCACGGGCTGCAAAAATCGCTGGTGCCGCCTGTTTGAATTCACAGGTTCGCTGCTGATCCGGTATCACAAGTTTTGAGACGTTCAGTATGCGGAAAGCATCCCGGGAGAGGCCATCGAGATCTTTGTTGCTGTCGAGGATGTCAACCACCGCCCTGGTGCAGATGGCAGCCACATAGGGGTGGGCTTTTGTTGATAATTGCGGGATGCCCCCGAAAATGGAAGCGCGGCCGGTAACAGCAAAATCGAGGCTGCGCCACAGGGTCATTGATGATTGATGGAGCACAGCAAGGCGTCCTGCAGAGGTGTTTTTTTCAGAGAAATCAAAAGCCGGAAGGGAGCAGTGGTAAGATCGCTGCACAAGCGTCATGCCGCAGTCGAGAAGCAGCAGGCTCACCAGGATTAAAAACAGGTATTTCTTCAGCAAGCCGGGGAATCGTTTGGCTGCATGTGAGTTTAATATGAACAGGATTCCCCAGGCTGAAATCAGACATGCAAGTAAAAACCAGATATTGATATATCTTGAGGTGACTGCCAGCGGAAGCCCGAGGATGAATGTGATTGTGTAGCTTGCAACCCTTGAGTCCGTTCGTCCGTTTCTGTGAAAGCCTCTGATCAGTCCAAATCCCGTGATTATCAGCGGGATGCAGCCAAAATAAAAGAAATGCCAGGAGGTACGGCGCGAAGGAATCATGATACGCTTACCTGCATCAATGATCATCGGCCAGGAAAAGTGCCCGGTCAGATTTTTTATTGAATTTTGTGAAGAAAGAAAAAGATATCGTTTTTCAGCGATGAAGGGTATAAGAAACCAGCTTGAGAGTATCATCGCTGCGATTCCGGTAATAAAAAGAAATTTTACAAGGGCCCAGGCACAACGATTGTTCCGGCGAATAAATAAAAGGACCACACGAATGATGACGACAGAAAAGAAGCATATCACTGCATAAAAACCATACTGGATATGGGTGAAGAATAGACATGATACCAGAACAGCCGCCAGAATCCCGGAGTGTAAAAGGCTGCGGTCAGGAATTTCGTATACCCTTTCCATCGATATAAACAGCAGGGGGAGCAGCAGGAAAACCAGGCCGAGAGGGAGCGCTCCGGCAAGGATAATGATTCCGGTGTGCTGGAATGAGTAAACATAAAAGAGGGAAGCAAACAAGGCCGTTCTTGAGTCTTTGCAGCACAGAAAAGCCAGATAAAAGACAGCAAAACCGGAGGCAGCATGAAAAAGGACAAGAAGCAGTTTGGTGACAAGGATCGGCGAGAGGCCGGTCAGAGTGGCTGTCGCTCCGGTTAAGAAGTAATAGAGGAATCCGTAATAGAGTCCGATCGGGTATCCCAGATACCATTTGTTTGTCCATATCGGGATTTCGCCTTTCGATAAAATGTCCGCGAACAACCATGTTCTGCCCGTATGGGTATGCGCATCCCCGCCGAGGATATCTCCCGTGAGAAAATAAGAACACAATCCAAGGCCGAAGAGAAGAAAGAGCCAGATATTGGAACCCAGGGAAAAAGGAGGCTTTATCTTCCGTTTAAAATATTCGGTCAAACGGTAAACGATGCAAAATAAAACGATCATGAGGATAAACGTGCACGCGAGCGTCAAAAGACGGTTTTCATCAAACGGGAAGGTCATTTTCAGTGCTTCTCCTGCCGATTCTGTGGATCAATGGGCCGGATACATCAATGGCCCCATGGCATTATTATTTCCCCGGCAATTGAGTGCAGCTGGGATTTTAGAATATTCAGTATTTCAGATGCATTATCATTTTCATCAGAACTGAGCGATTCTATATGAACTGAACGTAAATATACAACCATATTTTTTGCGATGAAAGGTTTTTCTGGGTTATTTTTTTTCGATTTATCATGAATTGTCCGGATTCAGATAAAAATATCTTGATCAATTCTGTTTGTTTTTGTATTGTAAGGCATGTTGTAGTAGGTATATTTTTCAACGAAATGTATATGAAGGTGGAAGTCAGGCATGTTATCAAAGGACGGAAAATGAAAAAGACCAATATGGAAGAAGGATCGGTTTTTGAGAAGATTCTTCACGAGGAAACACTATATGAGGGAACATACCTGAACCTGAAGAAACTGGAGATTGAATTGCCCAATGGAAACAGGGGGATTCGGGAAATTGTTGAGGTGCGTAATGCTTCCGCCATTTTTGCCGTGGATGATCAGCAGAATGTGCTTTTGGTCAGGCAGTCGCGGCCGGCGATCCGGAAAACAGCGCTTGAAATTCCGGCCGGCCTGATTGATGATGGCGAAAGCGAAGACGATGCTGTCCGGCGGGAATGTGAAGAGGAAACCGGATACCGGCCCAGGAAGGTCCGCCGGTTGGTAAAATACGCCCATGCGGAAGGCTATTCTACAGGATTTATCACCCTGTATCTCGGCATCGGTCTCGAGCATACCGGAAACATGAAGCTGGATGCCACGGAGTATGTCGAACCTGTTCTGGTTGCCCTGGATGAAGTCATCCGGCTGATCCGCCAAAATAAGATTACAGACTCAAAAACCATTCTGGGCGTGGCCTTATGCGAGCGTTTTGTACGGAAAGGTTGCCGGGATGAAGGATTATTGCTGGTATGAGAGTGTATTTTGAGGTGAGAATAGATTCATTTGGTACTGTGAAGTTCAGTATTCAGAAAAACCGGATTGGTTAAGCAGAAATATTGATTGATTCCTGACTGGGTATCGAGTTCGGCGCGGATATAGGCGGGGGCTTCATTATTAAATTCTATTTGATCAGAAAAATCATAGGCAGGTACCGAACTCTCGAATTGTTTGAACAATCGTTCCTTTTTTAACAGCAAATCTCCCAGATAGATCCGGCAATATTTAATATGACCGAATTCTGCGCTTGATTTTCCGCGGATTTGAAGCGTGAATTTCTGCCCCGTGATTGTGTCTCCGATACCCGCCGAATCTCCCGATTTGTTCATTATACGCATGTCCATCACAGGGCCGGTTGATATTACAGCCCTTCCCTGACGAATCGCGTCCATGATATTTTTCCGATTCGGACCGTTGGTTAAGCGGAGCAGAGTTCTTCCCCGTCCGAATGTATGTTCCTTGCTTTCTGCAATATAGAGAAAGGGGCGGCCCAGCTTTCGATGCCTGTTGAAGTTGCCGTGGGCGTCGTTGCCTGCAATCACAACCGGCCGGCGGCCCCGGAGCAGTTCCCGGATCCACATTTTACGTCCCCGTTTGAAATGCCGGCTTCCTCCGCCGTTATAGATTTGCAACCCATGCAGCCGGGGATGCCTGAAATCCCTGCAGTGCCAGATGCCCCTTCGCAGTAAAATCCGCTGAAGCGGGGCGAAAGTCACACCCGGATGGGCGGCAAACGCCAGCGTGTATTCGTCAATTTGATTTAAAATGTCATGAACGCGCATATCCGGCTGGTTTTGGAACCATCGTTCGTTACTGTCGCCTGCTCCCGGAAAATAATGCCGATTGTTTAAAAGAAGCAGATGGGTGTTTTCATTTCGATGATTGCCGCAGGAGACTTCCTCGCCGGGAACGACGACGAGTCCGGTTTCCTTTTCAATTTTTTCCGTTTCCAGGTGCATGGCATGCCACTTGGGAAGTTCCGGATCATGCTCAAGATAATTGTCCATGCGGTCATCCAGGTCATATGAATGGTCCGTGACTGCCATAAATTTCAGCCCCAGGGCGCCTGCCATTCTCACGGCGGGATTCAGCGGAGCGCCGTATTCCACCTGATCATTGGTATTGGCCGAGTGGAAGTGAAGGTCGCCGCTATGCCAGTTTTCAAAAGCAGGGAGGGGATCCGGCGCGATCATGATATCCAGCGGCCGGTGAGTACTGCTCCAGAGATTGTCCGTTTGAAAAGTATGTGATTTTCCGGTTTTCAGATACAGGGCGTTAAATTGAGCAGAGAGTTGTATATGTCCCTTCTTTTTCGGCTCAATTTCCCAGAGACGATGCCACCACTGAGTTTCGATCGTCTTTGGCAGTCCGTCCAGAAATTGATTCTCAACAGATCCGTCCTCATACACGATTCTGACACTGACCTGTTCGATTTTCACCGGAAACCGGTGGGCGTCCTTCACCAGAATCATTAATGGCAGGATCTGTCCCGGCTCCAACCGCCAGGGCGCATCAGCCAGGATCTCCGGCCGGCGTCTGAATACCAGACTGAATCCTTTTAATGTATAGTGGATTTCCGCGTAGGCGACAGGGAGGACGAGCAAAATACACAAAATTGTGAGCACGTCGAAACGGATAAGGGGCACTTCCATCCCCATTACTTTCGGGTTTCCGGAATATATAAATATCGTTTCACTTTGTTGGTCGGGGTCTTTTCAAAGGGTTCCGGATATTCAATTAATACGGAAAGCCTTGAAAAAACGGGCAGACGGTCGTTGTATTCATGCCGTACCAGTTCCAGAATTTCCAGTTTTTTGTTCTGCATTTCAGATTCTGTCATGGAGGTGAAATGATAAGCACTTTCCATATAATCCTTTTCCAGATACACTTTGGCCACGAGCTGATTATTATCCTGATAAACCACGATTTCCTGGATCACCGGGCTCTTGAGGAAGAGTTGTTCGATTATTTCAGGATAGATATTTTCTCCTGAAGGGCCGACAATAACATTTTTCGAGCGGCCTTTTATATACAAATATCTCTCATTGTCCAGGAAGCCCAGATCTCCGGTTTTCAGCCAGCCGTCTTCGGTAAAAATCGACCGGGTGGCCTCAGGATTGTTGTAATATCCCTGCATGATATTCGGCCCCGTGACCACGATTTCTCCGATGCCGGTCTCCGGATGTGGATTATCGATTCGGATGTCCACATTGGGTATGGCCTGTCCGCATGAACCCATCCTGACCCTTCCGAAGGGATTGATTGTCAATATCGGGGATGTTTCTGTCATTCCGTACCCCGTTGAGTAGCTGATTCCTGCATCTCTCAGAAATATCTCCACATCTTCATTCAGAGCGGCGCCGCCGAACATGAAAAAGCGTAATTGTCCGCCCAGGGTCTGAATGAGTTTACGCCCTGCTGCTTTGTGCAGGATTTTCCGTGTGACCGGGATTTTATACAGCGCACCGGTGACCGGATTTTTCTGAATTTTTGGAAGAATGCGCCGCCTGTAGATTTTGTCTACGACCAAAGGAACAGTCAGAACCGCTGTGGGATGGGCGGTTTGCATGGCATTCAGTAACTTCTGGGGTGTCGGCAGGCCGTCCATATAAACGATGCTGGCGCCCACACTGAGGGGGCACAGCATACCGCCTGTGGCTTCGAATGTGTGAGAAAGAGGCAGAATAGAAAGAAATTTATCCTCTTTAACAATCGGAAACTTTTCAACACCGTTGATGACATTGGAAATTATGTTTTGATGGGTCAGTATGACACCTTTTGAAAATCCCGTGGTACCGGATGTATAGATAATGACTGCCAGATCTTTGGCAGCCGGTTTTGGCAATGCTTCCAAGCTCAATCTGTCCTTTCTGGATTTGTTGAGCATGAATCGGACCTTTTTTCCCAGTGATTTTGATTTTTGCTTTGAAAGCGTCAGTTCATCCAGAGAAATAACATTTTTCAAGTCGGGAAGCGGAGCATCCTCAATCATCGTGTGGTATTTTTCTGATACAAAAATGGCCTTGCATTCCGATTCTCTTAGAATATGATGAACGTCTCCCTCAGGAAAGCCGGGTAATATGGGTACTGCAACCGCATTGATGATCGTCACAGAAAAATAGGCAATAACCCAGTTCGGGCTGTTCGAGCCTAAAATGGCAATCCGGTCGCCAGGATGGATGCCCATGTCCAATAACTGCCGGCTGAGGGCTATCACTTCCATGCCGAGTGTGTGATAGGTCATCGGGGATTCGCCGACAAAAGACAGTGCGTCCCGCTGAGAAAAGAGGGACAGACTTCTTTCAAATAATTGCCTTATTGTTGGCTCGGATAACTCGACAATCATAGGACCTCCTGGGTTGTTCAACGATTGTATTTACGATGAATTTCTCACAAAAGCAAGTGGAAATTAAATTGATATGGTTATAAAAATTTTGTAAATTAGACTATCTGCCGATAGTTAAATAAATATCAAGCATCTGTTGAAATCAGAGGAAGGTGACAAAATGCAAATGTTCAAATTTGACAAGAATCATAAATTAAAGATCGGTCTCGCGGAAATGCTGAAGGGCGGGGTGATCATGGATGTCACAACTGCCGACCAGGCAAAGATTGCTGAAGATGCAGGTGCCGTGGCTGTTATGGCGCTGGAACGCATCCCCGCTGATATTCGTGCTCAGGGAGGTGTGGCCCGGATGTCCAGCCCTGCGATGATCAAAGAAATTATGGATCGGGTCACCATACCGGTTATGGCCAAATGCCGGATCGGGCACTTTGCCGAAGCTCAGATACTGCAATCCATCGGTGTGGATTTCATTGATGAAAGCGAGGTGCTTACCCCGGCAGACGATCAATTTCATGTGGATAAATGGGCATTTAAAGTGCCTTTTGTATGCGGCTGCCGGGACCTGGGCGAAGCACTGCGGCGTATTGCAGAGGGCGCGGCCATGATTCGCACAAAAGGCGAGGCGGGAACCGGAAATATTATCGAAGCTGTACGCCACATGCGCGGGGTTCAAGCCGGTATTCGCGAAGTGAAGACGCTTGGGTCTGAAGAGCTGGTTATTCGCGCCAAAGAGATGGGCGTGCCGGTGGATCAGCTGGTGTACATTCAGAAAAGGGGCAAATTACCGGTACCCAATTTTGCCGCCGGCGGAGTTGCCACACCCGCAGATGCATCTTTGATGATGCAGTTAGGCGCCGAATCGATTTTTGTCGGTTCAGGAATTTTTAAGTCGGACGATCCCGAGAATCGTGCCAGAGCCATTGTCATGGCCACGACCAATTACGACAATCCGGACATTGTTGCCAAAGCATCAGAGTCTCTGAAATCTGCAATGCACGGTCTGGAGATTTCGGAAATTCCTGAATCTGAAATCATGCAGCACCGGGGCTGGTAATGTCCGATATGGTCGGCGTGCTGGCCCTGCAGGGTGATTTTGCCAAGCATCTCGAATCTCTCAAACGCCTCAGGGTCTCTGCCAAGCCCGTACGCTGGCCCGAAGAGCTGGACAGGTGCAGGGGGCTGATTTTGCCTGGCGGGGAGTCCACAACCTTTGTTAATCTTCTAAAAAAATCCGGACTTTATGAATCCATCATTGCTTTTGCGATTGATCGTGCGGTCATGGGAACCTGCGCGGGTCTCATTGCCTTATCAACTGCCATTGTCAATGATCGAATGAAGACCCTCGGGCTGATTGACCTTGAGGTAGAGAGAAATGCGTATGGCCGGCAGGTTGATTCCTTTTTTGATACAGTCCGTATTCCCATGTTTAAGGAAAAGCCTGATTTTGAAGGCGTCTTTATCCGGGCACCCAGGATCCTCTCATTCGGAAACGATGTGGAAGAGCTGGGGTATCATGACAGTCAGGTGGTCATGGCTAAAAACCGGCGCGTTCTGGTCTGTACGTTTCATCCTGAGTTAACCCGTGACACCCGCATTCATCAGTATTTTGTTGAATCGATGGTTGAACATCAATAAAAAGCGAAGTATTTTTAAATTTTTTCTCTGCCCTTGTTTATATGATTCTTGCGGGAGCAGAAGAGGCGATGATTGATTCCGGCCTGCTGATCCGGAACCCTCTTTTTCTCATCTGAAACTCCGGATCATATTTCAGTGCGGTGACAAAATGACCCGTCTCCTGTTGCCGGACGAAAAAATAAACCGCCGGATTGCTGTACACCTATCCAGCGGTTTGGGAATAAACAATGGAAGAGAAATGGCCTGCGATTAATAATAATCAGGCGAATACGATTACAAAGGCCGTGAATAACCGATGATGACCTGGATGCAGTTGTTTTCGCCGAATTTATTTTCGAAAAGATCTTTATAGCCATATAAATAGCGTGCTTCAACAAAACAGATATTTTTTGCAAAATTAAAATTAATACCGCATCCCGCAACTCCATTCAGATTGACAGAACGGGTGTTATTTTTATTGTCCACCTTGAATTCATCATATGAAGGATAGTCCTTGATTATCTGAGACTGCGCCAGAAAACCGATACTCGGTCCCAATTTGACATAGGGGAGCAGATTATCGGTTAATTTTAAAGAATATTTCAATAATACGGGGATGTCCGCGTAAATCACTTTGTATGAATTATTGGGCTGTTCCCCTCCGATTTCGGAATATAATATTTCGGAATAAAGCGATAAGTTTTTGATTAACAATTGATTTGTTTCCAGAGACACTCCCGCGACTATACCCAGTCTGCTGTCAGAATTATCAAATTTGGCTAAATTTCCTCCTCCTACAATCCCCATAGACGAGATGCCGGAAAATACATTGAAAGGAATGATCAACAGGAACAGACATAATAATAACTTTTTCATTTTAATCTCCTTGCTTTTTTGGTTAATGGAATGAAATCGATTAAATCTCTGGTTATTCTATAATAACTCTCAGCGGTAACGATAAATTTAAAGTGATATTGTTCCGATGTATTATAATAACAAGTTGTTATCTCATTTTTCCGGTAAAAATGAGCCCGATAAAGAACATCAATCCTGTTTGATAATATATATTGATATTGTTGAATTTAAAAATTTTATTATCAAAATCAAGAAGATTTTGATAAAAAATGGAGGATCGTATTGCTGAGGGCGTACAACACGGCTCAGCCGGTTTTAAAAGGCGTGTTCAAATTTTTTGAGGAGGTGAAGAAAAAATTTTTCTAAAGAGGAAGGCCGCAGAGAGATGCTGATAAAAGGCGAGCCCCTTGCCCTCCAGCATGATATCCCCCTGTCGCAGAACCGCAGGAATCCGCAGGGAACATCCGCCTGGTTACATGAATCAGACCGCCATGCAACCAGGTCGGTGTTCATCCCCATGAGTATTTATGAAGCCCGCTTGTTCGGATTTATTTTTTATCCACAAGCTTTTGCGTGTTTTCGGCGATTTTAAAGATGACGATAACCAGTTCCATCCATACTCTGATCAAGATAAGATAAATAATATAAATGAGGGGCAACAGCAGGATGCCCAATATGGCAACTCCAGGTTCATCCCCGATACGGGTAATCATTACAATAAACGCGATTAATGCTCCTAATGACAAAAGAATGATAAGCAGGATAAAGAAGAATTTAATGACCTTGATCGTAATAAATTCTGAAAATGATGTATCAAACAGGCTGCCCAAGAATCCTTTTTCTCCACTCATAATCATTTCCTTTCAGTACATGTGTTTGTGTTTTTTCAATAAACATATTCAACATTGCCGGGCGACGCACCTCCTTTCAATGCCTTTGATGTCTGCGATGCAGGACCGCCGGTATCCCGGCCGGCTTCTGCCGTGTCATGGCAGACATCTTTTTAACGTTTTCTGCGGCATGGCAAAACAGATGGGTACAATGAGGATACCGTCGCTTTCACTGTCAGGCAGGTGTTCACATATGCAAGTCAGCCGCAGGACCATTTGTGTTGATTCAAGCGATAATAAAAAAAACGCTTTATTGACTGTTAAAACTGTTATGATATCTATGATAAAAATGTACTGAAAATAACAGACAAGGGATAGATTCTGCTCAATGTAATTGACTAAATTTTTAATCATTCATTATGATGGTATAATAAAAGTATGCTGAAAAACAAATTAAATTTCAGGAAAATTTATTAAAAGTTCAGGAAAAAGTCAAGTAAATATTCGGTAGCGCCTGACTCCCTGCGTCATTATTTTGTTTCTGTATCCTGAACATAGGGGGTATATGTTTTCAATTGTGGCTCCTGAAACGTCAGGCAGAAGCTGGCTTTTGACAGATCCTGGTCGAGTTTTCCTTTGAGCTGGGAAGCAAGAAGATGGGCCAGAGTCAGTTTACTCGATAAAACCTCGGCTTCGGCATCAGTTATTTCGAATTCTGACAATTTTATTTCAAGCAGATAGTCGGAATTTTGACCTTTTTTGAAATACATTTCGAATTCAAGTGGATTGGGCAGGGCTGGCCGGAGCCCGAGAACAGAAGAGATCACTTCAATGGTTAAAAGACCAAGGGGGATGACTGTATTGATGTGCAAAAAAACACTGTCGAAATCCGATTTGATACGGAGCATCTGATTGTTTCTTGCATAACGCTGCCTGATCAGGGGAATGAGCTGATTATAAAATTCTTTCATGGGGATTTTCATGAGATCTTTTTCATTTTGCGCGAGATTGTGAGTCAAGGCAATAATCTGGATCGCGCATAAAAAATCCCGCATGGCGATTTTTGTTTCCGGATGTTCAATATTTTTTAAACGCAATTGCAGCAGACTGATACTCATTTGAAGCATATTTTTCACGCGATGGGTTAATTCAAGAATCAGCAGTTCTTTTTCATCCAATGTGCTCCGAAGCTTTTTTGTCCTTTCAGCGACCATTTGCTCTAATTGATGATTGATATATTCGAGTTCCTGCTGCTGTTTTTTAATCTTAATATGGGTTGCCACACGTGCTTTGAGTTCCAGCAGATGATAGGGTTTTGTGATATAATCCTGACATCCCAGTTCAAACCCTTTGCGAATATTTTCGGGATCCAGCTGCCCGGTAAGAAATATAATTGGGATGTCACGGGTCAGTTTATTTGTTTTCAGCTGTTTTGCGATTTCAAATCCGTCGATTCGGGGCATCATGATATCCAATAAGATCAAATCAATGGGCTCGCCTGAAAAGGCTGTTTTCAAGGCATTTTCTCCGGAGTTGAATGTCAGGAGATTGTACTCTTTGATTAGAAATCTTTTAAGAATATCGAGATTGTGATTTTCATCATCGACGGCAAGGATTGTCTGTTTTGGAATTTGACGTTTCATGATTTCATTCCGTATTTTTAGCCAAAGGCAAAGTAAACAGAAACCGGCTGCCTTTGCCCGGTTCGCTTTCTATTCGGATATGACCCTGATTTCTCTTAATAAACTCGTAGCACAGAATTAATCCCAGACCGGATCCCTCTTCGTTTTCAGTACCAATGGTTGAAATATGATTTCCCACTTTGAATAACTGATTTTGAATTTCATCGGGAATTCCCACGCCGGTGTCTGCGACTGAGACCTGGCATTTGTGGTCAATCGATTCTGCAGAAAGAGTAATGCAGCCCTTGCGCGGTGTAAATTTAACGGCATTACTGATCAGATTTCTGATTACCGTTAAAATCATGTTCCGGTCAATCAATACCCAAAGATTTTCAGGAACTTGAGAGGATAATGCGATTTCTTTTTCTTTGGCGGTCTTTTGCATAAATGAAATATTTTCTTCAATGAGCCTGCGCAGCTCAATCTTTTCCGGATGAAATTCAAGACTTCCGGTCTGTGAACGGGCCCAGGCGAGCAGGTTTTCAAAGAGCTGATACGATTGTCTGGAAACGGAAAGGATATCATTAATAATATCCCGTTTGACCGCATCTTCCATTTTGGTATAGTCTTCGATCAGAAACTCCGAGAATCCGATCAGTGTGGAAAACGGGGCGCGCAGATCATGAGCGATGATTGAAAAAAACCGGTCTTTTGTTGCATTGGCTTCCTTGAGCGCTTCTCTGGATAATTTTAAATCCAGATGCGTTTTTACACGCGCCAGGAGTTCGGTGCCATGAAATGGCTTGGTCACATAATCGACGGCTCCCAGCTTCAAACCATGGATGATATCATCGGTTTCTGTGCGTGCTGTCAGAAAAATAATGGGGATTTCCGCTGTTTTTGGATTGGCTTTTAAACGTTTGCATGTTTCAAACCCATCCATTTCCGGCATCATGACATCCAGCAAAATGAGGTCCGGCATGGTTTTTTGAGCGGCACTCAGAGCCTGATTTCCGTTGGTAGCCACAGCAATTTCCATATTTTCCTGTTTCAGATGGCTACCCAGAACCTGCAGATTTTTAGGTACGTCATCCACAATAAGAACCAAGGGTTTGGATGTTTTTGCCATTAAGCCTTGCCCGGATGTGTTTTTATTGTGTTATATAAAATATAAAGATTTTATAATAATATATCAATGGTTTTTATGTGTTAAAAAACCTTCCATTTTTTTGACCAGATGGGGGAACTTGTTTAATGTGTCCGGAATCTTCTCCATATCAAAACTGGCGGTTTGCTGAAGCAGTGATTTTGACCATTTTGATAATGGATCTGTTCGGGCCTTATTACTCATCTCTGAAATATCATTGGCGAATGATTCAATTTCTCCAATGATGAAAGTTTCTTTCAAACCTTTCCATCTCGGAAGATATTCATGCTGTAATTGTTTCAATAATTTTACGAACGCTTTTTTATCTGAATTTTGCCATACACTTTCAGGCCCGGATTTGTCAGCCATCAATTTGTCAGCAGGAGAAACATCCCTGGCGTGTTTAATGTGCCTGGAAAGCTCCAGCAATAATTGTTTTTTTGTAATCGGTTTTCTCAGATAGCCGGCGATATGCAGCGCTTTCACTTTTAACGGATCCTTCCGCATACCTGAAGCGCTGAGTATCACAACAGGAATATGATTCAAATCCGGATCGGTTTTTAATATATTAATAGCCGTATATCCGTCCATGACCGGCATTTTTAAATCCATGAGAATGAGATCGGGATGGTGGTTTTGGGCCATATTCACAGCTTCCCGCCCGTTTTCTGCTTCGATAACCGTGAGTGGACAGGCTTCTAAAAAACCTTTGACCAAATCACGATTGGTGACATTGTCATCTGCCACGAGTATTGTGGCTTTCTCAAAAAGGATTGATGAGCTTACTGCGTCCTGGCTGTCCTGAAGCGTATCCTGTACCGAAGCCACGGCGATATTTTTCAATACAATCCTAAAAACTGTGCCGGTACCAGGTTCGCTTTGCAGATGAATGTGTCCATGCATCATATCCACAAGGCGTTTGGTGATGGTGAGTCCCAAACCGGTCCCGCCATATTTTGCCTGATCCTGCCCGGTCTGCTGCTCAAAAGCATTAAAAATATTTTTCTGTTGTTTTGTGTGGATTCCTATGCCGGAGTCAGCCACGGAAAAATAAAGATCCAGTTTTGAGTGATCGCCATCTGTGTAGATTTTATGCGCAGATAATTTGATAAATCCATTGGAAGTGAATTTCACCGCATTGCCCACCAGATTCAATAATATCTGTCGTATGCGCACCTCATCAAGAATCAATGCCTCCGGCAGAGCGGGATCAATATCAAGTTGAAACTTTAATCCCTTTTCTCTGATTTTAAATGAAAAAATCTGCTCAACTTCTCTGAACATATTTTTAATATTGAGAGCAGAGTATTGCAGCTCGAATTTACCTGCCTCAATTTTGGAAAGATCCAGTATATCATTAATCAATTGCAGCAGTGTTTTACCGCTCGTTTGAATGGACTGTATATAGTGAAGGATTTGATCATTTTTGACTTTACCGGCCATAATTTCCGTGAAACCAAGAATCGCATTCATCGGTGTCCGGATTTCATGACTCATGTTGGCTAAAAATTCAGACTTGGCTTTTGTCGCAGCTTCCGCTCTTTGTTTGGCCTCTTCCAGAGCGACATTTTTTTCCTGAAGCTCCAACTGGGCTTTTTTAATTTCCGTGATGTCCCGCGAAATACCCGCGATGCCCGTCGGCTTTCCACGGGTATCATAGATAGGTACTTTCGTGACAGACACCCATTTTTCCCATCCGTCAGCTCTTGTGATTCTTTCTTGTTTGTTGATCAGCGGAACACCGGTTTTCATGATTTGTTTTTCATCCTGGAATGCGGGATTTGCTATTTCTTTTGTAAAAAAATTGAAATCGCTTTTTCCTATCACCTCTTCCGGATTCTCTACACCCAGCAGAGCAGCCTGTGCTGCATTAACGCGGATAAAACGGCTTTTTTCATCTTTAAAATATATCGTATCAGGGATATTATCCATCAGGGTCTGCAGCAGGTGCTTTTCACTGGCCAATGCTGCTTCCATATGCTTGCGCTCGGTGATATCCACTTTTACAGCAATAAAATGAGAAATTTGCCCGCTGTCATCGATCATGGGAGCGATACTGCAATTTTCCCAGTAGAGTTCCCCGTTTTTCTTTTTGTTATACAAATCTCCTATCCACATATCCAGAGAAAGAATGGTATTCCAGAGGTTTTCATAATGGGATTTTGGCAGGCCTTCAGCCTTTAATATTCTGGGATTCTTCCCCAGGACTTCTTCCTGTGTGTATCCTGTCAGTTGGCAAAAATATTCATTCACATATTCGATTCGTCCCTGTTTATCCGTGATAACGACTGATGCAGGACTTTGTGAAATGGACTGAGAGAGTTTTCGCAACTCCAGTTCGGTTTTTTTTCTTTCCGTAATATTCCAGAATGAGCCTTCAAGACCTATATGCTGATTCTGCGGATCCTGTATCCAGTGGGCATTCACAGACACCCAGATGGTTTGACCCGTTTTGGTTTTTAATCGAATTTCATAATCATCGACCTGGTTGTCCTGCTTCAATTTATCAAGCAGAGAACGCCGATCCGACGGATCCAGATAAATCATACTGACATTTTTACCCAATAATTCGTAAGGCTGATAACCTGTATATTTTTCGATGGACGGACTGAGTTCGATGAATGTCCCGTCCATGGTGGTTTGATAAAAAACATCCTGCACATTTTCAAAGATGGTTCTGTATTTTTTTTCATTTTGACGAACTTCCGCTTCCTTGGCTTTCATTTCACGAATATCTACAAAACTGTTAATCAGAACGCGTTCACCAAGAAATTCCCATTCGCTCACGTTTTTTAAAATAGGAATGCTTTCACTGTGAATATTGAGCAATTCGCATTCAGCATTTTCGATTTTTTCACCAAGATCGGTTATCGGACATTCATTCTGTTTGCAGGGACATATAAACTGATGGCATTTCCTGCCGATGACATCGTCCTTTCTTGCTCCGATCAGTTTCAGTGCTGTTTGATTTGCATCGATGATGACATGTGTATCTCTGTTGATCATAACGATGCCGGTTTGAACTGCTTCGAAAATCGATTTCAGCCATTGGTCGCGTTCAAACAGATTAATTGAGCTGGATTGTGCGGATTTTTCTCTCAAGGTTTCATAATTCAATACTGCGTATATGGCCGTTTTGAGAGATTCATGCCAATCTTCCCAATCCTCCCATTGTTCAGAAACAAGACGGATCAACCATATCCACCGTTCCTTTTCAAAGAGCGGAATAAGATGACTGCCTGGTTTGGTCCGGCCTGCGGAGATAGGGATATTCTGATTTTGCCGAAGTTTTTTTACCTGAATATCGGATAAGCGGAATGAAGGCAGTACGTTTTTCCTTTTGTCACGTGAAAACCCGGGAGGAAAGCCTTCATAGCGACTTGAAAATTTTTGTCCGTTATTTTCAACCGAAAGAATCTGGATTGCCTGCCATTTGCATTGTTCAGCCAGTGTATCGAGATTTTCGTTAATCGGATCTGCCAGATCTGGAAGGGAATGATTAATCAGCTGCGGATAGATGTTCTCTAACCAATTATAAATAATAGATTTAATAGATTTCTTCCTTTTTGAGGCCTGAGACATTCCATATCTCCCTTATATGCTCAAACTGATAAAGATATGAATGACGTTTATATCCATGATACTGTATACATTTTACTAATAAACACTTCATAAAAATTAAGGCAAATAATGTGCCTGAGGGGGAATGAGTGTAAAGTATTAAAAGTTGAAAGGTTATCCGGAATATCTATTCACAGAAGCATTCATAATGAAAAATCAGAATGTGCGGCTTATTTGACTATTGCTGGCGTATTCGGGATCTTCAGTAGTATTGACAATCGATATAAAGACCGAACATGCGTCCGGTCTTTATATCGATGCATGTTGATTTCAGGTACCGGCAGAAGAACGGTTCATATATTCCGCTGCTTTTTGCGGATCCGGAGAATAAAAATCAGCCCCGATTTTTTCACAAAAATTTTGATTGACCGGAGCACCGCCGATGAGTATTTTGGTTTCAGGGCAATGATCTCTGATTGCCTGCACACTTTTTTCCATATTGGCCATGGTTGTCGTCAGCAAGGCACTTAAGCCGACAAAGCAGCCCGGGTTTTCCCGGATGGTTTTAATGAATTTTTCAGAAGGCACATCGACACCCAGGTCGATAATCTCAAATCCGCTGCCCTTTATGGTCATGGCAACGAGATTTTTGCCAATATCATGCAGATCTCCTGAAACCGTTCCGATAACAAATTTACCCTTATGCTTGACTGCTCCCGATTCGAGAAATGGCTTTAAGTGCTTCATGACTTCGTTCATTGCTTTCGCCGCCATGAGCAGTTCAGGAACAAATACTTTGTTTTCGCTGAATTTTACTCCGATGCGATCCATGCCAAGCATACATCCATCAAGTAAAACATCCGGTGGAATATTATTTTTTAAAGCAGCAGCGGCAATTTCATCCGCACCGTCCTGATCTTTCATATCTGGAGGGAAGGGTGATTGTTTGTTGACTTTTCCTTTTTCAACACAGGCTGCGATCTGTTCGATGATGTTTTCCATAATATGGCTCCCAAGTTTTATAATCGGTTCAGGCCTGATTCGCGGATGATGACAGGAGTGACGCTCTCCCACATCACTGGCATCAGATGAATGCCCCGAATGCCTTTGATTGACCGAATTGCCTGAATAATTTCCACTGCTATTTTAATCCCCTCTTCTTTTGGATCTGAAGCGTTTTTCATACGTGAGATATATTCCGGACTGATGCGAACCCCCGGGACTTCTTTTTGCATGTGAAGCAGGGCATTCACCGATTTCACAGGCATGACACCAGCCAAAACGGCTGTTTTTTCGGACAACTTCAGCTCCTGAACCCGATCCATCCACCGGGCAAACAGATCCAAATCAAATACTGCCTGAGTTTGAATAAAATGTGCGCCGGCGGTGATTTTTTTATACAGGCGGATCAGGCGCATTTCAAAAGGATCTGCAAATGGATTGGCGGCTGCTCCGATACAAAATTCGGGTTTGGTTTTAATTTCATCGCCTGATAGAAATCGTCCTTCATTCATGCCGGCAACTGTGGCAATGAGTTGAATTGAATCCAGATCAAAAACACCCCTCGATTCCGGATGATTGCCGAATTTTTGATGATCTCCCGTCAGACAGAGCACGTTGCGGATGCCAAGAGCGGCTGCACCCAGGAGATCGCTTTGAATGGCGATCCTGTTCCGATCACGGCAGGTCATCTGAATAATCGGTTCGATTTTTTCTTCCATGAGAATTTTTGCAGAAGCTATGCTGGACAGACGGACGATGGCTGTTTGATTGTCTGTGATATTTACTGCATCTATGCGTTGCCGAAAATGTTCAGATTTATTTCGAATCACCGCTCCCTTGCAGCTCTGAGGCGGTCCCAGTTCTCCGCATACAAGAAACCGGCCCGATTCGATTTTATCTTTGAATGTCATTGCCATGGATTTTCCTTTGTTTCTGTGTTCTGTTTAAAAACAGGATGGGAGGATCAATACGCTTCCAAAAAACATTCATCCATGCAGAGGTTCTTTCCAGATTCCAGTTATGAATTTTTTTAATATCAAAAAGCATGGGGAGTCTTCCGAGCCATTTCGAACGTTTATGAATCAGAAACCAGATACATTTTCTGTCCGGATAAACTTCGCAAGAGCCGTCATCTCCTGTGCCTCCGCAAGGACCATTACGCAGGCGTTTGGGGCATCTCTGGGAGCAGGTAAATCCTGTTGAAGAGAGGATGCATTCGCCGCACCTTTGGCAACGGAACAATGGCACCTTGATGAGGTCTTCAAAAAAGAGAAGGAACCGGGAAAATTTTCTTTCCCCGGGAGTCAGTGTCCTGGTTTCCAATGTAACAAGTTTGTTTGGCATATTGTTTATATCCTTAAATTTTGCATTTATTGAAAAACAGAGCATCCGTTCAGGAATAGAATTCCATAACCCGGACAATCACATCGAATCCATCCAGTTGTAATATGTCGCTTAGGCATTGCATGGCCGGATGGCTTTCTTCCAAGATCCGATACTTACGTTTGACGGAACCAATGACCATATTTAATCCCAAAGGCATAGCCATGGTCAGAAAGGCGCTTTCAAGCGCACTTTTCACAGGCGATCCGTCTGCACACTTTGGGGGCAGCATGACAGTAAAATTGCTTAATCCTACCGACATATTTACGCCTGCCAGATCGGGATCGGAATGAATCCTCGCTGCTGATTCCATAAGACGCTTGAAATAGCCTTCCGAATCGCTTCCGATGGGCACGATTCCGGGATCCAGGATGCATTGGTCATTTGAAAAATCATCCATTGATTGTTCTGCGATTTTCATCATTTTCTTTGCCGTATTGTAGGTGGCTTCTGCTGTATGATTCATCACCGATTCACCATTTTCATTGACGTCTTCTGTTGTCAGCAATATCGGTATAAAAGGCTGGTTTTTATATAAATCAAACATGTTCAGACGTAACCGGGAGATTGAATTTAAAATGGGTTTCTGATGATTAGCCAGCTCCGGTTGATAGGCTTCCAGGCCCGCGGCAGCTATTTCAATATCCGGTGTGTCTATCGATAAGGGCTTTGAAGTCACTTTTTGAATTTTTTTTACCAGATCCGCCATAAACCCGGGTTCACGCAGCCCGATGTTTACATCGATATATTTCGCACCCTTCTCATCCTGATATTTTGCCAGTTCAAGAATGCCTTCAATATTTGAATCCTCGAATAACTGATGGGTGGAAGGTACAGAATCATTAATCGATTCTCCTATTATGGTCAGAACTTCAATACTCATGAACGGCTCCTTTAATGCATGGCGTCTGTTATATTATGTTATGGAACTTTGACGAATTTTCTGTTTTAAGTTCATCTATTAATCTTATCATGGCGTGTTTTTTTTAGTTTAAATCGCCTCTGGTTTTTATATGACATACTTCATTCGTACCGAACAGCACCCTTCAATCCTTTTATGTTTTCCGAATAATAATTTCCGGCTGGAGGACATATTGAGAATAAGACACATCCTCACCGTTGAGTTTCTGCTGAATAATGTTCGCGGTGGTCATGGCCATTTTCTGACTGTGGGGATTGATTGATGTAATGGCAGGTGTAAAATATTTGGCCATATCCGTGTTCCCGTAGCTTACAATGGAGACATCTTCAGGAATGGAGAACCCCCATTCTTTCAGCCGCCCGATAATACGAATCGCATCATGATCGTCACAGCAGAAAAATCCCCGGATATTTTTTTGCTGAACAAGTGTTTTGCTGATATGATAGACATTATTCACAATCATCGATGTGTGGCCATTATCTTTGTCTGAAATAAACTTCTGAAATGTATCCCACATCAATTCCTGTACCATATTCCTGCGCAGCCAGATATTGTCTTTAACGAATGCCAATGTGCCTTTCGGACTCTGCAAGAGATGATTGACAGCCCTTTTTACTCCCAAATCGTAGCTTTGAATCACATAGGTAAAATAGCTGCCAGCCATGGTATGGTCGATTAATGAAACGACTGTGCCTGTGGATTTTAATCGTGTATAGAATGAAGCTGTCCGGGTTTCATCGAAAGTGGGAATGACAATCACGGCTTCAACTTTCTGATTGATCAGTCTGCCCACCAGCTGGATTTCTTCTTCCCAGTGGTTATAGTCAACAAAATGTTCCAATTCCCGGCCGAATTTTACAGCCTCCTCACGTAAATAAAATATCAGTTCTTCGATGTGCGCTGAAAAAAATGGGACAACAACTCCCCATATTTTTTTTAGGGGGCCACGGTCAATGACAAAAGAGCCCTTTCCCGGTTTTTGAATAATAAGTCCCTCATCAGACAGCATTTTCAAGATAATTTTTGCTGTTTCTCTGGCGATATGGTGGCGGGCAATCAACTCATTAATCGAAGGGATGCGGTTTCCGGGTTGATATTGTTGTGTGATGATTGCGTTCTTATAATAATCATACAATTTCTGATAGATCGGAACAAAGGGTTCGTTGTTATTTTTTTTAATCATGTCCTGGCAGCCGTTTTTATCGATTAAAATGTGTTATCGATTCACTTTTTCTGTGCATGACTCTCATCCAGATCCCTTTCAAGAGGGAGAAAGGGATAACAAGGTATTTTTAATAAGTTTTTATTTGAAATCCGATCATGTAAATTTACTGTCATATCAGTAAAAAACGGGCTTAAACGGCTCTCGATAACCTGGCGGATTTAATGGTGTTGTGAAGCAGCATGGTAATGGTCATGGGGCCGACTCCGCCCGGAACCGGGGTAATGGCACTGGCTTTTTTACTCACATTTTCAAAGTCTGCATCACCCACAAGACGGTACCCTTTTTCCCTTGTATTGTCTTCGATTCGATTGACTCCCACATCGACAACAACAACGCCTTCCGAAACCATGTCCGCTGTCACTGTGTTCGGCCTGCCGGCAGCTGCAACGACAATGTCAGCCTGCCGGGTGAAATGACCGATATCTTTTGTGCGCGTATGGCATACGGTGACAGTGGCATTGGCATTCTTCAGTTTCTGGCAAAGCATCATGGCGAGAGGTTTTCCCACAATGTTGCTTCTGCCCACAATCACAACATGTTTCGATTCAATTGAAATTTCATTTCGGACAAGCAGCTGTTGGATTCCATGGGGTGTACAGGGCAGAAAGGTATCTTCTCCGATCATCATTTTTCCCACATTAAAGGGATGAAAGCCATCCACATCCTTATCCGGATTGATCTCATACAATACTTTTTTATCATCGATGTGTTTCGGCAGCGGCAGTTGAACCAGAATGCCGTGTATTGCCGGATCATTGTTGAGTTCTTTTATCAGAGTCAGCAACTTCTCTTCAGGGAATGTTTCCGGATGATTTTCTTCCCGCGAGTATATCCCGATTTTTTCACAGGCTTTCCGTTTGCCGGTGACGTAAGAGACCGACGCCGGATTTTCTCCGACCAGCACCACGGCCAGGCCCGGGATCAGATTGTGTTTTTCTTTCAGTGATATGACCTCAAGGCGCATTTCCTCCCGCATATCACGGGCGGTCTTTTTTCCATCGAGAATTTTGGCATCCATATAAATCCCCTGTGATTTAGTCATGTTTATTAATACAATCCCTTAACTTTACCTGTTTCAACATCAACATCGATACGACGGAATGCGGGATTGGATCCTGTTCCGGGCATTAGACTGATATTTCCGGCAACCACAACAATAAACCCGGCACCATTGTACAATAGAATATCACGAACATGCAGTTTCCATCCTTTTGGAACACCCTTTGATCCGGCGGTGTCTGACAATGACAAATGGGTTTTTACGACACATGTGCTTAATTTAGAAAAATTTTCGTCATTTTCAATTTTTTTTGCTTTTTTGTTCGCTTCCAGGCTGTATTCAACACCATCCGCACCGTATACATATTTGGCCAGGCGTTCAATCCGCTCTCGCAAAGGCAGGCCGTTTTCATACAGGAATTTGAAATTCTGCTTTTCTTTACACGCATCCATAACGGCTTCGGTCAATTCAAGCGCACCTTCACCGCCCTTTGCCCAGTGCTCGGATGCGGCGACCCGTGCACCCGCAGCTTCGGCAATTCGCCGGATAGCGGCGATTTCATTTTTGGTATCAGTGGTGAATGTATTGATGCAGACCACCGGATTGATTCCTGCCTTTTTAACCGTATTAATGTGGTGAATCAGATTTTCGCATCCTTTTTCCACCCAGCCTATATTCTCCTTCAGATATTCCTCGGGCATGGGCTTCCCGGGCACGGGCACCGGGGCCCCTCCATGGCACTTCAAAGCCCGAACTGTGGCCACTATAACGGCTGCATTGGGTTTCAGGCCGCTCATGCGGCATTTGATATTCCAGAATTTTTCAAAACCGATATCTGCTCCAAAGCCGGATTCTGTAATATGGTAATCGCTCAGTTTTAATCCGATCCGGTCCGTGATAATGGAGGATTGACCGATCGCGATGTTGGCAAAAGGGCCCGCATGAACAAAAACAGGCTGTCCCTCGATGGTTTGCATCAGTGACGGATTCAATGCATCCAGCATCCAGGCAGTCATGGCGCCGTCCACTTCAAGATCGGCTGTGGTGACCGGATTATTTTTTTTATCGTAAGCAACGATGATCTTCGCCATGCGTTCCCGCATATCCTTTAAATCGTTGGCTACCGCCAGGATGGCCATGACTTCGGAGGATACAGCGATACCAAAGCTGCTTTCCATCGTATAACCATTCATTCTTCCGCCCAGACCGATGACAATATTACGCAAGGATTGTGCGCAAAAATCAATCACCCAGCCCATTTCCACTCTTGAAGGATCGATGTCCAGTCTTTTCAATCCGATCTTGGCCAGGCGGTCGTCGTCATAGTTTCTTTCATGCTGCATGCGCGCGGTCAGTGCGACCATGGCCAGATTGTGTGCGTTCATGACTGCATTGATGTCGCCGGTCAGACCCAGAGAAAACGGGGTCAGGGGGATGCATTGCGAAAGTCCTCCTCCGGCCGCCGATCCTTTAATGTTCATGGTGGGTCCGCCCGAAGGCTGCCGGATGGCGGCCGTGGCTTTCATGCCTTTTTTGCCAAATCCCTGCAGCAATCCGATGGTGGTGGTGGATTTTCCTTCTCCCAGCGGTGTGGGGGTGATGGCTGTGACATTGATATATTTGCCGTTCGGCTTGTCTTGCAATCTGTCCAGAATTTTTTTATAATCAACTTTGGCCACATAATGACCATGGGGCAATAATTCCTCTTCAGCCATTCCCAGCTCGTCACGAAGCTGGTATACGGTTTTCATGGTTTTTTCAGCCTCTTCCGCGATTTCCCAGTCGGCGTGCTTTATCGGATCTAAATTCAATTTTGACTCCTGTTGAATAGATTGATGTTTTTCTTGAACTTTGGAAAATTTAATCGAAAAACAGACAGACGCTCCGGTTTTGATTGATCCATATTCTTCCATAGTATACTGATTCAAATTGTAAAAGTCAATAAATAATCACATCACAGCATATTAAATTTTATTCATAAATTTCATATTGACATTCCATGTAAAACTTTATACACTGTTTTTATGTCAGGACTAACAATCCGGTTTTTCATGATATTTTTTATTGGTATGTCCGTTTCAGGTCAGATTGATCCCGAACTTGACGCGCGGCTCGAACGGCGATCTCACACTTATGAAGAACTGACGCTGCCGTATCGTCTGTTTGTTCCGGATCATTATCATTCCTTTGTACAATATCCGCTGCTGGTGTTTTTACACGGCGCCAGGTGGAGTGGTTCAGATAATGCTGCTCAGCTGGATAATGCATTTGCTGTTTATTGGGTTCAGGACAGTATTCAAACGCAATATCCCAGTTTTATTGTTTATCCCCAATGCTCCCTTGGCAGTTCATGGGAATCGGTTTCAGGGGTGGTTCCCTTGTTTCCCCCCGATCCGGAACAGGAAACCGTTCACGATCTGCTGGATTCGTTAATCCGTGAATTTTCCATCGACATGAGCCGAATCTATATAGCGGGTAAGTCTATGGGGGGCCATGGCGCATATGGCATGCTTTCCCGGTATCCACAGGATTTCGCAGCAGCAGTCATCGTAGCGGGGAATTATGTTTATCGGGATATCTCCGAGATTTTACATATCCCGATGTGGCTTTTGCATGCCAGACAGGACAATGTCATCTCTATCGAGCAATCCCGGCATGTTGTAAATGAACTGGAGACGCTGGGAAAAAATTTTGTTTATACTCACTGTAATTTCCATTTGGATTCGTGCGAACCGCTTCCGAAGGGAGCTATCGATCAGGCCATCGGAAACGGTGCCCGTTTTTTCTTTTCCGAGTTTGATACCTCGGGACACCAGGTCGAACCCAAAGTTGTCCGCACCTATGGATTGTATCAGTGGGTATTTTCTCAACAGAAGCAATCCGCGCATGTTACCGCTGTGCCTTCCCCTGAATTATCTCTCCTGAAGATGAATTATCCCAATCCGTTTAATGCCAAAACAAGAATCTGTTACCAACTGTTCGAACGGAGCAGGATCAGTCTGATCATTTTCAACAGCAGAGGAATCGAAATCTGCCCGTTGCTGGATGAAACCCAGGAACCGGGAGAGCATTGGATCCTGTTCGACGGGAGCCGTCTGCCTTCAGGAATTTATGTGGCTGAATTGAAAGCAGGGGGGAAGGTTTGGAGGATGAAGATGGCGCTGGTCAAATGAGGAGTTGTCTGGAGTTCAAGTTCTTCATTATTCTTTTTCAATATAATCCTAAATAATATCAGCAAATTTAAGAAAAAGGAAAGCTAGCCTTCTCTGTTCATTGAATAGCGGATTGTCGGTTCAGAAGGTAACCTTTTTTATTTTCCGGGATCGGTTTTTTACAACTTACTAACCTAAGACTGATTTAAAAAAACTTTGTTTATATTAAAAGGTTACCTTCTAAGAAAATTGTTAAAACTCAAAAGATAATATAGTAAATACCATCCGTTTTACAGAAATCCAGTTACAACATAAAAAAGTCTTGACAAAACATTTCCATTATCGTATATTTCACAATGTTGAAACGGCTTTACTGTAATATAAAGGGTGTTCATTGAAAGTTCAGTTAAAAAATATCGCATCACTTCAAATGGGTTACCCCTTTCGATCCCGGCTTAAACACAGCCATGCAGGCTCAATTTCTGTGATTCAGATGAAGGATCTCACAGATATGAATGTGGTTGACTGTCATTCTCTGATCCGGGTTGATGTGGGGAGTTTAAAAACACACCATCTTGTAAAGCCCGGCGAATTAATCTTTCGTTCACGAGGAAAGATGGCCACGACCGCGTTATTAAACGTGGATCCAGGCGATGCTGTGGTGGCTGCTCCATTGATCAGGATTCAAATTAAAAACCGACAGATTTTACCTGAATATTTAAACTGGTACTTTTCACAATCAAATACACAAAACTGGTTCGCCGCGCGTCGCGAAGGCACGCATGGCGGGATGATCAATAAGCTGACACTTGAGCATTTTGAAGTGGAGATCCCTTCCATTAAAACCCAGAAAGAAATACTGGAAATCAGCGAATTGTTGAAAAAAGAAAATAAATTGACAGAAGAATTACAGGTGAAACGGAATATCTATGTATCCACCCTGTTAATGCAACTGGCTCAGGGAGAATAAAAGCAATGAGTGATAAAATTGAACAGAAGGATATTAACAATGCCGCATGGGCGGCCTGTGATACGTTTCGGGGCGTGGTCGATCCGGCGCAATATAAGGATTATATTCTGGTCATGCTCTTTTTAAAATATATTTCCGATATCTGGAAAGATCATTATGAATCCTATCGCGAACAGTATGGCGACGATGATGTGCGGATTCGCCGCAAACTGGAGCGCGAACGTTTTGTGCTGCCCCTGATCAAGTTGAAAGATCCCCATAGCGGAAAAGAATTGGATTCTTTTTTGGCGGATTATTACAGCTTGTACGAACGGCGTAATGAAGCGAATATCGGCGAGCTGATCAATATTGTTTTAGAGCATGTGGAAAGCGCGAATAAAACAAAACTCGAAGGCGTTTTTCGGAATATCGATTTTAACAGCGAAGCCAATCTTGGGAAAACCAAAGACCGCAACCGGCGGTTAAAACTGCTTCTGGAGGATTTTCACAAACCCGAATTAGATATGCGGCCGAGCAGGGTGTCTGCCGATGTGATCGGGAATACCTATATTTTTCTGATTGAGCGTTTTGCTTCGGATGCCGGTAAAAAAGCGGGTGAATTCTACACACCCGAAATGGTTTCAAAACTGGTGGCTAAATTGGCTGGCCCGAAAACCGGTCATCGTATTTGCGATCCGGCATGCGGTTCAGGCGGTCTTCTCATCGAAGCGGCCCGTGAAGTGGGTGATAAAAATTACGCGTTGTTCGGTATGGAAGTGAACGGCAGTACCTGGGCGCTGGCAAGCATGAACATGTTTCTGCATCAGGCGGACAGCGCGCGTATTGAATGGTGCAATACCTTGACCAGCCCGGCCCTGGTGGAACATGACCGGCTCATGAAGTTCAATATCGTCGTGGCCAATCCCCCGTTTTCTCTGGATAAATGGGGCGCTGAAGAGGCGGAAAAAGATCCATACAACCGGTTCTGGCGCGGCATTCCGCCCAAAAGCAAGGGCGACTGGGCTTTTATCAGCCATATGGTGGAAGCGGCCTTTGAAAAAGAGGGCCGGGTGTCTGTGGTTGTGCCGCATGGGGTTCTGTTCCGGGGTGCTGCGGAGGGGCGCATCAGACGGAAGATGATTGAAGACAATTTGCTAGATGCTGTGGTCGGCCTGCCTGCCAACCTTTTTCCTACTACCAGTATTCCTGTGGCCATTCTGGTGTTTGACCGAAGGCGTGAAGAGGGTGGTTCAAAAGAAAATTGTAAAAATGTGTTCTTCATCGACGCCAGTCGGGAATTCATGCCGGGCAAGAATCAGAATATTTTATTGGATGAGCATATACAGAAAATTGTGAATACTTACAAAGCCCGGAAAGACGTAGACAAATATGCGCATGCGGCTTCGTTTGATGAGATCAAGGAAAATGATTTTAATCTGAATGTTCCACGGTATGTGGATACGTTTGAGGAGGAAGAAGAAATTGATATCGATGAAGTGCAGAAAGAGATCGATGCGCTGGAAAAGGAGCTGGTGGAAGTGAGGGAGAAGATGGCGGAGAAATTGAGGGGGATAAATAGATGAAAGAAAATGACATTGAACAAATGCATCACAGAACTTTTGATAGCATGAAAGAGACCGATTCAGAAGGCAGAGAATATTGGACTGCCCGAAAATTGGCAAGAATTTTGGATTATTCGGAGTACAGACACTTTCAACCTGTAATAAAAAAAGCCATCGAAGCCTGTAAAAACAGCGGACACGCAATCTTAGACCATTTCGAGGACTTCCTCGATATGGTCGAAATCGGTTCAGGAGCTAAACGGAAATTGAAAGATGTCAGACTTTCCCGTTACGCATGCTACCTCATCGTTCAGAACGGTGATCCGAACAAGCCTGTGATTGCCAACGGCCAGACCTATTTTGCCATGCAGACCCGGCGACAGGAACTGTCCGATGATGTCAGGTTTCAAAGTCTTCAGGAAAATGAAAAACGAATCTTCCTTCGCAATGAACTGAAGGCGCACAACAAACAACTGGTTGAGGTTGCTCAGAAGGCGGGTGTTGAGACCGGTCTTGATTTTGCCATTTTTCAGAATCATGGATATAAAGGACTGTATGGCGGATTGGATGCCAAAGACATTCACAAACGCAAGGGATTAAAAAAGAGCCAGAAGATTCTGGATAATATGGGCAGCACTGAACTGGCCGCCAATCTGTTCCGTGCAACGCAGACCGAAGACAAACTGCGCAGGGAAAACATTCATGGAAAAATCAAAGCCAACAGAACCCATTTTGATGTGGGCAAAAAAGTTCGCCAGACAATCTCGGAATTGGGCGGCACCATGCCTGAAGATCTGCCGACGCCTGATGAGGATTTGAAGAAGTTGAAGAAAAGTACAAAAGAAGATAAGGAGCAGTTGGGAGGTGGGAGTGAAAATACCTGACGCGGTGCAGAAAGAGATCAATGCGTTGGAAAAGGAGCTGGTGGAAGTGAGGGAAAAGATGGCGGAGAAGTTGAACGGAATTTTAAAATGAAATTCATTGATAAAATACCTGATTCTTGGGAATTAAGAACCCTTAAAAGCCTTACAACAAAGGAAATTCAAAATGGCTATTCTCCAAATTGCCCAGATAAACCAACGGGTAATTGGATTCTTAGTTTGGCAAATCTTACAGAAACTGGTTTTAATATTACTGGAGTCAAACCAGCTCCATTGAATGACACAAAAATTAATGAATTTTTACTTGAACCGGGTGATTTCCTTATTAGTAGATCAAATACAATTGATAAAGTAGGTAGAGTTATTCTTTTTCAAGGTGAAATACCAAATTGCTCCTATCCTGACTTATTAATGCGATTTCGCGTTAATGATGAAGATGTTACAAGAAAATATTTAGAAAATTATCTAAAAGGTATCGTAGCAAGAAAATATATTCAGAGTTGTGCCTCAGGAACAAGTGTTAGTATGGTCAAAATAAATAAAAGAACTGTTGAGAAAATCCCTGTTCTACTTCCCCCACTTCCCGAACAAAAAGCCATTGCTGAATTGCTTTCAACCTGGGATGAGGCGATTGAGAAAACGGAGCGGTTGATTGAGGCGAAGGAGAAGCGGTTTAAGTGGTTGGTGGATTATTTGATAATTGACAAATGTAAAAACCAAAAATGGGGAAAAATTAAATTGCATGAGATTGTAAAAGTTGTAAAAGGACAACAATTAAATCGATCTGACCTGCTTGATAATGGAAAATATTATGCGTTAAACGGAGGTGTTGAACCATCTGGATATACCAATAATTGGAATACGCTTGAAAATACAATAACTATCAGTGAGGGCGGTAATTCATGTGGATATGTAAATTTTAACAGAGAAAAATTTTGGTCTGGAGGTCATTGTTATTCATTATTGAATTTAAAATCCGATTTAAATAATGAGTTTCTATTCTATTATTTAAAATCCCAGGAAAGAAAGATTATGAATTTGAGAGTAGGTTCTGGTCTCCCAAATATTCAAAGAAAAGATATTGAAAATTTAATTGTTATGAAACCTCGTATTGAAGAGCAAAAACAGATTGCAGAAATTTTAAATATAGCAATAATAGAAATTGATATTTTAAAACAAATGATGAAAAAATATAAAGAACAGAAACGTGGTTTAATGCAGAAATTGTTGACCGGGCAATGGCGGGTGAAATGTGACGACGTTCCGTAGGGGCAGATCCATGTATCTGTCCCAAAAGAATGAAAGGGCAAACATGCGGGTTTGCCAAAACATCAGATCAACCGCACACCACCCCGGGGCAAACACGTGGGTTTGCCCGTACGATTGAATAAAAATATTATTGTGGTTATTGCGTGAAAAAGAAAATCAAATACAATCCGGAAATTCATCATCGCCGGTCGATCCGGTTGAAGGGATATGATTATTCGCAGCCCGGTTATTATTTTGTGACCATTTGCGTTCAGAAGCGATTATGTTTATTCGGCGAAATCATCGATGGTATGATGAAATTGAATGATGCGGGATTAATGATTGAAAAATGGTGGAAGAAATTATCAGAGAAATATGATTGTATCAGATGCGATGAATACACAGTGATGCCGAATCATTTTCATGGGATTATAAAATTCGTAGGGGCGGACCCATGTGTCCACTCCGATAAAACGACCGGACGATCAGATAAATCGCGACAAATTCATCACACAGAAGGTCAAACATGTGGGTTTGCCAAAACACCGGATCAACCACATCCCACCCCAGGGCAAACACGCGGGTTTGCCCCTACGGATATACCGAGGGTGGTTCAATGGTTTAAAACCATGTCTACAAATGAATATATCCGGTATGTGAAATCTGACAATTGGAAACCATTTATTGGAAAATTATGGCAGCGCAATTATTGGGAACATGTTATACGAAATGATGATGAATTAAATCGTATTCGTGAATACATACAATACAATCCACAGAATTGGTTCAAAGACAAATTGTATGTAGGGGCGGAGCCTTGTGCCCGCCCAAAACAAAATATAGAGAAGAACCAAAATGACATATTATCCATTTCGGATCACATCCCCCTGTACGGAGAAAAATCATGGATGATATAAATCACAACCTCCCCACCCAATCCCAATTGCTCCTCTACCAGACCGAAGACGGACAGACACGGATTGAGGTGAGGCTGCAGGATGAAACGGTGTGGCTGACGATTAATCAGATGGCGGAACTGTTTCAGGTAGACAAATCCGGCATCAGCCGTCATCTCAAAAATATTTATGATACGCATGAATTGACACGGGAGGCAACTGTTGCAAAATTTGCAACAGTTCAGCAGGAAGCCATGGATAAAGTGCATTCAGAATATGAAAAAATCAGACTAAAACAAATGAATGAACTTTCACCCGTGGAAAAACATTTTCTGAAATCCATGAAGGAAATGAAGAAAATTGAGGCGTCCGTCAAAAGGAGCAAAAAGTCATGAGTCAGGACGGACCGGTTTATCACTCAGACGGATTCCGGTTTAATGAGAAGTATCTCTCCCAGATTCCGGCCATTCAACTTTTAATAAATCTCGGATATGTGTATCTGACTCCTCAGGAAGCGTTGAAAGAACGGCTGGATAAAACAGATCAAATTCTGTTAGAGGGCATACTTCGCGTACAGTTGAAAAAAATCAACCGGATTCAATATAAAGGCCAGGAATTTTTATTTACGGAAGAAAATATTCAATCCGCCATTCAAAAGCTAAAAAACATTCCTTATGACGGGCTCCTTAAAACCAATGAAGCGGTTTATGACTTAATCACCCTGGGCACTGCTCTTGAGCAGAATATCGAAGGCGATTCCAAGAGTTTTAATTTAAAATATATCGACTGGCAGAATCCTGAACGGAACATGTTTCACGTCACTTCGGAATTCAGTGTGGAACGATCCCGAAGCACGGAAACAGTTCGGCCGGATATTGTCTTGTTTGTGAATGGCATTCCTTTTGTCATTATAGAATGCAAGTCGCCTAAAATAGAAATTGATCAGGCCATTTCCCAGTCCATAAGAAACCAGGGATTTGAATACATCCCAAAATTATTTATGTATGCGCAAATGGTTTTGGGCTTAAATAAGAATGAGGCACGGTTTGCCACTGTAGGCAGTGACAAAGAATTCTGGGCCATATGGAAAGAAAAAAAGGATAAAAAAGAAAAGATCATTAAAATCGTTAATCAATTCTTGACTGTCGATCAGAAAGATCATCTTTTCAGCGGCGAATTCGACATTGCACGCTCTCATTTTAATGCACTTGAAAAAGAAGAGCGGCTTGTCACAGAACAGGACAAAGCTTTATTCAGTCTATGCCGGCCGGAGCGGTTACTTGAACTGAACTATAAATTTACAGTTTTCGAAGGCATCGACCGAAAGATTGCACGGTATCAACAATATTTTGTAATAAAATCGACCCTTGAAAGAATCAAGCAAAAAAATGCCAAAGGCATTCGAAAGGGCGGCATTATCTGGCATACACAGGGATCGGGTAAATCACTGACCATGGTGATGTTAGCTCGTAATCTCGCATTGGATTCTGAAATTCCAAATCCGCGTCTAATCCTTGTCACAGACAGAAAGAACCTCGATGAACAGTTAAGCAATACGTTCGCAACATGCGGGCTGGATCGTAGTCATGCCACATCCGGACGGGATTTGCTGAAACTAATTTCCAAAGATAAAGCGACCATTGTCACAACATTGATCCAAAAATTTGAAAAAGCGTTGAATATTCAGAGATTTCAGGATGATTCTCCCAATATATTTATGCTGATCGATGAGAGCCACCGCAGTCAGTTTGGATCAATGGCCGCCCGTATGCGTCAAATGTTCCCCAAAGCGTGTTATATTGGCTTTACAGGAACGCCCTTGATGAAATCGGAAAAAAATAACTTCATCAAGTTTGGCGGCTTAATTGAACCATACTATTCCATTACCCAAGCTGTGGATGACAAATCGGTGGTCCCTCTATTATATGAAGGCCGTATGGTTGAAATGGAGCAAAACAAGGCGGCTATCGATCTTTGGTTTGAACGCCATACCAGCAATATGACAGACAAACAAAAAGCGGATCTGAAAAGGAAATATGCTCGAGCGGAAATGCTGAATAAGGCGGATCGGGTTGTTTATATGCGCGCATTCGACATCAGTGAACATTACCGGTCCACATGGCAGGGCACAGGCTTTAAAGCCCAATTAGTGGCACCAAATAAATCAACAGCAATTAAATATCATATGTATTTAAACGAAATAGGACTTGTCTCATCCGAAGTCGTTATCTCCGGGCCGGATGCACGGGAGGGATATGATGAGGTAGACGAAGAACCCACTGATGATGTGATAAGGTTCTGGAAAAAAATGATGAGGCGGTTCGGTAATGAAGAAAATTACAATAAACAGATCATCAATCAGTTTAAAGCAGGAGACACTCCGGAAATTATTATTGTTGTCAGCAAACTTTTGACTGGATTTGACGCACCCAAGAACACAGTGATTTATCTTTGTAAAGAGTTGAGAGAACATTCATTACTCCAGGCGATTGCGCGTGTCAACCGGATACATGAAAATAAAGAGTTCGGTTATGTTGTGGATTATGTCGGATTGCTTGGCAAATTAGATGAAGCACTCACCATGTACAGTGCTCTTGAAAATTTTGATGAAGCAGATTTGGCAGGAGCGCTTTTAGCCATTGACAAAGAGATTGAGAAACTGCCCCAAAAACATTCGGACCTGTGGGACCTGTTTAAAACCATAAAAAATAGCCGTGACGAAGAAGCGTATGAAGTCTTCCTGAGAGAAGGCAAAGCACGGGACGAATTTTATGAGAGGTTATCCGAATTCAGCAGAACATTGACAATAGCCCTTTCGTCTCATGATTTTATTATCAATATTGAGAATAATAAACTCCGCCAATATAAAACCGATTTGAAACGATTTCAAAATCTGAAATCGTCAGTCAGGTTGAGATACGCGGAATCGATCAGTTATAAAGATTATGAACCCAAAATAAAAAAGCTGTTAGACACCCATATTCAGGCCAATGAGGTAATTCAACTCAATGAACCTGTCAATATTTTTGATGATGATGCGTTTATGGGAATCAAAGACCAGCAAGGTGTCTATGAACGGTCGACCGCTTCACAGGCGGATTCGATTGCGCACGCCTTAAAAAAGACAATCACAGAAAAAATGGAAGAAGATCCGGCTTTTTATGAAAAATTCTCAAAACTGATTCAGAAAGCCATTGATGATTTCAGAAACAAGCGAATTTCGGATTTGGAATACTTAAAGAGAACACGGGAAATCCGGGATAAATTCGTATCTCATCAACACGATGATGTTCCTGATGCATTGGACGGCAACGAGGATGCCATGGCCTATTTTGGTATTCTGAAACCCTATTTTGAAAAGCAGTCAGGAAAATCAGACCAATGGGAAACAATCGCTACGAACACAGCAGTCGCAATTCAGGAAATATTAAAGAAACACTGGAAGGTTCATTTTTGGGATGACCATGACGCACAAAAACAGGCGATAAACGATATCGATGATTATCTTTTTGATGAAGTTAAAAATGTTCATGGATTTCAATTCAGTCTCACAGCGATGGATGAGATTATTGAAAGAACCATGCGCGTAGCCCGGCACAGGAGCAGTTAATTTGAATCAAACGGCAACAATCAAGTATGGTTCAGAACGCATTAAATTCCAGATCATATATTCCGAAAGAAAAACTCTGGAAATATCGGTGCATCCTGATTCAAATGTGGTCGTCAGAGCACCCAAAAATACTGATTTTCGGGAAATAGAAGAACGTGTTATAAAACGATCCCGCTGGATTCAAAAGAAACGGTTGTATTTTCGGCAATTCGAACCAAGAACACCGGTAAAAAAATTTGTGGCTGGCGAGTCACATCTGTATTTAGGTAAAAGATATCGGTTAAAAATTACGTGTGATGAAACAAATTCTGTAAAGCTGGTTCAAGGGTTTTTTCATATTACAATAAATGGAACAATAATGCCTGAGATGGTTAAAATTTTGCTTGATAAATGGTATTATGGGAAATCAATAATTAAATTAAACGAATTTTATGAAAACTGCTGGGCCTCATTTAAAAAATACTCAAATACAAAGCCTGTATTAAAAATTCAAGAAATGAAAACAAGATGGGGCAGTTTATCTCAGAGAAGAATGCTGACATTAAACAGAAGATTGATCAAGGCGCCAAAAGAATGTATTGACTACGTCATCTTTCATGAATTATGTCACCTGATCCATAAAAATCACAGTCCTGAATTCTATAATTTGCTTGAGAAGGTTATGCCGGACTGGGAAAAAAGGAAGCATCGGTTGGAGATGGCGTTGGTATAAATGTTCACGATCCCTCCTTAAAAATAGATTTTGAAATCCTTTTTAATCTCAATGCGTTCATGATGACCGATACTGAGCTGAGTGACATGGCGGCTGCCGCGAAGACCGGTTTCAGGAGAATCCCCCATAACGGATAGAGGGCACCCGCTGCGACGGGGATCCCGATAATATTGTAAAAGAATGCCCAAAAAAGATTTTGCTTGATGACTCTGAGCGTTTTTTCGGAAAGACGAATCGCACGCACAACATTCCACAAATTATTTTTAATCAGTGTGATATGCGAAACTTCAATGGCCTGATCCGTACCGCTTCCCATGGAAATCGAGACATCTGCCGCCGCCAGGGCCGGGGCATCGTTGATGCCGTCTCCGATCATGGCAATCTTTCGGCCTTCCTGCTGCAATTCCCGGATCACTTTTGCCTTTTGTTCCGGAAGCAATTCACTGTATATCCGGTCGATTTCCAGGATTCTGCCAATTTGCTGAGCAACCGCGTTTCGATCTCCGGTCAGTAAAACCGTGGTCAGACCTTTTTTCCTGATACTGTGAACGACTTTCTTTGCCTCCGGACGCAGTGAGTCGGTTATGGCAAGTACACCCTGAACTTCCTGATCAAGAGCAACCATGACAATACTGTGTTCCAGGTTTTTCCAATGCCGCATCGTTTCCTGAAAAGGTTTGATATTAATATCATATTGTGAAAAAAAATTGGGATTGCCAACCATTAAAATATGGTTTCCCCATTTGGCTTCAATACCGAATCCGGGATGTGATTTGAATTTGGTGACCGGTTCCAAAACGAGAGACAGGTCCCGGGCATATTTGACAATGGCCTTTGCAAGCGGATGTTCTGAGTGTTGTTCTGCAGAGGCGGCCAGAATCATCAGCCAGTTATCAGAAACGCCGGGACGGGATTGCATCTGAGTCACAGCCGGTTGGTTTTGCGTCAGGGTTCCGGTTTTATCGAATACCACCGTGTCCACATGATGAATAGACTCGAGTACGGCTCCTCCTTTTATGAGAATCCCGTTTTCGGCGCCTATTCCGGAACCGACAATAATTGCTGTGGGCGTGGCAAGACCCAGCGCACACGGGCAGGCAATGATCAATACTGCAATAAATCTTAACATGGCCTGGGTGAAGGCAAAACCCGGTGCAAACAATATCCAGATCATGAAAGTCAGCAGGGCGACAGCCATCACAGCTGGGACGAAGATGGCTGCGACACGGTCGGCCACACGCTGGATCGGAGCTTTACTGGACTGGGCTTTGCGGACCAGACGGATAATCCTTGAAAGCATGGTAAATTCACCGATATTTTTCGCTTCCATATCAAAACTGCCGGTGGTATTCAGGGTGCCTCCGATCACGGAATCTCCAACACCTTTTTCCGCCGGAAGTGATTCTCCGGTCATCATAGATTCATCGATCGCAGTCATCCCCCGGATGATGACTCCGTCAACAGGAACTGATTCGCCGGGTTGAATACGTAAAATCTGGCCTTTCCTGATTTGGTGAATCGGCAATTCCTCAATATGGTCATTATGAACAACGCGGGCGAATTTTGGCTGCAAATGCATCAGTTTCTGAATGGCTCCGGAAGTACGATGCCTTGCACGGGCTTCGAGAAAACGTCCAAGCAGAATCAGTGCGATAATCATGGCGGATGTGTCGTAATACACATGTAAATCAGCGCCTGCATCCTTAATACAGTCAGGGAACCAGGTAACAAAGCCGGAATACAGGAAGGCAGTGCCAGTACCCATGGCCACAAGTGTATTCATATCTGCCGTAAGACGGCGCAATTGTTTATATGCACCGGTAAAAAATGATTGACCTGCCCAGAAAATGACCGGCAATGTCAGGAAAAAGAGCAGTGGATGAAGGATGCGTTCCGGGATTTCCGGTATTCCGGGGATGATATGGAGCTTGGATAAGATCAAAATCAGCGATGATAACGGGATGCCTATCCGTAACCGTTTTTTTAATTGCTTTGCGTCGTTCTGATCGTAGATGCCGTTTCTTGATACGGAATGCTCTGCATGCATATGGCGGATACGATAATCACCCACCGAAGCAAGGCCATTTTGAATATCCTTCAGTGTCGCTGATCCGGGGATGACTTCCAGTATCGCCTCCTGTGTGACCAGATTCACCTCTGAGGTTAATATATGCGGATTTTTTTCAAAAGCTGATTTGACACGCGATACACATGAAGCGCAATGCATTCCCTCGACCTGAAATAGTAATTTATCAGTCTTTACTTTATAACCCAGATTATGAATCGCATTGATGAAGTCTGATGGATTTATGATAATGGAATCATATTGAATTGATACAGTCTCTGCCGGTAAATTTACTGCCACGTCATTGATTCCTTCAATTTCTGATAATTGTTTTTCAAGCCGTGCGACGCATGACGCGCAACGCATACCGGTAATACCCAGCTCGATCCATAATACCTTTTCTGTTTTATCATTCTTGTTTTGATCGATACTCATATTTAACGCCATTCTTTTTGCATATCATACTCTAAGTGAATTGATAATAAAAAAGTTCCCCGAAGGGAACTTTTTTTATCGTGAATTAATATTCTGTTTTTTTGCCAATGATTTTAGGCTCAAAAAAGGTGCTGCGTCCAAAAAGACGGTCAAACACCATAATACACAATTCAGCGATGATAAAACAGACGAAGAAAGCAACCAGTGCCCAACCCTGGCTTTGCATATGGTGAAATACCACAAAATAGGCGGTTCCGGACAAAAGCAAAGGAAAAATAAAAATCAGGAATGCGGCTGAAAGCAGACTGCGTGCCGGTGTTTCAATATCCACAAAATCTCCGACTTCAACACTCAATCCATTCAGCGGCAGACGAATCTGCCGTTTGGCCGTACCGGATATGTGACACATGCCGCTGGCTGCGCAGGAAGCGCAGCTTGCTGTAGTATTCAGACAAACCAGAGCAAAGCCCTCACGAATTTCGATAATCTGACCGGATTCCCTCATGATTCAAGTCGCTCATAAATGAAGATTAAATCGTATTAAAACTGTAACGTTATAATGGATCATCGGGTTCCTAAAAGTCGGATTGATATGAATAAAAGTTAAATTTTAAAAAGGGGATCGCATTTTTCTGTTAAAGTTTGTATATTTATTTATCAGTCTGCACGCTTGAAATTTGAAAATGGATAAAAATCAAATACGGAGTATTTTATGAGGTTCAAGTTTGATTTTTCAGTTAAATCCTTGCTTATCATTTTCATGTTGATATCCACTATTGTGTCTGCAGCAATTGATCTAACCGGCATCGGCACACGGGCGCAGTCAATGGGCGGCAACTTCCGGTCAATCGCTGACGATTACAGCGCCATGTTCTGGAATCCGGCCGGACTGGCTTTTCAGGAAGGTTCACATCTGGGATTCAGTATGACTCTGGTCAACCAGTCTTCCAGTTATCTGGCTGCGCCGAGTCCCTTTTATCAGGAACGCATTGATCAGGGAATGGATCCCGGTTCTCTATCCGGGCTCAGACAGTACAGCGCCACTTATGCCCACACAGCGCACAGCAGTACACCGCTGGTTGCAGTTCCGAGTATCGGTTTTTATCAAAGCCATGATAAATGGTCATGGGGCATCGGCGCCTGGGCCGCGTTTGGGATCCGGGCCAGCTTTGATTTAATTGGAACTTCCAATTATAATCAAACAATTAATTCCTTTCCGGATGAAGATTGGGAAGATGATATGAAATTTATTGATATTCATCCGACGGTGGCTTATCGGATTTCTGAGCAATTATCTGTCGGTGCAGGGGTGAGTTTGATGATTGCGGATATATATTTGAGAAAACCGGCGTTTTCACCTATGAATCCCTATATCAGTAATACAGAAGTGGAAACATATTATCTTGATTATGTCAGCACATTGCCGGAGAGTTATCAGAGATCCATGCAGCAGGCATTGCTCGAAATTCAGTCTTCGCCAAAGGATCATGTGATTGCAGATACTTATCTGACCGGTTTCGGATTGAGTACAGGAGGGAATATCGGTTTCATGTTTAAACCCAATGATAAATTCAGTATAGGTGCATCAATTCAGTACTATAATGATGTTCCGCTGGAGGGCGATGCAACAATTTATACTTATTACCCCTATCAGGCAGATATTGCAAACATGCTTCAGGATTCAATCCGAATCAATAATCATTCTATGGAAGGACTTTTAAGTTATTACAAGCGGCTTTTTCAGTCGAAAAAAATTAGTTTTGAGGATTACTATGTGCTTCCAAAGATTGGAACCGGTCTGATTGATACGCTCCGCAATAGAGATAAAATCCGGGCGGATATGTCTTTGCCTATCCGGATGGGAATCGGTATCAGCTATACAGGAATCGATCATTTCATTTTTGCTGCAGATGTGGGAATTTCCACCTGGTCAGCGTGGGATGTATTTCATATCTACGATGAAGACGATAATCCAGTAAGCAAAATCGAGAAAAACTGGAAAGATGTCATCCGTTTTGGCATCGGCATAGAATATGCAGCCTCCTTATTAAAATTAAGAAGCGGATTTTATACGGAATCCCGCGCCGCTGTCAATGCCACCATGGTCCCCACCAATCCGGATGTGAGCAGGCGTAATGTGTTCTCTTTCGGGGCGGAACTCCCGGCGGGAAAATACAGGTTTCATCTTTGCTTCGAACACATGTTTATGAAGGATTTGGATATCGAGACCTGGGTGCCGTTTGACAATGAGCTTGATTATAAGAATATGGCGGGTCATTATTCTGCTTCAATGCAGAATTTTATGTTTGGTATGGATGTTGAGCTTTAATGAATTTTGGATTGTCAGGAGGCGTTATTGGATCATATGAGCAACAGATTGAATAAAATTAGTAAAACAAAATGCGAATTTGGTCGTATTATTATTGATGCTGAACACGAACTGATTTTTAAATTTTGTCAGGGATTTTTATTCTTAAATTAATAATGTAATAAGTCATACGGAGGTGTAAAGATGTCCAAATTTATTGATGACCTGAAACAAACGTCCCAGAAACTGTTTTCTTCAGCCAAAGTCAAGGCGGATGAATATGCGAAAATAGGAAAGGCCAAGGGCGAGATCGTTATTCTTAAACAGAAGCTGACCAAAGCGTACAGTGATCTGGGTGAGGCTGTTCGGCCTCTTCTTGAGAAAGATAAAAAGTCTCCTCTGGCTGAAAATGAACCCGTAAAAGCGAGCTTAAAAAAGATTACGGATATTGAAAAATCTATCAAAGAAAAAGAAAAAGAAATCGAAGCTGCAAAAAAAGAAGCAGAAGCAAAGACTGAAGGGAATCAGCAGGTAAAAACAACGAAAAAAAATAAAAGCACAGAGTAACCCTGATATTGCTTCTGTTTGTTTGGAGGTTTGTGCTTCTGGCCTAAGAGACCAAAAACACCAGTGCTGTTCAACTGGTGTTTTCCATTTTTTAAATCAAGTTTATTTTTTTTATTGCTGAGGATATGAACATCAAATGGTGTAAGTGCAATATTCCGATATCGCTTTTTCTTGTCATGTTCACCGGATATCGATTACAATCGCAGGACGCATTCCCGACGGATACAATATTGATTGCGGCTGTGGGCGATATCATGTTGGGAACAGACTATCCCTCAGAAGCTTATCTGCCGCCGGAAGGGGACTGCCATTTTCTTTTTGATGAAGTCCGAGAATATTTGATCAGGGGTGATTTGACTTTTGGAAATCTCGAAGGCACTTTTGCAGGTCCCTATGGCCAGGCAAAGCAGGGCAGGCATTGTTATGCGTTTCGTATGCCGGTTCGATTTGCACCTTGCCTGAGCCAGGCTGGTTTTGATTTTTTCAGCCTCGCCAATAATCATGCCCTGGATTTCGGTATTGCAGGATATCGAAACACCTTGAGGGTTTTAAATCAAATTGGCATACAGGGATTGGGTTTGAAAGATGCTCCTGCGACTATTATTCGGATCAATGACATAAACATTGGATTCTGTGCTTTTTCCTATAATCCGGCACTGTGTGATTTCAGGGACGCTAAATTGGTGAAAAACGTCATTCGTTCCCTTTCAGAAGGCACGGATATTGTCATTGTTTCGTTTCATGGCGGTGCAGAAGGTGCGAAATATCGGCATGTACCCAGGCATACCGAATATTATTTGGGGGAGGACCGGGGGGATGTGCACACATTTGCCCATACGGCCATTGATGCAGGAGCCGATCTTGTTCTAGGACATGGTCCGCATGTACTGAGAGCCGTTGAATTGTACAAAAACAAATTCATTGCATACAGTCTCGGGAATTTTTGTACTTATGGGCGGTTCAATCTGGGACATTTCAATGGGACATCGCTGATTCTATACATCACGCTGAGTTCCCGGGGAGATTTTCTTATCGGAAAAATCATTCCTGTTTATCAGGAAGTGCCGGGCATCCCGAAAATCGATTCCCGTAATCGTGCGATCTCGCAAATCAGGAACCTGACAAGAAAAGATTTTCCTGATACAGATCTTGAAATTCTTGATAATGGAGATATTTTAAAACGCAATCTCAATTCCGATGGGACAATGATCCGATCCCGGGACTTCTGACAGGATGAAAGCAGACTGCAGGTTTGATCTCAGGTTATCGCTGATAAAAAAGTAATCGATGCGCCAGCCCACATTTCTTTCCCGGGCCCGGCTTTTATAATCCCACCAACTGTAATTCCCGCCTTCCTGATTGAATAAACGGAAAGTGTCCAAATACCCTTGTGAGAGAAATGTATCGATCCATGCGCGTTCTTCAGGCAGAAATCCGGATATCATTTCATTTTCTTTAGGTCTGGAAAGGTCAATGGGTTTATGGGCTGTATTGACATCACCACATATGATTAGAGGATGTCCCTTTTTTCTATATTCGCCGGCTGATTTTAAAAATGCTGAATAAAAATCCATCTTATACTGCAGTCGGTCTTTTGAGGCTTTACCGTTGGGGTAATAAATATTGAATAGAGTGAAATTTTCAAATTCGGCGATTAAAGTGCGACCTTCCCGGTCGAATTTTTCAATGCCCAGACCTCGATGAATTCTATTGGGTTTTTGTTTCGAATATAAAGCGACGCCGCTGTATCCTTTTTTTTCGGCAGCAACAAATATACTTTTATATTCGGATACTTCAAGGATTTCCGGGGGCAATTGTTCGGGATGGGCTTTTGTTTCCTGGAGGCAAAGCATATCCGGAGATTCCTGCTGGAACCATTCAAGAAATCCCTTTTTTAAAACAGCACGCAATCCGTTGACATTCCAGGACAAGAGCCGATAAGTTGCCATAGAAACTCCGAGCAAAAGTCTATATAATGTCTATGCCTATTAAAATATAAATATAAATAACAAGGATCGCAAGAGATGAGATTGCGGTATGCCTATGATGTGCCATTGATAGAAAGGCGGTTGACATCTGATTCGATGAGAAAGATAAAACGGATTCTGTCTTCTTTTTTCATTCTTGATAATGGCAGCTGAATTATATGTTTTTCATTGATCTGAAAATTAATATGCCTATCCGGCTTGATTGTATGAATGTTGGTAATTTGGCTGAATTCGAAATGATGAGGTATAATAAAAAATCCTTTTCGAACAATAATACCGGTCTCGTTAAAGATAACATAGTGAAAGAGCCATACACAGATCATACGATATATCCAATAAATGGCAATGAGAATACAAAATGTAAATATGAGTGGTTCACGGACATTGAAATTTCCCGCGGCAAATACAAATAAAAAAATAATGGGCAAAGGGATCCATCGCTCTACTGCATTGAATCTAAAACGTGCAAAATGGTTCGTCGACATTCGGATTACTCCGGTTTTGATTCTTTATTATCAATCAAATCTTCAATAATTCCCACGATATTGGTTGGTGAATCAATGCCTTTTGTCCGGTAATAATTGGCCCCCAAATCAATGGCTTTATCAATATCTTTCGATTCACCCAGAACAGAGAAAACAACCACGGGGATATCTTTTGTCTCCTCATGATTTCGTACTTTTTCCAGGACTTCATATCCGGTGAGGCCCGGCAGAACAAGATCCAATAAGATCAAATCCGGATGCTTTGATTTTGCCAATTCCCATCCCTTTTTTCCGTCTTCCGCTTCTATAACTTGAAAACCCTCATTTTCTAGTACACCACGATAAATCAGACGAAAAACGGTTTCGTCTTCAACGATGAGTACATTTCCCTTTGCCATGATAGTCTCCTATGCTTCAATTACTTAATGGAATTTCAAAAATAAATGTCGCCCCTTTTCCTACTTTTGATTTTACTAAAATGTTGCCTTTTTGTAATTGCATAAATTGGTGAGCAATATAAAGCCCCAAACCGCATCCGCCATGGGTCGAAGGGGCACCTTTGAATATCTGTTTTCGCTGGAACAGACTGTTTTTTTGGTTTGCAGGGATGCCGCTTCCTGTATCGTGAATTTCGACACTTCCATATTCGCGGGTTCTTTTTACAATAATGGAAATACTGCCCTTCTCAGTGAATTTATATGCATTGTGTATTACATTGTTCAGGGCTTCAACCATTTTATCCTGATCGGCCATCACAGAAATATGGTTGTCCGATTTCATGATATTCAGCTTCAGACCTTTGGATTCAATATTATCTTTGTGTTCACGGACTGCCAGGTCTACAATCTCATCCAAATTTGCCGGTTTGATGTTCATTGAAATGACACCACGTTCTATTCGGGAAATGTTCAACAGATCGGAAATAATCCGATAATTCCGTTTGCTGATATCCTGCATTACCCGAAGATATTCAATTTGTTGAGGAGATAATTTTCCTGTCAATCCCTTCAACATATTGTCTATACAGCCAAGAATACCCGAGACAGGTGTTTTTAGCTGATGGGAAACCAGAGAGACAAAGTCACTTTTCATTGATTCGACTTTTTTTCGTTCTGTAATATTCCGGGCAATAATCGTAAAGAAGATTTCATCGCGAATAATCCAAGATGCCAATGAGAATTCCATGGGAAATTCAGTGCCGTCTTTTCGAATTGCAATCGTCTCTGTGGTTTTGCCAATATAGTCCGATTCCTCTGTTAAAACCATCCGATCCATTTCATTGATAATGGTTTGTCTGAAACGCTCCGTTATTAAAAATGTAAAATGCTGACCAGAAGCCTCGGTTTGTGAATAACCAAACATCATTTCAGCAGCACGGTTCCAGAAGATGATTCTCATTTTAATATCAATGGTGATAATGGCTTCGGTGGCTGAATCAACGACTGATCGATACTGTTCTTCTGAGGCTTTTAACTGGGATTCCGCCTGTTTTCGGTAGAGAGCAACTTCAATAGCCGCTTTTAATTCATCGCCCTGAAATGGTTTTATGACAAAACCATAGGGCTCAACACTTTTGGCCCGTTCCAGTATTTTTTCACCCCCATATGCCGTAAGAAATACCACAGGAATGTCCAGTTCTTCTCGAATCATTCCTGCAGCAGTAATACCATCAAGATCACTGTCTGGCATCACGATATCCATGAGAATAATATCGGGTTTTTTCTCTCTGGCCATTTTTATTGCTTCTTTGCCGTTATTGGCAATGCCGACCACTTGATATTCCATATTTTCAAAGTAGTCCTGAAGTTGTGTGGTTATGATCACTTCATCATCAACAATCAAGATACGATGTGTCTTATTTTGAATTAAAGTTTGCACGTTTCAATCCCGCACTATTTCAATTTGTAATTTGAAAGCACCTTTTTTTTGTTTATGGCATATATCACAATGCAAAGTGATAATATTTCAAAAGTTGTGCCAAAAAGTTTAATTACATTGATCTTAAGATATTTTATTCGAATGTTTTTCAGATTGTTTTTCTTTAAAAATGATATGAAATAAGGTTTCGGGTGTTCGTTTGAATATTAATTTTCCATGCATTTGTTCTTCGCACAGCAACCGTACAAGACGCAGCCCGAGTGTATGCGTGTTCCTGATGTCAACATTTTTTGGAATTTCCACGCCATCATATTTTACTATCAATTCAAATGTTTTTACCTCTTTTGGGTATTGGCGCATGGAGACTGTTATATTTCCTTTTTGGTTAGAGGGGAAGGCATATTTTAAAGCATTTGAAATCAATTCATTAATGATTAAACCGCAGTACACCGAATTTTTAATGCTGAGATTACATTTTTCGATGTTCAAATGAAGAGATACACGATCCTGCGTTGGGATGTGCTGATTGAAAAGATGCCGGATCAATGCTCGCACATAATATTCAAAATCAATATGGGAGAAATCTTCTGTATGATAGAGCTGTTCATGAAGGATTGCCATGGTTCGAATACGATTTTGACTTTGCCTGATGCAATTGAGAATTTTATCGTCAGTAAATTGAAAAGACTGCAGATGAAGCAGGCTCGAGATGATTTGCAGATTATTTTTTACCCGATGATGAATTTCCTGGAGTAAAATTTCTTTTTCGTGCAAAGACATACGGATTTTATTTTCCTGCTTAATACGTTCTGTAATATCATGAAAAATGACAATAAAACCAAGATTGCCCTGAGCCCGAGGCGTATGAATTTCAAAGATCCGGTTATTGAATTCCAATTCATAGGGTTCAACATTTTTTTCTTGAAACATATCTTTTACGTAGGAAAGGACACGAATGCGATCCTTTCCTCCAAGTAATTTTTTCGCGAGTTTGCTGGTATTTTGACCGATCAATACCTGATGTGATATTCCGATCATATTACAAAGCGCTGAATTAACCTGACAAATGATACCTCTCATGTCGACAAGGATAATACCGTCAACAGCGCTTTCCAAAATGCTCTGGAGCCTGTCATCACTGGGTTGAAGGTCAAAAGTGTCCGCATTTTTTCTGAAAATAAAAACAGCCCCATCCCTGATTTTACTTATAGCAAATTCAATTGGCCATGAATTGCCATCCATCAGGCACAGCAGGACTGCCTGTCCCTTGATTTCTTTTGTTCCGGATTTAAGTGCCTTGAGAACGGGATCGGGTATTATTTTTTTACTGGCATTGTTTTTCAATTGAAAGACATCTTTTATTTTATGGCCAAGTATTTCAGCATTATGATGGAAAAACAGATCCCCGGCAGTTTTGTTGATAAATACTATTCGCGTGTTTTTATCCGTAATGATTACTGCATCTTTGACATGATCAAACGCCGTATGAATCTGGGATTCGATTTGAACCGCCTTATTTTCCAGCCTGTAATGAACCACTGCAGTGTTCATTACGGTCTTAAGCTGTGACGCATCGTCTGGTTTGATCATCTGTGCGTACGGATCGGTTGATTTAATTCTTTTTTGTATATTTGCCTTGTTTTCTTCTGAGACATAAATCATGGGGATATTTCGGTCATGCACAATTTTATGAGCTGCTTTTGTTGCTGATGAATTGTCTTCTAACATAATATCCATAAAAACGATGTCCGGAGAATTCTTCTTCAGTGATTTCAATGCTTGAGGATTGGAAGGGGCAATTTGGATGTTCTGATATCCCAGCCTTTGCAGAGAATGTTGCATTCGTTCAGCGATTTTTTTATGATTTTCGACAATTAAAATGGAAGTTTCTGCAATCATCATTTCTCCGATGCATCAGCTTCAGGTAAGGTGAAGTAGAATGTGGAACCTTTTCCTTTGACAGAATCTACCCAGATCTTGCCTCCATGCCGGTCGACAATACGTTTGCATATTGAAAGTCCTATTCCCATGCCCTCTATTTTTTGTACGTTTTCTGCCCGTTGGAAAATCGTGAAAATTCGTTTTATGTCTTCGGAAGATATACCGATACCATTGTCTTTGATGGCAAACTTCCAGTAATCGTCGAGGCGAACAGCAGAAATATGTATTTCCGGAGATGATTGGCCATGAAATTTCAGTGAATTGGAGATAAGATTCTGGAACAGTTGGTGTAACTGACTTTCATCTGCATTTATCTGGGGCAGTTTTTCGTGTGTGACTTTAGCCTGCCGATCTTTTATCAGAATATCGAGATTCATCAGCACCAATTGCAATGCTTTATTGGAATCGACAATGATGAATTCATGGCCGCGTGTTCCTACCCGCGAGTATTGAAGCAAGGCCCTAATCATATTGGTCATACGGTTGGCACCATCCACGGCATACTTGATAAATGTATTGGCATCTTCATCCAATTTGTTTTTATACCGGCGCTGCAATAATTGCAGATAACTGGTTATCATTCGCAGAGGTTCCTGAAGATCATGAGAGGCAACGTACGCAAATTGCTCTAACTGTTCATTGCTCCGTTTCAGTTCCTCTGCATACTGTTTTTGTGCGATTTCTCCTTGCTTTATACTGCTGATATCGACAAATATCCCCCGTGAGTGAATAAATTGACCATTACGGAACAGGCCATTTACATTCGCAAGAACCGGAATTGGCTTTCCATTTTTTCTTTTAAATGCAATTTCCATGTTGTAAATTTTTTTTCCTTGTTTCATGGAATGATACATTTTTTTATAAATTGCGAGATGATCCGAATGGATAACATCCTCATATGTCATTTGCATGGCTTCCTGTTTGGAAAATCCAAGTTTTTTGCACCACGCATTATTGACATTAATAATCCTGCCATTGGAATCACATTGCTGAATAAGTTCAGAGGCATTATCAAAAAAATCCTGCAGGTTTGCCTGATTTTCGCGAAGTTTATTATACACTTCTTTTTCATTGGTAATATCCCGGATCACACCAAACGCGCCGGAGAATTCCCCTTGAAGATTATATCGCGGAGAGATAGAGACACGCAACCATTTGACATGATTCCGCTGTGTTTTTAAAGGCAATTCATATATAGAAGATTCTCCCTGTTTGCGCTTTTCTGTTTGCTTGAGGATGATTTCACGATCTTTTTTATTAAAAAATTGTAACAGATTCTTTCCAATAAGCTGGTGCAATGGCACTTCAAATATACTGGCAAAGGCCGGATTGCAGTATTGAATTATCTCTTTCGTATCTACAATACCGATACCGTCGTGAACCGTATTGATCAGCTCTTCCTGAAAGGTGTCGTGCTGTTCTGTTTTTTGTTTTGATTCTTTTTCGCAGCTGATATCCTGTTTAAATGCAAAAAAGCCGGCAATATCCTTTTTATTATCTAAAATCGGATATATGGTTGCTTTTTCATAATAAAAAGAGCCATCCTTTTTTTTATTGCAAAATTCACCTGTCCAGCTTTTTTTATTACAGAGCCGTTTCCACATGTTTTGATAAAAGTATGCGTTCTGTTTTCCGGATTTGAGAATACGGGGATTCTTGCCCAGAACTTCATCGGCTTTGTATTGCGTCACATTCGTAAATTCAGCATTGACATATTTTATCCTGCCTTCAGCGTCTGTAATGATCACGCTATGAGGCCCTTGCTCAATAATTTGTATCAGCAGGTGATCGATTTGATTCGAATGCAGGGGACAGTTGAATAAATCATTTATTGTCTTCATTATTTTAACTGTCATATACCAATGATTATGGGTAATTATGACCTATTTCAGTGGATATTTTGTACTGGTTTTTATTGATTATTGATCGAATTCCTTTCTTTTTCAACAGATTTAACGAATAACGGGCAATATAAATGCCAAAAAAAAAAGAAAGAAAAAATCATTCATTTTTATTCACTAGCCAGTGCATGGGCCAGCGCCATTGTTTACCGTCCGCAGTTTCTATGATAATTCGTTTGGAATTACGCCGAATGGGTCGAACGACATGAACAATTTGGTTTGTATACACATGATGAGGATCTTTTTGGATCATCAGCGGATCGCCAGCACTTAAATGTCTGAAGTTTTTGTAAGGATCGCGTCCGAATAAGGATATAGATTTTTTCGGCTGTGGTCTCCGTTTTTTATCCATTTTTCTGGCGGATACGCGGAAACCCAATGCCTGAACATGAGATAATGCCCAGCGATTGGCCCCGTGTTCCCCTTCTCTGAAATGCAGGTTCAGATGATATCTACGATAATGATGTAATTCGTGAGCGAAAAGCGTGGCCAGCTGGTCTTCGAAGCGATAATACTTAAAGCACCAGCCATATCCGTCCAGTTCTTCTCTCGGGAATTCCTGCCCTCTGCCGTCCAAACGCATTCGGATTAAGCGGAAAATTTTTGGCAAACTGTCCGGAACAGGAAAATGATTTGTGAATGCCCAGTTGCCACGTTTTGTCCGAAAAGAATCTGCATTTGCCCACTGGCGAATATACACACCGCGCGTCTGATGAATTCCTGGCAGAAAATAACAAACCGTAACCAGTTGGGAGATGTCTGTGCCTTCTGCAACACGGATCAGGATATCCGATACGTTTTTCAAGGATATGGCCAGTTGGTCCAGTTGTTTTTCCTGTCCGAAAATGTAGTACTTCATGGATAAGGATAATCCTTTTGAAGATATAGAAAGGGACTGTTTATTAACAGTCCCTTACGAGGGAAAACCCAAGGAGGTGCGGCTATGTTTTCCCCACGCATGAAATTATACGCAATATTCGAACAAAAGTTCTCCATGAAAGATCAGGATGGTTGTTCGAATTCTCCGGAACAATATGATTTATTTTCTTTTATTTAAATTTCATTTTCAATGGGATATACAGGACGTATATCAATGGGTACATCTTTTAAACGGTTAATGACAGCCTGTGTTTCGGGGCGAATGATTCTGTACTGATCAATCAGTGCTTCGGCTGCCTCATAATCTCCATTGGCTTGAATGATTAAAAGGTCACGAGCCAGATTTTTTACTGCAGTTTTCATCTTCCGAACGTCTACTGTAAATCTTCCTTCCTGATCGACAGTGCAGGCGCCTGCATCCAAATATGTATTCAACTGAATTGCTACTCCGCCGCCATGCGCTGAATCAATGCCAAACCGGATGGAACGGAACATCCCACCCAGATTGGAAGCGTAGAGAGTCTCTTCCAATTCCTCTGGAAAAACATCCCAGTCAATCAGCAGCTGCGTGTTGTACATTCCCAGTACATCTGCTTTGGCCTCTTCTATTGTCGGATACAGTTCTTTCAGTTCCCTGTTTACCGTGGTCTGGACACCGTTAAGTTCGATGTTTCCCGGGCCTAAGCCATGACTCACTTCGTGCATCACGACATGCGTAAAATAGGCATCGAATGAAACATCATCCAGGGTTTCGGGAGAAAGTGCTTTTTCTACAATAGGAATCCAGCATTGATCAAATTTTGCCCTCATGACATTCTTCAGCATGACTTTCTTCGATCCTTTTTCATTGCGTACGCGTTCATCATTGGGCAGATTGAACGCGCTTGTTTGAATACCTGCTTTTGTATCGCCTGCCGAATAAAGCAGATTGACGACTTTTATTGGGGAAGAGGTGCCTCGTTCATATGTTTCATCTATCGGGAGCGCCTCTTCCAGACGGATTAAATAATTTGCAATTTGTTCAAGTTTTTTGGATTCTTCATGATCGACAACACAAATAAACGATTCGAAAGCGGCTTTATATCCAAATAAATTGTCTTCATAAACCTCGTAAGGACCGATCACGACTTCGATATCACCTGCCAGGTCCATCCAGTCCTTATCACTTTGATAATAATCATTATTCAACAAACCGTCAGCTCTGCTTTTCAGGTAAGTGGATAAAGAGAGGTCGGAAGTCAGTTCTGCGGCTTGACGAAGGTAGGATACCACCTGCTGAATTTCATTTTTGAAGAATTCAGAATAGGGGATTGCTGTGAGGATATTATCTCTCTGCCGAATCATTGTGAAGTTGCTTTCAAAGGATTCTTTTTCTTCAGGATGTTTTTTTACCCAGGCCGTGAATTCATTTTTTCCCATATCCATCGGGTAATAATTGGCACCGTCGGGTTTTTTTACTTTGCCGATAAACGGCCGATTATCATCAATTCTATTCCAGGGGCCAAACATGATTTTAAATAGTTCAACATATTCTTCAGAATGCGGGCAATCGCTTTGTTCCAGTGTATTTAAAATATCAAGATTTTTTTCATAGACCTGGATTAAAAATATTCTATCAATGATCCTGGAGGCTTTAACCAAAAGTTTGATGACCTGGATTTCCTGATTTGGAAGGTAAGAGATATCATGAGTCAATGTCACCGGAGCCAGCTTGGTTTTTTCTGATTGTACATAATCCAGGGACGATTTCACGAGTGTTGCCTCCTTTTGACAACTGATGATTGTTAAGCCGATAATGACGTATAACCAAAATTGCTTGATAATCATTTTTCATTCTCCTAAATAACTCAAAGGTGTCAGATCAATGCTGATTAATAAAATATAGATAAACAGTATCGTGAATGCAACAACAATGTTTTGAAGTTTTTTTCAAATTCCAAGCCCCGGCAGAAAAAGAAACATGGGGCAGATAAATAAGAATTCATATTTTTATTATCAGAGCGCTGTTCATTCCGGACCGGATCACGTAAGGATTGAGTCATATGATTTCAGGCACAGGCAAAAATATTATTGAGAACAATGCCTGATCCGTCATAATGACTGTTAATGACTTAAAAGTGCTTTTGTTCATTTCGGCCGGGTATGATTATAATTTTCAATAATCGTATCCATCAACCGGTCAGCATTTTTATCCACCAGGCAGGCTTCCTGATGGGTATTGTACCAGGCCAAAATTTCCCGGGCACCCCAGTGAAAAGGAATGATGCAGTTAAATTCTGGAACAACACATTTGATCTTACTGTTATCAAAAATCATGCTGTGAGATTTATCTCCCAACAGATTGGGACCGTATTCCGGATCATAACTGGCCAACAGGTCCGAAGGGATGTGCACAGCATTCAATCGGGCTCCTGCTGCCTCTGCTATCATCTGATAGATTTGATTCCAGGTCAGCACTTCATCGGAGGTGATATGAAAGGCCTCGCCGATTGTCAGTGGATTCGCCAGTAATCCGACAAATCCCCTGGCAAAATCCCGGTGATGGGTCATGGTCCATAAAGAAGTGCCGTCTCCGTGAATGATCACCTTTTTCCCCTTTCGCATACGGTCCACAATTGTATATCGATAATGAAAGGGAAGGGTTCGTTCGTCATAAGTATGGGATGGACGTACGATGGTTATCGGAAATCCATACGACCGATAGGTTTTTTTGAGTAAATCCTCGCAGGCAATTTTATCCCGAGAGTATTTCCAGAATGGATTTCGGAGGGGGGTCGATTCTGTCACCGGCAGACGGACCGGGGGTGTCTGGTAAGCGGAAGCCGAACTGATGAAAATATACTGTCCGGTTTTCCCCTCAAACAGGCGAATATCCCGTTCCACCTGATCGGGCGTGAATGCGATCCAATCGGTGACCGAGTCGAAAGTTCGGCCCTTTAATAATGAAACCACAGCGGTTTCGTCCGATATGTCTCCCCGAATCACTTCCACCCCTTTGGGAAGGGACCGGTCAGTTTGACCCCGGTTCAGGAGAGTGACATGGAATCCTTTTTCAACGGCCCGCCAGACGGAAGCCGAGCTGATAATGCCTGTGCCGCCGATAAAAAGAATGTTCATGAGCAGTTTTCCTTATAAATAGATATTAACTGTCATCTCTTTTTTCTTCGGCTCTCTAGAAATTCCAGAAAACGTTTAGCAAACAGAATAATGGCCAAAAAGATGAGTATAACACCAATCATTGCGCCTTCCATAAATAAAGAAAATCCAATTACAAACAGAATAAAAAGGAACACCCAGGATCGGCTCATTTTTCCGAGACCGGGTTTTATTTTTTTATAGCTTTTTTCTGCAATCATCCATCCCTGTTTGAGGAGTGATACTGTCCGGCCGACGGGCCTTCTCAATAGATAAAGAATCAGGAGAATCAAAAGCAGGCAGATCCATCGAATCGCAAGAACAAGAGAATACCGCATATACGTAACCCGTATTTTCAGGGTGTCGTCACTCTTGATAATGGTCCTTGCAAATCTGTAAACCTGACCGGTGGTTGGGATTTTAATCTGAATGGGCAGTACACCGGTAGACATGGATCCGGCAGCGGATTGCGGCACTTCCTGCCTGGATAACTGACCGAGCCGATCGCCGAACTGAAGCTCATTGGCCACCTGGCTTTTCATTTGATCCTCATCTACCGGCACATTTCGAAATCGACTACGGAATTCTTTGCCCTCATAGACCTGTTTCAGCTCTTCTTCGGGCATATCGTGAGATTCCAGATCTCTGCTGTCAACCAGCTTCTGCCGAGCACGGTCATTGATGATCCGCTTAGATCTGGCGAAGACATTGATTCCCCGGATCATTTCTTCTTTTTCAAGCGTACTCTTGAAATTCCAGTAAGCATAATCGTTCGGCAGGTAAACAGACCACAGAATTTGACTAACCAATAAATCAGTGCAGGGCAATTCCACCTCGAGAGTCTTCACGGTTTGAAAGGGATCTTGAACAACACATAAAATAACTTCAACAGAAAATGCATTTAATTGATTGTTAACAGACTGAGAACGGATCAACGGAATCAGAAGATGGCCCTCATTGTTGAGAGAGCATTCCACAGGTTCATTGCTCACGAATACGCTCCACACATCTGCCTTCTCCGGAAGCTGCAGTACAAAAAACTGTTTGGCGCTGTTTCTCACCTGATAAACCAGACGATGTACGATCTTGCCGTCTTCCGTAAACAATGTGACAGTATTGGCTGATTCAACAGTAGCGACAGGGACTGCTATTTTTTCATGTTTCTCGATTCCAAGAATAAAATGATATGGATGTTTCAGATATTTAAAACCCAGAATCATCGGTTTTTTTGATTTATCATACAGCCGCTGCGGTAGTTTTTGAATAGGAATTTTTTCAAGATTAAAGCTTTCACTGACATTGACTTCAGCACTGGTATTTAATTCTATTCCGACGAATCCGGTTTCCCTTACTGCGTTCAGTAATTGAATTCCCTGGAATGTTGTGGAAAGTTGTCCGTCTGCAAAGGGAGTTTCCGTGACGATGATAATGGACATATGACCTTGTTTGCTGTAGGTAAACGGAATATGCAATATACGCCCATCCTGCTGTGAATTGTCCTGCCACTCACCCACACCCTCGCCTGAGACAGACAGGATATTTAAATTATCAGGCACCAAAAGCTGCACACTCTCGACTTCGCTGTGCAGTATATTCAGTAAAATTTCAGAATTTGTTTTCAATGCGTCATCTTCAATAGAAACAAGATGGTGCACCTCGGCATACAATTTAGGCGGAACTTTTTCAGTCACTGCCAGTTTTTTCCTCCATCGAATGCTGATCTGATTGCCAGGTGATAAAATACCATAAAGCTTGGTGAGGCTCCTCTCTTCAGTTGCACGTAGATGTTGGGCCTGCGGAATTTCGACATCAATATTCTTAAGCGGAATTTCAAGTTCAATCAGAGTAATAGGCGTTTTTTGAATTTGAAGATCAATGCGATGCGGACCTTTTATCAGTGAGGATTCCATGGAAAATGTGGCCTGAACTTGATAAATACCCGGATCATTAAGAATAATCGTATGATATCCGCCCTGATCAACAATCATGGTTTGCTGCCGATTCAATTGAACATCTTCAAGCGCCATTGCTGCGGGCAATAGAGGAATCCGAACATACCCATCCTTTTTAAGCACATGCACAATAAATTCAGCCGTAAACCGGGTACTCTCATTTTGCATTTTCCCAAGATACAATGCCTTGGTAATTAAGTATTCAAACGGCGGCTGTTCGTCCGGATCCTGTGGCGGCTTCATCTGATTGACCAGGCTTCTGAATGCCTGGCGACTGAGTACAACGTTTCCGTTTTTCATGGTATGTTCAGGTTTGGTTTTTACGCCTGTCTGTTTGAGTAATGTTTCGAAGGTTTCCAGAGAAATGATAATTTCCTGATCATCCAGATGAAGCAAATCCTTAAATTCCGGCCAGGGCAATGTCAACCGGGTAGATGTATCCGGTTTTTTCCTGACCTCGGTGTCCTGACTTATTCCATTTTGGCCGCACAGAAGCATAATGATGACGGTAAAAAATACAAGCCGTTTCATTTTTTTTCTCCTTAAAAATTTTAATCGTCTTCGCGAGTCAGCACCAGATTGAAAAAAGACATCGGGCCTGTTGCTTTCAGTGTATTCCGGTTTGTCTGAAAATAAAGCATTTCCGAAGCTGCCTGCAGGCCATCGGTATCCCAGTAGACGGTTCAGCATAATTCATCCCACTGGGAAAGCATAATAGATGTCAGAACGATTCCGGCTGTTTCTGCCCTAAGGCGGCGGCTCCCTAAAGAAACGGGTGTATATCCGTTTTCCAAAGCCTGGTCGACTTCAGCAGCCGTAAATCCTCCTTCTGGACCTACCATGCAAATCGCCCGGGGAGTCTGGTGAGTTGCCGGTTTGGTTAACTGAACCGGCTGGCTGTCCGGCCCTGGATGTGCAATCAACCGGTATTGACAATTTGCACCCAGTGCGCACCCCTGTTCGAGCGTTCTGGGCTGGGAAATTTCGGGCAAAAAGCTCCGTCCGCACTGTTTCATGGCGCCCAGGGCGATCCGTTTCCATCGATTAATTTTACCGCTTCCTGCTTTAACAATGGTTTTTTCGCTGATGAGGGGAATGATCCTCCGGACACCGATTTCCACACACTTTTCGATAATCCAATCGAAACGGTCGCCCTTAATTATGGCCTGAACCAGTGTGATTTCAGCTGTGGGTTCACCCATACGCCGCTTGATTTGAAGAATGCGCCCTTCTGCATACAGTTTTGAAATACGGATAAGTTCCACTTCATAAGCAACTCCGCATCCGTCCACGGCCAGGATCACGTCTCCCATTTTATGGCGTTTTACCCGGGACAGATGGTGAACTTCCTGTTCAGTCAGAACAATCAGGTCATCTTTAATGTTTCCGGGATCAACGTAATAACTTTCATGATGCAGTAACATTATGAATTTTCCTGAGGGAATCAGATTATCGCGTTCATCTAATATTTTTAATCACTGAATCATTGACAGAATTCATCCGTACACTTCACGCATCCGATATTTTTAATGGCTCCGGGCTTTTTGGCCAATGCACGGTAGAAGCAGGATTTTTCACCGGTGTGGCAGGCGGGACCTTTCTGGTCAATGAGCAGTACAAGGGCATCCTGATCACAATCCACCAGAATGCCTTTTACGGATTGCACGTTGCCGGATGTTTCTCCTTTTTTCCAAAGTTTTTGGCGAGAGCGGCTCCAGTAAGTGGCATAACCGGTTTCGAGTGTTATTTTTAAACTGTCCTGGTTCATATATGCGACCATCAGTACAATACCTGTGGATATTTCCTGGGCAATGACCGGGATCAGACCTTTGTCATTAAATTTCAGACTATTCAAAAGTGCTGGCTCGACTTGCAAACTCTGTTCATGCATATTTACGGCTCCCTTATTCAAGTATTCATCCCGGATTTAATAAAAACCAATGAAAAATGAGTCGTTCAATTCGGGATATGATGCAAAGTATCTCTCCTTTACCAGATTCTATATATTCAATGCAGTCAATGATTAACCATGCGGATATTTTAAAAATCCGCCTTTTTTTATTTGAATGCCTTCTCGGTTTATCGAGTATTAAATATTTTTACGCGGCAAACCAGTTACATTCTCACATGAATATTTCGTTCCTGCAAATAATTTTTGCATTCTTTTACAGTATATTCCCTGTAGTGAAAAATGGAAGCGGCCAGGGCTGCGTCCGCTTTTCCCAGTGTGAATGCATCATGGATATGTTCCAGATGGCCGCATCCGCCGGAAGCAATTACCGGCACGGTGACAGCTTCAGATATTGTACGGGTCAGATCAATGTCAAAACCGTCTTTTGTGCCATCGCGATCCATGCTGGTCAGCAAAATCTCACCTGAACCAAGCGCTTCTACTCGCTGAGCCCATTCTACAGCATCCAGTTCAGTGGCGTCCCGTCCCCCATAAATATAAACATTCCACGAAATCCCCGAGCGTTTGGCGTCGATAGCGGTGACTGTGGCCTGACTGCCAAACCGGTCGGCGCACTCGGTGATTACGTCAGGATTTTTTACCGCAGCTGTATTGATACTGATTTTGTCGGCTCCGCTTTCTAAAAGCAAACGGGCGTCTTCGGCAGTACGGATACCCCCTCCCACAGTCAGTGGGATGAACACTACTTCCGCGGTCCGGCGTACCACATCCAGCAGGATATCGCGTTTTTCATGAGATGCTGTTATATCTAAAAATACAATTTCATCTGCGCCCTGTTCATCGTAATACTGGGCCTGTACGACCGGGTCACCCGCATCCTGAAGATTTATAAAATTAACACCTTTGACCACACGTCCGTCTTTCACATCCAAACAGGGAATGATTCGTTTGGCTAACATGAACTGCCTTTCTTTTATGTACGACGATGATAAGATACAATTGGTTTACGATTTCAATAACGAGCCTCATTGATTTGCTATGTTTGAAATTGTTGAATGGCCTGGGCAACATCGATTTTGTTTTCGTAAATGGCCTTTCCTATGATGACACCTTCGATTCCTAAACCTGCGGCATCGGCCACTTTTCGAATATCCTGCATGGATCCAACACCTCCAGAGACAATCACAGATAAGCCTGTATTGCCTGCAATGTCGATCATGGTATCAATATTCGGCCCTGTCAGCATGCCGTCTGCAATAATATCTGTTACAATTACTCGACAAATCCCCAGGTTCTTCATGTTTTTGGCCAATTCGATGAACTGGATCTGCGTTTTTTCGGTCCAGCCTGAAATTGCAACCTTGCCTTCTTGAATATCAATACCGGCCACAATGGAATCTTCTCCATGTTTATCGATGGCCTGCTGTATAATTTCAGGAGATTGTACGGCCACAGATCCCAATACGACACGGCCAATACCTCGCTCCAGCCAGAATTCGATGCGATCCAGAGTTCTAATACCACCGCCCAGTTCAATGGGGATATCCACATTTCGGGAGATCCGTTCAATAACTGCATCATTCATTCCCGGTCTCCCGAAAGCGCCGTCCAGATTGACCACATGAATCCATCGGGCGCCTGCTTCCTGATACTGTATTGCGAATTCAAGCGGATCATCAGAGTAAACCGTGGCTGATTGTTCTTGCCCCTGGATGAGCCGCACGACTTTGCCATCCAATAGATCAATGGCAGGTATGACAATCATTTTCCCTCCCTTGCATAATTGTTATTGGAACCACAAGGGTGTGATAAATATTTTACGCCTTGCTTCCGGTTCTTTCAATCACATTGCTATTGATGTTGAATCGGAATTTACAGGTTAATAAAATTTTCTAAAATTTTCAGGCCCCATTTTTGAGATTTTTCCGGATGAAATTGGCATCCGAAAAGCGTATCTTTCCAAATAGACGAAACAAAGCTGATGTTATACTCTGTTTCACCGGCAATGACGGATGTATCCTCAGGAATCCCGTAATAGCTGTTCGCAAAACAGAAAAAACTGTCATCGGGAATGTCATTCCACAACGGAGAGGCCCGCCTCTGTGCTACCTGATTCCAGCCCAAATGAGGAATTTTTAATCCTTCCGGAAATCGTTTGACATGACCTTTCAGAATGGCGAGTCCTTCCACATCGGGGCTTTCTTCACTTGATTCAAAAAGAAGCTGCAGGCCTACACAGATGCCCAGGAAGGGTTTTTCATGGGCAGCCTGGCAGAGTGATTCCTTCAATTTCAGCCGATGAAGGGCTTCCATGGCTCTGCCGAATGCACCCACTCCGGGCAGCAATATTTTATCTGCTTTTTGAATGCCTTTCGGATTGTTTACGATTTTTACGGTCGCGCCGCATTTTTCAAGTGCCTTCATCACACTGTGAATGTTACCGGCTTCATAATTAATCAATGCAATCATTTGAGTGTTCCTTTGGTTGAAGGCACTGAAGGATTGCCCGGATTGACTGCGAGCGCATGCTGCAAAGCCTTGGCAAAGCTTTTATAAAGAGATTCAACTGCATGATGCAAGTTGCGTCCTCGGATCAAATCTATATGCAGTGTCATGGCGCTGCCAATGGCAAGTCCCTGAAAAAATTCCGGAATGGTTTCCGTATGAAATGACCCTATTGACAGGAGATTCATAGGAAAATTCCAAACAAAGTGGGGACGGCCGCTGAGGTCAATTGCCACTCTGGTCAGCGATTCGTCCATAGGGCAGCAAGCCCAGCCGAACCGCTGGATACCGGACTTGTCTCCCATAGCCTTGGTCAAAGCCTGACCGATACAGATACCCACATCCTCTACGGTATGGTGTTCATCCACCTCCAGATCCCCTTTGGCTGTGATTTTTAAATCAATCAGACTATGTCTGGATAAAGCGTTGAGCATGTGGTCAAAGAAACCAATACCGGTTTCAATAGCTGCTTTACCTGTTCCGTCCAGGTTTAACTCCACGCGGATATTGGTTTCTTCTGTTTTTCGTTCGACTTTTGCTTTTCTAGGCATGATCAACTCCGATTTTTATGATTGGAGTCTGACACTTCCCTGTGTCCCGAAATAAGTCCGAGACGATTAATCGGCCGCACCGAAGATTCCCCTTCGGAAAGGCGGATCGACAGGAAGTCAAGAACAGGCTGCCGATTTGGGATTGTATCATCAATAAAATTTTCATATCATTTTTAATGAGATTGTCGAAAAAGTATTTAAACTTAACCTCCGGGAGGTTAAAAATAATGTTTAGAATGGTTTTTCAACAGTCTTAACTATTTCTTCAACAGCATTCAGAAACGCTTTGTTTTCACGGGGCGTGCCTACGGTGACCCGCAGGCAGCAATCCAGGGGCGGTTTGTTGCCAACATCCCGAACAAGAATCCCCCTGGCTTTCAATCCATCAAATATTTTTTTCTTGTCAGATGTTTTGAAAAGAATGAAATTCGCCTCACTGATGAATGGTTTAATTTGCGGAATTTTTTGCATTTGATCAAACAGTTTCTGCCGATCACTGACAATTTTTTTAACATGCTGATCCATCCATTCTCGATGATCCAGTAAATAATTGGCAGTCAGCAGTGTGAACAGGTTGACATTATAGGGGATATTTGCTTTTTGCAATTCCCGGATTATGTCAGGATGGCCGATTAAATAACCGAGACGGAGTCCGGCCAGACCAAATGCCTTGGAAAATGTCCTTGAGATGATCAAATTGGGATAATCTTCCAGCAAAGGCAAGGCACTTTTTCCGCCAAATTCCGTATACGCTTCATCCCATATGACCAATCCCCGGGTATTTTGCAAAATGCTTGTCAACTGATCCAGCGGAATCACAATGCCCGTGGGATTGTCCGGAGAGCATAGCAGTATCAATTTGGCTGTTTTTGCAGCCGGAATCATGGCATCCATATCCAGGGAGAAATTGTTTTGTTTGTCGATATTGAGTATCCTGCCCTGAAAAATCCTGACAGCCAAATCAAACAGTGAAAAAGTCGGCGGTGTAATGATAACGCTGTCTCCAGGAACAATAACCGAGGTGCATATCAAATAGAGAAGCTGGTTTGAGCCGTGACCGAGAAGGATCTGGTCTTCATTGACATTAAACCATTGAGCAAGCCGGTTTTTCAGGGATCCTGGATTGTATTCGGGATAGAGTGGCCACTTGATCTGCTGCATTTTCTGCAGAATGACTGTTTTCCAGTCCTGAGGAATATCATAGGGATTTTCGTTTTGATTTAATTTAGCGACAACTGTTTCCTGGGGAGGCGCCGTATACCCTGCTAAAGCCCGAATTTCCGGTTTGATACATTGAAGTGCGCTATTTAATGCGTTGTTTGACCGCATTGGCGTGTCCATCGAATCCCTCCATGTTGGCAAATGTCATAATTTTTTCCGCTTCCATTTTCAGAGATGATTGCGAATACTGAATAATACTGCTCACTTTTTGAAAGTCCCCGGTTCCGAGGGGAGAGGCAAACCGGGCTGTCTGATTGGTCGGCAGAACATGATTGGGTCCTGCCCAGTAATCGCCTGCGGTCTCAGGAGAAAAATGACCCAGAAAAATAGCGCCTGCATTTCTGATCCGGCCAATTGTTTCCCAGGGCTGATTAACATGCAGGCCCAGATGTTCTGCAGCAAGCCGGTTTGTGAGACTGATTGCCTGTTCCCAGTTTTTTGTGACTAAAATACCGCCCCAGGTTTTCAATGACGGCTCAAATATTTCTGCTCGCTGCAATGTTTGTGCTTGTTCCAAAATGGCCTGTTTTACCTGATTTGCCAGATTTTCATTGTCTGTGACGCAGATCGCCGACGCCAGCGGATCGTGTTCGGCCTGGGCCAGGAGATCTGCGGCCGTAAAATCGGGATTGGCTGTGCTGTCTGCGAGAATGACCACTTCACTGGGACCGGCAATCATATCAATATCCACAAGTCCATAAACCTGTCGTTTGCCCTCGGCCACATAAATATTGCCTGGCCCCACAATTTTATCCACTCTTGGGATTATTTTTGTACCATAGGCCAATGCTCCAATGGCCTGGGCTCCGCCGACCTTAAAAATTCGGGAAATGCCGAGTACTTGTGCGGCCGCCAGAATGGCCATGTGAATCTGTCCGTTTTTATCCGGAGGTGAAACCGCAAGGATTTCATGAACACCCGCGGCCTGTGCAGGAACAGCTGCCATGATCAGTGAGGACGGATATACGGCTCTGCCGCCGGGAACATAAATCCCCACCCGCTCCAGGGGAGTTATTCGCTGCCCCAATAACGTGTCGGGATTTTTCCAATCGAGCCATGATTGCCGTTTTTCTTTTTCATGAAATCTCCGGATATTGCTGACAGACTCTCGAAGGATGTCCATCCATCCGGGCGGCATATTATGAACAGCTTTTTCAATATCTTCATTGGAAACCTGTAAGTTGTGCGACGGAATGTCTGCGCCGTCAAATTTTCGGGTTAATTTGCTTAATGCGGCATCACCATGCTCACGGACTTTTCGTAATATTCGGGTTACACTGTCCCGTACATCCTGTGAGATTTCCTGCCGTCGGCTTTCAAATCTCTCCAGAAATGCACCGATCTGATCACCTTTGTATATATTGATCATATGGATTCCTTCCAAAATGTTCAATCAAATATAATGATTTGATTTTTCATTTGCATCAAGGAATAACTTTATTTAAAGGATATTCAATGATATCGCAGGCGCCTGCCTTTTTAAGTTCAGGAATCAGGTCGCGCACAATTTTTTCTTCAACAACAATTTCCACAGCCACCCACTTTGTGTCATATAATTCAGAAATGGTCGGATTTTTCATCGAAGGCAGAGTTCTTACGATTTTATCCATCTGTTCCCTTGGCAGGTTCATTTTCAAACCCACCTTGGTTTCTGCAGCCAGTGCTCCCTGCAGCAGCATGGCAATATTTTCAATTTTCTGTTTTTTCCAGGGATTTTTATAGCTTTCTTTATTTGCAATCAACCGGGTGGTTGAAGTTAATATGGTATCGATAATCCGTAAATTGTTCGCTTGCAATGAAGAACCGGTTTCTGTAGCTTCAACAATGGCATCGACGAGGTTGGGGGTTTTCACTTCGGTGGCGCCCCATGAAAATTCCACATCTGCATCAATACCTTGTGAAGATAAAAAATCACGAGTTAAATTCACCACTTCCGTGGCGATCCGTTTTCCCTGTAAATCCTTTATCGATTGAATCGGGGAATCATTGGGGACAGCCAATACCCAGCGAACTGGCCGTAAAGTGGCTTTAGCATACATCAGATCGCTCACTTCCACCACATCGGACCGGGTCTCTTTTACCCAGTCGATGCCCGTGAGTCCCACATCAAACACCCCATCATCAACATATCGGGCAATTTCCTGAGCCCGGATTAAAATGGCTTCAATCTCATCGTCATCGACAGAGGGAAAATACGAGCGGGACCGTATATTAAAATTGAAACCCGCTTTGGAGAGATATTTTAATGTGGCTTCCTGAAGACTGCCTTTGGGCAGCCCGATTTTTAATATTTGCTGACTTGTCATTTGTATTCCTTTCTAAAAAATCAATCACATCAAATAAAAAAGCCCACCGAATGGGGTGGGCAATTTGACTTCTGTATGTTCATACTGAGAAAATCAGGATATACAAATTCCACCCGATAAGGAGCACCTTCCGGCGTGATGATCATGGTGGAATGTATGAGCATTAAAATTCACAGATTATATCTCCGATATCAATTAAAGTTTAATTATAATACTCAATCCGCAAAAAGTCAAGAATAATTTTAATTCGAAAAAATATTTTATTTAATTGTTAAAATCCAGGAACGGCAGTGAAAGATAAAAAACTTGATAATCTTTTGAAAATATCGTAAATTAAACCGATTTTCTCTTAACGGGGAAGGGGGAAATCGTGTTGACGGGACGTGTGTTATTATTGAATCAGAATTATGAGCCAATGAGTGTGTGCAGTGCTCGCAAGGCCATCATCCTTCTCTATCTGGGCAAGGCTGAAATGGTTGAAAAGGATCATGGATGGGTGCATTCGGTGAACACCTCGATGCCGCTTCCCAGTATTGTCCGTTTGATTCGTCTGGTGAAGAAACCGCGTCGGCGTGTGCTTTTAAACCGTAAGAATGTCATACGGCGGGATCGTTATCAGTGCCAATACTGCGGAACAAAGAACGATGTTTTTACAATTGACCACGTTGTTCCAAAAGTAAGGGGAGGAAAAGATACCTGGGAAAATTTGGTATGCGCCTGTATGACCTGCAATTGTAAAAAGGGCAACCGTACACCTCAGGAAGCGCATATGCCCCTGATACGTGAACCGAAAAAACCGGGATATCTCTTTTTTGTCCGTTCAATGATTGGAAATCCGGATGAAAAGTGGAAACCGTATTTATTTATGAATTAGAGATATATTATAGAAGACGATAAAGTTAAGGGATCAAAGCCAGCAATCGCATATTACAGTGTTTTCACCGATCAATCAGTATTGATGCTGTTTTCAACAACGACCAATAAAATGAGGAATGGATGAATCACAAAAAGAAGCGGATTTTAAGCGGCATGAGGCCTACAGGGCGTTTGCATTTGGGTAATTATGTGGGAGCACTGGAAAACTGGATTGAATTGCAGAAAACATATCACAGTTTTCACATGGTGGCAGATTGGCATATGTTGACAACTGCTCCCGAAACTACCAAAGAAATCAGGGAGAACAGCATTGAAGTTGTCATAGATTGGTTGAGTGCAGGGCTGGATCCTGAAAAGAGTCCGCTTTTTGTGCAATCGCATGTTCGGGAACATGCCGAATTGTACCTGGTGTTTTCTATGCTGATCACAGTCGCACGGCTTCAGCGAAATCCTACTGTGAAAGAACAGGCACGGGATTTGGGATTGGAAGCAAATATGTCGTTCGGACATTTGGGCTATCCCGTCCTGCAGGCCGCAGATATTCTTATATATAAAGCAGATGCTGTACCTGTGGGAGAAGATCAGGCTCCCCACGTGGAAATTTGCCGGGAGCTGGCCAGGCGGTTTAATTATGTCTATCGGGAGGTTTTTCCGGAACCGGAAACCATTCTGACAAAATTTGCGCGCCTGCCCGGTCTGGATAATAAAAAAATGAGCAAATCCATGGACAATTGCATCTTCCTGTCCGATTCGCCTGAAGCCATTCAGAAAAAGGTCATGCAGGCATATACAGATCCCACGCGAGTTCGAAAAACCGATCCCGGACATCCTGAGGGCTGTGTGGTGTTTGCCTATCATCAGAAGTTCGATCCAGATACTCTCGCTCAGGTCAAACGGGACTGCAAGGCAGGAAAACTCGGTTGTGTGGAGCACAAGCGTCAAATGGCTCAAAGACTCATTGATGAACTTGCACAGATTCGTGAACGTCGCATATATTATGAAAATCACCGGGACGAAGTAAAGACGATTATTGCCCATGGGGATTCTCAAGCGAAGAAAGTCGCCCAGGAAACGATGACTGAGGTGATGGAGGCCATGCAAATGGGGTAGCTGTGGCTGACATCATCAATGAAAAGGAATCTTATCGCATCAGACTTTCAAATTTTGAAGGGCCATTGGATCTTTTGCTCTATTTGATCCGCAAAGAGGAAATTGATATCTATGACATCCCCATTGCCTCGATTACCCAGCAATATTTGGAATATGTGGAGCTGATGAAAGAACTGGATCTGGAAGTGGCAGGAGAATTTATACTCATGGCGGCCACCCTGCTTCAAATTAAAGTAAGAATGCTTCTGCCGCGAAGTACGGAAGACGTTGAAGAGGAGGAAACGGATCCACGTGCAGAACTCGTCCGGCAACTGCTGGAATACAGGCGGTTCAAGGAGGTGGCGGAATCTTTGACTGATATTGAAGACCGGCAGCGTCGTTTGTTTCCAAGAAGCTATTTTAACTGGCATAAGAAATGCCGGAATCAGGAGACAGAGATTATTTTGAAAGAGGTCAGTCTGTTTGATTTATTAAACGCTTTTAAAACTGCAATCGATAATATGCCTGAAGCTGCATTTCATGAAGTCGAAGAGGAAATGGCCACCATTGAAGAACAAATGGAATTTTTAGAAACACAGTTGAAAGCGACCTCACAGCTTTCGTTTATGTATATCATGAAGACCTTGAAAAATCGAGTGCAGGTTGTTGTTACATTTATGGCGATTTTGGAAATGATCCGTACAAGCCGTATTCTGGTTCAGCAATCCGAGGTATTTGGTGAAATTTGGATTATTCGCAGGGAAGGGTAGAAAAGTTACAAGTTACAGGTTATCTGAGGAATTGAGGGTGTTATATTCCGGAAAAACCATGAATGATCAATGAACATTTGGTGAATAATGGTGAAGGTTTGCAATTTTAATATGAAGGTATTTATTAAAAACAAGGTTTTTTAATCCCTATTCCGGAGCAGACGGATTAAACAATGAGTCATTTTGATAAAATTAAAAAGATTGTGGAAGTGCTGATTTTTGCTTCGGATATGCCTATATCAGTGAAGCAGATACAGGGTGTGATGGAGGACGCCAAACCCAGGGACATTGAAAAAATCATTGATACATTAAACAGTGAATATCAGCAGACAGGCCGTACATTTACTATCGTTCAGGTAGCTGGCGGATATCAGATGGTGAGTCGTAATTCTTACTATCAGTGGATTCGAAAATTGTTTCACCGAAAAATCAAGTCCCGGTTATCTCAGGCTGCTTTGGAAACGCTTTCGGTGGTTGCTTTCAAACAGCCGGTTTCAAAGCCGGAAGTCGAGGCTGTACGCGGTGTAAATTGTGATGGTGTTATCCGGACATTGCTTGAAAGAAAACTGGTTGCGTTGTCCGGACGGGGTGAAGGACCAGGAAGGCCGTTGCTCTATAAAACCACAGATGAATTTCTTCGCTATTTTGGTATCAATGATATCTCTGATCTTCCAAAACCCCGGGAGATTGAAGAAATTTTAAAAGAAGAAAAGCTTCCAGAGGAAGTTGAAGGTCTGGAAGCGTTGGAAGCTGTAAACGGGCAGCCAGATACAGGAAACCAAGAGACGGATTCAGGTACAGGAAACACAGATAATGCCGGAGAAAATGCCGGTGATCGTCATAAAGAAGGTGAGGCTTCAAAATCAGTTCATGAATTAAAAAAACCAGCCTCATCCGAGAAAACCAGGCCCGGGAATAAAAAGCATTCCGCCAGCGGATTTAAAGCCTCTGCTCAGGAGGTTCCGGAAAAGGCGGAAGTTAAAGATGCAGTTGAATAAATATTTGGCATTATGCGGTGCTGCTTCACGCCGTAAAGCCAATCATTTGATTGTCGAAGGGCGGGTGGCCGTCAATGGGAAGACTGTCCAGAAACTGGGTGTTGTAGTTGATCCGGAATCGGATGAGGTGAAGTTGGATGGCCGCAGGCTGACGGTTCCCAGACAGTATCGATATGTTCTTTTAAATAAACCTGCAGGTACTATTACATCCGCAATTGATGGTCGCGGTCGAAAAACCGTGCTTGATGTACTTAATGCGTCAGAACGACTCTTTCCTGTTGGAAGGCTTGATCTGGATACAGAAGGTATTCTTTTAATCACCAATGATGGCGATCTTGCTTTTCGACTTGCTCATCCGAAATATGAAATCCAGAAGATATATCATGCAAAAATTGAAGGCCGAATCACGGATGAGGCAGTTGGGCAACTGCAGCAGGGTGTTAAAATTGAACCGGGCGTTTACGTTCGGGGAGACATCAATCTTTTGTCAAGGGGCTCTGATTTCAGTTTGGTGGAAATTCAGATCCACGAAGGGAAAAAACGCCAGATTAAAAGAATGCTGAACGCAGTTGGCTTTCCGGTTCAGAAACTGGTTAGAATCAATTTTGCAGGATTGACTGCCGGAGGATTGGGTATTGGAGAGTGGCGTGAGCTTTCTGAAGAAGAAGTCAAGGTGTTGTATCGGATGACAGGTTTAAAAAAAAAAGAGAAGAAAAGCAATGTTATGAGTCAATAGTGTCGTAGAGTCGCAAGAGTCAAGAATCAAGAGACAGGAAACAAGAAACAAGAGACAAGAATCAAGAAACAAAGAATTAAAAGGCAAGAAACAAGACAAGATTAAATAAAGAAAAAAAGTTAAAACTGCAAAGGTGCAGAGAATGTTAATGTAAAAATTATTTTATGCTGTATCAAATAATGAACAGTGAGCAATCAGCCGTCTGCGTTCCGGGGACATAAACGAAGCACAGGAGATTAACTTTTCGGTTTCAAGTAAAAACGAGTGGAAATTTTAAACGGATTTTAACAACCGGCTTAAGTTTTAAGCTTCATGAATGTGGTGAAGTGATAAGAAGACCGGCCAGTGTGATCAATGGAATAATTGACCAGTGAGGTGCGAATAAACGATTGCTAAGGCGATTTTTTAATCCAAGAAACATCATTATTACGCTTGACGGTCCGGCAGCATCAGGTAAAAGCACGACTGCACGCCTGGTTGCTCAAAGGCTCGGATGGCTTTATCTTGATACGGGTGCCATGTATCGCGGACTGGCTGTGAAAGCGGTGCGGAAAGGTATTCCCCTGACGGATCCGGTATCTATTGGTGCCATGGCAAAGCAGACGAAAATGCATATGCTTCAGGATGATAGTGCAGGCATGCAAATATTTGTCGACGAGGAGGATGTGACCGATCAGATTCGGACACCGGAGATTGATAAAGCAGTCGGACCGGTTTGTGAAGTTCCTGAAGTGCGTGATGAAATGGTGCGTTTACAGCGTGCTATGGCGAAATGTGGACATCTGGTCACAGAAGGCCGGGACATGGGTACCGTGGTTTTTCCCAATGCTGATCTCAAGTTTTATATAATCGCCTCAATAGATGCGCGCGCCAAGCGGCGTCAAATCGATATGAAACAGCGCGGGATTCGATTATCTTTGGATGCATTACAAAAAGATATTCAGCAACGTGATGAAAGAGACAGCCAGCGTGAACACAGCCCTCTTTGCCCTGCAGATGATGCGCGCCAGATAAATACTTCAGAGATGACAATTGATGAACAGGTGAATGAAGTACTTCAGCAGGTGGACCGATTGCTGCATCGTCTGCCTCGATACAGAAAGGTTGAAAATCCGTTTTACAGAATATCAGCGATTTTATTGCCGCGGATATTAAAAATGTTTTTCGGATTTAAGATTCAAGGCACTGAGAATTTTCCGATGACGGGAGGTGTCCTGGTCGCTCCCAACCATGTATCCATGCTTGATCCTCCTGTGGTTGGGTCAGCCTGTCCCCGTGAAATCTATTTTTTTGCCAAACAGGAGCTTTTTCAAACGCCCCTTCTTGGGAATATCATCCGACGTTTAAATGCCTTTCCAGTACGCCGTGAAGCGGGTGACCGCAGCGCGATTCGCGCAGCATTTTTTGTTCTCCAAAAAAAGCGGCCGTTACTTCTATTTCCGGAGGGAACGCGAAGTAAAAACGGACAATTACAATCTGCGAAATCCGGTATTGGAATGATTGCTCTGCGGAATAAAGTGGATATTCTGCCTGTGGCTGTTCAGGGGACATATAAGGTATGGCGTCATTTTTTTCAGAGACGTATTCGTATCCATTTTGGTAAACCTATTCCCATAGCCTCTTTTTTAGAAAGTCCGTTATCTAAAAAACAAATTTATCAGGATATTGGCGAACTGACCATCAAACGTATAAAGGAATTACAGGATGATTGTGACTATTGAACCGAAAGCCAGACCATGTCCGGGCGTTGAAAGAGCCATTTCAATGGCCGAAGATGCCTTACGGCATGGGGAAACTGTATACTCTATAGGAGAACTTATTCATAATACCCGTGAAATTGAGAGGCTGGAAAAACTGGGATTGGTTCAAATTCAGAACCAAGTGCTTGATCAGGCAGAAAAATTAAGGAAAAAGTACGCAGGATCTGATTTTTTAGTACGGGCGCACGGGGAGCGGCAGAGTGTTATTGATCAGGCACGAGAATGTGGATTAAATCCTATTAATGCCACATGCCAGATTGTAAGACATTCGCAAGATATGGTTGAACAGCATATTCGTGATGGATGGCGCATTATTATTGTAGGTAAAAAAGAACATCCTGAAGTTCTTGGTCTTCTGGACAGGACCAATGGTAATGGAAGTGTCGTTTCTTCTCCCGATGAGGCTTCAGAGCAAGAGTTTGAAGAACGCAGTTTGTTGCTGGCTCAAAGTACAGTGGATCCGGAACTCTTTTCCTCGGTTCGTCGTACTCTTTCAAAACGGCTTTCTGATTTAAAGATTATGGATACAACGTGCCGTTTTATACGTACACGCCAAAAGGATATTACGGAGTTTAGTCAAGGACAGGATCTGATGCTTATCGTGGGTGGAAAACACTCTTCTAATTGTCGATTGCTCTATGAGACCGCCAGAAAAGTGAATCCCAGAAGTTATCACATTGAGGGCCCCAAAGATATTGATTGGTCCTGGTTTCAGGAGGGAGATTGTGTTGGTATTTCAGGCGGTGCATCAACACCACGATGGCAAATGGAGGAAGTAAAAAATTATCTGGAAAATCGCAGTCAGGAAAAAGGCCCGAAAGGGCTAAAAAATAGAAAAGGAGGAATATTTACATGGTGGATGAAGAGAAAAACACCAAAAACGAAATGACCGGGGAAGAAACTCCGGAGAAACCTATGGAAGGGGGTGAAGTCAACCAGGAGGAAGAAAAAGAATCCGTACAGGAAAAATCCCAAGCTGTTGTCAGTTCAGACGAGGTTTTAACTGATGAGGAGAATGAGTATTCCGAAGAGGAATATCAACGGTTTGTGGATCTGTACAGCCGAACATTAATTGACATCGAGGAAGGACAAATTGTACAAGGCCGCGTTCTTGCTATTACAGATAAAGATGTCGTAGTGGATATTGGATTCAAATCGGAAGGGACAGTCCCTAAAGAAGAATTCCAGGACATTGGTTCGGTTAAGGTCGGTGATTCCGTAGATGTTTTTTTAGATACCCTGGAGGATGCTGACGGTCAGTTGCAGTTATCGAAGCGTAAAGCAGACTTCATGAAGTTGTGGGATCAGGTTGTCGATGTCTATAATGAAAACAGCACTATCGAAGGCATTTGCATGCGCCGCATCAAAGGTGGTATTGTTGTCGATTTAAATGGTGTCGACGCCTTTTTACCTGGATCTCAGATTGATGTAAAACCTGTTCGAGATTTTGATGCACTAATCGGTCAGAAGTATACATTCCGTATTGTCAAGGTGAATCGAATGCGGAAGAACATTGTGGTTTCACGACGGGCACTTCTTGAAGAGAGTATGGCAGAACAACGCGAAGAAATTCTGCAAAATCTTGAGAAAGGTCAGGTCAGAGAAGGGACCGTTAAGAATATTACAGATTTCGGTGTATTTGTGGATCTTGGAGGTGTTGACGGTTTGCTCCACATCAATGATATTTCCTGGGGGCGTGTTAATCATCCTTCGGATGTTGTGAGTCTGGATCAGAAGATCAAGGTTGCTGTTCTTGATTTCAATGATGCCAAAGACCGCATTTCTCTGGGCATGAAGCAGTTAACACCTCATCCCTGGGAAGGAATTCAGGAAAAGTATCCCGAAAGCTCTGTGGTTACAGGTAAAGTGGTGAGTATTGCCGATTATGGTGCTTTTATTGAATTGGAGAATGGCGTTGAAGGTCTGGTTCATGTGTCTGAAATGTCATGGACCCGCAATATTGTGCATCCATCTAAAATCTTAAATGTGGGTGACAAGATTGAAGTAAAAGTGCTTAATGTTGATAAGGATCGCAAACGTATCTCCCTGGGGATCAAACAATTGACACCTGATCCCTGGGAAGGTATTGAAGAAAAATATCCTGTTGGATCCAGGCATAAAGGCCGGATTCGCAATATGACCAATTTTGGCGCCTTTATTGAAATGGAAGACGGTATAGACGGTTTAATTCATATTTCAGACCTTTCCTGGACGAAGAAGATCAAACATCCCAGTGAAGTATTAAAGAAAAACGATGAAATTGAAATTGTTGTTCTTGATATGAACAAGGAAGAACGCCGTCTGTCACTGGGGTATAAACAGATTAGTGTGGATCCGTGGCCTGCCTTTGAAGAAGCATACAAAGTGGGTACAAATTCACCGGCTAAAATCGTCCGTTTTATTGAAAAAGGTCTGGTTGTCGAACTTCCGCTTGGATTGGAAGGTTTTGTTCCGCTTTCCCAAATGCCTGAATCATCCATGACACAGGTGGCTCAAAATCTGAAGGAAGGTGAAGATGTTGAGTTTCAGATTATTGAATTCGACAAGGATAACAAACGGGTGATTCTGTCTCGTAAAAAGTTGCTTGATCACGAGAAAAGAAAACAGGAAGCCGATGAAAAGACTGAAGTTGATGCTTATATAGGAAACAAACACGAAGCCCCAACTTTGGGTGAAATTGTCGGTGATGATGCTGAGGTGGCAAAGCAAAAAACAGCCAAAAAGAAATCGGCATCCAAATCAAAGAAGGAAGCAAAGGAAAAAGAAGCGGAAAAAGAGGAAGCTCCAAAACCCAAGGCAAAAAAGACGACCAAAAAGAAGCCGGAAGAAAAAGAAAAGAAATCATCAGAGAAAAAAGGTGAAAAAAAAGCTGAGGATGAACCCAAAAAAGCTGCCAAAAAATCCAAAGCTAAAAAGGAAGAATCCTCTGATAAGAAAACTGAAAAAAGCGTGAAAGAAAAGGCAAAAGAAAAAGAAAAAAGTAATAAAAAAGAATAAATACATTTTGGGTTTTCTTGATTTTTTCTTTTCAATCAAATGACTGGAGTTGAACCGATTTAATTCAACTCCAGTTTTTTATGATTTTTTTCTCGACAGAGAAAATGGACTTTATGTCTTACCAAATTCCTTGACAATGATAGGTTATTTTTTTATATTTAGAAGCTTTGCAACTTAAATGCAGGAGGATGGAACAACTTTGAAAACCGTTGTGCCTAAAAAAGAACAAGTGGATCAAAAATGGTATGTCATTGATGCCAACAGGCAAATTCTGGGTCGTTTGGCCTGTCAGATTGCTGTTTTGTTGCGTGGCAAACATAAACCGCAATTTACCCCTCATTTGGACATAGGCGATTATGTGATTGTGATAAATGCGGATAAATTAATCATATCCGGACGAAAAGCGATGCATAAGCAATATGGCCGGTATTCAGGCTATCCCGGCGGTTTAAATATGAATAATTATAACCGGGTGATGCATACCTATCCTGATCGTATATTAAAACACGCTGTAAAGGGGATGCTTCCTAAGAATCGGCTGGGTCGAAAAATTTACAAGAAGTTAAAGGTATATGCGGGTCCGGACCATCCGCATAAAGCACAGAAACCGGAAGTCTTTTCATTAAATTGAGGCAATGATGAAGGGTACGAATTATTACGCAACAGGACGACGAAAAGAATCGGTAGCGAGAGTATGGTTAACTCCCGGTTCCGGAAAAATTATTGTAAATAAGCAAGAGGTGATGGATTATTTCCGTCGCCCCACATTGGATATGATTATTCGTCAACCCTTTGGTGTGACCGACACTGTTGGCCAATACGATGTTATGGCTACTGTGAAGGGAGGCGGGTTGAGTGGCCAGGCCGGTGCAATGCTTTTGGGGATTGCCAGGGCTTTGGTTCAGGTGAATGAAGAGTTACGTAAATCTTTACGAATGGCCGGATTTCTGACGCGAGATCCTCGAGAAAAAGAGCGAAAAAAATACGGTCAGCCTGGTGCACGCAAGCGATTTCAGTTTTCGAAACGATAATGCATTAACCCTGCCTGAATTGTGTTGGCGACCAAGAGCTGAGAAAGCACAGGACCAATCAGGCAGCCAAACCTCGCAGTTCTTGATGAATGAAAAATTTTCATTATCAAGGCTTTTGTTTGACAAGGGATTTTATATTAATTTTACAATCGTGTTTATCACACACATTCCCGGATCTTTAAATGGGTGTCCCGCTGTCAGCGGGATTTTTTAAAGAAATGAAGGGAATGGAGGTTAAACCCATAACTTTAAGGAGTATCATCATGTCTGAAATTACCCTGCAACAGTTACTGATGGCCGGATCTCATTTTGGTCATCTGACCCGCCGCTGGAATCCAAAAATGAAACCCTTTATTTTTATGGAACGCAGCGGTATCTATATCATTGATCTCAACAAGACATTGAAGTATTTGATGGAAGCCAACGAGGTCATCAGCAATATCGTTAAAAGCGGTGAAATGATTCTTTTTTTAGGAACAAAGAAACAGGCCAAAGATATTATTAAAGTTGAGGCTGAAAGATGCGGTATGCCTTTTGTTACTGAACGCTGGATGGGAGGGACATTAACCAATTTCAGTACCATTAAAAAAAGCATTAAGTATCTGAAAAATCTTGAAAAAATGGCCAGCGATGGTACATACGATAACTTATTAAAAAAAGAAATACTCCATATTGAACGTACAAAAGAGAAGCTGGAAAAGAGTCTCGGCGGAATCAAAGATATGCCTCGTTTACCGGGAGGTTTGTTTGTTGTCGATACAAAAAAAGAGGCCATTGCAGTGGCAGAAGCCAATAAATTGAATATTCCCATCTTTGGGGTTGTCGATACGAATTGTGATCCGGATCCCATTGATTACCCGATTCCTGCCAATGATGATGCTTTTAAATCTATTAGTTTGATTGTACATACCGTTGCTGATGCAGTACTTGAAGCAAAATCCAAATCCGAGCATACCATGGAAGAAGCAGTGAAGCAGGAAGAGCCTATCATTGAACAGGAATCTACAGAATAAATTCATATTTTTGTAATGCAAATGAAAATTCGAGGAGACATGAATGCCGATATCTGCAGCTGAAGTGAAAAAACTCCGGGATATGACAGGGGCCGGAATGATGGATTGTAAGAACGCTTTAAAGGAAACCAATGGAGATTTGGATAAAGCAGTCGAGTATTTACGTAAAAAAGGTATTGCATCAGCGGCTAAACGATCCGGCCGTGAAGTGAACGAAGGTGTTATTATGGCTTATATTCATCCGGGGAGCCGCCTTGGAGTTTTGGTTGAAGTCAATTGTGAAACAGATTTTGTCGCGAAGACTGATGATTTTCAGTCACTGGCGAAAAATATCGCCATGCAAATTGCCGCAAGTAATCCAATGGCTGTCAACCGTGAAGAGGTTTCAACAGAATTGATCGATAAAGAAATGGATATTTATCGAACACAGGCCAAGAATGAAGGGAAACCGGATAACGTCATTGAAAAAATTGTACAAGGGAAATTGGATAAATATTATCAAGAAATTGTTTTGATGGAACAGAGCTTTGTTAAAAATCCTGACAAGACGATTCAAGAATATATTATGGAAACCTCCGGAAAAATCGGGGAGAATATTTCAGTTAAACGATTTGTACGCTATCAGATTGGTGAAGACCGTTAATGGCTTTATATCCCGGATTACTCGCTGACATCGTTTTTTTTACTTGAAGTGTATCAAACACTTCAAGGGTATTTTTTATATCATATCATCTTTGTCATTTATGCCTTGAATGGCTGATGGCGCCACTTATTTTCGGATAGAATCGTGGTAAAAAAAGATCAAAAATCAAAAGCTGTTTTTAAAAGGATTTTACTGAAACTCAGTGGTGAAGCCCTTCGGGCCAACCGTGAACTTGAAATTGATCCTGCTATTGTGCGTAAAATTGCTGACGAGATTAAAAATGTACAAGATCTCGGCGTTGAAATTGGTATTGTTATCGGGGGCGGTAATATTTTCAGGGGCCTTTCAGCCAGCGCTCGAGGAATGGATCGGGTGGCCGCTGATCATATGGGAATGCTTGCCACGATGATTAATTCACTGGCGCTTCAGGATTTTCTTGAAAAAGATGGAGTACCGACTGTTGTAATGTCTGCTATTCGATTGGAGGCGATGGCTGAACCCTACATTCGTCGGCGGGCTATCAGTCATTTATCCAAAGGAAGAGTGGTTATTTTTGCAGCAGGTACAGGAAATCCGTACTTTACAACCGACACGGCTGCCGCACTGCGGGCGATTGAAATCGGCGCCAATGCGATTCTTAAAGGAACAAAAGTTGACGGTATTTATACAGATGATCCTGTTGAAAACAAAGAGGCGAAAAAAATTGATACAATCGGGTTCTCAGAGGTTATTGAAAAACGACTGGGAGTGATGGATGCAACCGCTGTGACATTATGCCGTGAAAATGATATCCCGATTATTGTTTTTAAACTTTTGGAACGGGATAATTTAAAACGGGTCGTTTTAGGTGAACGGGTCGGGTCCATTGTAGGAGGAGAATGATATGATAAAAAGTGTCATTGAAGATGCCAAAAACCGTATGGAGAAAAGTCTGGCAAGTTCACAAAGTGAGCTGGGTACAGTTCGGACAGGCAGAGCCACCCCCTCGTTACTGGATTCTGTGAAGGTTGATTATTATGGAAGCATGATGCCTTTAAAACAGGTCGCCAATATCGCTGTTCCGGAACCGCGTATGCTGACTGTGCATCCCTGGGATCGCAGTATGCTGGCTCCGATTGAAAAGGCTATCATGAAAGCGGATATCGGAATTACACCCAATAACGACGGAAATATCATTCGGCTGCCGATTCCGGCACTGACAGAAGAACGTCGTAAGGAGTTGGTGAAAGTTGTTCATAAATTGGGTGAGGATGGAAAAGTTGCTATACGGAATATCCGCCGGGATGCTATTAATACGTTAAAAAAAGCACTCAAGGATAAAGACATTTCAGAAGATGAAGAATCCAATGCAGAGATTGATATTCAGGAATTAACGGATGATTATATTCAGAAAATTGATGATATGGTTAAAGCCAAAGAAAAAGAAGTGATGGAAGTATAAAAGCCAGAAGCAGGAATTAATATGTAAGAAGACAAATCAAAAATCAGGAAATAAGAGACAAGAAACAAGAGAAAAGGTTTAAAAAGTACCGGCGAAAAAAAAATTCAAAGAAAAAAGATAAAAGAACAAAGTTCAAATCAAGTTTTACGCATCCATTCACACTAACCGACATTTATCAATTTTCGTTATTATTTATTAAGCAAGTTGTTCCTCTATATGGTTTTAATATGGGCAGAAACCTGAGCTACACAATTCTGATTTGGTTTGTTAAACTGCATAGTCATCCATGATTGCTTTAAAATTGATGATTAATAATATTTTCAGAAAATAATCCGGTTTAAAATTTTTTAAATAAAAAATCGAAGACAGGAAATAACTAATTATCCTTTATACAACGGACTGCGTATCCGTTTGTTTTTTCAGTGAAGCTACGTGATATAAGTGAATTTCTGTAATCCAGATAACGAGCCCATGCATTAAAAGTGCTGTTTTCAGTGGATGACCAAAAGCAAGCACGTAGACTTATATATACGAAAGACCAATGCCTATATACACCTCCGCCAAAAAGTATGCGGCAGCCACCAGGACGTGCGGAAAAACCGCAACTATTTTTGGCACCATAATTTGGAGTATGCCAATGATTTGTTCCTTTTTCTTTAAGTTTACCGCCCTCATTATTTCCACGTAAACCAGTAGAATCAGCTTGTATCTGATTCATACCCAAATACATTTCCAATTCTTTCCAATCATCATCTGTCGGCACATGCCATCCTTCGGGTGCCAGTCCACGTGATTCATTAACTGCATACCAATTATATAGCATGCCATATGTAACCAAATTACTGTCAGCATTAGCATAAATGCAACAATAGCCGTTTGCAGTTGTAGACCAGCTTGAAGCACTGGTTATATTAGGTATTGAGCGGCCATCTCTGAAATGTGTTACCCTTAAATTCTCGGCCATCCACCACTGATTACCGATTTTTACGGTTTGATAAATATTGCCATCAATATCTGTAACCGTAGACTCTTTACTTTCTGTTGGATTTTTATTGTCACAAGAGGTGAATAACAAAGATAGTAGCAATGAGATTGATATGTATTTTAATAGATCAAAATAAAAGAAATAACTCTGTTTCATTTTTCCTCCCTTTTTCAAATATTGCCAAAAGCATGGGTAATAACATCACTCTTTAATTTTTAGCTTTCTTAAATAAGAATCAATTGGCAGAATTGCTAAAATCAATTGTCTTTGATACAACGGACTGAATAACCAAATCTCTTATTTGAATGGCCATGACCCACAAATGTATCATCGTAGGACAAGGACCAGTGCCACGCTGAATCCGCATTGTACTCGTCAGAAGCCCAGAAATTGGTATTAATACCAAGGTTAACGAAAAAACCGTTATTTACAGGAGTACGACACCCGCAGGGAAGGGCTGTAAAGCCACTTTCATTTGTAGCTCCAATGTTCCGAGATTTCCAATGAGTACTGCCTGTTTCTTTCATTTTTCCTCCAGCCAAATAATCACCGCCTAAATAATCCACTAATGTCTGCCATTCATCATTTGAAGGAACATGCCATTCTTCAGGAGCCAATTTTCTAGTATCATTAACTGCATACCAGTTGTATAAATACCCGTATATCTCTGCATTACTTTCATTATTGTCATAAACACAATAGCCGCTGGTTGATAATAATCGCCATTCCAAATCTTTAGTTACATTTGGGATTTCATCCCCATTACGGTAATGCGTCACTCTCAGATTTTCGGCCATCCACCATTGATCACCGATTTTTATGGTTTTATAAACATTGCCATCAATATCTGTAACCGTAGACTCTTTACTCTCTGTTGGGTTTTTATTGTCACAAACACAGAAAATTGCTAATGCCAACAGAGTAATCAGAAAACAATGGGATAACCTTGACATATTTTCTCCTTCCATAGTTATTAATTCTTATGAAAAAAGCGAAGTATTTTTAAAATATTAATCTGTTGTTTTTCCATTCGTTGTAAGCATGGCGATCAGCGCTTTCTAATTTTTATCTATTATTTCGGATATGGGATGCGTTCACCACTTTAATAAATTAATTTTTCATCTTATTTATATTATTATCACTCTCGTTTCTTTTTCTACAGCGTCTCCCGGTCATGCATTCCAATCAGATACAGAATGCTGTCCAGGCCAAGTGTGGAAATCGATTGCTTTGCAGACTGGCGAACGATCGGTTTTGCACGAAAAGCGATGCCCATGCCAGCCGTATTAAGCATAGGCAGGTCATTGGCGCCGTCCCCCACTGCGATGGTCTGTTCCAGGCGGATTTTTTCTGCCTGGGCAATAAGCTTCAAATGCTCGGCTTTTCGCCGTCCGTCTACAATATCTCCTGCCACCTGTCCTGTAAGTTTGCCATGTTTGATTTCAAGCTCATTGGAGAAAACATAATCTACTCCCAGCTTTTGCCGTAGCGCTTCTCCGAAATAACTGAATCCGCCAGAAAGAATGGCGGTTTTAAATCCCAGGCTTTTCAAAGTCTTAAAAAGATATTCTGCGCCTTCTGTTAACGGTAATGTATCAGCGATCTGTTTCAGTACCTTTTCATCCAGGCCCGTTAAAAGGCTTACACGTTTTCTGAGACTGGTTGTAAAGTCAATTTCTCCCCGCATGGCCGATTCGGTCACCCGGGTTACCTCGTCTCCCACGCCCGCTTTTTTTGCCAATTCGTTGATAACCTCGATCTCAATCAGAGTAGAATCCATATCAAATGCCACCAGACGGCAATGCCGCCGATATACACTGTCTACCAGGAAGGCTATATCGATGCCGAGTTCGTCCGTGAGCTGCAGGCATTCGCTCCGCATTTGATCGAGATTGTCTGACTTGCCGCGGACTGATAATTCCACGCATGCCCGTGTTTGATTGTCTTTTGCATGCAGGGGAATTCTTCCGGAGAGCCTGGTGATTTTATCAATATTCAATCCATTTTTTGCAAGTATGGAGGAAACCCGTGAAATATGCTCAGCGGTGATTTTCCGGGCAAGAATGGTAATGATATACCGGGGTTTCCCCTGTTGATTCACCCATTCGTCGTATTCTTGTTCAGAAATGGGTGTAAAGTTCATCTGAACTCCCATCTCATGGGCCTTGAAAAGCAGGTCCTTGAGCACAGGAGAAGATTCTGCTTCTCTGGGAACTTCCACAAGAAAACCCAAAGCCAGGGTGTCGTGGATCACTGCCTGACCAATATCCAGAACAGTTGCATTGTAATGGGTCAGAATATCCGTGATTGAAGAAGTGACACCAGGCTTGTCGAGTCCCGAGATGTTGATTAAGAAAATTTCTTTCATTATGATTACCATGGATTTGAATGTAAGTTATCAATAATTTGTAAGATACAAAATATTCATTTAAAAATAAACAGGAAAGTCGATGAACTGTTATAAGAAGCAGGAGTTTGGCAGGACAGTATTTTATTATTGATTCGAATTGTTGATGAGTGCCTGTGCCTTGTCATTTTGACCCAATTGGTAATACACGGCAATGAGGTTGTGTTTTAAAAGATCATTGTTCTGATGGGCTTGAACCAGCCGAGCCCATCGGTTGCTCAATGCTTCAAGCTGGTCGGTATGATCGGCTGTGCGAATGACCAGTGGATAAAATTCCGGACTTTTTATATCAAGATTCAGTCCTTTTTGATAGATCTGAAATGCTTTGGTCCATTGCTCCTGCTCTTCATAAATTGACCCCAGATTTTTTAATCCTATCATGGATCTCGGGTTTAATGCAAGGAACCGTTCATAAACTTGTATTGCCCGATCCCATCTTTTTTGATTTTTATACACAAGGGCCAGTTGTTCCAGTAAAAGCGGTGCATCAGGGTGGCTTTCCAATAGATTTAGAATCAATGTTTTTAAAGATTCAGATGCAGCGGAGGGAAACCAGTTTAAAACCACACTTCTAAGCATTTTTTTTAACTCATCGACATTTTTTATTTCGACTGTCCCGGGAACCGGATTGGTGGAGCCATATTCTGATGAAAGTTGCATCATACTTTCTGAGATGCTGATCTCGAAAACAGCCCGTTTCAGAGCCTTTTCCTGAAACTGCCGGGTGAGACTTGTATCCGCATGTTTACGGGCATCGATAAATAATTTATAAGCGGACCGGGTCGTGCCGCCATTTTCTTCAGCCTGGAGATAAGCGGCCATTGCACTATCGGATTGGCCCGTTTTCTCAAAAACCTGGCCAAGACAGGAAGAAGGCCACGGACTTTTGGGATCCAGATTTTTCCATCGTTTATAAAAAAATTCTGCCTTGCCATAATCGAAAATCTGTTCAGCCAGATCTGCTGCCTTAAACTGTAGCGCATTATTGTCCGGTTGATTCATAGCCAGCGGTGCAATGATCATCAGGGCAGAATCGAACTTGGCTTCATACTCATAGGTAGTGGACAGGAGGCGTGAGGCTTGCATGTTCTCCGGATGCATCCGCAGAACCTCCTGATAATAGATTCGGGCTTCTGAGAATCGGGATTGCATGAGATAGGTTGCAGCGACTTTTAAATGCAGGGATTCAGACTCGGGAAAGCGTTTCAGCTGTTTCAAATAATATTCACGGTCTGTTTCGATGTTCCTGTTTCTGGAGTGTATCTGATTAAGCAGTGAGTCAGAAAACAGAAAATGCTGGCCCTGGATGGGACCAGCACTGATTCCAACAATAAATAGCAGACTGTTTATATGGATATGGATAGAGTACTTTTTATTCAAGCGGATGTTTTTCAAAATGCTGATTCCCGTTTATCTGTTTCTGCTGATTAATTATTTGAGAAAATCACAGGAGCCGACTGACTGAATTTGCTTTCATTGCCGGATGTGTCAAAGGCTTTAACCCGATACCAGTGATGCGGTTTCCCCTCTGTATCATGATATTGCAGCGCTGATAACGGGGCTTCAGAAATTTTTTGATACTGGCCGGTTTCTATTTCCGCTCTGTACAGTATGTATCCGGCCAGATCTTCAGCTATTGTTCTCTCCCATTGAACGGTCACACCTGTTTTATCTGATTTCGCCTGTAAAAAGCGGGGATAATGAGGCGGTTCATAATCCCGCATAAACCTTTTCTCAGATAGAGTGGCAAGACTTTGATTGCCGGTCGTATCCACAGCAATAATACTGTATTGACAGGTATCTCCCTTCATGGCAGTGGTATCCGCCCATTCGAGAATGGATGATGGAAATTTCCCCAATTCAATGATTGTTCCATTGCAGATTTTGCTTAGTTTATAAATGGCCACATCGGGCGATGTACTGGGATTCCATTGAATCAATATTTCTCCTGTTCGAACAATAGTATGCACATCACCCGGCTTCTGGGGCGGCTGATCATCCGGAGTCTCAACCCAGATCGCTGCATTCTTGCTCTCTAGCAAGGAGCTGTCAACAGATGTCACGACGTAATAATAACGTGTCCCCGGTTCCAGATTGTTCGTGATGCCATCCGTATAGAGTGTATCCTGAATAAGCTTTTCAGTGAGACGGAACAAGGTTTTATCCGTCAATCCGCGATATACGTAGAAACCCCAAATATCGGAATCAGCAGAGGGCTGCCAATGCAACTGTACCTGATGATTTTCCATATAGGATCTCAGATGCATAGGCGGAGAAGGGGGATCCTTGTCTTCAATCCAGATACTGATTCGATTGCTGGGTTGACTTTCATTTCCTGCAGTGTCTACGGCCGAGACCGAATAGAAATATTGAGTCCGCAACTTACAGGCGGTATCTGTGTACCACGCTTCTTCGGCCATGATCGGATCTGTATTCATTTTCATTGAGGGACCAGTCATGTCGGGTGCGCGGTAGACATTGTAGGAAGCCACATCCAGTTCCGGATTCAGATTCCAGATGAGAGTCACTTGCCCTTCCTGGAGCCGGCTGATCAAACCCAGCGGCTGGGATGGCGGCACTGTATCCGTCATTCGCCCGCAAACGATTTTTGAAGGCTCGCTCATGAGACCGGATGCGTCGACAGCGAGGAGATAATAACAGACACTGACACCCGGCTTCACGTCACGGTCCAGATAGAACATCTCCGGACTGTCGAGTCGCAGCAGACGATCCTTGATAAGCTGAAATGAATCATTGATTCGACGATAGAGATGAAACTGAACAACCCGTTCATCGGAATCCGGATTCCACGACGGATATTTCCAGGCGATTTCCATGCCCGTGGGCTGCGGTGCGAGTGTAATGTCTGCGGGAGGCACGGGTTGTTTTTCAATGATCCTAATCCTTTTTTCAAAGGTCTGCTGTGTATTGCCCTGACGGTCGATCAGACGAATCCGATAGTTGTAAATTTCATTCTTCTGATGTCCTCCAGCCACAAAGAATCTGCCCAAAACACGTCCGACATTTCGGTTCAACAAAGTGAAAATACCGCCGTGAAAGGCATCGTTTCTCAGAATATACAGAGTCTGCTGCATATTTTCCGTTTGCAGTGCATCGGCGATTTCCTGATAATCATCACCGAGCATCCGCCGGGCTTCATCCAGAGACAGCACAGGCCGAATCGGATCCTGTGTGAGCTGAAAAAAATCACTGTCCTGAGGCCCCTTGCATTCGATCACAACGGATTGTCCCACAGCCGGGGTTTGCATGAGAAAAATGAAGACAGAGTCTCCTTTTACGGTCGATACAAAATTCTGCCCCGGCAGTGAGGAGTGAATGACCAGACCGATTATCCAGAAAAATTGACGCGTATGTCTCATAGAGTAATCCTTTTTATTCATTTTTCCTGCCTGTCGTTCAAGATGATTGTTTGAAAGTGCGCGCCGCAGTTACCGATTTAAAAAAATGGATCAATCCTTTTATTTCCTATTTGTATCCATAGTATCGGTTTACAAAATCTTATCATGACTCAAATTCGCATGTATCACGAACCTCTTAAACAACGTCCTATTCGCTTTGTGACAGAACCAGCAAGGCAACCGGCGATATGTCGGTCTGATTGACATAGCGCGCCATGACATAGAGTGGAATTCTGCCCAAAGTCACCCCAGGCAGAATGATATCCCACTGCGATTGTGCAGGATACATCGCTGGATCAAGAATGTCATGAACCTGAGGTGATGTTCCCACCCACAACTCCAGCGGATACAGAATTCCTTCAGATTGTTTCAGCTGCAACAGGCAGCAGTCCTCTGCCTGTCTCAGTGTTCCTGTGAGGGAAGGAGCTTCGAGTGTGCCGATTTTCAATTCATGATAACAGGTCAACGAATAGGTACCGGATGCGGCAACGCTCCGGGCTGTCAGAATCCATATCTGACCCCGGTTTGAAGGATCGAGATCCCGGCGATATTCAGGCGCAGAGGCTGTTAATGAGACGTCCTTCTGAATATTATCGGATCCCCTGGATGAACCGATCCGGAATTTTACCTGTTCCGCGTTGCTGAAGGAGACGGGTTCGGCAGTACAGACCAGAATATCATGCTCGTTTTCATGCATGATATTCAGTGTCAAATGCGGGAGGGATATATTTGGGACTGTGGTCTGAACAAGCATGGTGTCTGTCGGGTTCGATTTCCGGTCAAAACCGCAGACCGACAGACTCAGGACCGATCCCGGTCCGATATTCGTCTGTGTCAGGGAATGTGTCCAGCTGAATGTACTCTGGGACGAACTCAGGGGGATCCGGGTGACTTCGACAATATCAGAGGTTCCCGCTATGCTGCCGATCCAGAGCTTCAGGCCGGCCAGATTTTCTGCGGATGATTCGCCGTGAAGGCTGCCGTTAAAATGCAGACAGAGCAGCCCGTTTTCCTGAGAAAGGTAAAAATCCGTATTTTTCAACAGATCGTTAAAGGAGGCGGCGAGCCTGAAGGATTTTAAGAGCGAAGAAATGCCTGCTTCGGTTGAGACGCGCAGGGAAAGATAAATCACGTCGCCCCTTGCAATATTCTCCGGAAGAAAGATGCTCTTTCGGAATTCTGTTTCGATTTTGAAATCTTTTTCCGGAATGATATCTTCTTTATTGACGCCGGTTCCGACCATATAGTATATGGTACAGACCCGCTCCATTTTTGAGCGGGCATCCATTTCTCCGCTGAGCAGAATAATCATCGACTGATCATCACCACTCATTTCCACCGTGATCGGAGGCAGATGCGGCGGCAGTGTAAATGACTGATCAACGTGCGGATAGCCAAAACCGTTCACATCCTTTTTATAAATCCGTGTCGTATATTCGGGCCCGGTCTTGAATTGATCTGACAGCTGCAATGATACGGAACCTGGCGGATTCGAGAATATCTGTTCCTGAAGAATCTCCGATGTTTCTCCACCCGTAATCAGCACTTCCAGTGTCTGGGCGTTGAGAATACCTCCGATACGCAAGACGGGGAGATCTCTGGAATCGTATCCGGGCTGAAGAATGTATGGTTTTAACGTGAGCGCCGAATGGGTCAGAACAGTTTCAGTGAATTGATTCTGACCATTGACCGTTCGTATCACGATGACAAAATTCTGCTGCGCAAGCGTTGATCCGTCGATATTTACCGGACAGGACAATTCTGCGTTGACAGTGTTTTTTTCGGGTCCGAAATCAAAGAGAGGATGTCCTTTGCTGTCCGTTTGGAACGGTTTCAGGTGCAGATCATCCGTACTGCGTCCCATAGCCACCTGAATCCCGGCGATGTCGCTTTCAGTATCCTTACAGGGCTCATGGATCTGAATCAGCAGCTCATTATCCGCATTCCATCCCCTGAATTCCGCCGAAAATGACGAAGGCTTTGTCGGATCATCTATTTGTTGTACCTCAAAGACGGCAGCAGGAACGATGATTTCGTTCTCGTCGTTTTTCACACGCAGTGCGATTTGAAAGGTTTCTCTGAAGGGCAGGTTCAGGGGCAGATCGGGTATATTGCCCTGAAAATTGAATTGAATGGTTCCCTCATAAGAATTGATGCCAGAAACAGGCTTCCATGCCCCGGCATCAATGGACGATCCGTTTCTCAGCAATTGAAATTCATAATTCTCCATATAAAATTTCCGGCAGCTTACTCCATCATCCGTCGTAAAATAGATTTCTCCTGCAAGCGGCAGGCTGAGTTTGGCGTACAGTTCTTCGACACTTGATTGAGAGATGGATACTGTGGCCTGTGCATTTTCGGGAAAGCCAATGCAAGAAGGATTATAGACCAGCGGATATTCTGATACCAGGGGCGTGCTGTAGAGTCCGGTCAGATCCCTTGCGCGCACACGTACTTCATAGGGTTTGCCTTTTTCCATGTTGACAACAACGCTTGCGGAGTCTTTGTGTATCGCAGGTTTCCAGTCCACTATAGCGGAACTGCCTTTCCAGGGCCAGACCGAGATTTCATACTGGGCAATTTCCCCGGAGGACAGGGCCTGAGGCCATGAAACAACGATCTGGTTTCCGGATGACATCAGATAACAGTCCTGCTCCATGCCTGTTCCGGACATCACGCCTGTTACCTTCTGAGAGGTGTTTTTAATAACCAGAGGCTGGCCCGGAAATTCCGGAGGAATGGCAGTCGGGGTGACCGGCTGATAGAACTGTGTCGTGGGTTGGTTACCTCCGTGCTGAATCGTAATGCTTTTCTCGGGCGATTCCACGGTCAAACCGGCGATGTTTCTGTACCGCGCTTTAACACCGATGCTTTCTTCTCCCATTTTTGCAGGGAAAATCGGCGCGGTAAACGAAGAGACCTTTCCTATTGACTGGAAATTATGGCCCGATATGGTATAGGCATGTTCAATGATGCCCCCGGCATTTGAAGCATCCCCCATGTTCAGGGTCAGATTGACCGGACTGTAACGTTTGCCGGATGCGGATTCTTTCACATAAAAACTACAGAGGGAGGGAAGATAGAGTTCGGTTTCGAGTACTTTCATGCGGTTTTCCATACCTGTTAATGCATTCTTTAAATCGGCTGAACAATCCGGATTTTGTCTGGCAAGCAAAATGAATTGCTGATAGGCCGTATAGAGTTTTTCGGTCAGTTCTGCGTACTGATCCCAGATAACATCAAGTTTTTCGGTGAGTTCCCGGTGCATGACATCCTTGTCTGCATTGTAATTGCGATGGATCCGCGTGGCCCGCAAGTAGAGGGTGTCGAGTTGAGATATGGTATGTAAGGCGAAAGCCTCAGGCACTTTGCCGTAGAGTTGTCGGCTTGTGGTCTCATAGGCACTGCACAGTCCGTACAAATCCAGGGTCCATGAATCCACATCCAGCATGGTATTCGATAACTTTTCCATGACGCCGATTCGACGGTCCACCAAAGCATGAAAATCCTTTTGAAAATCTTCGAACAACTGCCTTGCGTTTTCATTTGTTTTTATTGGCAAAGGAGTTGTATTCGGATCAATGTATACATGCAAATGTGTTAAATTTGTGCCCATATGGCTTTGACCATAGATATGTTGATTGACATGATCAACGACGTCCCGATAAATTACATATTTGGCTTCCATGTTGTTAATGGCCGATGCATCAATCTGGCTTTGCATCGACGGGCTGACGAATTTTTCCATGGCTCTGCTGATATCGCCATCCGGTCCGATCACGGCGTATATGACTGACCTAATACTATCGAGATATTCGATCTGCATCTGCAAATCGGCCAGAGCGGTTTGAACATGGCTTGAATAATCATTGAGCAGTATTGTATTTTCATTATGAATGGATTTGTCCACATCGAATGCGGGTACTGTCACTCCTTCATCAGAAACAGAAGAACCGGTTAACAGCGGATTCTTTAGAGCGGATAAAGTATCCGATTTCAATTCTTCAAGGTGAATAGCGGTCCGTAACTGTTCCAGAGTGACTTTGGCTTTCTGGCACTGCTGATTCAAACTGTTCCGATGGTCCTGCAGTTCAGTGTTCAGATCTTTCTGATACTGGTCCGCGTCCTGTTTCAAGGCAGGAATCTGTGCGATGGTTGAAGGACTTAATGCAAGGAGTATTTTATCTGTGAATGCATGATAATCAATCATAGCAGTCAAATCCGCATAAGAGGGTTCTTTACCGTCATCAGGACCGCCATACTTTGGGAAATTATATAATACGCGCCCTAATGGATATTTTTCCGCATCGATCAAGTCGTAAAGTTCGGTTCTCCCTGTGGATATGTTTTTTATAATCCTGTCCATCATGGCTTCATCCAGAGCGAGCTTCAGCGGAATATCACCCGCGCTTAATGCGCCTGCGACTTGTTCGGTCTGACCCTTGATGATTCTGGCTGCTTCCGCCGCTTCGGCAAGCGCTATTTGTATACCCGGATCGCCGCCCAGTCCGCCGTCAAACGAGCCATTCCTCCATCTGGCCCAGACCGATCCGCTCCAGCTGGCCAATCCCCAGCAGGCACTCAACCTCAGTTTCGCATATCCGTAGAAATAGGGGTCGGGAATTATGATCAGCGCGGCGCCCAGCTCGCCCTTTGCTGCAGCCAGCCCTGCGAGCACTTCCGCTTCAATACGTGCCAACAGATAACCGCCCAGGGAAGGATGTTCCTGATCCCAAACCACCCATACGGCATTGTCCAATCCGGCATGCACGGACAGAACGCCGATATCAAATCCGCCGCTTATATTGCCCTGGATGAGAAATCCGGGATTGCCGATAATGAGATCATAATTGGCTTTGAGAATATTCAAAATATCGATGTTGATATTGCCCTGAAGACCCCAGTAGAGCTCATCGCTGTACACAACAGCGAAGGCCACGGTTGCTTTTTGGCCCGTATCGCTCAGCTTTTTCAGTTTGAGTTCAATATCCAGATTTCCCTGGAGATAAAAGCTGCCGATACTGCCCATTGTGTTCAGATCCTGCAATCCGGTTTCCAGATGACCTTTGGCGGTGATGTCGAGATGGTCAGACATGGCTTTCAGGATGGTGAGAGAGGCATCGAGACGAATATGATCCGAGGAGAGTGAGAACAGGGCACGCCCGGAGATGGTTTCTTCCCTGACCAGGGCGACACCTCCGAACACGAATACCTGAATCAGGGGATTCGTCTGGGTATATTGAGCAAACGAGGTTTGCAGCCATTCCGATTCGTTGTCCAGTTCGCAGTGGCTGTATACCCACTTTTCGATGCGGTCTGACGGATTGAAAAAGATTCCACCGCCAAAATCCGTTACTGATACAGGTCCGATTTTGATTCCCTCCTTCATACTCATGGCGAGGAAAAGTCCGAAGCCCGGCAGCGAAACATTGGCGCCGCCGACCATTCGATCTTCATAGGCGATTTCACCCACGGCAGTAAAACTGAGTTCATCTTCGATTGACAGACTGCCTCCGGCCGTTATCCGGAGCTGGAAGTTCTCATGGGTCAATGGAATACGGGCTTCCAGGTCCAGACGCCCTTTTACAGTATCCTTTAATTCGAAATTCACATTGTCAAACAGCAAATAGAACTGGGTGGCATCTTTATAGATGATGAATTGGTCCATACCGCCCTCAAATCCTTGCACTTCAGTGCTGATGGAGGCTTTGAAGGTCACATAGAATCCCTTTGTGGATCTGGACCCCTGAGAAACGGAACCGCTTGAAATGTTAGCCGCTGAAAAATCGAAGGACAGCGGATCTGTCCCATAATTGAAATCGCTGACCGTTATTTTAAATCCGTACAGATTCAGTTCTCCATTCGTTATTCTGCCGAATTTCGTTGAATTGGGTGTAAGAACAAATTCTTCAAACGGGCAGCCTCCGCTTCCTCCGGGCAGACAATTGAGCGTCAGATTGCCCCCCAACTGAATACTGAAAACATCATCCGTATTTACTGAAATATGGTTTACTTCCAGGATAATGAGGTCTTCCAGAACAATGGCCGGCGCGGCTGCTTCTTCCAGGGTCCAGGTTTCTCCGGTAATACGGCCATTGTCAAAATCGATGAGCCCTGTCAGCAGGATTTTCTCTTCAGAATTCATCGGATCGGACAACTCGAACTTGGGCCAGTACGTGTTGATCCCTATATTTAAATTCCCTGTGGCCTGTGAGAACGGGGCCGGCAGACCGAGCTTCAGTTCACTCAATCTGCATCGAATGCGCATTGGTATTTGACCCAGATAGACGTCCGCTGCTGTTTCGGATTCGCTTTCGAGTAGCGTTATGGAGTGGTCCGTGATTGGATTGCCTGTTTCATCCACCATGATGCCGTTTCCGTCCAGATTGATGGTAAAGGATGTTGTTTCAAGCGCATCGAACGGTGCGGGCGGCTTCAACTCTCCTTCGAATTTCAGGCCGTTGCTCATAGTTAATCCTGTAAGGACCAGAAGCCCTTCCAGGGCCTGCACCGAATCGGGCAGCAGGTTCTGTTCGGAGACGGATCCGTCGGTTCCAATGTCAAGATTGGAAAAAGAGATTGAACGATTCCACAATTGAAATGTTCCCCCAAGGGTCAGCATGAGCCCCGGAGGAGTCGTTTCCCAGGCAACTCTTTGTTCACCTTCCAGAGTAAAGTTCAGTCCGCCATATTGAAACACCTGTGCAGGATCTGTCGGAATTTCCGGGGGTTGAATCCCTTTTTTATCGATAATCAGATCATTCAACATCAGAACCAAACCATTGCCGATCTCAGGCAGGCTGAGCTTGAGCGTGTGCAGTGTTAAAATTAGATTTTCATCATCGAAGGGAGCCTGCATGCTGACCTTCGGATTTCCGGATTTATCGGTGACATCGAGTCTTGCTTTGCCCAAAGGCAGTGTGTATTCGTTTGTTTCATCATAATTTGGCTGAATCATAAATTCAGCCTGACCGGCCTGCAGATTCATGGTATAGTCGAAGGGTTTGATCAATCCGGATTCCTGGAAGAGCTGAACAAACAGCTGCCCTTCCAGGATCAGCCGTTTTTCAGAAGCCATGACCGAGCCGTCAATGGAAGCGACCGTACAATTGAGCTGTGGTCCAATCGTTATTGAAGCCAATGGATTGTCCGTGGGATCTTTTAACTGGAACGAATCCAGGCCATTCTGCGTGATTAAAATATTTGGAATGGTCGGGAATGCGGATTCAAACACTTTCGGAAGCAGGGGACGGACCGCTGCCATGATTGTTTGATCATCTGCCGCGAAATGGATCGCTGTCAGTTCGATGGGCAGACTTGCATTGAGAAGAGAAACCGGTAAATCTTCGTCCGCTGCCCGAACCGTGCCTTCTGTGATGATCAGATTGGATTTGCTGACAAGAACATTATCGAGAATTGCCGATATTTCAGGATCCGAAGATCGACCGTATCGCAAGCCGGGAAGAACAAGCGGTACCGGCCTGTCCTGAGCCGTATTTAATTTTATATACAGCCCCATATCCTGTACATCCAGAAGCCAGCTGCCCGAATCATCTTTCAATCGAAGGTAGGCGATGGTTTCATCCGGCAAAGGCAGACGGACCAGATTCTGCCAGCCGGGAACGGGAAACCTGTCACCCGGCCAGAATCCACGGTTGTCGAGGGTGGCAATCAGCTCCTGTCCGTCAAACAGCTGGATTTGACCGGTATTAATTTGAAATGGATGAAAAGACAGGTTCAGATCTGTCGAGCAGGTGATATTCAGATTGCTGAACTGCATATTGGCATAGCTGATATGCGCGGATGCGGTCTGAGGGAATTGCCAGGCGCCCTGAACGATCCGGACGGAACCGGTAACATTGAAAATCATTTCTTCGGCTGTCGAATCTGCCGAGGCCGCTATCGACACGGCTTTCCATGACATCTGATCCGCGGCTTTATTCAGATCCCGGATTCGCAGTGCAAAGGATTCGGAAAATGTGATGATGCCCTGCTGCGGGATATGATCGATGGCAGAAATCAGAACATTCTGCGAGTAGATAACGGAAATACGGGATCCATCTTCAAGAAGCATTTCTCCGTCCGAGTTATTGAATATAATTCCCGACGCGCAGACCGATGCGCCTTCTGTGCACCGCAAACTGAAAACCGGATTGTTCGCGGGTACCGGCAGTGTGAAGGGATCGGTGAAGATGAATTTCCCACTGTCCAATACGGCTTTGATCAAGTCGTATCTGCCCTGTCCGGATGCCTGGACTGATGCATCCGGGGAGTACGCCGGCAGAGAGATGAATCCGTCAAATCGCAGTCCGGCCGCCTGTCCCGAATTGCCGCCTGCCAAAAAGAATGTGCTTTGGTTCAGATGCACGCTCCAATCACCCCAGGGAAAATCGATGTTGTCGTAGGCCGGTTTCAGATGACCGGCAAAGAGGCCGCTGAGATCCATGGAAAGGCTATCAACAGGGCCCAACATGGTAATTCCCGGCACTGTCTGTGAAGGATCAAAATCGGCGGTTACGGACAGCTGCAGGGGATCTTCAGGATTTCCGGTCAGATTACCATCCAGTGCCTGAATATGGAGACCGAGAGATTCTTCATTATTCAAGGGTGCCCAGAGGGGAGATAAGTAGGAACGCGGTTCCAGCGGTCCGATAAAGGAACCGTTTTTATATTCGACGTTGAATGCACTCACGGAGGCTTCTCTCAATTCATGCAGTCTCTCAGGTAATCCGGTCAGGTGGAGAGAGAGGTCGAACCGAATATCAGGCTGTGAAACACCGTCGAAAATATTCACCCAGCCCTCCTGGATATGAACCATGTCGGGCGTGATCTTGAGATTGTTTAAAATGATATCCTGCTCCTGAAGTATATTCATATCCATTTCAATGAAATGGAGCCCTTTAGGCATCAAATGCAAATCGAACAGTGTCGGCAGTGCGAATTCTACCGGTGATGTCAGCCGGGGAGTCACATTCAGAAGAAAATCGTAAAGCCAGGGAACGGAATTTCCGGATTGATATTCAAAAGACTCGACATCGAGAATATCCAGAGTGAGCTGATAGGAACCGACCGGCAAAACCACCTGACCTACGGCTGCTGATGCCTGCCAGCCGTTTCCGGCTGCGGACCATCGGATCGGTATCTCACCCCCTTGACTGGCATTGATAAATTGGAGAGATCCGGTTAAATTGAAAGTATATTCCAAATTGTCAATACCCTGAGCAGGCGTGATCCATCCGTCCGCTTCGGTTAAAATCATGGATAAATGATTTGGGATGAGCGGGATCCCAATGGTTACAGGTGACGTACTCAGTTCGCCGTCCAGATAACCGCCGCCTGTCAGTGTTAAACGGACGGGCGTCTCCGCTGTGACAAAATCGAAAGCGGTAATGGCCGCCTGAAGATTGAAAACACCTTCACCGGAAGGATCGTACTGTATATTCCGGACGATCAAGGGGAGCCCTGCTCTGTTCAGATCAAACGGAGATCCCAGTCCTGCCCAGTTTTCCGCATTCACGGTTCCCGCTATTGGTTCCAGGGTATGGCGATTCAGAGTCAGATCGACTGTCGCATTCACAACGGCATCGGGTGCCAGGGTGTTGAGGCACAGCGGGACCGAGTTCGGAGACGGGGATTTAATGATAAATTCGTTGGCATCGTCAGAGAGCGAGCATTCAACCAGACATTTCCCGTTTGCCTTCACCTGTAAGTAGGCGATTTCCTCTGCAGGCAGGGGCAGTCTCTCCGGAAGCAGTTCTGTTAAATCTTCGGGCAGGTCTGTATAAACATAAGTGAATGTGCGCACTTCACTTTTTCCGTCGTTTTGTGCCACCGGATATCCGTAATGATCATGGGCGGTCAACTGCCAGGCATACTGTTTTCCCGGTGTGAACGGATCCGCCCATTCAGGATATGAAAAACGCGTTTCTGTCAGCGTGATTGCGTTTTCGAACAGCGGTGTGTTGCCTTGCATGGCCTGGAGATCAGTCTGGCCTTCCAGAAGCGGAACGATCCGCAGGGTATAGTAGATCATTCCTTCTATGTGGGCCATGGGAGGCAGCCATTCAAATTGAGGGAGTTGAGTTATGATCAGTGCACCTTGATCCGGAGCAATCAGTTCCAGTGAAGGCACGTCGTATGTGATGTCGGTGCTTATCGTAAACACGCCAATCTCACTGCAGCCGTTATTCTTTGTTGCGGGCCTGCCTTCAAGGTCGATCGCCTGTACCTGCCACACATAGGTTTTTCCAGGTTCAAGAAGCAAGCCATCCAGAGGATATTCGAGCTCAGAATCGAATACATTATAATTTCGATAATGTGTATAATTGGCTTCGATCGCGATTTCAGGCAGCTGGCCATCCAGCAATTCCACCAGAGTGAAGACATAGGTGAACACCTGGGTAGCCGACATCTGCGATGGAATCCATTGAAATACGGGATAAAATGTAAAAGCCTCTTCATAGTCAATGGGGTAGATCAATTCGGGAGGTTCGGGATGGGTAATCGTGAAATAGGAGCAAAGGTTTTGTATCAGGATTTTTTCCCAGAGATTGACCACTTCTACGCAGACCTCATAATCCGCTTCGGGGAGCATGCCCGTTTGTTCGATTTTATCCTGAACCTCCGTATTTTTAAATTCGGTGATCCAGTGCGGGACAGTGGCCGGATCGATTCGGATCATATCGTTTGCCTCAACCAGAAGTCTGCCCGAATTGCCCCGGAAAATGAGATGACCATTGCGAACCACTTCGGCCCGTACAATAATGACATCAGCTTCATTCGTGTAGTTGAACACTTCGAGAGACACCAGGGTGGGATCCGCCTGCCAGTCGCTGACATAGGGAGAAGGATTGGGATCGATTGTAAGCATGGCACTCCAATCCTGACCATGCAGGGATGTGCAGATCCCTAATAAATAGAGCGCAATGAATAGTCGGCCTTTCATAGGTATAACTCCGTTTATGGGCTATTGATCGTTAAACTGAATGTTTTCGTATCTGAGTAGTCCGAACATAGGTCATCTATAACCCGGATTGTGAAAATGTAAGTTCCGGATGCTGTCGGCATACCATTGAGTTCTATACCATCACAATAAAAGCTCTCAAAATTTATCCCCGGAGGTGTGCTTCCTCCGATGATTGATCCTGTATATTGCTTACCACCGGATCCGCCCGAGACACTGATCAATTTATGGTACGATGTGCCGACAGTGCCAGCCGGCAAGGGAGAGGATTCGGTAATCACCAGAGGCGTAGGGGGAAAAACTTTGAAATTACTGTACGCTTGTGTGTCCTCTGCCAGGATAGCGTCTGTCACTTTGATGGTAAAATTGTGGGAACAGTCAATCGTTGTCGGTGTACCGGAAAGTAATCCTGATGACGTATTCAATGACAGGCCGGATGGCAATGAGCCCGAACTGACGCTCCAGGAATAGGGTGTTGCCCCGCCCATGGCATGGATCGTCTGACTGTAGGGGACACCCTGCGTTGCATCGGGCAGTGATGTGGTTGTGATGGTGAGCAGTGTGAATTCCTTGATGTTTATTTTAAATCCTTTGCTTTCGCTATGACCGTAGCAGTTATCAGTAATCGTAACACTAATTGAATAATTGCCAGCAGAGCTGGGAATGCCCTCAATCGATGCACGGTCACCATTGACATCTAATTGTAAACCAGGCGGAAAGCCTGAAGCTGTCCAGCTGAAGTCGCCGCTGCCGCCATTCGCCGTAATCGTTTCGGAATACATCGTATTTTGAGTGCCGTCTGAGATATGATCGGGTGAAATCCAGATCAGAGGCAGCTTGATTGTCAGGGTGTATGCCTGGGTATCGCACTGGGCAGGCACGTTGGGATCGGCAATACGGATTGTAAATGGGAATTCACCGGCTTCTGTAGGTGTGCCCCTAATAATGAATCCATCCTCAGTATAAAACTCCATGCCCGGAGGCAGGCGGCCATCAATAATTTCACATGTTAAATTCTCATATGTATCAACTTGTATGTAAATATCTGCATTATAGTATTCGTCGATTTCTCCATCCGGCAATGAGTCGGTGAGAATACGCAACCGGGGTCCATGAATTGTGATGCTGAATTCCTGATGCACCTCCATGAAAGTGTCAGTACTGTCTACTAGCCAAAGGGTAAACGGATATACTCCTTCCTGTTCGGGCGTGCCTGTAATCGTGGCGCATCTTTCGTAATCGTCGTATTCCAAAGTGAGTCCAGAAGGCAGCAGATCGGGCTGGAGGTGCCAAATTAGGGGGAGTGTACCTCCAACCGCACATATTTCCTGCTCGTAGGGCGATTCCAGATAGCCATCCGGAAGGGTTTCCAGGGAAAATTGTAATTGGGCGGCTTTATCAATTAAAATGATATACTCTTTTTGTAATGCGGCGGGCGGGGAATCGCTGTCCGACACCTCAATGATGATGGTGTCCCCTCCTGCTTCAACAGGGATTCCGGAGATTTCCAAGCAGCTTTGAGATTCGGCTGTCAGTCCGGCGGGCAATGACCCCTGAATAATTGTATACGTATAAGGAGGAAGGCCTCCGGCCGCGCAGATGCTGGCTTCATAGAGTTCGTTCTCAATTCCCGAATCCAGTGTGGACGGAGTGATGGACAGGTCCTGTAACGCGGGTTGCACATTTAATGTAAATACAATCCGGGTTTGTGCTTCAGGCGTTTCTGGATGAACTCCCAGCGCATCCCAGGAGCAGGTTCCATCCGTATCAGGCATACCCGTAAAACAGATGGATCCATTGATATCGATGGTGAGCCAGACCGGATACTCGGAGCACATCCATTGACAGGATACCAGATCGTTTGGCAACATATAACAGTCATGATAGTCACGATCCACGCGGCCATCCTCCAGGGTCACGTTCAGGACTTCGACAGCAGGTGAGACAATGATCAAATTTCCATGAAATGTCACCGATTGCTGCGGATTGCCGCTGTCATGGATATCGATCGTCAGCGGGTATGTGCCCTGGAGTGTTGGAATGCCGCTGATGATGATGCAGAAATCGGATAATGCAGCGGTCAGACCGGGAGGAAACACGCCGTCCATGAGCTCCCAGTCGCAGGGTTCGGTGCCGCCCAGGAAACAGATGCAGCCCTGATATTCAAATCCTGTCACGCCAGTGGAAAGCGTGGTCGTGGTGAGTTCGAGAGTATCCGCGGTTTCTACTTGAATCCCAACAATTCCGCTCCATGGAGATGTGGCCAGGAAATTTTTTGCATGTACCCTGTAATAGGTGATGCCATCCGGTTTTCCGGTGATCTGAACACTGGTGTCGAGTCCCGAATAGACCTGAACCGGGGAGGTGAAGTTCGTTTCCGCGCTTTCTTCCAGTTGAAATGTATCCGCCTTGGCCACATGGGTCCAGAACAGTTGGTAATGATCCATATTGATTGTGTTCATTGTTTCAAGACCGACAAACTGGGGTGCCGCTGTCGGATAATTGGGCACGATGGGGAGCTTGATTTGAAGCTGATTGGGCGGCTTGATTAATATTTTGGTCGTGTCGGCACAGAAAAAAACGACTCCGTTTTGATCCATGGCTTCGATCAGAATATTATAGATGCCAAGCTCTGCCTGAATTGTATAGGATGGCAATATTTCCATGAATTCGAAAATGACCGGTCCCGGTTCCAATGTAATGCGTACCATGGATATGACAGGAATTGTATCCAATTTTGTTGAAGATAATTTCAAGGGTTCGATTTTTTTTATTGGCTCTGAAGAGGCGGTTGTCAATGCCGGTTTTTGCACAGACTGACTATCTAAACTCTGTTCGAGGGTAGACCAGTCGATATTCAGTGTGACCGATCCGAGCTCAGGAGATAAAGTGTTTTCGCAATTCATCTGCAGAAGAATCAGGAGCAGGAACATCTGGATGGTATATAACTTTTTCATGGCAATGCTCCTTCTTAATAAGCAATATCTTCTATCATGACAGCCATTTAAATACGTATGTCGAATTTTACAGTTTATGTGTCAGCATCAAACTGAACTGTTGTTCTTCATACTTTCTATTGCTGCGTATCATGGTCATGAACCATTTAAAATTGATCTGATTTTTATGGGTCAGGTAATAACTTGACGTTACACCGCTTCGGATGGACCGGGTATCCCGTACCATGGACGAGGTACTGAACAGGGATGTGCTCAATCGGTTATTCATTGCAATATGGGTTAAACGGGCGGAATAGACCTGTGTCGTGTAGGCATCCTGGTTGCCTGAATTGCGATAAGATACACCCACTGAGAAATTCATGGTCAGTCTGGTAATCAGTTGAAACGAGCCGGTCAGATTTACAGTATGATAATAAGCCTTTGATTTTTCCTGACGCATATTTTTATCAGAGTGTTGAAATGTATATTGCATGCCCATTTGCCTGACGATCGATTCATTAAAAACCAGAGACTGATGGGTGGATATGATCCAGTTGGAAAAATCCCAGCTCAGGGAATCGCTCGAAGCGTTGTTTCCTGTGAACAGCGAATTTACATTGAAATTGGAACGCCAGTTTCCCAGTCGAGAATTGATCGATCCCTGGATCTGATCGCGTGTATTGGTTTCCTGTTTCTGTTTTGACAGGTTGTCAGACAGACGCACGTACCGTATATTTAACCTGTGTTTTTCAAAACGATAGATGGTTTGAAGATTCAATTCTCTTCGGTCATTCACCATGGATGGCAGTCCGAGTGAGTGAAATCCGGGACCAATGGTTTTGTACCCGATCTGTGTGGTAAGTTGGGTCGTTTGAAAGTGAAGCCGCAGGTCCGTGGCATAATCCAGATTCGAACCGGTTCTTGGCGTGAACACGTTTCTGGAGAGCGTTTTCAACCAGGTGGGGGCATCCAGGCTGTCCTGGTTGACGGGTCTCGCATTGATGTTCTTGGTATAACCGCTGGCCGTGCTTTCCCATTCCAGAGTCAGCCTCTGGTTTAAAATCGTAAGACGTGTGGCTATGCCAGCGACCAGATTCTCCCGGGGTGTAACTGCCAGAGGATGATACGGGGGTTCTATCCAGATTGTGTCCGTTTCAGTTTCCAGTGTATCGGGAATCACATAATTATAGTCAACATTTTCCGGCACTGAAAGAGAGCCCGCATCATCTTTAACTTTCAGGACAATCAGATCAATGTATGAGCCGTTTTGTTTCCCATATCCCAGACGCGAGCCGATGAGGTATTGACTGTAACTCTGATTGATTACAGTCCCTTCCACGGCCCGTTTGGTCTGGCCGCCACCCAGCGCGAATCGCATCCGCCCTGGGAAAATGTCGATTTCAGCGCCTTTGACATTGATTCCGTTGAGTGAATATCTGGAGAATTGACCTGGATAATCTCCGAAATGTGCCTTTCCCCATGCCCATGAGGGATGCAGACCCAGAATGTTCATATTCTGACGGGTCCGCGATCCTTCCGTTGATAAGAGCAGATCCGCTGATACATTGAACAAATTGGAGATCTGCAGAAGAGGCCGAAATCCGATTCTTCCTGTTGATGGCGGCCTTCTTCCCTCAATCCCATGGACATCGTAAAGTTCACCGTAAACATGAGCCTGTCCTGACAGCCGAACCTGTTGCAGGATTGGATATTTTTTGGACAATTCCTGAGCGTTCAGTGTTGTTGCAGGATTTCTGATTTCAATCATGAATATCAAAGAAAGTAGAATCTCTAAATTGCAAACCGTTCTTTTGAACAATTTTTTCATGATATTGATCCATTTATGAGTTAAATGAGAAAATTGAGCGTTGATTGCGAATAAAAGATCGTTCAAGAATGGTGGTATATTACCAGAGTAATAGGATTAACTCCGATCCATATGAAGGATAAAAAATCTCATTCAAGTAACAAATGGGATTTAGAAGTCCCTCCCGAAAAAATATATGTTTGTATTATTATTATTACAAGAGAATGTATGTAGAAAAACAGTGCTTGTCAAGCGAAAATAAAATTGATATTTATCCGAATTTGGGTGGATCCTGTATGGAATTTTAAAGTCATATTTATCAATTCAAAGAATCAAATATTTTCTTTGGATATGAAAAAATCGCATTCTTTAATTACAAACAATGTGATGAATGATGTATTTGATCCGGAAATCGACCGGGAGAACAAACCAAAACGACCGTTACCCAGTGGCATTCGATTGCATGAAAGGAAGATTATTTCTCGAAATCATGGAGGAGTTTCTGGGCTTTGTCGTTCTGACCGAGCTGGTAATATACCGCAATCAAATGCCGTTTAAGAAGATAATTGTCATTATGTGCCTGATACAGCCGTGTCCATCGATCGCTTAATGTTTTCAACCGTTCAGCCTTTTCGGCCGTTCGAATAACCAGCGGGTAAAATTCCGGATTTTGAAGATCCAGGGATAATCCTTTTTGATAAATTCGAAACGCTTGCAGCCATTGACCCTGGTTTTCATAAATTGAACCCAGATTTTTTAATCCTGTCGCAGATCTGGGATTCAGCGTAAGAAACCGTTCGTACACACGAATCGCGAGATCCCATTTCTTTTGTGCTTTATATATATAGGCCAATTGTTCCAATAAAAGGGGGGCATCCGGATGCTTCTTCAGCAGAGCCTGGATTTGTGACTCCAGAGATGCGCATGCAGGCGAGGGAATCCAGTTGTGAACCACATTTCGCAGCATGGTTCTCAGCGCTTCCATGTCTTTTATCTGACTCATATTCACAGTCTGATTGCCGAACAGCCTTTCGGATGAAAACTTCCATCGATCCTCAGCGACAACAATTTCGGAAACTACACGCTCGATGACTTTTTCCTGATAGACCCGGGCCAGGCTTGTATCCGCCTGCCTTCGGGCGTGAGTCAATAATTTATATGCGGACCGGGCAGTACCGCCTTTTTTTTCAGACAAAAGATAGGCAGCCCTTGCGCTGTCCGGTTGTCCCATTTTTTCAAATATCCGGCCCACATGGGTCATTACCCATGGGTTTTCCGGATCTGAATTTTCGCACTGTTTGTAATAATTGATGGCTTGTGTTAAATCGGATATTTGTTCGGAAAGGCTGGCAGCTTTAAACTGTAGGGCAATATTGTCTTCATACTTGACCGCGAGCGGTTTGATTGTCATCAGAGCTGAATCCTGTTTGCCTTCCTGTTCATAGGTCCAGGCTAAAAGCCCATTGATTTGTATATCATCCGGTCGTTTGCGGAGTATCTGACGATAGCACTTTCGGGCGTCGGGCCATCTGGACTGCATGAGGTAAGTACCCGCAATTTTCAATTGCAGGGAATCGGAGTCCGGAAATCGATGCAGCTGACCGAGATAATATTTCCGTAACTTATCGAGATTTTCGGATTGAGATTGAATTTGGCTGAGAAGGGAGTCCGGAAACAGAAAATACTGGGCTTGTACGGGGCCTGCAACGATTACGAAAATCAAAAACAGGCTTTTCAGCTGGAGAGGATCTTTATGAACCAATCTGATTTTTATCATTATTTTTCAGAGGCGATTGCCGGTACTGATTGACTGAAATCACTTTCATTGCCGGATGTGTCGACTGCCCTGACCCGGTACCAGTGATGAGGTTGACCTTCTTTGTCATTCAGGGTAAGCCCGGATAACAGGGTATCGTTGATCGGTTGATAAATGCCGGTCTCGATTTCTGCCCGGAATACACGATAACCAGCAAGATCCGATGCTGCGATTCGCTCCCATTGAATGATTACGCCGCTTTTTTCCGCTTTGGCCTGTAGAAACCGCGGACAATGCGGTGGATCATAATCCCGCATCATTACTTTAGCAGAGAGGGCGGGTTCACTTTCGTTTCCTGCTGTATCCACAGCCGTGATACTGTATTGGCAGGTTTCTCCTTTAACCACCGTGGTGTCGGTCCATTCCCGGACGGTCGCAGGAAGTCGTTCCAGTTCAAGGGTGGTGCCGTTACAGAGCCTGGTCAGCCGGTAAAGTGATATATCGGTCGAGGGGCTGGGATTCCATATAATCCGCATTGCGTTTGCCCCGGTCACGGCACGCACATCACCGGGCTTTCTGGGAGGCTGGTCATCCGGAAGTGTCACCCAAATATCCGTCTTTTCACTCTCATGCCAGGAGCTGTCCACGACGGTTACGGCATAATAATAATGCCGGCCCGGTTGCAGTTTTTCTGCGGTACCGTCAATATAGACTGTGTCCGGGATGAGGGCTTCAGATAATGCATATAAGGTCTCCTCAGAGAATCCGCGGTACACCCGGTATCCCTGAATATCCGGATCTGAGGCAGACTGCCATGCAAGTCTGATCTGATGATTATAAGGCCGGGCATGCAGATTCAGAGGCGGAGATGGAGGCATTCGGTCTTCAATCCAGATGCTGACCCGGTTGGAAGCCGGGCTTTCATTGCCGGAAGAATCTGTGGCAGTGACAGCGTAAAAGTACTTATTTCGGGGCTGACAGGTGGCATCTATAAACCAGGGATCATCCGCCGATACCGGATCTTTGTTGATCCGTGACATCGCAGCGGTCATTGTCGGCGCCCGATATGCATGATAGGCGGCAATATCCAGTTCCGGATTCAAATTCCAGATCAGACGGACGTGCCCATCTTTTAACTGCGCTGTCAGTCCGAGAGGGCGGGACGGCGGCACGATATCGATAAATCGTCCGCAGAGTATTTCAGAAGGTTCACTTTCAAGACCGGCCGCATTGACGGCAGTCAGGTAATAGCAGACGCTGTCTCCCGGCTGGACATTCCGGTCCAGAAACGACATGGCTGTTCTTTCCAGGCGCAGGAGATGGTCTTTAATTCTTTGAAAATCCTTCCCGATCTGTTTGTAGAGATAAAACTGAACAGTTATATCATCAGAATCCGGATGCCATGGCGGATATTCCCATGAAATTTTCATGCCCAGCATTTGAGACTCAAGTTTGATCTGATGAAGAGGCTTCGGACGGTTTTCAGCGATTCGAATTGTTTTTTCGAGGATTTGCAGGGTGTTTCCGCGGCGGTCGACCAGGCGAACACGGTACACATAGTCCGTTCCCGGTTGGTGGCTGCCTGAAGCAAAAAACCGTCCAAGAATACGCCCGACCCTGCGATTCAGCATGGTAAAAATACCGCCGTAAAACGGATCGTTTCGTAATAAAAACAGGGTTTGCTGAATATTTTCGGTCTGCAGCGCTTCGGCGATGCCTGAATAGTCTTCTCCGAGCATATGCCGGGCCTCATCAGAAGACAGCACGGGCCTGATCGGCATTTCGGTGATCTGAATAAAGTCTTCATCGTTTGGTCCCCGGCGTTCAATCAGCACGGACTGGCCGATTGCCGGTGTTTCAGTAAGGAAAATAAACACTGAATCCTGCTTGACAGCCGAATAAAAATTTTGCTGCGAAAAGAGGGATTGATTTAAAAGCAGGAGAATCCAGCCATATTTGAATTGACCATTCATAGAGAAATCCTTCATATTATTGATTTATTCAACATCCGATTTATGGATTCACACGGTACGGAGCTGTCAGGGTGGATCTGTATGATCCCTGGTAATATCCGCCATTCGGCACCGCGTAATCTACACTGACATTCAGTGATTCATCCGGCCCCAGAGTCACCGGCAGCTGCGCTTCACGGATGAATTGTCCGTTCACGAGAAAACGGCTGAACCGGATATCTGTCCAGACAAGAATGGGTGTGTTGTTCTTTTTCACCACAACGGACAGCAGTGCCTGATCATGGTCTCGTACGGTTTCCGGATCGATTTTACAGACAAAATATTCATATCCGCTGGGTTTCTGGTAGAAATAAACTTCGGCTTCAGGAGCGCGGGGTTTCGGCATAAACGTATTTTCGGACACATGTGCATAACCGGAAGCAGCAACCGCTTTCAGGCTGATCCAGACTTTACCCGGCATATGGGTCGTTGAATCGGGCAGGAGGACGGAGCTGCCGGGCTGGATCTCTGAGGGATTGAAATCATAAGTTCCCTGTGCAGGATAATTCCGGATGTCTGTGGCGCCGGAACGGCTGCCGATGGCGTATTGGACCCCGGCGACCGGTTGTTCTCCTTTGAAAGCTTCATATTGAATCATCACTTCCGGACGATGATCCGATTCCCGTATGTTGCCGATGATATTCTGATAGTCTGAGCGTGAGACAAGCAAGACTGTCACGGGGGATCTGTCATCTCCGCTGACATATCGTGCTGTCACGAATAGCTGATGTCCGTCGAATGCCTCGTTGGAAAACAGAAAATCCCACCGGTTACTGGCCCAGCCAGTTTTAGGGGTAAAAATATCCCGGGCCTGCGGCGCGGCTCCACCCCAGACTTCGATGTTAGAAAAAATCGGTTGTGAAGAGGACTGGCTGAATAATCGTAATAAATATTGGCCGGTCGCCTGGAAAAGCTGACCTGTCAGCACGGGTGCGTCAAGCGCGCTCACGCGGGTTTCAAAATAACAGGTAAGAGAAGGTGTTCCATCCGAAGCAAAACCGCGTGCAGTAACAGTCAGGGTCCTGCCCCGGCAGTCATCTGGAATCGAAATGCGATATGATGGTTCAGAAGACGTCAGTGCCGCGCCGGTCAGAACGTCATTCTGTCCCCTGGCAGAACCGATCCTGAATTCCACATGATCCGCCTGGCTGAATGAGGACGGATCTGCGCTGCCGACCAGCAGGATTTGCCCATTTTCAGAAATATATTCAAAATCCAGCTTCGGCAGGGAAACATTGGGGAGTGCGGTTTGCACGTGCAATGTGTCAGTCAAAGTCAGGCCTCGATCATAACCGCAGACCGAGCCATGCAAACTTGAACCGGGGCCGATTTGATCTTCAGGCAGAGTGGTTTTCCATGCGAATGTTTTTTGCGGTGGAGTCAGCGCTACATTTACCGCTTTTAAAATATCATCATTGCCGGATTCAGTGCCTATCCAGAGTTTAACACCGGAGAGATTGCCGGATACGGCTTCCTCGTAAAGTGTTCCTGCCAAATGCGCATAGTAACAATTGTTATCCCGTGTCAGATAAAAATCCGTGTCCGTGAACAAGCCGCGATAGGGAATGGCAAGCGGATAGACTTTTAATTCAGAATAGATATCCTGATTCGTTGAAACACGCATAGAGAGATAAATTCTGTCACCTCCCCGAAGGCTGTCCGGAAGAATGATGCTTCTTTCAAAGTCGGATTGGATTCTGAATGCTGTTTCTGCCAGAATATTTTCCTGACCCCGTCCGCGGCCGACTCGGTAATACAGGGTCTGGACCTGCTCTGCTTTTGCGCGGTCATCCAGGGTGCCCTTGATCTGAATTTTACGAAACCGCCCGTCGTCATTGATTTGCATGGTGACCGGCGGTAAATGCGGCCTGAGCGCAAAGGCCTGATCCAGGGCCGGATGGTACAGACCGTTTTTATCTCTATTATGGATTCGAGCCGTATATTGACTTCCCACTTTCAATGATGCGGGCAGTAAAAATGAAACAGATCCGGATGGGCGCGGCAAAACCGTTTCCTGAAGCATTTCCGATGAGGCATTATCGATAATCCGCACGATCAGTGTCTGGGCATTGAGAATGCCGCTGATGCTTAAATAGGGACGGTCCGAAGGATTATACCCGATCGTCAGAATATATGGCTGACTCGTCAGGGCCGACTGTTCCAGGACCGTTTCCGCGAATTGATGCTGAGCGTTGACCATGCGTATGGCGATCACAAAATCCGACTGGGCCAGCACCGATCCATCCATGCTCAACGGACAACTCAGGAGATCGTTCGTTCGATTTTTCTCAGGACCAAAATCGAAAAGGGGATGACTATCCGCATCATAGCGGAACGGTTTGATGCCGAGATCATCAGCGCTGCGCCCGACAGCCACCTGAATCCCCGAAACGCCGCTTTCCCCGTCCACCGAGGGCTGAAGGATTTTGATCAGGAGATTTCCGTCGATATCCCATCCCTTGAATTCAGCAGTGCATGCGGATGGTTTTGTCGCATCCTGGATTTGCTGAATTTGAAAAATGCTGGCCGGAACCACGATTTCACCGGTATTGTTTTTAACCCGGAGCGCGATTTCAAAACTTTCTTTAAACGGCAAATTGTTGGGCAGGCAATAGGTGCCTCCCTGAAAGTAAAATTTGATGATGCCGTTGTAGGATTGGATTGTGATGTCTGTTGAATATTCAGAAACCGATTCCCATGCGTTTTCATTGATGGCGGCCCCATTTCGCAACAACTGAATTTCATAATGATTTGTATAAAATTTTCGGCAGGTTCCTTTGCTTTCAGAAGTGAAATAGTATTCCCCGGCCAGAGGACCCTCGGCCTGTGAACGCAAATGAGACTCCCCGAAATCCAGTGTCGAAGCCGTTATGCGGGCACCTTCCGGAAATCCGATGTAATCGGGATTGTAAACCAGAGGGGCATCCGAGATCAGCGGTGTGCCGGTCTGCCCGGCCAGGTCTTTTGCACGGACCATCACTTCATACGGCTTTCCCTGTTCCATCACAACCGCCACACTTGCAGAATCCCTGCTGATGGACGGTGTCCAGTCCACGACGGTTTGGTGATCATCCCAGGTCCGGACTGCGACTTCATACTGCGCAATACCGCCTGAAGCCGACTGGGCCTGCGGCCAGGCAATGCGAAGCCGGCTGCTGGTGTTCAACAGGTAACATTCTTGATAAACACCGTTTTTGGACAGGTGCCCCCAGACCTGCTGATACGTATTTTTAATAATGAGTGGCTGATTGGGGAACGCGGGCGGAGAAGTCGGAATCGTCGGTTCATAGGTCTGTTCCGTGACCTGAGTGCCGCCATGCTGAATAGAGAAGTTCCTCCCCGCTGATTCCACGGTTAATCCGGCCGTATTCCGGTAGCGCGCCTTGAAATTCATTTGTTCCGTTTGTCCCATGACGGCCGGAAATACGGGCGTGGAAAAGGAGGCCTTTGTCCCGGTGGCCTGAAAATTACTGCCGGACAGGGTATAGGCGTATTCGATGATGTCGTCCGTGCCGGAACCGCCTCCCAGGCTGAGAGAAAGATCAACCGGTCCGTAACGCAATCCGGGTTCCGATTTGGTGACGGATACACTTGAAGGAGCCGGAAGGTACAGTTCCTGTTCAAGCGTTTTCATCCGGTTTTCCATGTCAGAAAGCGCATTTTTGAATGCATCCGGCAGGTCCGGAACCTGTTTGGCAAGCATAATGAATTGCTGATAAGCTGTATAGAGCTTTTCGGTCAACTCCGCATACCGGTCCCATAGGACATCGATTTTACCGGTCAGATCCTGGTGCATCATGTCTTTATCTGTAATGTAATTTCTATGAATGCGGGTTGCCCGGAGGTACAGGGTGTCCAGCTGGACCTGTGTATGCGAGGAGAAAGCGAACGGCACCGTGCCGTAGAATTGCCGGGTTGTGGTTTCGATGCCTTCGCACATTCCGCCCAGATTGATTTCCCAGGCATCCACACCCCGCATGGTATCGGCCAGTGCGTCCATGGTTTCGATCCGGTGATCCAAAGCAGCTCTGAATTTAAGTTCATAATATGGAACCGACGCATCATCAAAGTTGATCAGATTTTGCAGGCTGCGCAATTTCATGGCCAGATCGCCGTCCGGCGAAAACACATTCTGATTGATTTGATTTTTTATGCCCTGATACAAGTCAAATTTTGTTTCCATGTTTGTGAAAATCGGAGCGTTTATCTGGCTCTGCATGGCGGGGCTGACGAATTTCTCAAGCGTCATACTCATATCGCTCCCCGGACCGATTACCGAGTAAATTTCAGAACGCAGGCTGTCCAGATAGGCAATCTGATTTTTCATATCGTTTAAAGCCGTCCCGACATTGCTGGAATAATTATTTACCAGGGATTTGTTGTTCTCATAAACCGATGTATTGACCTGAAAGGAGGGGACTGATACCCCGCCCGCCGAAGCGGATGTGCCCGGACCGAGGGGATTGTTCAATGCGATTGTTGAATCGTGTTTTGTCGTTGCAATTGAAATGGCGGTCTGCAGTTTCTGAAGATCGGCTTTGGCTTTATCTGACTGATCTTTCAGGGCATTGCGATGATTCTGCAGTTCGGTTTCTAAATCCTCCTCGTAAGTATTCGCGTCCTGTTTCAGAGATTTCAACTGCTGAATGGTCGAGGGACTTAAGCCATTGCGAACCTTCTGGACAAAGCTGTTGAATCCGGATACATTGGGACCGAATCCCACACCGTTCAGAACATCTACTACAAACTGGCGGTCGGTTTCCAAAGCGTCATACAAACCGGTTCTGCCTGCAGAAATGTTGTTAATGATTCTTGCCATCATGGCTTCGTCCAGACCGAGTTTCAGTCCGATACTGCCGGCTCCCAAAGCGGATGAAACATCATTTGTCTGATCTTTAATAGCGTCGGCTGCTGCGGCCGCTTCCGCGAGCACTTTTTCCATGCCAGGAGCGTCTCCCAATCCGCCGTCAAAACTCCCGTCTTCCCATTTGGCCCAGGCGGTCGCGTTCCAGTCCCATCCTAAAAAGCCGCATTCGAGTTCCGCGTATCCGTAAAAGTAAGGAGAGGGGATAATCAGCAACGCAGCACCCAGCTCGCCTCTGGCCCAGGCCAGTCCCCAGGCCACCTCGGCATCCAGGTATCCGGTCATATAAGCGCCCATGGATGGATTCGAGCCGTCCCACACGACCCATAACGCATTCTCCAGTCCGGCATCGACAGACAGAATACTGATATCAAAACCGCTGTGAATGGATCCTTCGATGAGAAAACCGGGATTGCCGACGATCAATTCATAATCGGCGTTCAGAATGTTCAGAATTTCGATATTCATGTTGCCGTGAATGCCCCAATACAGGGTTCCGCTGCTGTGCACGAGTCCGAAAGCCAGAGATGCCGAAGGACCGATATCATTCAGCTTTTTCAGTTTGAGTTGCACGTCCAGGTTGCCTTCAAGATAAAAATTGCTGAGATTGCCCATGGAAATCAGGTCCTGAAATCCTGCTTCGATATGGCCTTTGGCTGATATTTCGAGAAACGGTTTCATGGATTCGTAAGCCAGAATCGTCAGGGAGTTGTCCAGGCGGATGTGATCCGAGGCCAGAGAGTAAAGAACACGCCCCTTGATGGCGTCCCCGTCCGGCAGAGACACACCGCCCAGTATAAATACTGAAAGCAGGGGATTGGTCTGAGTGTACTCGTCAAAAGAGGTTTTCAGCCATTCCGATTCATTGTTCAAACCGCAATTGCTGTACACCCAGTCCTCGATGCGTGCCGTCGGATTGAAAAAGATGCCGCCGCCCACATCGGTAATGGTAATGGGCAGGGGAGTAAGAGTGATTTTCTGTCCCACCAGCCCCAGAAAGAGACCGAAACTGGGCATTTTGGTCTGCTGCCCGAAAATCATGTCCTCTTTAAACGCGATTTCGCCCACGGCAGCGAAACCGGTTCCGTTCACGGTCAGGCTGCCGCCGACTGACATTTGAAACTGAAAATCTTCCAGGGTCAGAGGAATGAGTGCTTCCAGATCCAGACGCCCTTTGACTGTTTCCTGGAATTCGAAATTGGCATTATCGAGAAGCAGATAGAATTGTGTGGCGTCTTTATACACGATAAACTGATCCACGCCTCCGGAAAATCCGGCGATATCACTGCTGATCGATGCCTTGAAGGTTACATAAAAACCGCCCGTTGACTTTGAATCTTCGGATAGCGTGCCCTGAGACGCATTGGCGTTGTAAACATCAAAAGAGAGCGGATCTGTCCCGTAATCAAAATTGCTCACGGAAATATTGAATCCGTACAGGTTAAGCTCTCCGCTCGAAATAATGCCGAAGCCGGTGGAATCCTTGGCAAGAATAAATTCTTCAAACTGACACCCTCCGCTTCCTTCAGGCAGGCAGTTGAGTGTGAGGCTGCCGCCCAGTTCGATGCGGAATCCACCCTGGGTGACTGCCGAGATATTTTCTATATCCAGCCGGATCAGTTCGCCGAGTACAAAAGCAGGGGCCGTGGTTTCTTCCAGGGTCCAGGATTCTCCGGTGATGCTGCCGTCTGCAAATTCAATGAGTCCGGTAAGCCCGATTTTTTCCTCAAAATTGCCGGGATCATAGGCGTCCACTTTGGGCCAGTACGTATTGATGGCGATATCCAGCTGACCCGTGGCTTTGGACAGAGATACGGGCAGATTGACACCCAGGCCGCTCAGCCGGCATCGTACACGCAGCGGCTCGGAGCCCAGATATACATCGGCGCCGGTTTCGGATTCGCCGCTCAGAGCAGTTATTGTCTGGTCCGCGATCCGGTTGCCTGATTTATCAACCCAGTTGCCGTTGCCGTCCAGATAAATGGTAAAGGGCATTGCGCCGAGTTCCTGAAACGGTTCAGGCGGAAGAATTTCCCCTGTGAAGGTCAGGCCGTCGCCCAGGATCAACTGGGTTAAAGCCATAAGCCCCGACAGGGTCTGAACCGAATCGGGCAGCAGATTTGTTCCGGAAAAGGATCCGTCTGTGCCCAACATCAGATCGCCAAACGGGATATCCCGGTTCCAAATCTGAAAATTGCCACCGAGTGTCATTGTGAGCCCCGGCGGAGAAGATTCCCATGTCACTTTTTGTTCTCCGGACAGCGTGAAATCGAGACCGCCGAACTGGATCACCTGGGACGGATCCGTGGGAATTTGAGGCGGCTGGATTCCGTTTTTATCTATGATTAAATTCTCCATGGCAAGAACCAGCCCGTTGCCCAGTTCCGGCAGACTGAGTTTCAGTGTCTGCAGGGTTACAATCAGATTTTCCTGATCGAACGGCGCCTGGATACTGATCTCAGGAATGCCGGCATCGTCGGTCAGTCGCAGCTTCGCTTTTCCCAGCGGCAGGGCATATCCGTTGGTTTCATCATAGATCAGCTGAATCGTGAAATCGGCCTGGCCTGCTTTCAGGTTCAAAGTGTAATCCATCGGTTTGGTGGTACCGTTTTGCTGAAACAGATCGACAAGCAGCTGCCCTTTGCATACCAGACGCTTATCCGAAGAGAGAAAAGAGCCGTCGATTTCTGAGATTGTACAATTAAGCTGAGATCCTACCGGAATTGAAGCCAACAATTTTCCTTCCGGATCTTTGTGCTGAAAGCCTTCCAGACCATCTGGTTTAACCGAAATGTCTGCCACAGTGAGAGATGCGGATGAAAAAATTCTGGGAAGCACAGGACGGATCGAAGCCAGTAATTTCTGATCTGCTGTTGCATATTGAATATCCGAAATTTCAAGTGCCAGACCCGCATTCTGAAGCGAAAGGGGCAATTCACCTGAATCGACTTGAATTGTCCCCTGTGTCATTCTCAGATTGGCTTTATTCACAATTACCTGATCCAGATGCACCCGTACTTGAGGATCCGATGAAGCTCCATATCGAAGTCCGGGCATAACCAGGGGGACGGGTCCGCTCTGAGTGGTGGATACGTTCAAATGAAGCCCCATGTCCTGAACGTCCACCAGCCAGTTGCCCGCATCATCTTTCAGCTGAATATAGGCAATGGTCTCATCCGGAAGCAGGAGGCGGGATGGATCCTGCATTTCTGCGCCTGAAAAGATATCTCCCGGCCAGAATCCGGAATTGTCCAGCGTGGCGATCAGCTCTTCTCCGGAGAACAACTGAATCTGACCGGTTTGGACCTGAAATGGAGAAAATGAAAAATTCAGATCGTTTGAGCAGTCCGCCAGCAGATTGGTAAAATTCAGGCCGGCGTAGCTGAGATGTGCGGTAGCGGTCTGTGAAAATTGCCAGTTTCCCTGCGTGATCCGGACAGCAGTCCCGGGCACATGAAAAATGAGTTCTTCTCTGCTTGTATCCAGTAAAGCGTTCGAAGCCACTGCTTTCCAGGACATTTGATTCGCTGTTTCGTTGAGGTCCCGGATTCGAAAAGCAAATGATTCGGAGAATGCAATATCCCCTGTAAAAGGAATGTGATCGACCGCTGAGATTTGCGTATTCTGTGAATAAGTAAGGGCAGACGACGCTCCATCTTCAAGAATGATTTCTCCGGCTGCATTATTGAACAGAATCCCGGAGGGGGCAACAACGGCTCCACCGGTGCAGCGCAGGCCGAAGACAGGATCTGCTGCCGGAACCGGCAGGGTGAAGGGACCAGAGATGATAAATTCGCCGCTGTCCAGTACAGCCATAATCAGATCGTATCTGCCCTGGCCGTCCGCCTGTACAGCCGCATCCGGCGGATATTCAGGCAGGGCAATATGACCGTCGAATCGCAGCAGAGCTGCCTGTCCGGATGATCCGCGCAATAAATTCAGAGCACTTTGATCCAGATGCACGGTCCAGTCTCCCCACGGGAGATTCAGATTGCTGTAAGCGGGTTTTATTTCCCCTGTGAAAATGCCATCCAGATCCAGTGAACAGTTGTCAACGGGACCCAGTGTTGCGGCTCCTGCTCCTGGTTGTCCGGATGCAAAGTCTGCAGAGACGGACAACTTCAGAGGATCGGACAAATTGCCTGTGAGACTGCCCTGCAGTTCATGGATCTGAAGTCCTATGGATTCAGAGACGTTCAAGGGCGCCCACAGCGGAGACAAATATGCACGTGCCTCTATTGAACCGACAAAAGAACCATTTTGATATTCTGTATTCAAGGCGGTCAGGGGTGAGGCTGCAAGATTTTGCAGATGCTGCGGGAATCCGGTCAATGAGATCGACAGATCGAACCGGATGTCGGGCTGGGAATGTCCGTCGAAAATATCGATCCAGGCTTCCCGGATGTGTACGGCATCCGGCACGATTCTCATGCCGCTGAGGTTGATACTCTGTCCCTGATTCAGCGTGATATCAGCTTCCGGGAAATGCAGTCCCTGCTGTGTGAAGTGCAGGCCCGTCAGTTTTGGCAACGTGAACAGAGAGGGCGAGCCGGTTAATTTTGGAGTGACATCCAAAAGAAAATCATACTGCCAGGGATCTGACAGACCTGGCTGATATGTCAGTGTTTTTATCTGCAGAATTTCGAGTGCCAATTGATAGGAACCCGTCGTTAATGTCGCCTGACCGCTTGAGGCGGACATATGCCAGCCGCTTCGGTCTGTGGCCCATTGAACAGGAATCCCGCTCCCTTCTGATGCATCTGAAAATTGCAGTGATCCGTAGAGGTTCAGCAGAAAATCCGTGTTGACAAATCCCTGCGCAGGATAAATCTGCCCGTCGGTTTCTGTGAGATTGAGGATCAGATGATTGGAAACAAGAGGGATTTCCATGGAAACAGGCCCTGCATGAATGTCTCCGTATACATACCCGTCTCCGGTCAATGTCAGATGAGCCGGAGCGGCCGTGCTGATGCAGCCGAAAACTGCAATGGCCGCCTGAAGATGAAAAGTCCCTCCGCCGGACGCATCGTATTGAATGGTCCGAATGACCATGGGAAGACCGGCGGGATTCAGATCGAACGGAGATCCCAGTCCTGCCCGGGTATCCGCATTGACTGTGCCCGACAGAATTTCCCGGGTGAACCGATCCAGTACCAGATCCACGGTCGCATTGACGGTTGCTGATGAAGCCACGGCATTCAGACACAACGGGACCAGATTCGAGACCGGGGATTTCAGATAAATCCGGGCCGAATCCGGAGACAGAGAGCATTGAACCAGACAGGTCTGATTCTGCTTTAATTGCAGCCAGGCAATTTCATCGGATGGCAGGGGCAGCCTGTCCGGGATCAGATCGCTCAAATCTTCCGGAATGGTTCCGGGGGTGAAGGTAAACGTGCGAATCTCGCTTTTTCCTTCATTTTGGGTTACCGGATACCCGTAATGATCACGTGCGGTGACCTGCCAGGCATACTGCGTTCCGGATATCAGAGGATCGGCCCATGCAGGGTAGTCCAAAAACGGATCGGTTAATGTTGCCACGTTTTCAAAATGTGAAGGATTTTGCATCAACGCCTGCTCCGGGGACTGACCATTCAGAACCGGCACAATGCGTAATGTATAATAAACCAATCCCTCAATCGTTACCTGAGGTTCCAGCCACTCAAAAACCGGCCGGGCAGACATGACCAGGGCATTGTCTTCCGGAGAGATCAGTTCTACGGGCGGTGCCTGTGCCTGCATATCACTGCTTATGGTAAAGATGCCCAGTTCGCTGTATCCGTTGTTTTTGGTTGCCGGCCGTCCCAGAAAATCGAGGGCCTGAACCTGCCAAACGTATGATTTGCCAGGCTCCAGACTTAGTCCGTCCAGCGGGTATTCGAGATTTGAATCGAACACATTGAAGTTTTCATAATGCGGATAATTCGCTTCAATGGCGATTTCAGGCAGCTGCCCGTCCAGCAGTTCCACAAGCCGAAATACATACACCAGATTCTGGGTGGGCGGAACCTGAGGCGGTATCCACTGGAAAATGGGGTAAGGATCAAATACCATTTCGTGATCCACAGGATAGATCAGCTCCGGCGGTTCAGGGTGGGCAATGGTAAAATAGGCACAGATATTTGTGATGAGAATATTTCCCCATAAGTTAACGGCTTCCGCGCAGGCTTCATAGTCGCCTTCGGGAAGCATGCCGGTTCGTGAGATCTTATCTTTCAGATTCTGGTTCACCGACTCCGTAATCCAATCCGGAAAATCGGTCGGATCAATATGAATGATATCTCCGGCTTCGACCAGCAGCCGGCCGGAATTGCCCTGAAAAACGAGGGCCCCCTCCTGATAGACTTTGCCTTGGACAATGATGACATCGGGTTTTTCCGAAGTATTCATGATTTCCAGAGAAGCCAGTGTCGGATCAGACTGCCAGTCGCTGAGATAGGGAGAGGGATTGGGATCGACCATGAGATTGGCGTTCCAGTTTTGAGTGTACAAAGCAGTCGTGAAACAGAACACAGTAAACCAGAAATATCGTCTTGGTTTCATAATTTAAACCCCGTTCATTCGGTTACGGATTGGTGATGGTCAGCCCAAATACTTTTGTATCGGACAGCGGATAATTATTATCCGTGACCCGGACGGTGATTGAAAATGTTCCGGTCTCTGTCGGTGTCCCGGTTACCCGGGCACATTCTCCCCAGTCAGAAAAACTCAGCCCGGCAGGCAGGGCGCCTCCTGTCATTGACCAGGAATAATCCGCAGTTCCGCCTGTAGCGCAGATCAATGCTTCATATCCTCCCTCAAGATACTGACCTTCCGGCAAGGGGGAATCAGTATAGATAACCAGCGGTTCCGGATTCACCGTGATGCTGAATGCACGCGTATGGATTTTTGGCGGACTGTCGCTGTCTGTTACCCGGACAGTGAAGGCATGGACTCCTACAGAATTCGGTATTCCGCTAATGTCCACGCATTCATTGATCGGCGCACCGGTGTACAGATCGGGCGGAAGTGATCCGGAAATCACGTCCCAGGAATAGGGCAGAATCCCGTCGGCGGCGCACAAATAATCGGTATAATAATCGTACACAGTGGCGTTGCTGAGCGATGTTGTAATAATGCGGAAGGGTGCAACCTCCCCGATGGTCAATGAAAACCGTTTGGTTTCGAAAAGGCCGGTATAAATATTATCTGTCACCTGAACACTAAACGTATAGGTGCCTGCTGTTCCCGGGGTGCCCCGGACAGTGGCATGGTCCCCGTTATCGTTAAGGGTCATGCCGGGCGGCAGGCTGCCGCTGCATAAATGCCAGCTCCAGTCCCCGCTTCCACCATGGGCTTCGATGTTGGCACTGTAATAAGTGCCTTGAATACCGTCCGGAATTTGATTGGTACTGATCCAGAGCAAGGGCGGCTCGATGGTTAATATATATGCCTGCTGATGGGTCTGAGCGGGTTCACTTTGGTCACTTACCTGAACAGTTATCGGAAAATCGCCGGTTTCTCCGGGGGTGCCGGTGAAATACAGGCATTCCTCCATGTTGGTTTCCAGACCCTGAGGCAGACTGCCCTCCGTAATTTCCCATTGATAGGGGGGTGTTCCGTTTTCTGCGCACACTGCCTGATTATATTCAACATCGATTCTTCCCGGTGGCAGCAATTCAGTGACAATATGCAGGACGGGGGGGTGAATCATAAGATGATATGCCTTATCCGCCTGCATGGCAGGATCACTGCTGTCTGTCACCTGAAGAGTCAATGTATAGTCTCCTTGCGTTTCGGGTGTTCCTGTGATTGTCACGCATGCCCCGTCTTCTTCATACTCGATTGCAAGCCCTTCGGGCAGTTCGCCTTGTGAAACGCTCCACGTATAGGGAAGCACACCGTCAGTTGCGCACACACTCTGCGTATAGAATGATTCCAGATATCCATCCGGCACAGTGTCCGTAATGATTTGCAATGCAGGCGGCGCTGGTTCGATATCCAATATAAAGGCTTTTTGAGCGGTCGCGGGCGGTTCATTACTGTCCATGACCTCAACAGTAAAACTGAAGATTCCTGATTCAGCGGGTGTGCCTGAGATTTCCAGACAGGTTGCCGATGTCGTGGTTAAACCGTCAGCCAGGTCACCCTGAATTATTGAATAGGTATAGGGAGCCTTGCCTCCTTCAGCGCAGATACTGGCTTCATAGAATTGGTTTTCTGCCCCGGAATCCAATGTGGTGGTGGAAATCGACAGGTCCGGCTGAGCGGATGCCACGTGTAATGAAAAAATGATCTGTGTCTGGGTCTGAGGATTGCCGGGATCGTATCCCTGAGCCATCCAGGAATAATCTCCCTCAATATCGGGTGTGCCCGAATAACAGATTTCCGTTCCGATATCGACAGTTATCCAGTCCGGATAATCCGAGAGTGTCCATTGATAACTGGCCAGGTTGTCAGGCGGCGCGTAACATTCCGAGTATTCCTGGTCCGCCTGACCATCAGCCAGGTTCACGTTCAAGATCTCTATATCCGGCGGGACTATGTTAATATATCCATCAAATGTCACCCATTGCTCCGGATATCCGCTGTCCTCGATATCGATGATCAGCGGGAATTGTCCCTGGAGGGTCGGTATTCCGGTGATGATAATGCAGGAATCGGACAGGGAAGCGATCAGACCGGGAGGCAGCTCACTGTCTACCAGCTCCCAATCATAAGGCGCAGTTCCCCCTGAAAAACAAATGCCGGCCTCGTATTGAACTCCAAAAATGCCTTCGGGAAGTGTGGTCGATAATAATTTCAGTGATTCCGCGACTGCCACCTGAAACCCGATGACCTGACTCCAGGGAGATGTTGCAAGACTGTTTTTTGCACGTACCCGGTAATAATAGGTGCCGTCCGGCTGCCCGGTGATTTCAAATGAGGTATCAGAGCCTGAGTATATCCGATCCGATGATGCGAAATCCGATGCTTTGCTTTCTTCCAGCTCAAAAGAATCAGCTTTTGCTACATGTGTCCAATTCAGAGAATAAGCCGCAGCATTCATCGGATTCATGGATTCCCATCCTGTAAATTCGGGAGCAGAAGTCGGATAATTGGGAGTGATTCGGAGCGTTATCTGGATCTGGTTTGGCGGTCGTATTAAAATCTCGCTTGTATCCGCGCTGAAGATCACATGACCGTGCTGATTTATGACTTCAACCAGCACATTGTAGATGCCAAGTTCAGCCTGGATGGAATAGACCGGCAGGACTTCTGTAAATTCATGGACAATTGGCCCCGGTTCAAGCGTGATACGCACCATGGATACTTCGGGAAGTGTGTCTGATTGGCTGGAAACGGAAAGGGTTTTATCCGGATTCTTCATTGGTTCAGAATCTGCTGTTTTTAACAGAGGTGTGTGCGACAGCTTCAGGGCTTGTATTTTTTCAAGGTCGGACCATTCAATATTGAGGGTCAGTTCTCCAAACTCGGGCGAAACAGTGTTTCGACAACCCATTTGCATAAGAATCAGGAGCAGAAAGGGTTGGATTAAACGAAACGGTTTCATGGGGATGCTCCTTTTTAATTGATCTTTTTATCTATCAGCCGCATTTTACAGTTGATGTGTCATCATCAGGCTGAGGTGCTGTTCCTCAAAATTACGGGTGCTTCGGATAATGGTCATGAACCATTTAAAATTCAACTGATTTTTTTCTGTCAGACGATAGCTTGAATTGATACCGGTTCGGATAGAACGGGTATCCCGCACCATGGAAGAAGTACTGAAAAGAGAGGTGCTTAAACGGTTTCGAAAAGCAATATGGGTTAACCGAAAAGAATATACCTGGGTTGTGTATGCATCTTTCTGATCCGAATTGCGATAAGACAAACCGAGAGAAAGGTTCATGGTCAGTCTTGTCATAAGACGAAGCATGCTGGTCAGATTTGCAGTATGATAATAGGCTTTTGTTTCCTGCTGGCGTATATTTTTATCAGAGTGCTGAAAGGTATATTGCACACCGACCTGCCGTATGAATGCGTCTTTAAATGCCAGTGATTGATGTGTTGAAAGAACCCAGTTGGAAAAATCCCAGCTCAGGGAATCTTTTGAAGCATTGTTGCCCATCAACAGCAAATTGATACTGACATTGGAGTGCCAGTTTCCCAGTTTTGAATTTAACGAGCTCTGGATTTGATGACGCGTATTGGTTTCCTGTTTTTGTTTCAGCAAATTGTCTGAGAGACGACAGTATCGTGTATTTAAACGGTGATCTCCCAGCCGGAGCGAAGTATTCATATTCAGTTCTTTGCGATCATTGATCATGGAGGGCAGCCCCAGAGAACGGAATCCCGGTCCGATGATTTTGTATCCGATCTGTGTATTGATCATGGTTGTTTGAAATCCAAGCCGGACATCTGTGGCATAATCCAGACTCGATCCTGTTCTGGGCGTGAACATGTTTTTGGAAAGTGTTTTCAGCCATTCAGATGTTTCCAGACTGTCCCGGTCGATGGGCTCTGCATTTAAATCTTTTGTATAACCGCTGGCTGTACTTTCCCATTCCAGTGTGAGCTTGCGGTCGAACAGGCTGAGCCGTGTCGCAATGCCGGCAACCAGATTTTCCTGGGGTGTTACAGCGAGCGGGTGATACGGGGGCTCAATCCAGATCGTATCCATTTCACTCTCTAGGGTATCAGGAATAACATAATCATAGTCGAAATCTTCTGCCACCGAAAGAGACCCGATATCATCTTTCACTTTTAAGACAATGAGATCGATATAAGAACTGTTTTGTTTTCCATATCCCAGACGTGAGCCAAAAAGGTATTGTGCATAACTTTGGTTGATCACATTGCCATTTACCGCGCGCTTGGTTTGACCGCCGCCTAAAGTAAAACGCAGTTGGCCCGGATACAGGTCAATTTCTGCACCCTTGATATTCACACCGTTCAACGTATATCGGGAGAATTGATCAGTATAATCTCCAAGATGGGCTTTTCCCCAGGACCAGGCGGGATGCAATCCCAGAATATTCATGTTTTGACGGGCGCGAGATCCTTCTGTGGATAATAACAAATCTGCGGACACGTTGAACATGTTGGAGATTTGCAGGACGGGTCTTAATCCTATACGGCCGGTTGATGGCGGACGTCTTCCCTCAATGCCGTGCGCACCATAAACTTCACCGTACAGGTAGGCCTGTCCGGACAGGCGGAAAATTCGGGATAGCTGAACTTGCGGTGCGGATTCCTGAGCATCGAGTGCTGTTAAGGCACTGCCGGCAAAAATGCCGCATATCAGAATGAGGGGCACGTACCGACATTGAATCATTCGGTTGTGTGATTTTGTCATGATTATATCCATTGAATGGGTTCGCTGATTGACAAAACAAAATTTTTATAAAGGGTAATAAAGGCAAATCATTAACGTGACCTGATGGAAACCAGAGAGACGTAAGACATCTCATGATTTGCTGTTATGAGTGAGAATTGAATAAATAAGAATTGATCTCTCCCAAGAAAAATATTTAATTTTCATTTGAATCTAATCAGAAATAAAAAATAAATCAAGTATTAAATTGTTATTTTTCTGACGTATTTCACGGGTCGTTCCGAAGATGGAAAAACGCAAAATCCAGATTAAATAATACAGATGGAGCCGGCTGATCCAATCAATGAAAAATGATTGCATTTTACCGGGCAAACCGTTATTTTTATTTTTATGTCATTGTCGTTGATAAAAGGGTATATAAGACTTACAAGGCCGGTAAATCTGGTCATTGGATGGTTGTCCATTTTTATTGGCGGATTTGTAACCGGGCCCATGGTTTCGATCTTGAAATTACTGCTGGCCTGTCTGTCAGGGATGATTGTGATGGCAGGCGCGAATGCCATCAATGATGTATTTGATCTGAATATCGACCGGATCAATAAACCCGGGCGGCCGCTGCCCAGCGGCCAGGTTTCTGTTTTATCCGCAAGGATTTTCGCACTGACATTATTTGTCATTGCCTGTACAATTGCGGCATTTATTCACTTGCTTGGCTTCGGCATTGCTGTGACAGCTTCTGTCTGGTTATATGTGTACAGCTGGCGGTTGAAGCGAACCGTGCTGTGGGGAAATTTTTCCGTGGCATTTATCACCGGTCTTGCATTTGTCTATGGCGGTCTGGCAGTGGGGCGGTGGAAAAAAGCGCTGGTTGTCGGCATCTTTGCATTTTTATTTCATTTTGCCCGTGAAATTATTAAAGACATGGAAGACATTGAAGGCGATAAATCGGATGGTGTTACGACACTGCCGATTCAATACGGATTAAAAAAAGCTCAGATTTTGGCGACCGGACTCATGATTGTTTTGTCAGGATTAACGATTTTACCCTATGTTGCCGGTATTTTTAATACGCTTTACCTTATTATTGTTCTCGCCGGCATTGACACAGTGCTGTTCGTCGTTATATTTTCCATGTGGCGGGATACCACACCGAAAAATCTGGGACGTCTTTCCACATTAATGAAAGCCGATATGCTGGTCGGCCTTGTGGCCGTCTATTTTGGGAGTTGAAATGCGTGCTGTCGTACAAAGAGTTGACCGGGCCAGTGTGACTGTTAACAGCCGGGTAACAGGAAAAATCAGTCAGGGTATTCATATTTTACTGGGCGTTCGATCAGGAGATACTAAAAAAGACGCGGAATGGCTTGCAGATAAATGTGTGAATCTTCGAATTTTTGATGATGAAGACGGCAAATTCAATTATTCATGCCTGGATATTCGTGGCGAAGTGCTGGTTGTGTCACAGTTTACCTTATATGGCGATTGCCGTCGCGGACGGAGACCAAGTTTTACAGATGCCGCTGAACCGGAGAAAGCCGAAGCCCTGTACGATTATTTTGTTGATCAACTTAAATCAAAAGGATTAACCGTGGCAACCGGCATATTCGCAGCACGCATGCAATGTGAAATAATCAATGAAGGGCCGGTAACCCTGATTGTGGATACGGAGGATGTGTTTGGCTGAATCAGGATTGATACTTGCCTCGCGGTCTCCCAGACGGGCGGCCCTGTTGAAACAGGCGGGATTTCGATTTCAGATAATGACCCGGCCGGTGAACGAGGAGAATGTGTCCGGTTTAAGTCCCCGGGAACATGTACAACAATTATCCCGGAGAAAGGCAGAGGCGGTATTTCAGCATATGAAATCAGGAACTGTCATTGGAGCGGATACCATTGTCCATATCGGGGGCCGGATTCTGGGCAAACCCTTAGACGCAGAGGAAGCCTTCGGCATGCTTTCTCTCTTGTCCGGCCGAACTCATCAGGTTTATACGGGCCTGACACTGCAGGAAGCCGGCGGAGTTTCAATATCCCGGACAGTTTGTACTGATGTGACCTTCAGGAATCTTTCCGAATGGGAAATCAAGGCTTATATTGATACGGGCGGTCCGATGGACAAGGCGGGAGCGTATGGTATTCAGGAGCGGGCCTGTATTTTTGTTTCAGACATACAGGGATGTTATTATAATGTTGTGGGATTTCCCCTGTCCGAATTTATGAATATGTTGAAGCAGATTTGGGATGAGGAAAAAATACGGCGTCATCTCTTTTGAAAAGAAATTTGAGCATCAAATGACAGATTGAGAATTGGATGAATGGATATGCTTTTTTCTCAAGGGGAGGAAAGGACGGACATGAATGCTACAAAAAAAGGAGATGCGCGGCATCTCCCTTTTTTGTATTTTCTAATGAAATGCTATTCAGCAGCTTCTTCAACATCCATCGCTTCAACTGCGGCTGTATCTGCTGCTGCGGCGACAGTATCCGCAGGAGCGCTGACGGCTTCTGCTTCGTCTTCAACCTGTTGCTTTTCGCAACCGGTCATTAAGATCATGCTGGCTCCAATGCAGAGAATCAATAAGATAGCGATCCATTTTTTCATGCTGCACCTCCTCAGGTTTTCCGTGGCTTCCCCAAAACTACATTTAGACTCTAATATAATATTTTTTACAGTATTGTCAAGATATATATTTAAATTTTATGGATTCAATCATTATTTATACGTAGAAAAAAACGAATGATTGTGGATAAAAGGTTTTCATGATAAGAATTTACAGTCACATTGTATATTAAGCACTTCGAAATCTGCTTGCATTTTTGCCGTCATCCGCTTATAATAAAAGCATCATTATTTATTGTCCCTTGATTATTCAATATGAAAGCGAGGTTCTGTTTTGGGCGGATTTTTTGGAGTGGCATCAAAAGACGATTGTATCCTTGATCTGTATTATGGTACGGATTATCATTCTCATCTGGGCACGAAAAGGGGGGGGCTTGTTGTATCAAATGCAGAAGGCATGGCCCGCGGGATTCATAATATCGAGAACGCGCAGTTTCGATCCAAATTTGATGAAGATCTTCCAAAATTCAATGGAAATACGGGGATCGGTGTCATCAGTGATACAGATTCACAACCACTCTTGATTAATTCACATTTGGGCCAATATGCCATTGTGACCGTGGCTAAGATCAATAATATGAACGCATTGATCGATCAGGCATTTCGGGATCGGCGTGCGCATTTTTCAGAAATGAGCGGTGGCGCTGTAAGTCCGACCGAACTGGTGGCTATGCTGGTCAATCAGGGAGACACATTCAAAGACGGTATCCGTCATGCACAGGAAACAATTCAGGGCTCCTGTTCATTCCTGATCCTTACAGGAGAAGGGATCTATGCGGTTCGCGATTTATACGGACGAATGCCTGTGATCATCGGAAGGAAATCCGGCGCTTACTGTACGACATTTGAAACTTGTGCATTCTCAAACCTTAATTATGAGTTTGCCTATGAATTGGGTCCGGGCGAAGCGGTGTTCATGACTGCCGAGGGCATGCAAAAAGTATTACCGGCCAAAGACCGGCTGCGTATTTGTTCCTTTCTCTGGATTTATTACGGATATCCCGCATCGAGTTACGAAGGGATTAATGTCGAAAATACACGCTATCACTGCGGAGCCGCACTGGCCCGCCGGGATGAGGCGAGTGTGGACATGGTGGCCGGTATTCCTGATTCGGGAAGCGCGCATGCGCTTGGTTACGCACATGAATCGAATCTGCCGTTTGGACGACCGTTTGTCAAATACACACCCACCTGGCCGCGCAGTTTTATGCCTCATGATCAATCTGTCCGGGATTTAGTCGCAAGGATGAAATTAATTCCGATTCAAGAGTTGATTGAGAAGAAACGACTGTTGTTTTGCGAAGATTCCATCGTGCGCGGCACACAGTTAAAAGACACCATTATGCGTCTTTTTAATTGCGGGGCCAAAGAAGTGCATATGCGTCCCGCGTGTCCGCCTCTTATCTACGGATGCAAGTTCTTGAATTTCTCACAGTCGCGTTCAGAACTGGATCTGGCCGGCCGGCGGGCCATAGCTGAAATGGAAGGCGGGGCTGAGACCGTTCCGCAGGAATATTCAAATCCGGATTCTGATCGATATCAGGAGATGGTCGAGAGGATCCGCAAGAGGCTCGACCTGACGAGTTTGAAATACCAGAGGCTGCCGGACATGGTCGATGCCATTGGTTTGCCGAAGGAAAGGCTTTGTACTTATTGCTGGGACGGAGTAGAGTAGGGAGGAATGATTCTCTGATACAATTTGGGGATATTTTTTAGAAATGAGTCAAATAAAGGTTGTATTGTCTATATATTACAGAAAAATGATTTTTATGAGAAAAAACAGATTTGTTTCTACAGGAGATGCCATGAAAAGGAAAAAAATTTTAATCCTCTTCCTGGTATGGGGAATCACCTTTTCAGAGTATTCCTGTTTCATGGAAAAGACCAGTCCTTCGCAATCATCCGGATCCACCGGTATGATCGATGCGGATGATCCGAACATTCAGTATATAGGACGATTCAACCTGACTGATCCAAAAAAGGCTGTTTTTGACTGGCCGGGTGTTGCCATTCGTGCTCGATTTGAGGGAACACGTTGTTCGATCCGGCTCAGGGACGGCAAAAATTTGTACGATGTAACCATCGATGATACAGAATCCCGTGTGCTTCAAACGGATACTTCGACGGTTTATCCCGCAGCGACCGGTTTAACTGATACCGTGCATACGATTTTAATCGAGAAACGTACCGAAACATTCATTGGCAAGGGTGAATTCCTCGGATTTATCCTTGATGATAACAAAGGACTGATTCCATTGGATGCACCATCGGATCGGCGAATTGAATATATCGGTAATTCCATCACCTGCGGTTACGGTGTCGAAGGGCCCAATGCGAGCAGTCCGTTTACTCCGGAAACAGAAAATGCCGCCCTGTCTTACGCGGCGCTTATCGGCCGCGCGCTTAACGCAGATTATGCGATGGTTGCCTATTCGGGCAAGGGCGTGGTACGCAACTACGGGGATCCAAACAAGACGTCGCCGGATCCCATGCCCGGTCTTTATGACCGTACCTGCTGTGCCGATTCTGTCCCGGTTTGGGATTATACAGGCTGGATCCCTCAGGTCGTTGTTATCAATCTCGGCACGAACGATTTCTCTACGCAGCCTCATCCGGATAAATCGGTATTTCAGGAAGCCTATATACAGCTGATCAATCGGGTTCAGTCACAATATTCCGGAGTGACGATTTTCTGCATCTGCGGACTGATGATCGGCGAACCCTGCGCGGGTGATATAAAAGAAGTCGTGAATCAATGTCAGGAAAACAACGCGAACAGGCAGGTTTATTATATCGCCGTCAGCACCAGCCTGCTGACCGGTTCGGATCGGGGATCAGACTGGCATCCCAATGTGCAAGGTCAGCAAAAAATCGCCGATGTGATACTTCCAATCATACGGGACAGGATGAATGGGAAACGCTGGAAGAAATGCCGGTGGGACGATGGGATATGGCTGTCGGCGTATTGGAGAATGTTATCTATGCAGCCGGCGGAAGAGCGAGTATGTTTGTTTATAAGGATGTTTATATGTTTGGACCTTCAAAATAGGCTTGATATTAAAGGCAAAAGGGGTTTTTTGGTCAATATCTAAAGTTCAGTTATTTAGAAATGGCATACTCATTCCTTTGTCAGTCAACCCGGGAGATGATCTTTCCAAAAGAGCTCAGAGATTTAATCATGACTTTTCCGGCCACAAGGTCAAATGAAAAACACGAGGAACCCATGAACAGAAAAATGTGTTGGACATTAAAAATTTTTTTCATTCTTACTCTTGCCCTCATCGCCCAGACGCCGGGCACGGAAAAAATATCTTTCTCCATGAACGGTCCGGTAGAACATTCACCGGCGATTGGTCCCAATGGTGAAGTATATATTCGGTCGATATCCCTTGATGGACTTATTATCCGTTATCCGGATTACGCCAATGGTTCTTTTGGTAACAGCATCGCGGCTTCCTCACCGGCTGTTGATAATACCAAGAGTACATTATTTATGGGATCCTGGGATGGCAAAATATATGCCTATGATTTGTCCAATATACATAATGAAAAATGGTCCTTTACAACAGGAGGTGCTGTCTATTCTCCTCCGGCCATCGGTTCGGATGGGACTGTTTATGCAGGATCAAGGGACTACAATGTGTATGCTTTAAATCCGGATGGAACCGTAAAGTGGTTTTTTACAACAGGATTTTATGTTGATGCCTCTCCAGTCATCGGGTGTGATGGTACTGTATATGTGGGATCCTGGGATGGCGAATTCTATGCCATCAATCCGGATGGGACAAAGAAGTGGTCGTTTGTCACGAAAAGCGCGGTTGAATCTTCCCCGGCTATTGACGATGACGGCACAATATACTGTGGATTGTTGAATAACGAGCTGATGGCGATCAATCCGAACGGCACTCATAAATGGTCATTTATCACAGAAGGGCCCATCTATTCATCTCCTGCTATCGGTCCTGACGGTCTTATTTATTTCGGATCGGATGATAATAGCGTCTATGCTCTGAATGGGGACGGCACGAAGAAATGGTCATTTAAATCAGGCGGTCAAATTCGGTCCTCCCCGGCAATCGGTTCTGATGGAACGATTTATGTGGGATCCGATGACCATAAGGTATATGCATTGAACGCGGATGGTACAGAACAATGGTCATTTACAACCGGAGCCGAGGTTCGTTCCTCCCCGGTACTGGATGATGATGGATTGCTGTACATAGGATCTTCTGATAATAAAGTCTATATTTTATATACCGCAAGTCCTCAACTGGCACTGAGTCCGTGGCCGAAATATCGAAAAGACATGCAAAACAGCGGAAACAGTTATCATCCTCACTGCCCGATAGCAAATGTAACGTCAGACAGTATATACAGTGATTTGGGGTCAGCAATTACCCTCGATGGCAGTCCGTCCTCCGACTCAGACGGGGACGTGCTTGTTTATTTATGGCAGTGTATCAAGAAGCCCAGCAAAAGCACGGTCACCATTTCAGATTCAGGCGCTTCTGTTATACAGGTTGCCTGTTCGGATATCGGTATTTACAAATTCAGTTTGACTGTGTCAGACAATCAGGAGGGCATATCCAGTCGAATTGTCACAGTATTTAATGGCCTTGTTATCCATTCGCATAAAACGGGAGGAGCGGTTGGATCATCCCCTGCCATTGCTTCTGACGGGACGATTTACGTGGGTTCTGATGATAATAAGGTGTATGCCCTGAATCCGGACGGGACGGAA
>JAFGCO010000049.1 GCA_016932575.1 bacterium
CAGGTAGATCCGGATGCGGCCGTTGACACGGCGACAGTATGGACTGAAGTCACGAAACGGGTCAAGTACGGGGATTTTGACGAGAACAGGAATTTTTATGCGGCGGCAAAGTCCTCCGATTTGATCTGTGTCAAGCCGGATTTAACCAGCCGCCAGCTTGGGTTTTACAGCAGTGATGAAATTTTCTGTGTTCAGGTGTTAAACAACGACGTGTATGTCCTGGTCGAATTGGATGATGGTGAACCCGTAATGGGTGTATGGCGTCATGAGATATTGGATAAAGAAGGAACCCTCGGAGAGCGGGAACTGGTTCTGGATTGGGCGCATACAGGTGCTTTTACAGATGCGGCACCCTCCAGTTTTACGTTTGACGAATACGGAAATATGTATATAGGCACAGAGGATTTATATAATCCACTGATGGTGATGTATACGAACGGAGATCTGGATATTTACTACAAGGATATTATTCCGGGTCCGGCCAAGCAGATCGCCTGGAGCGCCGGAACCCACCTCTTTATGATTCTGGATGGAGATGACGAGAAAACCGTGCTTCGTATTGATATGGGTGTTCAGGGAGCTCCGCATTTCAGGGGATAATGATTCATTAATGGAATAATTATTAAATTTAAGAAGGCTCTTGATGATTCAAGGGCTTTCTTATAATTGAACAGAATGTGGTGAATGGTTGTATTTGAAGTGGGCAGTTTTCTTTCATGTATGCATTCAATCAATCCTGTCACATGGTTGCGACATAATGCATCAGGATTGATCCGCTATCTTTCATGTAAATCGTTCATAAAAAAATAGCAGAGAAAAGAACCATGAAAAACCGAAATTTCTGTATTGTGACTTTAAGTCTTCTCCTCGGAATCATTCAGTGCAGTCCGCCCCAAAATAAAATTCGCCAAATTGAAAATTTCAACCAGGATTGGAAATTCCACCAGGGAGAAATGTCAGCGGAGGATCCCGCTTTTGATGATTCAGAGTGGCGCTGTTTAAATGTACCGCACGACTGGAGCATTGAAGGAGAATTCAGCCCGGATCATCCGGCCACACCAGGTGGAGGCGCACTGCCGGGAGGGCTCGGCTGGTATCGTAAATCCTTTCAGCTTCCAGAGTCCGTTCAGGGGAAATGTGTATTTGTTGAATTTGATGGCGTTTACTGGAACAGTGAAGTCTGGATTAATGGACTGTTGCTGGGAAAACGTCCCAATGGCTATATTTCTTTCAGATATGAACTGACACCGCATCTGAAATATGGTGAGGCAAAGAATGTACTCGCCGTCAGAGTTGATAATTCCAAGCAGCCCAATTCCCGATGGTATACTGGATCCGGAATTTACCGGAACGTCAGACTGGTGATTACTGATCCGGTTCATGTGGCCCATTGGGGCACCTATATCACAACACCTCTGATCAAGGAAAACATCGCACAAGTCAATATCCAAACATGGATTAAGAATGTGTCAAGTTCAGATAAAACGATCCTTTTGAAAACAACCATTCGGAAATCGTGTAAAACCGTGGTTGCCTTATCAGTCAGAGACACATTAATTCCCGCGCACTCTGTGCTGACAATGACGGATCAGCTCAGGGTCAGCCGGCCTGAGCTTTGGACTCTTGAAAATCCGTATTTGTACAAAGCGGTGACTGAAATTGAATATGACAGCCGGGTGCGTGATGATTACATTACATCATTCGGCTTCCGGACATTTCAGTTTGATCCGGAAAAAGGCTTCTTTCTCAATGGTGAATCTGTAAAAATCAAGGGTGTATGCAATCATCATGATCTGGGATGCCTGGGTGCAGCCGTCAATACCCGGGCGCTTGAACGTCAGCTGGAGATTATGAAAGACATGGGTGTGAACAGTCTTCGTACGTCTCACAATCCGCCGGCCCCTGAACTGCTCGACCTTTGCGACCGGATGGGTATTCTGGTCATGGATGAAATGTTCGACATGTGGAAGAAAAACAAAAGTCCTTATGACTATGCTTTGTATTGGGACAAATGGCATCAGCGGGATTTGCAGGATTTTATCCTGAGAGACCGGAATCATCCCAGTGTCATCATCTGGAGCATCGGCAATGAAATTCTCGAACAGTGGGACAGTACCGGCACCGCGATGGCGGGGGAACTTGCGGATCTTATTTACGAGCTGGATTCCACGCGGCCATTGACATCCGGATACAATTTACCAGTGCCTCACAATTCTATTATCAAATCAGGCATTTTGGATTTAATCGGTTTCAATTATCATCATAAAGATTTTGAATCATTTCCGGATAATTTCCCCGGACAAAAATTCATTGCCAGCGAAACCAATTCGGCCCTGGCTACCCGCGGATGTTACGATATGCCTTCGGACAGTATCCGCGAATGGCCGAAACATTGGGATAAACCATTTGAGGAGGGCAATTCCGATCATACCTGTTCCGCTTATGATAATTGTCATACACCATGGGGATCTACACATGAAGCGACCTGGAAAATAGTCAGAAAGCATGATTTCCTCTCCGGGATCTATATCTGGACCGGATTTGATTATCTGGGAGAACCCACGCCTTATGGCTGGCCGTCCCGAAGTTCGTATTTCGGTGTGGTCGATCTGGCTGGTTTTCCCAAAGACGGCTATTATTTTTACCAGAGTGAATGGACCGACCAGCCGGTGCTGCATATTTTTCCGCACTGGAACTGGAACGCCGGGGACACGGTCGATGTCTGGGCGTATACCAATTGCGGCGAGGTGGAACTCTTCCTAAATGGAAAATCCCAGGGTGTCCAGGTGAAAACAGATCACAGGCTGCATATGATGTGGCGTATGGCCTATGCTCCCGGTGTGATTCAGGGGATCGGAAGAACCGGGGGACGGGATGTGCTCGTCCGTGAAATAAAAACGGCTGGTTCCCCGACAAAAATTCAGCTTACTGCCGATCGAAATGTGATCCTGGCGGACGGGAAAGACCTGTCATTTGTGACTGTCCGAATTCTGGATAAAAACAACAATCTTTGTCCATTGGCTGATAATGAAGTTCATTTTGAGGTTCACGGCCGTGGATTTTTAAGAGCGGTTGATAACGGATCACAGACAAGCCTTGCTTCTTTTCAGGCATCGAAGCGAAAGGCATTTAACGGATTATGCCTGGCAATCATCCAATCTGAAAAAACGCCGGGACGGATCACCCTGAATGCTTCTGCAGAAGGCCTGGAACAGGACGCCATTGTGATTCAGGCAAAATGAATGAAACCTTATCCATGATCTTGTTATCCTCCTGAGGATTCGGATTGACCTGACGGAGAGGACAATCCATACAGAATTATGCGTATCATGATATTACCAGTCTGTTGCTGTGATTTCTGAGAATGAAAAAGATATAAGGATACTTACATGATAAATTGTGCCCAATTATTAAGAAAAGGATGGATTCTTGCGCTGTCATTTTTTATTTTGACTTCATGTGCGAAAAATGAGATTGAAACACTCCAGCGAGAATTTACAAATCTTCGATTCGGAATGTTCCTTCATTTCGGAATTCGCACATTTACCGGCGGAGCCTGGGGAGAGGCCAATCAGGATATCACAAAATTTGATCCGGTCGATCTGGATTGCGGTCAGTGGGCGGATGCCGCTGTCTCCGCCAATATGAAATTCGGAATTCTGACCACAAAACATCATGACGGTTTTTGTTTGTGGGACAGTGATTATTCTGAATTTGATGTGGCGAATATCCCATGGAGGGACGGAAAAGGCGATGTGGTTGAGGAATATACGGATGCTTTTCGCAGCCGCGGACTGGAACCCTGCCTGTATTATTCCATCTGGGATAATACCGAGGGTGTCGGTAACGGACCCGTTACGGATGCGCATATGGAAATCATTGAGGGCCAGCTCACAGAGATCCTGTCCGATTATGGAGAGATCCCCATGCTGTTTATCGACGGGTGGTCCTGGAAAATGGGCCATGTGGAAGTTCCCTATCCACGGATCCGTGAACTGGTCAAAGAGCTGCAGCCAAATTGTTTATTGGTGGACAATACGCACTTGCCATGTCTGTACAATAATGATTTGATTCACTATGAAGCGGGCGGTTCCTGTCCGCCGGACAATACCCTGCCGGCATTGCTGAGCAAGCTTATTTATACCCAGGGCGGAAACGGCTGGTTCTGGGACTCAAGGATTCCCTCGGCCAACCTGATGAGCGCGAAATCAATTCAAAGTAATCTCAATTATCTGGAACCCAGATGGTGTACATTTATTCTGAACTGCCCGCCCAATTCCAAAGGTCTTTTCGATGATCATATTGTCGACCGACTCAGTGATGTCGGACAATTGTGGTCGCCGGATCCCGACCGTCCGGATCTGCCCGATCAGGCCCCGCAAATCGAAACATTTATTCTTCCGGCTTCTGCCTCGGCCACCAGCGGCGATGCAAACCGGGCTATCGACGGAAAAAATGACCGATATTATTATTCGGTCTGGGAGTCTTCAAAAAAATTACCACAATCCCTGACTGTCGATCTTGGACAAGTTTACGAGAATGTCAATATTCTGTATTATGTTCCCAAGTATGTGCCGATGGTGTCGCCGCGGGAAAAAGGGAGTATTCAATCCTATCGAATTGAAGCCAGTCTGAATGGCACCGAATATGCTGAGATTGCTTCCGGAACGTGGAACGGCGATGCCAAAATGAAAGTGGCGACATTTTCTCCTGCGAATGTCCGCTATTTGCGACTCGAAATTTTGTCGGCGGTGGAAGGATTCGCAGCCGTCACTGAAATTGCTATTGGAAAAGGGGATCCTGCAAAAACCACAGTTTCGGAAGCGGCAGGCCTGGCAGCCTGTGTGTATCTGGCACAAAACTTTCCGAATCCCTCGAATCCGTCTACAACCATACAATATGCCCTGTCTGATCCATGCCGTGTCCAATTGACAATTTTTAATTATCTGGGTCAGCCTGTGAAAATGCTGATAAACTGTTATCAATCCGCCGGAATTCAGTCGGTATGCTGGAACGGTACTGATGACGGAAACCATCCGCTCCCCAGCGACATTTATCAATACCGGCTCCAAATTCGTGGGTTGACCGGTGATTTTACAAAATCCAGAAAACCATTGCTTTTAAAATAACACTTATTTGAAAGACGGTTGCCATGAACAGAGATTTATTATTACGGGTGATGATTTATTTTTTACCCGCGTTTCTGGTTTCTCAGACGGGAGATAATTGTTTTCTTGAAGACCATTATGACCGATATGCGGATATCCCTCAATCTGTCGAAAAACAGAAACCCGCCGGGGCACCCGCAGTCTTTATCACCGTGGATGCGGACCATGTTCTGCAAAAAGTATCCCCCTATATATTCGGAACAGCGGTGGCCGCCTGGTGCGGACATATCGGTGAGGAACCTGTTTTACTCGAACATCTTGAGGCGCTGGAACCCGATTTAATTCGCTTTCCGGGCGGCAGCTGGGGGGACATATTTTTCTGGGACGGCACTTCACCGCAAATACCGGAGGCTGTCTATTATCCCTCGGACGGTCACTGGGATCACGATTTTCAACAATACGGAAAAAACAGCTGGCCTCTGACAACGGATCAATTTTATTATATGCTTGATGAGGTGTGGTGTGACGCGCTGGTTACTGTGAATTACGGGTATGCAAGATATGGCACGGCTCCTGATCCGGTTGCTCAGGCTGCTCATTATGCGGCAGAATGGGTGAGATACGATGACGGCTATACCAGATTCTGGGAAATCGGCAATGAAAATGCGGGCCCCTGGGAAGCCGGGTATTGGATTGATACCTCTATGAATCAGGACGGACAACCGCAAATCGTCAGCGGAGAAATTTACGGCCAGCATTTTCTCGTATTTGCAGATTCCATGCGGAAAGCAGCCGAAGAACGGAATGAAACCATTTACATCGGCGCACAGATATTGCATTACAACGCGGCAAATGACAATTGGAATCCTCCGAATAAAACATGGAACGAAGGCGTATTCAAAACCATCGGCGATGCAGCTGATTTTTATGTGGTTCATAATTATTTTGGAGCGAAAGGCGGCAGGACCGCCAAAGGATTTTTAAATGGCGCTCAGGAAATTGCATCCATGATGACTTTTATCAAAAACGATATTCAGAATAAAGGCGCTGCACTCAAGCCGGTTGCCCTCACGGAATGGAACATCACGGCTGAAGTGGAAGGAGAGATCAACAAAAGAAATACTTCATTTATCAGCGGCATGCAGGCCGTTCTGATCTGGGGCGAAATGATAAAAAATGGCTACGGCATGGCCTGCCGCTGGCTCATTGCCAGCGGTTATGATAACGGGGATACCCATGGCATGTTTAATGACGGATACGAACCGGATGTGCCTGTCTGGAATCCAAGGCCCGATTATTTTTATATGTATTATTTCAAACGGTTTTTCGGAGACCATCTGGTTCAATCATCGGTTACCGGCAATGAGGATATCGTTGCATACGTTTCTACTTACAGCTCGGGACATATTGGTCTGGTGGTTGTCAACAAGGGATCGGAAACACAGATTGTTCATCTGAATGTTGAGGAGTATCATTACGGAGATCAATATTATATCATTGGTCTCACCGGCGGGGATGATAACGGTGAGTTTTCGCAAAAGATTTATGTGAATGATTATGGTCCGAATCATGCTACGGGCGGTCCCATTGATGATCTCGAGGATATAGAAGCATACGCCTATCCGACCGGAGATAATATCACGTTTATGTCACCAGCACTCTCCGTCCAGTTTGTTCTTGTTGAAGGTGATGTGCAGGCTTCGGTCAAGCCGGTTGCCTGTCCTGCCTCTGATTCACTCGACCGAATTATGATTTTGCCCAGCCCGGCCCGAAAGGTGTTCAGGATCCGCGTTCAGCCGGGATTATATCAATCATTGGATATTGTCGATATTCTGGGGCGCGTGGTTCATTCGCAGAATCTTAATCAAGCGCAGTCCATGATCGAGCTTCATACTAATTTGAATTCCGGCACCTATTTTGCCCGGTTTCACAGTTCCGAGAGATTATTAATTAAAAAGTTGGTTATTTTTAAATAGCATGAAATAACAATCCCTTTTTATACGCCTGTAGTATATCAGACTTTGTTACGGGTGTATTTTTTTAGTTTAAATCATTTGCACTTTCCGGCCGATTGGTTATATTTGTTAAATATACTGAAAACCTGTTCTTTGTGAAGTATATAATTTGAGAAGGTTGTTTTTTATGAGAAATCGGTTTTTTCTTCTTTTTTGTATGATGGGATTATTTATTTCGATATTCACAGGAAACGCGCAGGAATATTTTCAGGGTGACATTCAGTTAAAACAAGCCACCGTTCCGGATTTTACTGAATCATCGATGTCGGATGCGGAACCCAGTGTTCAATCGCTTGTTTTTTTTACCGATACGATTTGTCATGTGCCGAAATATATTTACGGCCAAAATACCAATGTATATATGACGCAAATTGTCAACAATCAGGAACTGGTTCGCCGGATTTGTGTATTGTCCCCCCATGTATTAAGGTATCCAGGAGGAAATTTAAGCAGCACGTTTTTCTGGGATGCCAGACCTGATGCATTGCCGGCAGATATCCCGGAAAAATCCACATGGGCTGTCGACAATGAACTTCGGGAGAAATATCGGGGCGGACGCAATACTGATAAAGAAGCTTTGTCTCTCGACAATTATTATCAGCTGCTGGAACAGACAAAGAGCACAGGTGTCATTACCGTGAATTATGGGTACGCACGCTATGGTACCGGCCATGACCCTGTGGCCCGTGCTGCCCATTATGCAGCCGATTGGGTTCGTTACGATAATGGGCGAACGCGATTCTGGGAAATCGGCAATGAAAATTACGGGGCCTGGCAGGCCGGATATCTCATTGATACATTACTCAATCAGGACGGGCAGCCGGCTGTAATCTCAGGTGAGCTTTATGGAAAACATTTTAAGGTATTCGCCGATTCCATGCGTACAGCCGCCGAAGAAACAGGGGCCTCTATTTCGATCGGCGCTGTTCTATTGGAAGCTGAACAGGACTGGCATCCTCCTGTTCAAAAAGCATGGAATTCCGGATTTTTCAGTCAGGCGGGCAACTCTGCCGATTTCTTTATCGTGCATTCTTATTTTACACCCTGGCAGGAAAACTCGACGATTGCCACGATTCTGAATTCCGCAGAAAGCGAATGCCGGCATATAATGACATATATGGAACAGATGAGTCAAAGAAATAATGTGGCAATGAAACCTGTGGCCCTCACAGAATGGAATATTTTTGCCATAGGTTCGAAGCAGCGGGTGAGTTATATCAATGGCATGCACAGCATTCTGGTGCTGGGAGAATTAATTAAGAACAAGTTTGCACTGGCCTGCAGGTGGAATCTGGCCAACGGATGGGCCGATGGCAATGACCACGGCATGTTCTCGCAACATAACGAGCCCGGTGTCCCCCGATTTCATCCGAGACCGGTTTTTCATTATATGGCGCTTTTCCAGCGGTTTTTCGGAGATCACATGATGGTTTCGAAGACCACCGGGGATACCAATGTAGTTGTATATGCATCCGGATTTAATTCCGGGGAAGCCGGTATTATGCTCATGAACAAGGGCTCTGAAGATCAGGTTGTTCAGATTGGATTCAAAGATTTTCAAGCCGGTCCGAGATGTTATTGGTACACATTGACCGGTGGAGATGAAAACGGGGATTTCTCACGATGTGTGCTGATAAACAGCATGGAGCCTGATCTGCCTGCCGGCGGACCGGATCTGGAATCCATCCGGGCGTTTTGTGCAAATATTGATGAACAGATTGTCTTGGATTTACCCGGATACGGGACGATATTTACTTTAGTGGAAGCGGATAAGAAAGATTAAAAATTAAAAAATATCAAAAAGCGAGCAGATGAAACGGGGCGCGGGAGAGACGGGGAGACGGAGAAAATATCACAGAGTCGCAGAAGACGCTGAGAAAAAGAGTCTCTGTTTTTTTAAGTTATTGAATCGCCCGGTCCTTGAGTCTTTGGTTTAAAATACAAGACAATGGAGCACTGTGAAGATCACAGAAATAAAAATGATTTTACTTTGAATACTATTTTTCCCATCAAGAAGATTGTCTATGAACGAAAAATATGTCCACGGATATTCCCCCAGAGAAAATCAGCGACTGGAAGATCAGGCCGTGACCTTGACTGAGCTTCTGCATTCGGACACCGGTTATCCGCAGGGAAGTCTTGTATTGGAAGCCGGATGCGGAGTGGGAGCGCAAACATTGACCCTTCTGGAAAAAAGTCCGGGTGCGTATTTCATCTCTGTCGATATTTCACCCACTTCAGTAGAAAAGGCCAGAGCCAAGGCGGGTTCCACTGGATACGATAATATCGAATTCAGGGTGGCGGATATTTTTGATCTGCCGTTCGAACCCGAAACCTTCGATCATGTGTTTCTCTGTTTTGTGCTGGAGCATATATCTGATCCCAGTAAAGCCATCCGTCAATTGAGGACAGTGTTGAAACCGGGAGGAAGCATCACAGCGATCGAAGGCGACCACGGATCCACGTATTTTTATCCGGACAGCCGGTCAGCGCATGAAGCAATTCAATGCCTGATCGACCTTCAGGCCAGATCAGGGGGAAATTCGGAAATTGGCCGGGAATTGTATCCACTCTTTATTCAGGCGGGTTTGATTGATGTTCAGGTTTCTCCCCGAATGGTGTATGTGGATAACAGTCGTCCGCATCTGGTTGAAGGATTTACAAAAAAGACATTTACGGCCATGATCGAAGGTGTGCGTAAAAAAGCATTGTCAGAAGGACTGACAAGCGAAGCAGCATTCGATCAGGGTATTCGTGATTTGTACAGGACGGCCGGACCGGATGGTGTGTTTTGTTATACGTTTTTTAAAGCGGTTGGTATCAATCCTACGTAACCTGTATTACTGTATCGGAGGATTGGACATTGAACTTGAAATGCTCAGCTGAAAATGTCTGTTATTCTATTTATTGAGGAAAGACCTGATATGAAAAAGAAATTCTTATTATCGATTTTTGTTTTTATTGTTATTATCAGCACGTGCAGCCGTTCGACGGACCTCGATACAATTGTCCGGTCTTCGTTGAAAAAGGCAGTGAAGCAGTATATCGCCCTGGATAAAACAGTACCGGACTCCTTATTTCCACGAACGCTCAATTCCGACGGATCGGTTCAGACAAATAGATCGGACTGGTGGACCAGCGGATTTTTCCCGGGAAGCTTGTGGTATTTATATGAATTCTCAGGTCATCCGAAGTTAAAAGAACGGGCCCGCTTTCGAACCCGCACAGTGGAACGGGAGAAATGGAATAACCGGGATCATGATATCGGATTCAAAATATTTTGCAGCTTTGGAAATGGCTGGCGTCTTACTATGGATACCAGCTATATTCCCGTCATTATCACTGCAGCAAAAACCCTGACAACACGATTTGATGCAGATGTGGGATGCATTCAGTCCTGGGGAGAGAATCTGGAAAGAGGCTGGAAATATCCTGTGATTATCGATAATATGATGAACCTGGAGCTCCTTTTCTGGGCAGCCAAACAGACCGGTGATTCCTCTTTTTTCAAAGTTGCAGTCAGCCATGCAGACAAAACCCTGGCCAATCATTTCCGGCAGGACGGAAGCAGTTATCATGTACTCTCTTATCATCCTGAAACCGGAGCAGTGGAAAAGAAAAATACAGCTCAGGGATATTCTGATGAATCTGTATGGGCACGGGGTCAGGCATGGGGATTATACGGATTTACCATGAGCTACCGGGAAACCGGATATCCGCGTTATCTGCAAAAAGCCCGGGAGATTGCAGATTTTATTCTCAATCATCCCAATTTTCCGGAAGACAAAATTCCCTATTGGGATTTCAATGCTCCGGATATTCCCAACGCACTTCGTGATGCCTCGGCTGCTGCAATTATGGCTTCGGCCCTTCTTGAATTGAAGTCGTATGTGAATCCTGAATTGTCTGCTTTCTATGAATGCAGCGCAGAACAGATACTATGGTCTTTAAGCAGTGAATCCTATCGGTCTGCATTGGGCAAAAACGGAAATTTTTTATTAATGCGCGGCGTGGGAAATATTCCTTCCAACAGTGAAGTGGATGTTCCCCTGAGTTATGCCGATTATTATTATATTGAAGCCATAATGCGGTATTTAAAATCCATATCCATGAATATTTAAAGGAGAGGTCCCCATGAAAAGACAATTTTCCGGAGCGATTCTATTGAGCGTATCACTTTGCTTCAGTCAGAAATTTGAGGGACTGGCGTTAACCCCTCCGATGGGATGGAACAGCTGGAATCATTTCGGATGCAATGTGGATGAAGCATTGATCCGGGAAACGGCCGATGCCATGGTCTCTAGCGGCATGAAAGCAGCCGGATATATTTATGTGAATATTGACGACTGCTGGCACGGCAACCGGGACAGTCTGGGTTTTATCCATCCGGATCCGGAGCGGTTTCCTTCCGGAATGAAATCCCTGGCCGATTATGTGCATTCGCTGGGTTTGAAACTGGGTATTTATTCCGATGCCGGGTGGAAAACCTGTGCGGGCCGTCCGGGAAGCCGGGGCTATGAATACCAGGATGCACAGACCTACGCTGAATGGGGCATCGATTATCTGAAATACGATTGGTGCAACACTGAAGGACTCAATGCACGGGGTGCCTATCTGACCATGCGGGATGCGCTTTATTCAGCGGGGCGTCCCATGGTATTCAGTCTTTGCGAATGGGGAAGCAACAATCCCTGGGAATGGGGGGGCGATATCGGACATTTATGGAGGACCACAGGAGATATTGCACCGATTTTTGATGGTGCGGAACATCATGATACCTGGGCCTCCTGGGGGGTTCTGCAGATTCTGAACATGCGGAAAGACATCCGGCAATATGCGGGCCCGGATCACTGGAACGACCCGGATATGATGGAAGTGGGCAATGGAATGACGGATTCCGAAGACCGGGCGCATTTTTCTCTGTGGTGCATGATGGCCGCCCCGTTAATTGCCGGCAATGATCTGAGAACAATGGGTGAAAAAACCCGGAACATCCTGACGAATAAAGAAGTCATTGCCGTGGATCAGGATTCTCTCGGTATTCAGGGATTCAAATGTCTGGAGATCAATGACCTGGATGTCTATGCCAAACCGCTGAAAGACGGTGATCTGGCAATCTGTTTTCTGAATCCGGGGCTGGAGGATATAAAACTGGACTATGACTGGAAGAAGCATCCGATTAAGGATGATTTGTTTCATAAACACTATTTTTTCGATCAGACAGAATACAAAATCCGTGATCTGTGGGCTAAAAAGGATATAGGCACGACGAATACCGTATTGAAACGCAGATTGGCTTCTCATGATGTGATTATGCTCCGGTTATCGAGATAGTTTTTCCTTGACCTTCGCAAGGTCAATCCAATAATATGTTTTTCGATCATGTTGTTTATCAATCATTCGGGATGTCAAATGAAAAATGCGGATTCGTATGGTTTATTTGAGACTGCCTGCGATATCGGTTCCGTGAAGCATGCTGGATCCAGTATTTATGATTCTGATACGGATCATTATCGTCTGAAAGGATCCGGCAGCAACATGTGGTTAGGCAGAGATGAGTTTTATTTTCTGTACAGAAAGATAGGCGGAAATTTTATTTTAGATACACAGGTGTCATGGATCGGTGAGGGCGTGCATGAGCATCGAAAGGCAGGCCTGTGTATTCGTGAAAATCTTGAACCAGGATCCCGTCATGTGAGCGCCGAGTTTCATGGTGGTGACGGACTGATCTCGATGCAATATCGAAAGGAACCGGATTCGATGACTTTGGAACAGTCCTCACAGGATCGTTTTCTGTCCGTACTGCGTCTGGAGAAGACAGGACGGAATGTTCAGATGTGGGCAGCCAAACCCGGACAGGTTTTACAAAAAATCGGAAAAATCGAGATGCCTTTTGATTCCACTGCTTTCTGTATGGGATTGTTTGTGTGCTCACACGATTCGAATACTGTGGAAGAGACGGTTTTTATCAATACAAGGCTGACAATTCCTGCAAAACCCGATTTTATACCCTATCAGGATTATATTGGATCCCGGCTTGAAATTCTTGATATTGGGAGCAGGCAACGGAAAATCATTTTTCAGTCGGACACGCCCTTTGAAGCGCCCAACTGGTCCAGGGATGGCTTATTTATGGTGGTTAACAGTCAGGGCAAACTCTATCACATTCCTGCTGAGGGCGGCGACCGGATATTGATCGATACGGATTTTGCCAGAAACAACAACAATGATCACGGTTTTTCTCCGGATGGCAGTCAGCTTGCCATCAGTCATCACGCGGCGGATCGTCCGGCTGGAAAAAATTCAGTGATCTATACACTGCCTGTCTCCGGAGGAGTGCCCGGACAGGTTACAGAAAAGAGTCCCTCCTACTGGCACAGCTGGTCCCCGGACGGCAGCACGCTGATTTACACGGCCAATCGAAATGATCAGTGGGATCTGTACGCGATTCCATCCGAAGGGGGAGAGGAAATTCAATTAACAGACAATCCCGCATTGGATGACGGATCGGATTTTACTCCGGATGGTAAACACATCTGGTTCAATTCCAACCGCACAGGATCCATGGAAATCTGGCGCATGAAAGCCGATGGATCGGAACAGACACAGATAACGGATGATTCCTATCAGAACTGGTTTCCCCATCCGTCTCCGGACGGGAAATGGGTGATCTTTCTGTCCTATCCGCCGGAAGTGGATGCGTGGGATCATCCTTACTATCAAAAAGTGATGCTGCGTCTGATCCGTTTGCAGGACATGAAAATTGAAGTGGCCGCATACCTGTATGGCGGGCAGGGCACGATCAATGTGCCTTCCTGGTCGCCGGACAGCAGGCGGGTGGCGTTTGTGAGTTATTCATCTGACCTTGCGAAGGTCTCTTTTTGACCTTCGCAAGGTGTCTATGACAGGAGGAATGACTATGTTAAAAGGAATAGCACCGGTTGTCGGACCTGAATTGCTGGCAGCGCTCTGCAGCATGGGACATGGTGATGAGATTGTTTTTTCGGACGCTCATTTTCCGGCTGAATCTCTGGGGCCACCGGTGATTCGGATGGATGGCATTGATATCGATACTATCCTCAAGGGTGTAATGCCCCTTCTGGCCCTGGATCAGTATGCGGATCCGGTCATCATGATGGATGTGGTGCAGGGAGACAGTGAGGACAAAAGCATTGAAAACGGCTATCTTGAAATTATCAACGCATTCGAAGAAAAATCGCATATTGTGACAAAAATTGAAAGATTTGCTTTTTATGACCGGGCAAGGAGTGCCTTTGCCATTGTGATAAGTGGTGATGTACGAAAGTACGCGAATATCATTCTTAAGAAAGGTGTCATTCCGGTTTCGGTTAACGAGCATGAATGAATCATTCTATGGTGGTTTGTTATTCGCCGGATGCTTTGTATCATCTGTTTTCGATATGGATATTTTCAGGCAGGTCGCATTCATATACCTCCCGGTCTTTTTGGCTGTCCATCATTTTATTTTTTCAGGGTACAACTTTTTACATTTTTTGACATGGGGATTACAATTATTTATACGTGTTTTTGTAAACTGTTACGCACAGAGTTTTATTCAGGATTATTAAAAACTGTCATTATTGGAAGATAGAAAGGTTCCTATGCCGATTTCAAGATTCATTGGTTTTTTTAAGATCAAGGCTGTTTTAACAGCCATGTTTTTTATCTGTTTTTTGGAAGTTGATCTGTTATCCGGTGCAGCCGGAGCGGATTATACGGATGACGATCCTGTTCTGGCCCGGGCAGACAGTATGCTTCAACTGCTGACGCTTGAAGAGAAAATTGCCTTGCTCCACGGGAATGCAAAATTTTCTTCCACTGGCGTGCCGCGGATGGGCATCCCGGAATTGAAATCCGCGGACGGGCCCACGGGAGTCCGGGAAGAAATGGATCGGCATTCCTGGGAGCCGCTGAATCTTCCCACAGATTCCGCCACCTTTTTTCCTGCAGGTCCCAGCCTGGCGGCTACCTGGAATCGCAAGCTGGCCCGGCATTACGGAGAAGTCCTCGGTGAAGAAACCCGCGCAAGGGGCAAAGATATGCTTCTCGGTCCATCTGTAAATATTATACGGACACCCATTTCCGGGCGGAATTTTGAGTTTTTTACCGAAGACCCTTATTTGAATACAGAAATCGCGGTCGAGTATATTCGGGGTCTCCAGAGCAGGGACGTTGCCGCCTGTATCAAACATTATGTGGCGAACAATCAGGAGTTCATGCGCTGGCGGATCGATGTGCTGATGAATGAGCGCACACTGCGAGAAATTTATCTGCCCGTTTATAAAGCGGCGGTTCGGGAAGCAGGAGTTCTTGCTTTTATGGGCGCTTATAACAAGTTACGCGGATGGTATATATGCGAGAATGATTATCTCCTCAATAAAGTATTAAAAGAAGAATGGGGATTTAAGGGGATTGTTATCTCAGACTGGGGCGCCACCCACAGCACCGTCCGTGCGATCATGAATGGTCTGGATATCGAGATGGGCACACGGGGTGATTATAAAGATTATTATTTTGCAGATCCGTTGATTAATGCCGTAAATACCGGCAAGGTGCCGGTAAGTGTGATCGATGACCATGCGCGCCGGGTCTTATATGTGATGATGAGATGTAAAACCATGAACGATGACCGGTATCAGGGATCTCTTGCCACACCGGCGCATTTTCAAACCGCGTATAATGTGGCAGCTGAGGCCATTGTGCTTCTTAAAAATGACAGGAACGTGCTGCCAATGGATCCTCAAAAAATCAAGACACTGGCGGTTCTGGGCGAAAACGCCATACACTATCATGCCAATGAAGGATTCGGCGCAGGCGTGAAAGCCAAATATGAAATCACACCTCTTGAAGGATTACAAAAAAGATGGGGTCATCAAATGGATATCCGCTTTGCTCAGGGGTATTGTGAAAAGTATGACCAGATCGATACCGGACACCGCTGGAAACTCCGAGTACCGAATCAATCTGCGGATTCCAGCCTGATCAGCGAAGCAGTGGAAGTTGCGAAAATCTCCGATGCCGTTATCATTTTTGGGGGTTCCAATCGCAGCATCGAAACCGAGGCCATTGACCGACGGGATATGGAATTGCCTTTCGGTCAAGTTGAACTTATCAAAGCCGTTGCGGCTGTTAATCCAAACACAGTCGTGGTTATGATTGCGTCTGCCCCATACGATCTTTCATCCATCGAACCGGTTATGTCGGCACTGGTATGGGGATGGTTCAACGGTTCAGAGTCCGGAACAGCCATGGCCGATGTGCTATTCGGAAAAGTCAATCCGTCCGGCAAACTGCCGTTTACCATGCCGTTTCAACTGACCGATTCTCCGGCACATGCCCTGGACACCTACCCGGGAGAAGATTTTACGGTGTATTATAAAGAAGGCATCCTGGTTGGCTACCGCTGGTTCGATACCAAAGAAATTGATCCGCTGTATTGTTTCGGATACGGACTTTCATATACGGATTTTTCATACACTTCCGTAAAAACAGATAAAAAATCTTACAGATGTGATGACACCATCCAAGTTTCCTGTAATATAAAAAACTCGGGAACAAGGGCGGGAGCGGAGATTGTTCAGGTCTATATGCATGATGTGGAAACCTCGGTAAAAAGACCGGTCAAGGAATTGAAGGGATTTGAAAAGATTGAACTGAATCCTGAAGAAACCGGCTCCGTCTGTATTCATATTGATGTCCAGGATTTTGCCTATTATGATGACTATCAGAGGGCGTGGATCGTAGAGCCAGGCGATTTTGAGCTGCTGGTCGGTGCCTCGTCCCGGGATATTCGGGGACGCGTCAGGATATCGGTTGAGTGATTGGCCTGGGATATAAGGATATTATAAGAACAGATGATATTTATCATTATTGATACCTGAAGTGATTGATCTTATCAATAAAGCAAAGGCGAGCAAAACAGACCATAACTATATTTTATATCGCACAATGCTGTTATTACATTATTTTCATGAGGCAATTTAAATGTGGTGATCCGTTGAAGAATTATCGAGTTTACGGCAAAGCGCCTTTATCAATTGCTGTGATTCATGGGGGACCCGGCGCCGCTGGTGAAATGGCCTCAGTGGCCGAAGCGCTGGCTTCGGATTGCGGAATTTTCGAACCCTTTCAAACAGCGGATTCCGTTCAGGGGCAAATCGAAGAACTGAAGACGCAGTTGAACAAGATGGCAAAAGCCCCCGTTATTTTAATCGGATTTTCATGGGGTGCCTGGCTGTGTTATCTTACTGCGGCAAATAATTCGGATCTGGTTAAAAAAATAATACTGATCAGCAGCGGCCCTTTTGAATCCCATTATGCTTCAAATATTCAGAGAATACGTCTGAATCGTCTTAGTAAAGACGAGCGGAATGAAATCAATGAGATCAGCGATCATTTGAAAAATCTGAAGGGCAGCAGGCAGGACCGTCTGTTTTCACGATTTGGCATGCTGGTTGCCAAAGCGGATGCCTACGATTCAATCGAAAAAGTGTCAAAAGAGAAGACAATTTACAATTTCCATATTTTTAATGCGGTATGGCCCGAGGCGGAGGCGTTGAGACGAAGCGGGAAGCTGCTGTCATTGGCAAAAAAGATCCGATGCCCTGTTACAGCGATACACGGAGATTATGATCCGCATCCTGCGAAAGGCGTTTTTGAGCCTTTGTCCCGCATTCTTGATAATTTTCGGTTTGTCCAGCTGGAAAAATGCGGACACAGGCCATGGGTGGAAAAGTGGGCGGCAGACCGATTTTTTGAAGTGTTGAGAGAGGAGATACAGGTTTCACAGGATGCGCAATGCGCATCGGATTGATATGAAAAGCGATTTTTCTCTCCGGCTACTATAAGGTGTTTTTACTGAACGCGTTTTCATGCAATTTATGTCATGACTGTAAGGCTGTAAAAAAAACCTGTAAATATCTTAAGCTGTTAAGGCCCTGTCCGGAAGCGCTGGGGATAGATGTTTTTACCACAGTCAGGCAGCTCGATTATCCAATTGAAGTATTACAGGAAGACTCAAAAGTGATGAACCAGTACGCGATTTTGTTGGTTGAGTAAATGTATGAAGTTTTCATTATACATGGGAAATGACCTTGCGAAGGTCTCCGGACCTTCGCAAGGTCATACGATATCAAATGAGGACGAAGGGCAAAGCATTCAATTATCAGAAACACTTCTACAGGGAGAAAAAAATATGAAAACAGGCAATGTGATTTCAATGGGTTTAATCATCGTCATTTTGTTGATGGGATGTTTGTCTCCAAAGCAGAGAATTTTCAAGAATCCTGTTTTGCCAGGTTTTTATCCGGATCCAAGCATTTGCCGGGTCGGAGATGATTTTTATATGGTGAACAGTACATTCGAGTACTTTCCGGGTGTGCCGGTGCATCGCAGCAAGGATCTGGTGCACTGGAAACTGACCGGTTACTGCCTGGACCGGGAGAGTCAACTGCCGCTGAAACAAATGCGGGCCTCAGGCGGTATTTACGCGCCCACGATTCGATATCATGACGGCCTCTTTTACATGATTACCACCAATGTGAACGGCGGGGGTAATTTTTATGTCACTGCCGAAAATCCTGAAGGGCCGTGGTCGGATCCTGTGTGGATCGATCCTGAAGGAATTGATCCTTCTTTGCTATTCGATGATGATGGAACCGTGTATTATACCCGCCATGTGGGTGGGGGAGACGGTTACATCGGCCAGAGAATCTTGAATATTAAGACCGGTAAGCTGGAAGGTGAGATAAAGAAAATATGGGGTGGTACAGGCGGCCCGTGGGCAGAGGGTCCGCATTTGTATAAAATAGACAGCACCTATTACCTGATGATTTCTGAAAACGGTACCAGTTACGGGCACATGGTCACGGTTGCCAGAAGCGATTCTCCCTGGGGACCTTTTGAATCCAATCCGGACAATCCGGTTCTGACACATAAAGATCTGGATAGCCACCCGATTCGTGCTGTCGGGCACGCAGATATTGTGCATACAAAAGACGGCTGGTGGATGGTCTGTCTGGCCATCCGGCCGCAGGGAGGACACTTTCATCATATGGGAAGAGAGACCTATCTTGTTTCTCTGGAATTTGATGACAATGGCTGGCCGGTTGTGAATGAGAACAAACCCATTGAATTTGAAATGCAAGCTCCCCGATTGAAAGAGCATCAATGGGAACCGGTTCCATCGAGGATTGATTTTGATGAAGGTTCACTGGATCTTTACTGGAATTATTTGCGCAATCCCGACTCCTCTAATTACTCTCTGAATGAACGCTCCGGGTTTTTTCGGTTGAAAGGTTCCGCGGTTACTCTCAATGACCAGGATTCTCCCACCTTCATCGGTCGCAGACAAACGGATCTGACATGCAGAGTGAGCACATCACTCGATTTTGATCCCAAAAGCAATAATGAAGAGGCCGGTCTGGTGATCCGTCAGAATGACCGGTTTCATTACGAAATCGGGGTGACATTAAAGGCGGGCAAGCGCAATGTTTTTCTGCGCAAAGTGGTCGAAGCACAAATCGTTGAAGGAATCCAGTATGCTGAAATTCCAGATGGACAGGTCGCACTTTCTGTCCATGCCACACCGCTTGCTTATGAGTTTTCATTCAGGGATGCGCACGGGGCAGAAACCGTGATGGGAACCGGTACTACAAAAGAACTGTCGGTTGAACGTATCGGATTCGATTATGGAATGTGTTTTACCGGCACCTATTTTGGGTTATATACAACGGGCAACGGGATCCCTTGTTCGGTGCCTGCGGATTTTGACTGGTACGAGTATGTGGAGGAACAGTAAGATTAAAGAAATAAGATAAATGATTAAAAAATCAAGAATTGAGAGCATATTTATTATCATTCTGAGCTAAGCATCTGATCCTGCAATTGACAAAAATTGAAAAAACCGGAGTGAAAAAGCCACGGGATCTGAGCTCAATAAACTCAGAACAAAGATAATAAACCAAAATGCGGAGGATGATAATGCGTTTCCGATCGGACGTTATGATTCTGGTTTGTCTTGCGATTTTTTCAGGAACCGGTTTGCTTTCCGGTCAGGAATTTCTTCAGTATCGAAACCAGGAGCGTCTGAGAAACTGGACATTTTATCCGGGAGATATCCAATCCGCGGAAAGCGGGGATGTGATTTCACCAGAAGGATGGGAGGATGTGATTGTTCCGCATACCTGGAATGCCGAAGATGTATTGACAGAGGGCATTCATTACCGGCAGGGTATCGGATGGTACAGAACCGCTTTTAAAACACCGACGGATGAAACGCATCGTCGGGCATTTATCCGATTTTCGGGTGTGTCTCTGGTGGCAGATGTCTTTTTGAACGGAACGTATCTGGGAAAGCATCGGGGCGGTTATTCTGCGTTCTGCTTTGAAATGACTCCGTATCTGAGAACGGGGGAGATGAACATTCTTGCGGTCAAGGTGGATAACAGTATGCAGCCGGATGTGGCTCCTTCCGGCACCTATCTGTATCCGTTGTTTGGCGGGATCTACCGGCCGGTCACTGTGTTTACGACGCCGGATATCTGTATTTCTCCCCTGGATGATGCGTCGAGCGGTATTTATATCCATCCGCTCACTGTAACAAAAGACAGGGCCGATATCGAAGTGGTGACGCTCATCGATTATCAAAAGTGTCCGGTGCTTCAGACAACCTCAATAGAGTTAAAGCCCACGAAAGAAAAAAAAGGTCAGGGACTGCTGGGGACATATTATGCCAATCCGGATTTTGAAGGACCGCCCGTCCATACCAGATTGGATCAGGGGATTGCCTTTCAGTACGGCAGCGGCGGTCCGTTCGAAGATATGCCGGGGGATGGATTTTCCATGATCTGGAACGGACGATTTGTTCCGGCAAAGACCGGTATTTACCGGTTCGTTCTGAACAGCGATGACGGATCACGGCTTTTTCTGGGAGGGGAAAAAATCATCGATCATTGGGGGAATCACGCCGCTTATGAAAAATGGGGAGAGGCCAAATTACGGGAAGGGCATGCATTGCCCATAGAGATTCGATATTACGAATCCGGAGGTGATGCTTCCATCCGGTTCGGCTGGCAGTATGTCGAAGAGAATCCGTTACCGGTTCAGCTGCAGCAGATAATAACCTTGATGAATCTCGAAGGGATGCCGGTTGTTTCCGAAATCCGGGAGATTAAAATCATACCGAACGAGTTAATAAAATTCAGGCAAAAAATACACATGCCGTCTCCCCATTTATGGGATGCCAGACGGGATCCAAAACTGTATACTCTGCAGGTACGCCTCGAAGACAGTGAAGGAACTGTCATAGACGCAGTCAATCAGCCTCTTGGACTTCGCTATTTTCAGGTGGATCCGGATGGCGGGCTGATTCTGAACGGTCAGCCTTATTCCCTGTACGGTGTCTGCCGGCATCAGGAGTGGGAGGGACTGGGACCTGCCCTGACCGGCAAACATCATGAAAAAGATGTGGAATACATCCTTGAGCTGGGAGCCAACGGGGTACGGCTGGCTCATTATCAGCAGGCGGATACCATGTACAGCCTGTGCGATGCACATGGACTGGTTGTGTGGGCGGAAATTCCCAATACGCCGGTTTGGCGGGCAGAATGTGCGGCCTATCTGGACAACTGCAGGGATCAGCTTACAGAATTGATCAAGCAAAATTATAATCATCCGTCCATTTTGATCTGGGGGCTGTATAATGAAATTCCCATTTCCAAAGAGGCGATTCAGTCTCTTCATGAAACCGCCAAACAGATTGATCCATACCGGCTGACGACGCAGGCCGATTATACGCAAGTGACAGATCGTCATTTTGTCACAGATGTCGCAGCCTGGAACTGGTATTTTGGCTGGTATTACGGTCAATTCGATCAATACCCGGACTGGTTCGACGAGATGCATCAGAACCATCCCGGTCTCAAAGGCGGACTCAGTGAGTACGGTGCAGGCGGTTGCATCAGCCAGCAGCAGGATCCGCCGGAGCGCCCGGATCCCACGAACGGCTGTTTTTTCCCCGAACAGTACCAGCGATATTATCATGAAGAAGCCTGGAAACGGATCAAGGACCGGCAGGATATCTGGTGTAAATTTATATGGAACATGTTCGATTTCAGCTGGACCGGTGTGGATCGCGGCGACCGGCCTTATATCAACCATAAAGGATTGATGACCCATGACCGGAAGGTAAAAAAAGACGCGTTCTATTTTTACAAAGCCAACTGGTCGGATGAACCCGTGCTGTATCTGCTGGACCGGCGATATACAGAACGAACCGGGGACAGGGTTTCGGTTGCGGTATATACCAATCTTGATGAAGTGACACTTTTTGTCAATGAAAAGCAAATTTCAGGGAAAAAAATGGAATCGGAAATCCATAAGATCATCTGGGAAGATGTCCGGCTCAGGAAAGGCCTGAATTCTATCCGTGTGGTCGGAAAGAGGGGCGATCAGGTCTATTCAGATTCGTGCGAGTGGAATTACACTGAACAGGGTAAGGAATGATGATGAAAAACAAACAAAAGAATACTGTCTTCATTATCGTATTACTTATAGTCTCTTGTTTTATCGCTGCACAGGAATTTCAACCCGTCCAGCTTCCCGCGCCTCAAACAGAAGGCGGCCGGCCTTTGATGGAGGTATTGAAGGATCGGAAATCCATCCGTTCATTTGGGTCGAAAACACTGGATGAACAGGCACTTTCAAACTTGCTTTGGGCGGCTTTTGGAATTAACCGTTCAGAATCAGGCAAACGAACTGCCCCCTCGGCGGTGAACTGGCAGGAGATCGATGTGTATTTGGCATTGGAAAAAGGATTGTATGTATATAACGCGGAACAGCATAGGCTCGATCCTGTCATTGCACAGGATCTGCGTGCTTCTACCGGCAAGCAGTCATTTGTCGGGACAGCGCCTTTGAATCTTGTTTTCGTTGCGGACTATTCAAAAATGGGTGAAACCCCGGATCAATTTAAAGATTTTATGGCTCATGCGGATGCGGGATTTATCAGCCAGAATGTGTATCTTTTCTGCGCTTCGGAGGGTTTGGGTACGGTGGTGCGTGCCATGATCGATCGAGAATCCTTAGCGCCGCTGATGCTTTTACGACCAGATCAGAAGATTATTCTTGCACAGACAGTCGGATATCCCAAAGCAAATCAGGAATAGGAGCTTATGTTTGATCACCTTATAAGGCGTGTGACAAGGATGATTATGGAATATCCAAGAAAAGAGGTCAGGGGTGTAACATGATCCCTGCAGGAATTATTGACAGGAGGCTTGTATAATTAATCATACTCCGGCAATCATGCTGATGCGTGGCCTGACCGGAATATTGTTGAAAAAACGGGGGTAGATGGTATGATGACTCAAAAAATCGGAATGATCAAGCAGCTATTTATTTCAGTGGTCGTCGTTGTTTTCCTGTCGTGCGGAAGGAAACCGGACGCATATATGATATCCAGTCCCGATCGCCAAATATCGGTGATGTTCCGCGTCGCAGGCGATTCGACAGCACGTTATTGGATTGTATCCAAAGGATCTGTCATCATCAGGGAAGGCCAGATGGGATTGATCCGGGATGACGGCGATTTTTCCAAGAGCATGGTCCTTGAATCGGTATCGGGGATCAGAACCGTGGCGTTTGATTATACAATGCCGCATGGTAAAAAACGGCATTGTTATTATGCAGGTGTTCAGCGGAGCTTCCATTTACGGAATGCCAAGGGACAGAAAATGGATATCATATTTCGTGTTTCCAATGACGGCGCGGCCTTTCGATATGTGTTTCCGGAAACATCCAATGAAGTCAGAAAAATTTGCAGAGAGGTCAGTCAGTTCCGCTTCCCTTCTGATACACGAGCTTTCGTTTCACCGATGTCTGCGGCAAAATCCGGCTGGAATCGTGTGAATCCATGCTATGAAGAGCATTATGTGTATGGGGTGCCTGTCGGTTCCTTGCGTTACCATGAGCCGGGATGGGTATTTCCGGCATTGTTCAGGTCTGAGGAGTTCTGGATTCTTATATCCGAGACAGCTCCGGACCGCGATTACTGCGGCTGCCGGCTGCAACAGAATATATCGACTCGTATTTTCTATGTGGATTTTCCCCAGAAATCCGAAACAATATTTACCGGTCCGGTCTATCCTGAATCCACGCTGCCCTGGAAAACCCCCTGGAGAATCATTGCCGTCGGCAGGGGATTGGATTCCATTGTGGAGTCTACACTCGGAACAGATCTGAGCAAGCCGTGCAGCCTGGACAGTACTGATTTTGTACGGCCGGGACGGGCTTCTTGGAGCTGGGTAATGATGAAAGATGATTCCACCATCTATAGGGTGCAAAAAAGGTTTATTGATTATGCTGCAGATATGGATTGGGAATACTGCCTGATCGATTGCTATTGGAATACCCAGATCGGCTACGAAAAAATTCAGGAACTGGCTGAATATGCAGCGTCCAAAGGTGTGGGGATATTGATATGGTATAATTCTGCAGGAGACTGGAACACAACACCTTTGCTGCCCAGAAACAAGCTTCTGACACATGAAGACAGAATACATGAGTTCACCAGACTTCGTAAAATGGGGATCAAGGGTATCAAAGTGGATTTTTTCGGGGGAGACGGTCAATCTGTTATGGCATATTATCAGGATATTTTGGAGGATGCTGCCCGGTTTGATTTAATGGTCAATTGCCATGGTGCAACCCTGCCCAGGGGCTGGCAGAGGACCTATCCCAATCTGATGACCATGGAAGCAGTCAGAGGATTTGAATATGTGACTTTCGAGCAGATCAATGCCGATCTGGAACCCAGTCATGCCTGTATGCAGCCATTTACAAGGAATGTGTTTGATCCGATGGATTTTACCCCGGTCTGCTTTTCGGAAGTGCCGAATATCAACAGGATCACCTCGAATGGTTTCGAGCTTGCCTGCTCTGTTATTTTCTGGTCCGGCATTCAGCATTTTGCCGAGACACCACAAGGAATGAGCGGGGTGCCCGATGACATAAAACAGTTTATGCGTGAAGTGCCGGCGGCCTGGGATGATATCCGGTTTATAAAAGGATATCCAGGAAAATTGGTTGTTCTGGCCCGCCGTTCGGGAGATTGCTGGTATATCGCCGGTATCAATGGAGAAAACATTGAAAAGTCCCTGAACCTGGATATGGATTTTTTACAGAAAAAAACAGAGGGAATAATAATCACAGATGGCGCGGGTCTTCGTTCATTTAAGTCCGGGAAAATCCGTGTTGAGCCTCAAAAACCTCTGGAGATAAAACTGATGGCCCATGGCGGATTTGTCATTCGATTGTGATACCGGAATGAGTATATAATAAACATTTTTTTCCCATATGTCGGACTGCACCGTAATTAAGAGAAGCGGTGTATTGCGAATCCTTCGAACCAGCAGATTTTAATGCCATGCGCCTTTTTTGATCAAGAAAACAGTCAGGGATAATCAAAGCGCCCTTTCATCTGTCATTTAAAATCCGGCCTGGATCAAGATATAACTTTGGATTTAAAAAATAAAATTGTTACATTTTATGAAATTATTCATACAATTTCAATGTTTGAATCAGAGGCGAATTTTCGATCATTGAGAGGAGATGGATCATGAAATACAGGTTTGTTTATTTAATACTGACTGTTTTTATTGCCTGGATGGGAAAGGGATATGCGTTTATTCATCAGGCCGATCATGTGATCCTTAATCTGAAAAACGAAACATCCACAGATGCGGATCAGATGAGAATACAAATATGCTCCGAGAATATTATTCGCGTGACAGCCACTCGAAGAGCCTGTTTTTCAAAACGACCCAGCTTAATCGTCACAAAAACCCAGTGGGAACCTGTGGAATGGACACTGGCCCGAAAGGATGAGTGCCTTGTCTTAAAAACGTCCAGACTCCGTGTCCAAGTTCATGAAAAAAAGGGAACGATTTCTTTTTATAATACCGACGGAGAACTGCTCCTTCAGGAAAAAATCAATGGCAGTAAAATCATTACTCCTGCCGTGGTTATGGGAGAGAGGACCTATCATATCCAGCAGATTTTTGATTCACCGAAAGGCGAGGCCATTTACGGGCTGGGCCAGCATCAAAATGGCATCATGAACTACAAAGGTCATGATGTGGATCTCTGGCAGTACAATATCGTGGCTTCGGTGCCTTTTCTGCTTTCAAATAAGAATTACGGCATTTTGTGGGATAATAATTCGCGCACAAAATTTGGAGATATCCGTGACTTTGAATCTCTGTCCACATTCAAATTAATCAACAAAGACGGGCAAGAAGGAAGCCTGACTGCGGAATATTTTGAGGATGCCGATTTCATGGATTTGTTCAAAGTTCGTCAGGAATCCCGGATCGAGCATGAATTCATTGATGTTAACGATCCATTTCCGGAAGGATTTCAGGAACATGCCCGGGCTGTTCGCTGGAGTGGCGAGATCGAAGCACAGAAATCCGGCATACACAAGTTTCGGCTTTACTGCTCAGGGTATACCAAAATGTGGCTGGATGGCAAACTTGTGGTCGATAACTGGCGTCAGAACTGGCTGCCGTGGATCCATCTGCCGAAACTTCGGATGGAAGCCGGAAAAAAATATTCGATAAAAATAGAATGGGTGCATACCGGCGGTTTCATCGGATTGAAATGTCTCGCTCCACAGGATCCTGTTTATAATCAAAGTATATCTCTTTATTCCGAAGTCGGGGATGAGATTGATTATTACTTTATTCATGGTAACAATCCGGATCAGGTCATTCAAGGGTATCGTATCGTCACAGGAAAAGCCCCGATGATGCCCAAATGGGCCATGGGCCTTTGGCAGTGCCGGGAACGGTACCAATCCCAGAAGCAGCTTTTGGATGTGGTAAAAGAATTCAGAAAACGGGAGATTCCGCTGGATAATATCGTTCAGGACTGGTTCTACTGGTGTGAAGACAAATGGGGGAGTCATGATTTTGATTCCAAACGATTTCCTGATCCTGCCGGTATGGTAGACACACTGCACAGGGAGTTGAATTCCAGGATCATGATTTCGGTATGGCCCAAGTTCTATGTAGGCACAAGACATTACGATGAAATGAATACCGAGGGATATTTATATCGCCGAAATGTCGAAAAAAAAGAAAAAGACTGGGTCGGGCCGGGATATGTGTCCACTTTTTATGATCCTTACAGCCAGGGAGCCCGTGATTTGTTCTGGAAACAGATCAATGAGAAACTTTTCAGCAGGGGAATCGATGCCTGGTGGCTGGATGCTACGGAACCGGACATACATTCTAATCTTTCACGCCCGGAAACCCGGTTGCGTCTGGGACCTACGGCGATGGGCTCTTTCGCCCGCTATTTAAATACATTTTCATTGATGAATGCCAAAGGGATTTACCAGGGACAGCGTAACACCGATTCGGATCAGCGTGTGTTTATCCTTACTCGCTCAGCATATGCCGGGCAGCAGCGCTATTCAGCCGTGACCTGGAGTGGTGATATTGCAACGCGGTGGTATGATTTAAAGATGCAGATCCCGGCTGGTCTGAACTTTTGCTTATCCGGTATCCCTTACTGGACTACGGATATCGGCGGATTTGCTGTTGAACCGCGGTTCGAGCGCAATGTCCGTCCGGAGGATATGGAAGAGTGGCGGGAATTAAATACAAGATGGTTTCAGTACGGTACGTTTTGTCCCCTGTTTCGGGTTCATGGTCAATATCCTTATCGAGAAATGTTTAATATCGCGCCTGAAAATCATCCGGCATATCAAGCCATGCTTGCCTATGACCGGATTCGTTATCGTCTGATGCCATATATTTATTCTCTCTCCGGCTGGGTAACGCATGACAATTATACTATCATGCGTGGTCTGGTCATGGATTTCGGTGAAGATCCGAATGTTCTGAATATCAATGATCAATTCATGTTCGGTCCGTCGCTTTTGGTGAATCCGGTCACTGAATATAAGGCGAGATCCCGTCAGGTTTATCTGCCTGCAGGCTCAGACTGGTACGAGTTAAAAACAGGGGTGTATTTCAAAGGAGGAAAAACAATCACTGCAGATGCTCCTTATTCGGATATCCCAGTCTTTGTCAAAGCAGGCTCCATTCTCCCCTTTGGCCCTGAAATTCAATATTCGGATGAAAAGCCGGCGAATCCGATCCGACTGATGGTCTATACAGGTATGGATGCCGGGTTTAAACTGTACGAAGATGAAAATGAAAATTATCATTACGAAGCCGGTATGTCCAGCACAATAAAATTTCATTATAATGATGAAACCGGTATGTTGATTATTGACACCCGGAACGGCACATTTCCCGGCATGCTTGATGCGCGAATTTTTCAAATCGTCTGGGTGACTCCTGAGAATAAGAAAGGATTGGATTTGGAATGTAATCCGGATAAAATCGTGAAGTACATTGGGGAAGAAATTGTGGTTAAGATGAAGTGAGTGTAAGGAACAGGAGTAAAGAATCAGGAATCAGAAAAAAATAAAAATCAGACTGAAAGATAACGAACAAAGACCAAAATAACAGACAGAGATCGGAGCCAAAGCATGAGGGCTGAAAGCTCATTCCTGAAGAGTGACTGAGTTTTTAAGTATATTCAAACTTCGGGAGAAAACGGGATTATGATGAGTCATGATGAGATATGCATGTGGAAAGATGAAATTCGACGGGAATTTTCTGAAAATATTATGAAATTCTGGCTTCAATACGGACCGGATCCGGTTTACGGCGGACTGATCGGGCGAATGAAAAATAATTTGTCTGTTGAAAAAAATGCGCCAAAGGGCTTGATTCTGAATGTCCGGACATTATGGACATTTTCGGCTGCATATCAGTTCGACCCGAAGCCAGAATATCTTGAAATGGCCCAACTGATATACGACTATGTCATGAAGTACTTTCAAGACAGAACATACGGCGGTTATTACTGGACAGTTGATCCGGGAGGGCAGCCGCTGGACACGAAAAAACGTGTTTACGGCCAGGCGTTCACCATTTATGCGTTAATTGAATATGCCAAGGCAGCTGCGGATGACGCTGCATTCAACGAAGGTAAAGCGCTTTACATGCTGATAGAACAGAATTGCCGGGATCAACACAATGACGGTTATATGGAAACCTATGAACAGGACTGGTCTCTGGCGGATGATCTTCGGCTCAGTGAGAAAGATATGGATACTCCCAAATCCATGAACAACCACCTTCATATTCTGGAGGCATATACAAATCTTTTTCAGATGTGGAAGGAGCCCCGGCTGGCCGATCGTTTGAAAAAAAATATCCGTATTTTTCTGGATCATATTATCGATCCTGACTCCGTCCGATTTCAACTGTTTTTTAATGAAGACTGGGATTGCCAGTCACAGGAAGTATCGTTTGGACATGATATAGAGGGAAGCTGGCTTTTGGTTGAGGCGGCTGAAGTCTTGGGGAACGATGATTTACTCAAAGAGATAGAAGATACGGCAATTAAAATGGCAGATGCTGTACTGGAACACGGTGTGGATACAGATGGCGGACTGTTTTACGAAGGGAATACAAGAGGCGAACTCGTGGATAAAGATAAGCACTGGTGGCCTCAGGCTGAAGCTGTGGTCGGATTTATTAATGCTTTCCAGATCAGCGGTGGTGATGCTTTTCTGAAAACAGCCAGGGCTTCCTGGGATTTTATTGTGGACAAAATCAAGGACCATGAACATGGAGAATGGTTCTGGAAAGTGACACAGGAGGGGGTTCCTGTGAATACAGAATATAAGATTTGTGAATGGAAAAGTCCCTATCACAGCGGAAGGGCTTGTATGGAAGCAATTAAAAGGCTGGAAAAACTGGGTTAATTTTTTTTACATGGTTTGATTTTAAATAAAATATTTGCTATTTTATTCAAATTTAAGGAGAATTGATTAATGAAAATATTGCTCACCGGAGCCACAGGATTTTTAGGCCGACATATTGTTCGTAAATTAACCGATGAAGGGATTGAGATCAAATCTCTGGTGAGGAAGACCAGTCCGATATCACATCTTAAACAGGATAATATAAAATTTTTCCAGGGAAACCTTCGTAACAGGGAGAGTATTCGCAAGGCTGTGAAAGGTGTGGATGGTATCATACACGCAGCCACCAGCAAGGGCGGGCCCTGGCCGGAATTCTTTGCAGATAATGTGCAAGGCACAGAATGGCTGCTGGAGGAGGCAGTCAAGCAAAAGGTAAAACGATTTGTATTTATCAGTTCTGTGGCTGTATATGACCATTCACAAGTAAAAAACGGATTCATTATTAAGGAGAATCATCCCAAAGAGAAAGCACCCAATCATTACTCGCGTTCCAAAATTGAAGCGGAAACGTTGATTGAGAAATATCATAAGGAACAAGGTCTTGCCACAACCATTATTCGGCCTGCATGCATTTACGGCTCTGGTGGATTCTGGTATCCCTCCCGTCTGGGATTCAGCGCCGGAAAAAATTATGCGGTATTGGGAAGCGGAAAATCTGTTGTCCCGTTGAGTCATGTAAACAGCGTTGCAGACCTGATTTTGCTTTCCCTGATTCGGGATGAAGCAGCCGGCAAGGCTTATAATGTTGTGGAAGATGAACCGGTCACCCGTATCGAATTTCTCAGACTGGCTCGCGAAAATTTGTATCCGGGCATGAAGGCCATCAAGTTTCCCTATGCACTGGCCCGATTTTTCGCATGGGGATTACGGACGGCGCTGAAAATGGCGGGTATGCCCCCGCCCACGCGGCTGGCGCCTGCGGCTTTACGGCTTTTTGCCATTTCGGTATTTTACGATAATACCCGTGCCAGACAGGATCTCGGGTGGCAACCGCAGCAGGATGTACAGCAGACCATTCGGGATATGTTGAAGTGGCATCAAGAACAGCGTAAGCCGGTCTCGTCTTTGCAGACGCCCTCATGGCCTGTAGTGATTGAGGGCCAAAGACAACTCAAAACCGCTGTGATCGGGGCTGGTGCTTTTGCCAAAACACATCTTGATATATTAAAAAATATACAACAAACTCAGGTTGTTGCCCTCTGTGATCCTGATCTGGACAGGGCCAGAGCACTGGCAGATCAGTACGGTATTCAGCAGACATTTAAATCCATGGATGATTTGTTCAAGTCTGAAAAACCGGCCGTGGTGCATATTGTTTCTCCAGCTCAGACCCATGCCCCTTTGTCTGTGCGGGCCATGCAGAATGGTTGCCATGTTTTGGTGGAAAAACCTATGGCTGTCAATGCCAAAGAGGCGCGGGAAATGATCGAGGTATCCAGACGGGAAAATGTTAAACTTTGTGTAGAGCACAGCAATCTTTATGACGGAATGATGATTCAGGGCCGGCAATGGTTAAACCAGAGGGCTGTGGGTAAGGTGATACAGGTGGAGAGCTGGTTCGGAACCGGCTTGAATAAAATGCCCATGAGTCCATATGTCAAATATGAAGGGAAAGATCATTGGGTGTACAAACTGCCCGGCGGTGTGTATCAGAATTTTATATCTCATCCTTTGAGCTGCGTTTTGGATGTGATGGGGCAGATCCAGAATATTCAGGTGAAAGCGTTGTATCATAAAGCTATCCCTTATCAGGACAGTGATGAACTGCGCATTCAGTTTGACAATGGATCGGCTATAGGCACATTAAGTCTATCCATGTGCACAGCTCCGCGATCCAATTTTATCCGGATTTACGGGGAGGAAGGGACAATTGAAATCGATTTCATGTCGCGTGTGGCTTTTTTAAATCGGGATAGCGGTGCTTTACCGAAAGTGATCAGCAGAAATCTGACAGCACGCAAAAAGGGAAAAATTTACAAAAAAGCCGGAAGGAACAATTTATTCAATCTTATCACGAAAAAGCACGGATATTTTGAAGGCAATGAAATTTTAATCAGGCTGTTTTACAGGAGCCTGATCGAAGGCAGCCCATTGCCCGTGACGCATGAGAACGGTTTATGGTCAATGGAGGCCATGGATGCAATCTGGAAGCAGATCGACATTTAATGCCAAAATGAAAGATTGTTGCGTTCCGTTTATAATGATAGTCAGCGTCCATATTTACTGATTATTTACAATCGGTATCCAAGAAGCCAAGGATTGTTTGGAATGACGGGTGCACATATTCAGAAGATCGAGACGTATCTGCCCGAGCGTATTCTGACTAATATTGAGTTGGAAAAAACGTATGTGGACTGGAGCGCGGAAAAAATCGAACAGAAGACAGGGGTTCGGGAGCGGCATATAGCAGCAGAAAATGAGACGGCTGTGGATTTGGCCTGTTATGCTGCCAATAAATTGTTAAAATTAGTTGATCCCGCCGCTATTGATTTTTTAATACTTTGCACACAAAGTCCTGATTATTATTTGCCGCCGGGATCATGTCTGCTTCAGGAACGACTGGGTTTGTCAACTTCTATTGGCGCTCTGGATTTCGATCTGGGCTGCTCAGGATTTATTTATGGATTGGCTATGGCAAAAGGATTGATCCAAGCTGAAATCGCGAAGCATGTCCTTTTTATAACTTCAGAAACTTATTCGAAACACATACATTCACAGGATCGCGGGAATCGGTCGATTTTTGGAGACGGAGCGGCTGCCATACTCATAACAGCCTCCGAGAGTAAATGCATCGGAGAGTTCGCTCTGGGCACAGATGGAAGCGGGTATCAGAATCTCATCGTCCCTGCAGGAGGGATGCGTCATCGATACCATCCTGACGCTGAAGCATTGAAAGATCCATCCGGCAGTATAAGAACCGAGAACCATCTATATATGAATGGCCCGGATATTTTTACTTTCACCATTGAGGCGGTGCCAAAAGTGGTTCAGCAGTGCCTCGAGAAAAATTGCATGGCTATCGATGACCTTGATTATGTTATTTTTCATCAGGCCAATCAATATATCTTAAACCACCTTCGAAAAAAAGTCGGTATTCCCGAAAATAAATTTTATATGAACATGCTGCATGTTGGGAATACAGTATCGGCCACTATCCCCATTGCATTAAAAGACAGTATGGATCACGGTCTGATTCATCCCGGAGACCGGGTCATGGTGGTTGGATTTGGTGTCGGTTATTCATGGGGAGCGACCGTGCTGAGGATATAAAGAACCGTCTAAAGCCTCGATTCCGGAACCGGGAACCAGAAAAAATAAATTAGTCTGAATTGGGAACAGAATGGGCGCCTCAATTAAAAAAATCGATATTTATCTTCCGGAAACTGTTTTATCCAATGACATGCTCTCTCAAGAGTTTGAAGATTTGAATTCGGAAAAAGTCGAGAAACGCACCGGAATTCGGGAACGGCATGTGAGTGCAGAGAACGAAACTGCTCTGGATCTGGCAGAGAGAGCCGCTCGGAATGTATTTGAGCATGAAGATCCTGTTTCTGTGGATTTTATCATTCTTTGTACACAAAGTCCTGAATATTATTTGCCGACAGGTGCCTGCATTTTGCAGGATCGACTGGGATTGCGAAATAATATCGGCGCATTGGATATCAGCCTTGGTTGCTCGGGATTTATATATGGACTGGCGCTTGCCAAATCTTTGATTGCCGCCAATACGGCCAGGCGGGTGCTTCTGGTAACTTCGGATGTGATGACCAAGCATGTACATCCCAAGGACCGGGCCAATCGTACAATTTTTGGAGACGGTGCTTCGGCTACGATTATCGACAAATCTGATTCAGAGGGCATTCTTCATTTTTCTTTGGGAACAGACGGACGTGGATATCGAAATTTAATTGTGCCGAATGGCGGGCTTCGTCACCGGTACGATCCAGATGCCCCGGATATTGATGACGGATTTGGCGGCATTCGTTCTGAAAACCATTTGTATATGAATGGTCCTGAAATTTTTAATTTTACGATTGATGCGGTTCCTAAGGTTGTGGCAGATGTGCTTGAAAAAAATAAAATGACAATGGATGATCTGGATTATGTTATTTTTCATCAGGCCAATAAATATATTGTGGATTATCTGAGGAAAAAAATCGGAATTCCCAAAGAAAAATTTTATATCAATCTTCTGCAAACAGGCAACACTGTATCTGCGACGATTCCCATTGGTCTGAAATATGTGCTTGAGCAGGGGATTGTCCGATCGGGGGATGTGGTTTTGGTGTCCGGATTCGGTGTGGGATATTCATGGGGGGCGACGGTGCTGAGGATATAAAGAACCGGCTAAAGCCTCGATTCCGGAACCGGCTATATAAGGATACAATAGAAAATTAAAAATAGGTCATGATAAAAGGATCAGGAGTCGATTTATGCAAAAATCAGAATTTTATGATATTTTAATGGAGACTTTGGAAATTGAATCTGTAGATTCACTGAATGAATCCACCGTCCTAACGGATTTGGAAGAATATGATTCATTGGCAGTGCTGTCTTTAATCGCAATGATCGATGAGCATTTCGGCAAACGGATTCCAGGTACCGAATTTCAGAAGATAACCACGGTGAAAAGTTTGATGGATTTGATCGGCGTGGATTTTGAATAGGATAAGATGAGCCGGTTAAAAGTCGCTTTTATTCAGATTTTTTCAGAAATTTGTTACCGCGGAATCGCCTGCCATTGTTTTTTCGCTGATTATGGCTTCACAGGCAAATGCCGAGCGACTTATTAAATCAGGATTTAATCGCAACAAAATCCATTGATTTTTCTTTGATATTTTTATATTTTGGATTGTTTGTACATCAAAGTCAGATTAAAATTTGAAAAATTGACACGTCAGATCCATGAGAACAGAAAATTCACCCTATTCTTTATCAGGTAAAACCATTGTGGTAACCGGGGCATCGTCGGGTATCGGAAAGGCATGTGCAATTGCGATCAGCCGGATGGGAGGCCGTCTTATATTAATCGCCAGAAATGAGAAGCGTCTGAAGGCTGTTTTAAAGCAGTTGTCAGGAACAGGGCATACAGTTTTCAGCCAGGATCTGGTTCAATTTGACGCGCTGGCCGACTTGATTAAAACAGCTGCAGAAACGGGTCCGATCTTTGGTTTGATCCATGCTGCCGGTATTGAGATGACCCTGCCTTTACGTAATATGCATTATACGGATTATGAAAAGCTCTTTGCATTGAACGTTACTGCCGGATTTGAATTGGCCCGGCTGGTTTCCAAAAAAAAGATCCGGGATCCCTCAGGAGGCAGCTATATTTTTATTTCATCAACCATGGGTCTGGTCGGACAAAGCGGTTTGGTAGGATACTGTGGCAGCAAGGGTGCATTAATCGCTGGCAGCAAAGCCATAGCTGCTGAATTGGCCTCTTATCATATCCGAGTCAATTGTATATGCCCGGGTCATGTACAAGGCACCTTGATGTCTGATCAGCTTTTTTCCACTTTGTCCGAAGATGCCGGAAAAGCCATTATCAATGCACATCCTTTGGGATTGGGTGAACCGGAGGATGTGGCTTATGCCTGTGTTTTTTTATTGTCCGATGCAGCCCGCTGGATGACAGGTGCTGTTTTACCAGTGGATGGTGGATACACGATGGTGTAAAAGGAAGATGGAGAAATGTCTTCGTTCCACTTTTCAACGGCAATCAATGAAACATATTACGATGACCTGGAAAAGCTATTTTATTTTAATCCCGGACAATCTCGCTACTTTGATCGTATTGTGGAAACGGTTGAAACCTTTGGACAGCCGAAAATTGTGCGTAAGAATGGGATGTTGGTTATGCAAATTGAAAACTTGCCGGGAAGTTCCTGCATTTTCTTATGTTATGGACCAAAACTTGTCGGTGTTATGATTTATTTTCTTGAATCAAAAAGGGATCTGAGGCTGCTTCATGTTGCTGTTGATGAGGAATTTACGATTAAGAAAAACCTTACATTGAGCCCTCCTATGGGCTTAATGATTGACAAACTGATAGAGATTGCTTCGGGTTTTGCAAATGTAAAAACCATAAAGATTGATTATCTAAATCGATCAATTAAAATATAATATTGTGTTTTGAATCGGAGAGTTTTTCTATGATTTTTCGAAAATGGCTGTTTCATATTAATGAAAAGGGCATGAAGGGGTGCACTTGGCATGTTTATGATGAATTGTTGAAGAATGAATCCCTGTCAAAAGAACAAATGAAAGCATTGCAATGGGAAAAAATACAGAAACTTATTCAGCATGCTTATCATACAGTTCCCTATTATCGGGATACATGGAAAAAAAGGGGTATCCAGCCACGAGATATTCGGAGTTACGAAGATTTTCACAATAAAATCCCTGTTATTTCCAAAACAGATGTCAGGAAAAATCTGGATCGGTTTTTTTCAGAGACACCGCTTCCGGGACTTATGCGTGTGGATACATCGGGAACAACAGGCAGCCCAGGGACTTTCTATCATGACGGTCAGTCGAGAAGCTATGGCCTGGCCTGCCGATATCGGGGCCGCCAGTGGTGGGGTGTGAGTCCCATAGATAATGAAATTCGATTATGGGGAAGATCTTCGAGCTTTAGCCCCTCAGTCAAGGTCCGCACAAAGGATAAAATGAAAAGATTTAAGGACTGGCTTATCGGCGTTAAATATTTATCGACATTTAATATGAAAGAAGAAAACTTGGAACAATGGCTTCGGGTTGTTCATCGAAATCGTCCCAAAGTCATCCTGGGATATTCTTCTGCTATTTATACTTTTTCAAGATACCTTCAAAGAAAAGAAATTGACCTGACAGATTCAGGAATCAAGGTGATTACATACACATCTGAGCCCTTTTATGATCATCAGAAAGAGGTGGCTCGGCAAACGTTTTGTCATCATATTGCTTCGGAATACGGTTCTGTAGAAAATGGAAATATCGGATTTGAATGCCCTGAAGGCTCATTACATACAATGGATGATGGTGTTTACCTGGAAAGCGTTGATATTCAAGACGAGAAGGAACAATTCATTGTAACCAATCTTGAGAATTTTTCATTTCCTCTGATTCGGTACAACACACAGGATGTTGGAACAATTTCAAATCAACCATGCTCTTGTGGCAGACCGCTTCGGGTGATCAAGTTAAATCAAGGTCGCATGTTTGATAACGTCTACACTTCATCCGGTGAAATCATCAATACTGTGGCACTTGATCATGTTATTATTCGTCCTCTTTTTGATGAAAAATATTGTCGCCGGTATCAGGCGATTCAGGAGAAAAAAGGCGAAATCAATGTGCTTATCGAAACGAACTCTCAATTGCCTGAAGAAATCAAATCCAGAATTGAAAGAAATATTTGGCATCTGTCTGGAGAAAAAATGATCGTTAATATTTATGAAAAAGAGCATTTGGATGTAGAAAAATCAGGCAAGTTCAAATTTATCATTTCACGTGTGAACACATGATATGACCGCCCATAGCAATAAAAAATCATTTTTTAATCTTTTCAAAATTGTGATTAGTCTGGGATTGATTTCCTGGATATTATTAAAGACCGACTTCCAGAATTTATCCCGGGTTTTATCCGGAGTCAAAATTAATTATTTGATGCTGGCCGTTGGTTTCATGCTCTTGGAAATGTTGTCTATGACATTGCGGATGTACTATTTAATCAGGATTAAATTGATGAGCGTGCCTTTCAGTGCATTATTGAAATTTAATATGATGGGCGTTTTTATCGGAAATTTCATGCCGACCAAACTGGGCGTAGATGGCCTGCGGACTTATTATCTTGCCAGACATACAAACCAGACCGTAGACAGTATCACATCAATTGCGCTGGATCGGTTTATTAATATTATTGTCATTACAACATTTGCATTGTTCAGCTATATCGTAGGAGGTTACTACCGGAGATTTCCAGCGCTGGGTCTGATTATCATCGTTATGATCATCGGTATTTTTCTGATTTTGATTTTAATCAGTCAGCAATGGAGTCACCGACTGGGGAATTATTTGACATCCAAAAGATGGTCTCAAAAGATCGTTAAGTTTATCCATGATTTGACGGTATCATTCGAGCAGTTTCGGCATCATCCAAGGCAGCTGTTCTGGATTGTGTTTTTGGGAATTATTTTTCAAGTCAACCGTATTATTACAACTTACTTTTTTGCCCGTGCCGTGCATATTGATGTCGATTTTGCCTATTTCTTTTTGGTCATACCAATGGTTATTATTCTGGGAATGCTGCCGTTCTCTGTCGCAGGGATCGGCATTACGCAATACAGCACTGTTCAGATGTTCAAACTGGTGGGTGTTCAGATAGAATCTTCACTCGGATTTGCCATGCTTATCTATTTCGCGCGCATCTTTATTGCCCTGCCAGGTCTCTATTTTTTCCATAAAGAAGGAATGGATACACTCATGGAATCCATTTCAAAGATTGGAAGCGGATTTTCAAGGAAAAAGAATGAAGAGAAAAGTAATTGAGACTTTTATTCAGATATTTTTCATTGTATTCCCGATGCGTGCTTGTAAAAAGCATAAGTATTCAGCAACCATTAAAATGGTATGATCCTACGATGAATCCTTCTAACCTGCAGCAAGCGTCTTTCTCAACCTTGATTTTTTCCTTATTTTTTCATATCTTATCTAACTATAATTGCTGATTAAAAAACGGCCATCAGGCGGAAAATTACCACAATTTCTGTTGGGTTTTTAATGACTATTCAGGTAGGATCAAATGGTTCGTTTCTTGCAGAATTCAAGTCTTGATTTGCTGCAAAGAAGTATTAAGTATAAAGAAAGAAAATCAGAAAAATAAGAAATAATGAAGAAGTATGATGTGCACACCTGTAGGACATAGTCTGGCCGGAGCGATTCTGGTTCGAAACAGCCGCTTCCCCTTTTCATTCAGGAACGGGAAATCTGTTTTGGGCCTTCTGGTTGTTGCCAATCTTCCGGATATCGATTTTCTTTTTGGATGGATTGCAGGCAATCCCAATCAATACCATCAGGGGGCAACCCACAGTCTTTTATTTATCGTAGCGGTCAGTGTTCTTGCAGGATGGGGATATTCGCGATTTCATCCGACAGGGACTTTTCAGACCATATCAATCATATTCGGGGTACTTTTACTTCATCTGGTCTGTGATATGCTGGGTAAAGATTCCCGAACACCTGTTGGCATTCCGTTGTTTTGGCCGATTAGTGATATATCCCTGCATTCACCGGTTTCAATTTTTGGCAGCGTATACAAAAGCTCCGGCAGCAGTCAGTTTATCCGAAGCCTGTTTTGCTGGCATAATATGCGGACAGTTTTAGGAGAATTAGGGGTTATGGGAGTCGTTTATGCCGGATTAAAAATCATCGGGAAGCGCAGATGAACCGGTCTTCCCAAATTTTTGTTTCTGTTGTGGCTCCGATAATGAATGAGCTGGAGAGTGTCCGCTTGCTGTATCAGGCAGTAAAGGAAGTTCTTGAGACGATTGATCGCCCCTATGAAATGATATTTGTGGATGACGGCAGTACAGACGGGACACGTGAAGTCTTGCGCAAATTGGCGTCAGAAGATGTTCATTTGAAGGTGATTTTATTTCGCAAAAATTTCGGGCAATCTGCGGCCATGGCAGCAGGATTTAGAAAATCCAGGGGTAGAATTGTTGTGGCGATGGACGGAGATCTTCAGAATGATCCAAAAGACATTCCGCGTCTACTTGATAAAATTGAGGAGGGGTATGATGTGGTAAGCGGATGGCGTAAAAATCGGAAAGATCGGTTGATTGCACGAAAAATTCCGTCCCGTATTGCCAATAAGCTTATTTGTTCGGTCACAAATGTAAAATTGCATGATACAGGCTGTTCGTTGAAAGCATTTCGGCGGGAAGTGATCGATCGTATTCGTCTGTACGGAGAACTTCATCGGTTTATTCCAGGTCTGGCCAGGATAGAAGGCGCTCGGATTTCAGAAATTGCGGTAATACACCATCCGCGGCGATTTGGCAGATCCAAGTACAATCTGACGCGTACGTTTCGTGTGCTCATGGATCTTTCGAGTTTGAACCTGTTTTTAAAATATCTGAGGAATCCCATGCGGTTTTTCGGGATTGTGGGTGGATGGATGCTGACCCTGGGTTCAGTCATGGGTATATATGTTATTTATAATTTATGGATAAAACGTGTTCCTGTCGAATATATGAATGTGCTGGTGACAACAGTGTTCCTGTTTTGGGCCACCGGCATACAATTCATGTTGTTTGGTCTGGTGGCCAGTTTAATTGTACGCACGGGAACCCGCAGAGGCGGGTCGCTGTCACCATTTTTAACATTTGCCGAATCAGGTGCCAAGGAGAAATCTTGTGGATAAAAGCACGGTTAAAATATCCATTTTGGTTTCATTATATAATTTTGCTGAGAATGTTCAAGGCCTGTACGATTCACTGGTCGGGTCCCTTGAATCCCTTGAACAAGCCTTTGAAATTGTCAGTGTGGATGACGGCAGCCAGGACGATACACTGAAACAATTGCTGCAATTGGCCAATCGGGATGCCAGGCTCCGTGTCATTAGAATGAGAGATACTTTTGGAGAGGCGGCTGCATTGGAAGCAGCTTTGCATTATTCCAGCGGTGAAAAAATTGTTTATCTAAGCGGCCGTGTCCTTGTAAATCCCATGATCATTCCCGACATGCTAAAACAGCTTGATCATGGATATGATCTGGTCATGGGCTGGCGATATCCCAGGCGGGATTTTCTTCTTAATCGAGCCATTTCACGATTGTTCAACCGGCTGGCGAGCCGTTTGTCCAAAGTGAGATTACACGATATAAACAGTGGTGTGTTCGCAGCCAGACGAGAAGTGCTCGAAAAAATTTCGATTTACGGTGATCTTTATAATTTTATTCCGGTTCTGGCCAGCCAGCAGGGCTATAAGATTACAGAAACCAAGGTGGAACAATTGCCGGGTGCTTTTCGAATGTCGCGATATCCCACTGAATATATCCAGCGTTTTCTGGATATCATTACTGTTTTTTTCCTTACACGATATTCCAAGAAACCCATCCATCTTATGGGCTTCTTCGGAGCACTGTTTTTTTTAACCGGATTCATCATTGAATTATATCTCGGTATTTACCGCCTGTTACAGTTGGGTCCCATCGCCGGGCGCCCGCTTTTAATTCTTGGGGCCTTACTGCTGGTTATTGGCATTCAAATGATTACCATCGGATTATTGGGGGAGATGATTATTTTTACCCATGCGGGAGAGATAGAGGAATACAATATTGAAGAAGTGATCAATTAAGCTTTCTAAAGACTGAAAAAATGGTACAGAATAAATATATTTAAAAAATGAATATGAATTTTAAGGAAGTATTAAATTTTATAATCCGGTGTTTTAAAAGAATGAAAAAGGGATTGAATGAAACTGATTATTCAAATTCCGTGTTTTAATGAAGAAAAAACTCTGCCTGTGACGCTTCGGGAGATACCAAAATCTTTTAAAGGAGTCGATGAGGTCGAAATTCTTATTATCGATGACGGCAGTACGGATCAGACGATTCATGTTGCCAGGGAGCATGGCGTTCATCATATTGTCAAACTGACCCATAATATGGGGCTGGCTGAAAGTTTTTCTGCAGGCATTGATGCCTGCCTGCGTATTGGTGCTGATATCATTGTGAACACAGACGGAGACAATCAGTATGCCGGCGGGGATATTCAGAAGCTCATTGATCCTATTGTTCATGGAGAAGCAGACGTGGTGATTGGCGATCGTCAGATTGGCGAGATTCAACATTTTACCTTTGTCAAGAAACGGCTGCAGAAACTTGGAAGCTGGGTGGTGCGTCAGTTGTCGGGCACACAGGTGCCGGACGCTACAAGCGGTTTCCGTGCATACAGCCGTGAAGCGGCACTCCGTATGAATGTCATTTCCAAGTTTACCTATACACTGGAAACGGTTATTCAGGCCGGAAAGAAGAAAATGGCAATTCATCATGTTCCTGTACGTACCAACGAACCCTTGCGCCCTTCCCGTTTGTTCAGGAGCATACCAGGATATATTAAACGATCCGTTGCCACGATTCTCAGAATTTATACACTCTATGAACCTTTGAAAATGTTCTGGATTGTAGGGAGCCTTGTATTTGGGACCGGTTTTCTGCTGGGATTGAGATATCTTTATTTTTATTTCACAAAACAGGGCGGGCATGTTCAATCTGTTGTTCTGGCAGCCGTCTTGATGATTGTGGGATTTCAAATTGCGATGATAGGACTGTTGGCCGATATTATCGGAGCTAACCGACGATTGATTGAAGATATCCTTTATCGTATTAAGAAAATTGAATTGAATAAAAAGAAATAAGTGTTTACTTGTCAGGCAAAGGGCAAAGAATAAAAACGAGGGCACAAAGACTTGTTTTATGTTCGATGCTGGTTGCCTTTTTTAAAATTTTGCATGAAGACACGTTAAGTGAAGCGTATAAATCATCAGAATAAAATCACCATTTGTTATCTGGCCGGACGGGAAGCCTTATATTCAAGAACAGCCGTTATTAAAAAAGGTCTGGAAAATGCAGGGTTTCGAGTGATTGGTATTTTTCCGCCTGATAAAAGGTTTCGCCATTATCCCGCTCTGCTCATGCGTTTTTTATCACACAAGCGACAATGTGATTTGATTGTTGTGGGTTTTTACGGTCAGCTTTTAATGATCTGTATCCGTCTTTTAACACGAAAACCCATTTTATACGATTTGTATATTTCAACTTACGATACTCTGGTATATGATAGAAGAAAAGCCGGATCGAAATCAGTCAAGGGCTGGATCTACTGGGCAGTTGACCGTTTAACCATGCTCTGGGCAGACAGGATCATCCTGGAAACCAAAGATCACATTCAAAATTACGCTCAAAAATTCAGAGTGCCGGCTGAAAAGTTTGAACAAATTTTTTTGGCTGTGGATGAAAAGATGATTTTCCCTATGCCACAAGTTCAACCGCCCGATACATTTTTTCTGGTTCATTTTCATGGCGAGTATGCCCCTTTTCACGGAGTCAGTACCATATTAAAGGCTGCCAATCTGCTCAGAAATGAAAATGTTCGCTTTGAAATCATCGGTACGGGTTTTACCTGTCAGGCTGACAGGGCTTTGGCCAACCGGTTGGCACTGAATAATGTTCAGTTTATCGATTGGATTCCCTACAAACAATTGGGTACGAGCATGTCCCGGGCGCATTGCTGCCTTGGTATTTTTGGGGATAATCCCCGCACGTTCCGAGTATTGACCAATAAGGTGATAGAAGCTCTTGCAGCGGCAAGGCCTCTGATCAGTGTAAAAAACGATCCCGTTCAGGAACTGCTATTTGATGGTGAAAGCGCTCTTTTGGTTCCACCGGCCGATCCGGAAGCACTGGCCGGAGCCATCAGGACATTGCGTGATCATCCTGCATTGGCCAGGAGCGTGGCTCAGAAGGGGTATCAGCAGTTTAAAAAACACTGTACACTCGGTATTTTTTCAAATCGGCTTGGTTCTATCATTCGTCAAATGGTGGCCTCATGAATTCAATGGTTTTTCAGGAGAAAAATGTCTTAATCACCGGTGGCTTGGGATTTATCGGCAGCAGTATTGCCCGCGAGGTTGTGGCTTTAGGCGGAAATGTTACTTTGCTGGATGCATGCCTGGAGCCCTATGGATGGAATCAGGCGAATATACAGGAGATCCAGAATCGGGTTCGCTTTATAAAAGGAGATATTCGCGATCAGCAATTAATGGATCGCCTCACCCGGGAATCCGATTATGTTTTTCATATGGCAGCTCAGGTGGGCCGTGAGATTTCTATGGAGCAACCGGTTCTGGATACGGACGTGAATTGTATCGGAACCCTTCATCTGCTGGAGACTGCCAGGTCCATGCAGAAACCACCCAAAATCATTTTCGCCGGATCCCGGGGGCAGGTTGGAGAACCGCAATATCTGCCTGTGGATGAAGACCATCCTGATCATCCGACAGATATTTACGGAATTAACAAACTGGCGGCCGAAAAATACTGTTTGCTGTATAATCATGTATATGATTTGCCAGTAACCTCCCTCAGATTGAACAATGTATACGGTCCAAGATGCCAGATGCACGCCGGTTTTTACGGTATTTTGAACTGGTTTATGTCAAACACAATGCAGGATAAGCCCATTACGGTTTATGGCAAAGGCACTCAAACTCGGGATTATATCTACATCGATGATGTGGTCCAAGCGTTTATTCAGACCGCGGTTATTCCAGAGACAAACGGACAGATGTACTATGTCGGCTCCGGCAAAGAAACCGTGTTCATTGATATGGTCCGGGAAATTATTCGTGTGGTTGGCAAAGGAAAAATTGAGTATGTGCCGTTTCCGGAAAGCCGAGAAAAAATCGATATCAAACGATTTGTTGTTTCAACCAAAAAGCTGGAGCAATCCACCGGATGGAAAGCACAGACTGATTTACTGACGGGGATTGAGAGGACGTTTTCTTATTATCAGTCTTTTTTAAATGATTATATTCATCGGGAGCAGGTATGAGCATGGAGGGGATTCGAATCGATGCCGTGGAATGATCAATATCTTTTATTATCAATATGGCTAAGTCTAAAAAAAATAATATAAGAGTCTCGGTCATCATTCCCTGTTATAACGGAAAGTCGACCATTCGACAAACGCTTAAGGCCGTATGCGGCCAACAAACAGATTTTGCTTTTGAAGTGATTGTCGTTGACAGCAGTTATGATGGCACTGATGGCATTATTCGAGATGAATTTGCTGATGTGCGTTTGATTCGGCTGGAGGGACAGACATTGCCCGGTTCAGGACGCAATCTGGGAGTTCAGCATGCAAAGGGTGATATCGTTGCCTTTACGGATGCAGATGCGGTTCCCGATCCCGACTGGATAGATAACATTGTCAGGCTTCATGATACCCTGAAGACTGATGCTGTCGGAGGGTGTGTTATCAATGGATATACAGGAAGTCCGACCGCCTGGGTGAGCCATCTTATTGAATTCAGCACATGGGTTGAATCCAAGCCTGCGGGTTATGTAACAAAGATCCCTTCGGTCAACATTTCCTACAAACGAAGTGTTTTTAAAAAATACAGGATCTGCTTCAGTGATATTTTTCCTTCTGAGGATACATTGTTCAACTGGGCGCTGACTGAAAGAGGCGGAAAAATTTATTTTGATCCTTCTGTCCGGGTTGTGCATCTCAGCCGCCTGGGTATTCGAAAGCTTTTCCGCCATCAGTTAAGGCTGGGACAGGCAGCGGCCCATGCGCGTCGGATATCTTCACTGCCCGGTCGGATTTTTATTGACCATCCCTGGCTTTGCTTGATACTGCCGGTTGTTCGCTGGGCACTTGCCGGTATTCGCCTGATCAGAAAACACCCTAAACGGTTCGTTGTCTATGTCGGGTTGACCCCGCTTTTTTTCGGCGCTTCGATCGCCTGGACAGTCGGTTTTATGCAGCATCAGGAATTCCCTCCGCCGAAATATGTAATTGATGGCTGTGATTATGATGTGTTTAGGACGGAGAACAGGGGCATCAGATGAAAATTCGCTATCGACCATTTATTATTTCTGCATTATTGGTCTTCACGCTTGGCGGCGCTGCCCTGCGGCTGATTCATATCGGAAGACCCAGTATATGGGTGGATGAAGCCAACACAGTTTTTTCAGCCGAATCTGTGATTGAGACCGGTCTTCCATTAATGCCGACCGGTTATGTGTACGGGAGGGCACCGCTATATACTTATTCTGTCACCTTTATTTATCAAATACTGGGCGCATCTCTGGAGAATGCCCGTATTATATCTGCCATCTTCGGCGTTTTGTGCATTCCGCTGGTTTACGTGATTGCCACATTATTTTTTGGCTGGCGTGTGGGTTTGATTTCTGCTTTTTTCACGGCATTCGGATTCTATGAGATTGGCTGGTCCCGGGTTGCACGTATGTATACCCAGTTTCAGTTTTTTACTCTGCTCAGCCTTCTGTTTTTTCTGCTCGGTTTCGAGCGCCAGATTTTTCCGAAAACATCTTTGAATAAAAGATCGTGGAATTTATTCGATTTTCCATTCCTGGAAGGTGTCGATATTGTTGCGCTGCTCCTTTTTGGTTTAATGACAGTCATTACATATTTCGGTATACATCGGTTGGCTGCGTTGAACTTGTCCGGATTGGTTGCATACATTTTGATTCGCACATCAGAAAAAGCGCTATCCAAATCTGACCGGCATCGTTGGCTGAATAAGTACAGCCTCATTTCAATGTTCATCCTGATCACCGGTGCCCTTATGTTTCTGATAATGCCTGCATTCATTCAATCGCTCATACAATTTATGGATTATACACCGGCCTGGGCTAAAACAGGCTCTTCAGTTATTGATCCACTGGTTTTAATCAAGTTTCTGTTTTCCCGATATCGATTTCCATTGGGTTTATTGTTTGTCTGGGGCAGCATTCAAGTTATTTTACGGAGAAATCGCCCGGGTTGGATGCCGTTGCTTCTTATACTGATCCCTTTATTCAGCCTTTCTTTTATTTTTACACATCGGCATCCCAAATATCTGTTTGGTGTATATCCATTCTTTTTCATGCTGGCTGCTTATGGATTGATTTGCCTGATGGAAGTTAAATCTGTTACATTTTTTCGAAGGTTTCATATTTCGAAGAAATCGATTCAGCGGATTATCGCTATTTTAATAGGAGCGGCATTTATCATCTCTCCATGGCTGCGTATTGCAAAAAATATTCCCTGGCAAGAGGATGGCAAGTCCAATGGTGCTGTCTATTTCAATGAATGGAAGGAGGCGGCTCATATACTCCATCAGCAGATGAAGCCGAATGATCTTGTGATTTGCAGCCTCCCCGAGGCATTGCTCTATTATGATATCGGGACAGACTGGGCCTTAAACGGCAACAATCTTGCGCTTTCATCCGAACGGATGATTGTTGATAAACAAGGTCGCTTTATTGATGTTTATGCCGGGCGCCCTTTGATTGATTCATTAGATCTGCTGACCGATCTGGTCAATACCCGTGTCCGGGGATGGATTTTGTTTACTGTGTATCATTATAACCGGCCGGATATTGTCCCGCCTGATATCCGCAATTATTTAGAGACTCACTTTCATTCCCCTCGATGGACAAAAAATCATACGGTTGTTATCTATTCCTGGGATTATTTATCAGAGACCGAACATGCATTTTAAAAAAGGCAGCCTCTATCTGATGGCCGCCTGGGCCATTACACTTCTCACAGGATATTTATATAATTTTTGGCTAACGCACCGATTCAGCCAGGGAACGTATGGAGATTATCAAGTGGTAACATCCGTTCTGGTCTGGATGGAAATTGTTGTAATCAACGGACTGCCATATACGATCCAAAAGTTTATCGGAAGCCATGAGAAGCAGGCCGGTGCTATTTTACGCACGGCACTTATACTGCAATTATGGGTTGCCGTGTGTTTGTTTGCGGTCTCTTTTATTACCGCACCCTGGATTGCCGCGCTGTTTAAAAGCCCCAGTTACACATATTTTTTTCGAGTGGCTTTTTTTGATGTATTGTTTTTGGGATTTTATCATCTGCTTCAGGCATATCAGAATGGAGAGAAACAGTTTGGGAAACAGGCCCTGTTGATTGTTCTTTACGCGGTTGGAAAATTGATAGTGGGCGTATCACTGGTATTGATTTTCGGCTCACTGACTTCGGTGTTATTGGCCAATATTGCAGCGTCTATTTTAGGTGTCATTTGGGGGGGCATATTATTGGGAAACAGACATCTGAAACCGGGGTATCCGTCAATGCCACTGATTCGGTTTACCATTGCCTCGCTGGGATTTTTATGGTTGCTGTATCTGCTGTTTTCCATCGATCTCTGGTTCGTTAAAGTGTATCTTCATTCCGAGGCCAGCGGTTATTATGGGCTTGCCGGTATGCTGGCCAGGGCCCCCTATTTTCTTTGTATCGGTGTTTCGGCGACGATGCTGCCTACATTGGCAACTGCTTTATCCAATGGTGATTTTTCAAAAGCCAGACATTTGTTTCAGCAGGCAAACCAGTTTTTGTGGCTTTTGCTGGCTCCGGTTGGTGTTTTAATGGTGATTTTTCGGTATGATATTATCTCTTCTCTGTTTAAACCGGAATATGCTCCGGCAGCTCCAGTCACTGCTGTATTGGTCTGGGGGATGATTGCCCTGGCCTTTTTTTTCCTCAACGCCACGCTTCTCAATGCTGATCATCGTCCATGGCTTTCATTTATTTTGGTTGGGGCCACGGTGATCCTGGATGTGGTATTGAATGCGGTTCTTGTGCCTGCATACGGAGTGAGTGGAGGGGCTTTGAGTACCAGCCTGTCGTGTTTGCTTGGATCTGTTGTTTCATATATATTTGTGCTTAAAAAATTCCGCGTGGTCATGCCGGTTGTTTCTTTTTTACGGATCACCGGTGTCGCCGCAGGTGTTGGCGTTTTGGCCGGTGTGTCCGGCATCCATGGAGGGTGGGCAATTCCGGCAATGATTGCGGCCATGGGATTATATTTAGGCATTCTCTTTTGGATCGGTGAATTGAGTCGCAAGGACATTGAAGAGATTTTTGGAGGAGAGCCCAGAAGCTAAAGAGAACCGCCTGCCGATTTTTAATGAGGGTGGATTTCATATGAGTGCAATATTCCTTAAGTAACAGATATCTGCTCGATGAAGGGATTGGCATCATTTGTATTCCGGAACTGTGAAAAAAAATACGTATTTTCTGGCTTTGACTCAGGCCGGCCAGTGGATTCTGGCATTTATTCTGATAAAAGTCGTGGCAGAACGTCTCGGTGATGCCGGCTTTGGTATATACATGTTTGCCTCAGTCATGTCCTATTTCGTGCTGCTGTTGAATGATCTTGGTCTGGTGATATATATCACCAGGGAAGTGGCAAAAACACGAGATCAGGCAGCAAGTCTTTTTTCAAATGGTTTTGTGCTTAAATTAATGCTTCTTATTCTATCCCTGCCTTTTCTGGGTGTGTATCTTTATATTTCTCGTTCTGAACCGGATAAGATGTGGGCCGTGTTGGCGTTCGGTGTTTTTGGCCTCGTCAGTTCGTTTAACAATCTTTGCAGTGCGATTTATCGCGGTTTCGAACGAATGGAATATGAAATGGTTGTGAGACTTTTCGAAAAAATGCTGGTCGCCGTGTTTGGGATATGGTTTGTACTTAGAGGAGGCAGTGTGGTGGGGCTTTGCCTGGCCTTTGCCGGGGCAAGTATCGTGAGTTTCATCATCAATCTGTCGCTCGTACGCTTGAAATTTTTACATCAATGGGCACCTGTTCGATGGAGACTGATGAAACAGATCCTGGGTACGGCCATTGTCTTTGGCCTGTTTTGGATCATTACCAACATTCATGAGCGAGTTGACGTGTTGATGCTCGAACAGATGACTGATAATGCCACTGTCGGATGGTATACGCTGGCTTATAGATTGATCATGGTGGTCGGTCTTATTCCTGTGATTTTAATGAATGCAACCTTCCCAAGAATTTCAAAAGTTGCCCACAAGGATCCTGAGGAAGTCCAGCGGATTTATCAGCTTGGCATGAAATATCTCATGCTTATTGTGCTGCCGTTGATTGTGGGTGTTTTGCTCTTGTCTGATGAAATTTGCCTGTTTTTTGGCTCCGATTTTGGCCCATCGGGTTCTGTGCTGCGACTTCTGATCTTTGCGGCAGGAGTGGATTTTTTCAGTATTTTCTTTGCAGCATTTCTTATGGCCTGGGATCAGCAGAAGCGATTGTTGTGGCTGCAAGGCGGGGCACTCTGTCTGAACGTTATTGCTAATTTCATTCTGATTCCTCATTTTCAATATATGGGAGCCGGCATTGCGACGCTGGCCTCCCGCGGTTTGATTTTTGCGATGTGTAGCATTTGGGTTTTTCGGCGTCTTCGCGGTCCGAAACTTCGTGCATTGCTCTTTGGCATTGTTTCCACAGGAGGTATGGCGCTTTTTTTATGGATATGGAAGGGCCCGTTATTGATCCGTATCGGATTGGCCACAGCCATATATGGAACAGTGATATTTTTGATGGGCGGAATTCGACCAGCCGAGATTTTTATTGGTCAGGGAGGTAAATCCCGCCGAGAATAAGAAATGATATTTGAAAATATTAGAAAAGATTGAAAGATCAAGGTGATGGTTATTCATAAAATAAAACGGTTGGATCCGGTTCTGTTAATAGCGGTTGGGGGCGGATTGATTTTCCGTTTATTACTCTGGAAAACCGTCCGGTTTATGATTGGTTTTGATGAAGCCAATTATCTGCGTCTGGCCGGGCATGCACTCGGGACCAATATTTTGGATGTTCTGCACCCATACTGGTCTCCATTTTATCCCTTTGCAGTATGGTGTTTTTCCATTGTATGCCGGAATCCGGAAACGGCAGGTCGTTTGGTCAACATTCTTGTCGGAACCGGGATGATTCCCTTGATGTACCTTTGGAGCCGCCGCCTGTTTGGTTCCGCTTCCGCCCGTATAACGGCTTTGATGCTGGCAGTGTATCCGCCGCTGGCTTTTGACAATACGGCGGCGATGCCGGAAGCAATTTATTCTTTCGCCGGATTATCCGGAATGCTTTTCGGATGGCATGCACTTACCAGGCATCGGTGGGGTTACGGACTCCTGGCCGGAATTTGTTGGGGATTTGCTTATCTCTCCAAGCCTGAAGGCGTCGGATTTTTAATTGTCTTCGGGATTTTTTCGCTGATTCGGCGGATGTTCTTACGAAAACGGACCTCATGGAAAAAAACCGGAATCGTGGTGCTGGTGACAGCTGCCGGATTTTTGTGCATGGCATCACCCTATCTTGTTTATCTAAAACAATCGACGGGTATATGGACAATCAGTACCAAAGGCATGCTTAATCAGCAGATGGAAGCTTCGGTGACTTTCAACGATGCCCCAGTTAAGGATCCGCTTTTTCATGTGACATCGGATAACCGTTATCTCCCCTATGACATGGGGCTTCATTTCGGGAATTTTCATGAACTGAAATCACTTGACGAGAGCAAAGAGCGCATTGTCCAGATTTCATTGAGAAAACATATCATAAAGATCACAAAAAATCTCTATCAATTAATGAAAACAACCCTTCCCCAGTTGTTTGGACTTGTGCTGCTGATTTTTCTTGTTCTGGGATTTTTTAATTCTCAGGTTCGATTTCAAAAATTTTTGGTTGTTTATTTATTATTGTTTGTCGGATTTTACTGGTTTGGAATGGTTCCGCTGTTTCGTGTCAACACGCGCTATTTAATGCCGCTTGTTCCTGTATTTTTTATATGGATCGGTCACGGAAGTCTTGTGTTTTATCATTGGCTGATGCAGTTATCGATAAACCAACGGCGGTTTTCAAAACGAGGATCAGCAGCTTGTATTTTTATCCTTTTTCTGGGAGGTGTCTTTTTACTTGAAATCAGCCCCATATTCAATCAGAGACATCCTGGACCAGAGATGTGGGCCCAGCCTCTGGAGTTAAAACAGGCTGCCACATGGCTGAAATCACGCACGGATCATCCTCCCCGTCTGATGACATTAAACAAGGCGATTGATTTCTATGCCGGTCAATACGACATGACGCAAGGCGCCTCTTTTTCATATGATTCTATTGAGAAGAATTTGGCCTATGCCCGTCACCGGAATTGTGAGTATCTGGTATTTACAAGCAGATACCTCCCCTGGTTTGAAAATTTGAAACCGCTGATCAGTGGTTCGGTTCCGCCTGGATTAGAGCGGATCTATGACAAGATCAATGCTCAGGGTATTCGTACCGTGATCTATCGTGTGAAGGACAGTCAATGATCGGTTCACAGAAAATGCTGGCAATTGTACCCGCCTATAATGAGGCAGGCTCAATCGTTGAAGTTGTTGAGGATATTCAACGCGTGATTCCTGCCATGGATGTTTTAGTGGTAAACGACTGTTCAACAGATCAGACGGAAGCCAGAGCACGTAACACAACGTCCACGGTCATTTCATTGTCATTTAATCTGGGAATTGGCGGTGCAGTGCAAACAGGATTTAAATATGCAGCAGAAAACGGATATGATATTGCCGTCCAGGTGGATGGTGATGGCCAGCATATGGCTTCAGAAATTCCTTTGTTAATAAATACCATGGAAACATGTCAAGCGGATGTTGTCATTGGATCCCGGTTCATTGAGAAAAAAGGTTACACAACATCCTGGGTCCGCCGGCTTGGAGTGACTGTATTTACTAATTTGAATTCTTTGGTGTTAAGAAAACGGATTACGGATAATACGTCCGGATTTCGTGCCTATAACCGCAGAGCTATTATATTTTTGTCCGGTAATTATCCTCAGGATTATCCCGAACCGGAGTCAGTTATTCTGCTGGGAGTTAATGGCTTTCATCTTGAGGAGGTCCCGGTTCAAATGCGGGAACGAATCCATGGCCAGTCCAGTATATCCGCAGTGAGGTCAATTTATTATATGGTGAAAGTGTTGCTGGCAATTTTTGTGGATATATTTAAGGAACGTCTACATTAACAGGGGAGGTTGCATGGATCGAGTTCAAATTGTGTCTATCAGTCTGGTTGTTTTGCTCCTGGGAGTCATTTTTCAATTGATTCGGAAAAACCGGCTTTTAGAACAATATTCATTATTATGGATATTATCCGCAGCCATTTTACTTTTAATATCACTGTGGAAGGGCTTGCTGGATTTGATTTCTTCTTTGGCCGGTATTTATTATCCACCGTCTGCGCTTTTTTTATTTGCCATCTTGTGCGGAATTATGATCGCTCTTCATTTTTCGGTGGTTATTTCCAGATTAACCAAACAGAATCATACGCTTGCGCAAGAAATAGCACTGCTCAAGCAGAAAATAGAAATCATCGGGAAATCTAAAGATTTTAAATGTGAAGAATGAAATTGAAATTCTGATAATAAATTGGATTTTTCTTATGGAGTCTTGATATTTGACTTTTTCCTCCGTCGGACAGGATGAGATAATCTCACGGTTTTTTTCCCTGAATCCGTTCAATGCAGTGATTGGTGATATGAAACTATGAAAAAATGAAAATATGAAAAATAAAATTAAAAAATATGTACTATATTTATCCGTATTGCTGAAAAGCCGCAGCTGGCTAATGGTCATTTTATTGCTGAGTCTGATTCTTCGGTTTGTGTTTATTACACTTTTTTTTCATTGGGATGAAGGCGATGTGATGGATTCAAATCGATATCAGCGGGTCGCTTTGAATATTAATCACGGACGGGGATTTACCGAGTGGGTGCTTCCAACAGCACTTGCCCCCCCTTTTTATCCCTTCTTTATGGCCGGAATCATGAAACTGTTTGGGACCAGCCAGCTGCCGGTTAAACTGATTCAGATTTTATTAAGTATGCTGACTTGTGCATGTGTCTATTGGATCGGAAAAATTGTATTCAGCCGTAAAACAGGATTGGTTGCTGCGTTGGGAATGGCGATCAATCCGGAAATCATCGTAATGGCCGGAACATTATATACAGAAACGCTCTATCTTTTTATCAGTTGCCTTGTTTTTATCACATTATCCTATGCGATCAGAAATCCGAATCTTAAAAAATACTGGATTATGGCGGGCATTCTCATGGGAATGTCCATTCTTACCCGGCATGTTCTGATTCTTTTTCCGATTTTTATCCTTGCATTTGTATGGATATTTCCCTCTCTTAATCGGTTACGAAGACCATTGATGATTTTCAGTCTGTCATGTTATTTAGTGCTTGTTCCCTGGACTGTGCGTAATTATGTGGTGTTTGATCAGATTGTGCCGGTTGCATCCGGGATCGGTGGAGGGCTGTGGCATGGCAGCAATCGGTCTTTTGATGGACGTTATCAATATGAGTTAAGTCAGAAGGGGCTTGCAAAAGAAACTGCCGGTTTGGAAAGGCCTGTTGATCAAGACCGGACTCTGATTAGGGAGTCTCTTCACTCAATTGGTGAAGCGCCATTGCAGTTTCTTGTTTCGGTTTTAAAAAGATATATTCGTTTTTTTATTCAGGTTTACGAGGATGTTCCGCAGGGACAGAAACGGCAAATGAATCCGATTATTTTCGTCGTATTGATGATCAGTTATTATCCGGTATTACTGAGTTGTATTTTCGGAGTGGTTATTTATCGTAAACAGTGGCGAACGTTATTTCCGTACTATCTGGTTATGGTTTATAGCGGAGTGGCCTGTGCCATGACAGTTGTGACTCCGAGATATCGAATTCCGCTTTATCCGTTTATGATTTTATTTGCCAGTGCGATGGCAATTTTTCTGCTGCAGAAACAATATAAACATGATCTTGAAGCCAAGAATACGGTTCTTCACAGAAAGGACGTATCATGACAATGGCAAAACTTGTGTTTATCCTGATGATCGTGTTATTTTTCGGGCTGATTCCCTTGTTTGTCAAGAAACCCAAACTCTATTTTATTGGATTGGCCTCCAGTCTCTATGTTTTTTCTTCCGGTTGGATTTTTTATCATTATAACGGAATTATGCTGGGCGACATTCCTATTTTTATTTTGTTTATGATGGCTATTTTTTCCGGAAAGAAGACAGATTTTTTGGTAAAGCCAATTGGGCTGCCTTTGTTGTTGTTTATGGGATGGTGCATCATTTCATCAGTTGGTGCAATCAATCCCGGATGGGCCATCAATGAACTGAGTACCTACTTTCGTATGTATCTTTTGATCGTTGGTATCGCCAATAATATTCGGAATATGCAGGAACTGCGGACAGCGCTTTTCGGGATGTTCATCGCTTTGCTGGTAGAATCGCTGATCGGTATTTATCAGTGGCGATTTGGCGCCGTGGGCCTCTACTATCTTGGCGAACGATCTGCGAGACGTATTCTGTGGCGTTCCATGGGGACATTTTATGTGCCCAGTTTTTATGCCAATTATTTGGCGTTAATGCTGCCGATTGCGTTTCGAATGTTTGTTTATTATCGCCCCAGAAAAAGAATGGTCACATTTTTTTTCGGGGCTGTTTTTATTTCAGGGATTTTGGCGATATTTACGACCTACGGAAGGGGCCCCTGGATAGGCTTATCTATCGCGATTACTATCATTGTGCTATGGAGCGCACTTAAGAGCCGGTTTCGGTCCAGGATTCGCTGGACTATTCCTGTTTTGATTATTTTTGCGTTATTTTTCGTTTTCCGGTATCACAATGCCGTTCTCTCGCAGTTTGGCAGCTCCAGGCAGGCTTCCGCCCAAGTAAGGTTCCCTCAGTTTCGAATCGCCCGGCGCATGATTCAGGCCAATCCGATCAAAGGTGTCGGATTGGGAAACTATGAGTTGAACTCCTGGAATTATATGACAGAAAGAGAGAGAAATCATCCGCAGGTCAATAACTATATTAAAATGGTTCATAATGTTTACTTGTATATCAGTGCTGAGACGGGAATTATCGGCGGTATTTTAATAATGGTTTGGTTTGCTGCTATCCTGGCAACCTGTTATCGTATCTTAAAATCGCGAGCAATTAATGATTTCATTGTCAATCTCGCATTGGGTATTTTTGGAGGTATTCTTGCCATTATCATTATTTTTACTTATAGTCCTGATATCCATGAGTACCAGATATTATATCAGATCGGATTGTTTTGCGGATTGCTGATTGCTATGTTGCATTTGGTTCAGAATGCCCGGCGGAAAATGAATCATTCAAATATGAATAAAACGTCCAAGCGTATTTTAAAGAGCATGAGGAATGTCTGATCTGTCCGTATTATGCTTTATGATATAAGTTTTAAGCTAACGCAGTCGGACAATTTATAATAACAATTTTGCTATTTTTACAAGGAGTTATTTTGAGAATTTTAGGTCTTTATGATGATCATAATTGCGGCTGCGCCATAGTTGAAAATGGTACTATTATTGCAGCCATTGAAGAAGAAAGGCTGTCGCGCATTAAGTTTCATAACGGCACCACAGAAGACGGACCGCCACTCCTCAGCTTGCAAAAAGTTCTGGAGATGACGAGTTCGGATTCCCGAAATATTGACCGGATTGCCGTTGCGATTGCGCCTCCAGCCAAATTACTGCGAGAAGTGCTGCGGGACCTGTTCGTGAAGCAGCGTGTGCCGCGGTGGATACTTCATTCGTTCTTTAGCAAATCCATTCGATGGGACCGTTATTTTCTATTTTCGCCATATTGGATCAACTGGTATCGTATTCAGAAACTGAAAAGATTGCTTCGTTATTTTGACCTGGGTCATCTGCCGGTCGATTTTATTGATCACCATACTGCACACACAGCCTCAGCATATTATACCAGCGGCAAAGAAAATGCATTTATTGTTACTTTGGATGGTCAGGGCGATGGTTTGTGCGGCACTGTTTCTTTGGGAAAGCGCGGCGAATTACAGCGAATTGATGCGATATCCAGTTTTCAAAGTGTTGGGCTTTTTTATAATTTCATCACCTGGATGCTGGGTTTTAAACCCAATCGTCATGAAGGAAAGATAACAGGACTGGCAGCTTATGGTGATCCGGAACGGACTCGAGAGGTGTTTGCTTCCTGCTTTCGAATGGAAGGGGTCGAATTTCAATACGAGTTGGCCAAAAAGGTACTTCACCATGCGTATCCGCATCGATCAAATTATCCAAAGCTGGTTGATGCGTCACACGGCATTTTTGACTCTTTTACACCGGAAGATATTGCCGCCGGTGTGCAGGATGTAAGCGAGGCATGTGTTCATACTTATATCAGCCATCACTTAAAAAATCATAATTTCGGTGAGGAAACGGATGTCTGTCTGGCCGGCGGTGTTTTCGCCAATGTGAAAATTAATCAGCGTGTAGCCGAAATACCCGGTGTGCGGTCTGTCTATATTTTTCCATCCATGGGTGATGGCGGATTGTGTGCCGGTGCCGCACTGAAGTCTTATTATGATCACTGCCCCGAAGAACGCTCCCTGATTTCTCAGAGACGTATCTCTGATGTTTATCTTGGGCCGGATTATTCGGAACGGGAAATCGAGAAAAGCTTGAAGGCTTCAGCATTGCGCATTGAATATGTCGAAAATATTGAAGACCGGATTGGACAGCTCCTTGCGGATGGCCATGTAGTGGCCCGATTCAACGGACGGATGGAATATGGGCCCAGGGCACTTGGAAACCGATCGATTCTTTATCAGCCTGGAGATTCCACAGTGAATGATTGGCTGAATAAGAAACTCAAACGAACCGAGTTTATGCCTTTTGCACCTGCCACATTAACAGAAGATAGTGATCAGTTATTTCTCAATGTTGAACCGAACCGGTTCCCCGCAGAATTTATGACCATTACTTTTAACTGCACAAAAAAAATGCAAAAAGATTGTCCGGCCACAGTACATGTCGACGCCACAGCAAGACCACAGCTGGTCTCTGCGGAGAGTAACGAGAGCTTTTATAAAATTCTTCAAGCCTACCGAAAACGAACTGGCCTTTCGACAGTCATTAACACCAGTTTCAATATGCACGAAGAACCGATTGTTTGCAGTCCGGATGATGCAATCCGGGCTTATAAACTGGGACATCTGGATTATCTGGCCATACATCGATTTTTGGTGAGTCAGGATTAAAGGGATTTCTATGTTACGACAATTCAATGATCGTCTGAACTCAATCTTCACGTGGATGAAGCGAAAACAGATTGTTCATCCCGATCAGGAAATTGTGAAAGTGAATTTAGGAAGCGGTTTAACTGTGGCTGAAGGCTGGATAAATATTGACGGGCATATGCGCACATTATTCACAAAATGGCCCAGGTTTGTATTAAAAATGATTTACAGGCATGTCCAGGTCTCGAGCCAAAGATTTACCATGGATGAATTCGTCAATACTCTGAAAGAAAACCGATATATTCATCATAACCTTAAATACGGTATTCCGCTGAAAACCGAAACGGTTGATTATTTATATTCATCCCATTTTCTCGAACATCTGTTTTTATCAGAAGCGATATTTTTTCTTAAAGAGGCCTGCCGTGTCATGAGACCCGGAGGTGTTTTCAGGATTGTGGTACCTGATCTCAGTTATGCGTTTGGATTATATACAGAAGGGAAAAAACAGAAAGCCCTGAATTATTTTTTTGAGCAGTCGCCGGCCGATGAATTTACCTATCATCGATATTTATATGATTTTGAACTGCTCCGGGATAGAATGAAAGAAGCAGGATTTCAAAAGGTCCAGCAATGTTCCTACAGAAAAGGGAGTGTTCCGGATATACATATTCTGGACCGTTTGCCTGAAGAATCACTTTTTGTGGAAGCGATCAAATAATTGAGTTTTCCAACGATATTGGGAATCAATATTAAAGGGAGCCTTAATTGAAGATTCTGATGATCAACAAATTTTTTTTTATCAAAGGAGGGGCCGAGCGCTATTTCTTTGAATTGAAAGAGATCCTTGAATCCAAGGGCCATACGGTGATTCCATTTTCGATGAAGCACCCGGGAAATAAACAAAGCGCTTATGCGAACTTTTTTGTAGAAAATATTGATTTCAATCCGGTTTCCCTAAAGGATAAAGTTATTACGGGTCTCCGGTCAGTATTCCGCATCCTGTATTCCCGTCAATCCCAGAAACGGTTAAAAAGACTAATTCAGGATACACACCCCGATATTGCGCATCTTCATATGATTGATCATCAAATTTCCCCATCAATCCTGCCGGTTCTTAACAAGGCAGGCATTCCGGTGGTTCAGACAGTTCATACCTACAAACATGTTTGTCCGACATATCGATTGTACCACATGCAGAGAGGCGAGATATGTGAAAAATGTATAAACGGCGCCTATTATAACGCATTAATTGAAAAGTGCCATCGCGGATCGTTTTTCGCGACCCTGATTTTAGTGGTGGAAATGTATTTGCACCGCTGGCTCAGGCTGTATGAAAAGTATGTTGATTTGCTGATTCCACCGAGTCATTTTATGGGAAGCATGCTGGAACGCGGCGGCTTTTGTGCCTCAAAGATTCATCATTTGTTTTATACGATCCAAATCGATCAATTTCCCTATGGTCTGTCTACTGAATCTTATTTTGTGTTTTACGGCCGGCTTTCAGAAGAAAAAGGATTGATGACTTTATTAAAGGCCATGCAGAGAATTTCAATTGGCCGCCTGAAAATCATCGGAGAAGGCTCCATGCGACACAGTTTAGAGGTTTTTGTCAATCATCATCTACAGGATCGTGTCGTATTTACTGGTGCTCTGGAAGGCCGAAAATTAAAAGAAACCGTGGCACGATCTCAATTTGTGGTTGTTCCATCTGAATGGTATGAAAATTCGCCTCTGGTCATCTACGAGTCTTTTGCTATGGGCAAGCCGGTGATTGGAGCAAAGATTGGCGGTATCCCTGAATTGATTGAACATGAAGTCACCGGGCTTCTTTTTACAGCCGGGGATGTACAAGCACTCGGGGCATCGATTCAATCATTACTATCGGATCCGGGGAAAATTCAGAAATACGGTAAGGCTGCCCGTAATAAGGCGGTCGCCCTTTTTGATCCCGAAATCCATTATCAGAAAATAATGGATTTGTATGAAAACCAAATATCAAAAAAACAAACCGCCTTGTCATAACCCTTATAGGAGGTTCAATTTTATGAGTCGATGGATAAATATTTTACTGATTCTCTGTCTGGCTTCTTCAATTTGGAGTCAGAACACCATTTTCAACCAGCGTAAACAGCAGTATTTGGCAACCAATGGTGAGGGCGTGTCCTATCTTTGTGAAAAGATGTGGGCATGGTTAGAGAACATTAAAAACGGTCAGATTGATGGCAGTACTTATAAGGTTTTTGATGTTGATGGTGTGGAACGTCCTGTTAATCAGGTGATTCATAATATCATCCGGTGCTGGGGAACGTCCTGGAAAGATGAGGGGTATCCTCCCTATGTATATGCCTGGAAATGGTCATTTTGGACTGCCCATGTTGCCCTTTATTGGATATACAAACAGTATGGGGATGTGATTTCCAGTGCAGACTACCAGTTTATTGAAGAGTTGTATAAAAATTATGTACAATCACCCTACTTTGCACCCCAGCAACCGAATCAATGTACACATGACATGACCGGACGCTATTTATTTCTTGAAAACCATCGATACTATGAGGTGGTTTATTCAGACAATGCAGCTGAATTTGAATATGGAGGACGTTTTTATTATCTTGGGCAGAAATACAACGCCTATCAATTGGCCCGAGATTGGCTTTTCCATGCTATGGAGGAGAGTGTAGACAGAGGCCATGTCGAGTTTGATTCCCCCAATTATACCCATGCACTTGTTCATTCATTTTTATCATTATATCATTTTTCTGAAGATGCAGAAATGAAGCGCCGTGCAAAAATGATGGTTGATTTCTTTATGCTTGAAACCATTCTTGATTTTTCAGGAAATCAATGGACAGGGGCATTCGGGCGTACATATGCCGATTATATCACACGAGACAAATCCGTGGATTATACATTTGCATTCTGGGATGTTATTCTGCCCTCCAGAGAGCCTTCATTGGATATTTTTGTTTCTGATTATAGGCTGCCGGATGTTATTTGGGATATTGGTGATTTAAATGATGAACCTGAGAATTATTATCATATCAACATGGAGGGCAATTTAAGTATTATGTCCACGCCAAATACAGGCAAATGGAATTACGTGACCAAATTTTACAGCATGGGTGGCGAATGCAATGGAGACTGGCAACTATGTATAAACAGTGAGGACAATAAAAATACCACAAGAAGATGGGGAGTACCGTTCCGGCTTTGGATTAATAATTTGGAAGAAGGCGAAGATATTAGCAACCCGACCTACTATCAGCAGTTTATAGAGATGGGCAGAAGGGGATATCAATATAAAAACTCAATGTTTATACTCAACGGGTTTTATCTTCATTATGCACTTCATAAAAATGAGTTTGATGTTGATGAACAGATCGGATCTTATCGGTTTTTCAAAGAAGGCCGGACTATGGTAGCTATTCGATTCCGGCCTGATAAAAAGACGGCCTGCCTGGAAGTGGCTGTTGAGGGCCTGGATTATCCCAGCCTTCAGGATTTTCAAACTGCAGTCTTGAATAATTGCGATCTTGACGGAGGAAAATTTATTAATACCCGTGGTGATTGGGTGGGTGCGGATCTTCTTGAAGGCTTTTCTGACAAGCAGCCCATTGTCAGAAAGGGAGGTGTCGGAGATTTTGTACCGGTCTTTGATTTTACATTTAAGCGTCTGCAGTGTGTGGATCATTTAAAACGTTATATTGTCCGGTGGCAGGATGATGTTATGACCGTGCGCAGACACGGCAGACAAATTGTATATAATTTTAATAATTGGACATATACGGAATCGACCTATGAACAAGATCTGATTGCGCCCGAAGCGCCTACGGGACTTAATATTCAGCCGGGTCTGTAAACCGGCGCATTCAAATGAGAGGAAGTCAAGGGATTGAGGAGGATACGCGTTCTGTTTGTCGTCAATGGATTTTCCATTGGCGGTGGTGAGTTAAAATTACTCGAACTTGTCAAAGAAATTAAAGAGAAATATAGTGGACATTTTCACTGTACAGTTTGCAGTGTCGGGATCGACGGACCGCTTCGGAGTCGGTTTGAGTCTCTTGGTGTACGGACAGAAGTGTTTCTTAAATCGTATCCCTACGATATATCTCAGGTATTAAAATTAGTCAGGCTTATACGTGAAGAGAAAACGGATATTGTTCAAACCACCTTGTTTTATGCAGATGTTATCGGGACATATGCATCGATGTTGGCTGGGGTGAATCATGTGATATCCTGGGAGGCTGTTACGCAACCGTATCAACTGAAACATTTACTCGCTTATAGGCTGGCTTCCAAGTGGTTTACGGTTTCCGTAGCCGTAAGTCATGCTATACAAAGACAGGTGATGACAGAGCGTCATGTCTCCGCTCACAAGACCTGTACAATTCATTATGGCGTAGATATAAAGCGGTTTTACCCTGGGAAGGACAGCAGCTATTTGTACCGAGAATTAAAATTGTCTAAAAGAGATGTTTTAATTGGCACTGTGGCCCGTTTAACAGAACAAAAAGGTCATCGCTATCTCATTGAGGCAATACCCGGAATCCTTCATGCCCATCCTGACGCACATTTTATATTTATTGGAGACGGACCATTACGCGATGAATTGTCAAGACAGGCAGAGTCGCTGGGTGTCCGGAAATCCATTCATTTTTTGGGTTTTCGCAAGGATATCCCCCGGTTGCTTCTGAATCTTGATCTTTTCATACTTCCGTCTCTATATGAAGGTTTGCCGAATGCGGTCCTGGAGGCCATGGCATGCGGGCTTCCAGTTGTAGCAACATCTGTGGATGGTACGCCGGAAGCGATTGTTCATCAGGAAACGGGTTTGCTGATTCCGCCCCGGCAGTCACAGGCACTTATTGGAGCTGTTATTTCTCTGTTGAACGATCGTCACCGAATGAATAAAATGGGAAAAGCAGGCAGGAAAAGAATAGAAACCTGTTTTTCAGTAGATAACCAAGTCAGCAAGTTTATTCAATTATATGATTCCTTGTTTTCCCAAGGAGGATAAAATGAAGCAATTTATTTTAAGTTTATTTCAAAAAACAGGCAAATCCACGGTATTCGGTTATATAATCCTTCTGGTTCTGTTTTCTCTGATGATCACTGTGGCATTTGTTGACGCGCAGGATTTTAATCCGCCGTATCCCAGGATCGGGGGATTTAC